>CABZJF010000075.1:0-2037 GCA_902525915.1 Paracoccaceae bacterium | reverse complement strand
TGTCCTTGACTTTGTTTTTGCTGCATGTGCAGATTTCCATTGGTTCATACCCTCTGTACGTCCCTGGAAGATTACTCCTTTCGTATCACAAACTATACAGTTTTCGTGACGAGCACCCATAAACTTTAGAAGCTCAATACAAGCTATTCCTGCTGCACCCGCACCATTCAAAACAATTTTTACTTCTTCGATCTTCTTATCGGATAAGTACAAGGCGTTTATTAGACCAGCTGCACAAATTACTGCTGTTCCGTGTTGATCGTCATGAAATACAGGAATGTCCATCTCATCCTTAAGGCGCTGTTACCCAAGAAATGCTTAAAACCATGGCAAAAGATCCAGTAATATTTGCAATGGCAAATCCTGATCCTGAAATAACTCCTGAAGAAGCACATGAAGTGCGTGTTGATGCGATTGTTGCTACTGGCAGAAGTGATTATCCAAACCAAGTTAACAACGTTTTGGGATTTCCATATCTGTTTCGAGGGGCTTTAGATATTCATGCCAGGGCAATTAATGAAGAGATGAAGATAGCATGTGCTACCGCCCTTGCGGAACTTGCTCGCCAAGATGTGCCAGATGAAGTTGCTGTAGCTTACGGAAGGGAATTAAAATTCGGGCGCGATTATATTATACCAACCCCATTTGATCCGCGCTTGATTTTTCGAGTCCCGCCCGCAGTTGCTAAAGCTGGAATGCAAACAGGAGCGGCAAGGCGTCCAATCATCGACCTTCCTAATTATGAATTATCGCTTAAATCCAGGATGGATCCAACTGCTTCAATCCTACAAGGGATGCACGTTAGGGCACGGTCAAACCAAGCAACGATGATATTTGCAGAGGGTGATGACCAAAGAGTTCTTAGAGCTGCCGTAACATATCAGCGTAGTGGTCTGGGTAAGTCTCTTGTAGTTGGAAGAGATGATGACGTAAAATCTAAGCTTGAAGATTTAGGCTTAGCAGACGCAATTAATGAGCTTGAGGTAGTTAATGCCGCAAAAACAGAGCACTTGGAATCTTACAAAGATTTTTTATATGACCGCCTGAAGAGAAAAGGTTTTGATCCAGCAGATGTACACAGAATAGCCTCAAGAGATCGGCATGTTTTTGCTGCATTGATGTTGGCACATGGACATGGAGACGGTCTGGTTACAGGGGTGACCAGAAAATCAGCAATTGTTCTTGATAGAATTAATCACGTATTTGATGCAAATGCTGATAATGGTGTTACAGGGGTCACTGCATTAATTCACAAGGGAAGAATAATATTAATAAGTGATACTTTGGTCCAAGAGTGGCCTAATGAAAAGGACCTGGCTGATATTGCGGAAAATGCTGCAGTGGTAGCTCGCCAATTAGGTTTAGAGCCAAGGGTTGCATTTGTCAGCTTTTCAACATTCGGCCATCCAGTGTCAGAGCGAGCAGAAAAAATGTATCTTGCACCAGCAGAACTTGATGCTAGGTCAGTTAATTTTGAATATGAGGGAGAAATGACAGCAGATGTTGCTCTGAATATGAAGGCGATGGAAGCGTATCCCTTTTGTCGCTTATCAGGGCCTGCGAACATACTGGTCGTGCCGGCACGACATTCAGCTAGTATTTCCGTAAAACTGATGCAGGAAATGGCTGGTGCAACGGTTATTGGCCCAATTCTTACAGGCATAGATAAATCTATTCAGATATGTTCTACAGCCTCAAATGCAACAGATATATTAAATATGGCTGTTCTTGCGTCCTGTAAAGTCGGCACGCATCAAAGTTAGGATCATACTTAATCATCACCTTAGTTTATTCGGTAAATTGCGCTGAAGACCCCCAAAGCTCTTTGACGGTATCGTCTCTTCTACATGAATTCCTATAGAGTTTATACGCATTAGATTGTTTTCTTGGACCAAATCTGGTGAGAACAAAATTTTCGCCTTTATAGTAATCTTGGTGATAATCTTCGGCGATGTAAAATTTTTCCAATTTAATTATTGGGGTAACTATTTTTTTATCAAGTTCTTGTTCTGCTTTCTCTATCGCGGCCTTTGCTTT
>CABZJF010000074.1:0-2147 GCA_902525915.1 Paracoccaceae bacterium | reverse complement strand
GTTTTGTGAATTGGAAGCCTCCTGCGGCGATCAACACTATCGCCGAAAGCAATGTCGACAGCGTTAAGTCTGACGGGTTAAGAACTCCTAAACCGTGCGCAAAAAACTGGGTAGTGACTGCGAAGATCGAAAAAACAGACCAAATAATGAGGTATGCGGCAGTAAAAACTGCTGTGGTTACACCATTGGTGCTCGTAGATGACATCTTCCTATGAATGATTATCATAGGAAGTGCAGATGGCAGCATCATAGCGGCCATCATTATCGCCCACATGAGAAAAACCGCTATAAAGTTACTCGTGCTCCAAGCGGGAGACATGGGCATTGTCATCATTGCTATTGGGTGGCACATATCTATAACGAGCCACGCCAATATAGCCCAACAAAGGCCAGCTAAAAGCAAGACCAAGAAGACAGTTGGGGCTTGCCGCGATGCTAGTAACATAAAGCTCTCAGATTATGCCGCCCAGCTAAATTGGGTAGTATAGCCGCTTAAGTTTTCTCCAGAGAAGGATACACCCATAATTGATGCGTTCGATTTGTGCACATTCGCCATTGTTAGCTCGTCTCCTGCCGGATGCATCATGCCGACGATCTTTACTGGTTCTTCTGTCATTGGGTTTGTAATTATGGTTGCATTATACTCAAACGATTGTCCAATCGTGATATGAAAGTCGTTGCCTTTGGCATCTATTGAAACTGGATGACCCTCCATTCCCAGCATCTCGCCAATCATGTCTTTGAGCATGGCAGCTGGACCACCAATATCACCGCTCATTACCTCACCCAGAGCACCCATCTGTTCGTCAGTTGTGCTTTCGTTCACAACTACCCCAACTTTCCATCCACCATCTGACATCAAAGCCGGAGAGTCTACTATAATTACGAAAACTAGACCACTCATATTAATACCGTTGACTTCCCCTTCGGATACTTTGAAGGCTAAGTTGGCTCTGCAATAATCATTGGTTGCAGGTGCTGACATAGAAGACCATGTGCAAGGGCAAGTATTAGTGCATGAACAATTTTCGTAATAATCACCTTTTAGAAACCAAGACATAGTTACCCCCTAAAACGTTACAAGATCACGTGTACCCATATTAAGTTACAGATTTATTAAATTTTCTTGAAACTTTCAAATGAAAAATGTGAGAGCAGGATATTTACCTATATAATTGCCTCGACTTTTGACCCCCCCTACCTCTCAGGATGGTCCACATGGTCCACTCGTCCACAGGTTACCCCACTGCAACCCACATTACCTGCCATTCACTCACTAAGTTATTTATTTGAGCCACTTGGTTTGCTACGGTTGTAGCAAGTTTGATTTATTTTTTTGATAAAGTTGAAACTAATTCCGACGCTGTTTTTATTGGTGGATACCTTCCAAGGATACCTGCTCGCAGAACCTCTGGTCTGTCATTACGCAATACAAATCCTTCTGGAGCACTCGCATACATCTCAGCAAACGTAAAAAGTGCATCTATATGCTCAGAGCATTCTGGGTCGAGGTCTCCAAATGAGTAAGTAAAGTAATCTGCAGCTGTAAAAGAAACCACACATGGCCTCTTACATTGGCTCATGCAGTAAACTCCTCTGACACTGAAGCCAATTTGTTCAGTGGCGCGCTTCATAAACTCTTCGGCAAGTCGGGTTCCACCACGATTTTCACGCATATCTTCGCGCCCATCACGGCATCGAGTACAGATTGATAGTAATGTGTTAGTTTTCTTCATAAGCGCTTTTATGTGTCGTGTGTTATGACAACGTCAAATTAACTTTTTTGTCGACCTGTTTAAGCAATAGACCCACCGTCACGCGAGGCAAAAGCAGCAAGTGTTAATTGCTTTGATTCAAGAGCAAAAGGCTCTCTTCAGAGAGTAATTACTTGGTCTGGAGGACTTCCAGCAAGAGCCTGGTAAAGTTGTGGAAAACAACCCGCTTGCACTCCATCCACAAGTCCTTTTGGTTTAACCTCTCCGCTTCCGCACTGCTCAAAAGTTCCCTCTGCCAGCTCACGCCTTACCGCACACTGATCGCAGACCATCAACAACATTCCTTTTTCTTTTGCTATTTTGCTCAGTCGCTCCCCTACCGGGTTGTCTTTCTGGAGGCAGAATATGTTATCATCAAAGAAAAACATTCCA
>CABZJF010000073.1:0-2248 GCA_902525915.1 Paracoccaceae bacterium | reverse complement strand
ACGAACCATGCTGATGCACTGAGCTTGAAAGCCATTCGGTAGCTTCCGATAAATTACCAATTTTTAAATTTTTGTTTAATAAAGGCAGCTGATTTTGCATAGCTTCAAACAAACATCCAGCATAAACATTGCCTAACGAGTAGGTAGGGAAATAACCGAAAAGCCCCTCAGACCAATGTACGTCCTGCAAAACACCATCACTGGGGTATTTTATGGATAATCCAAAATCCTTTTCAAACTCCTCGTTCCAGACATATTCAAGATCATCAGCATTCAGGTGACCATCAATTAACCATTTTTCAATCCTATACCTCAATAAGATGTGGAGATTATATTGTAATTCATCTGACTCAGTTCTTATAAAACCGTTTTTAACAGAGTTGATAGATTTATAAAAAGAAGCACTGTCCTCAATGCCAATATCACCAAAATAATCCAAAAACTTTTTAAATAGCCATTCAGAGAACGCTTCGGATCTACCTAGCTGGTTTTCCATAATTCGGCTCTGGCTTTCATGAACGCCCATCGACACACCTCGACCAATACTGGAAAAGTTATATTCTTTTTCAATGTTTTGCTCATACAAGGCATGTCCAACTTCATGAATGGTAGAATATATACTACCCAAAGGATCATTTACATCAAAGCGTGTGGTAATCCTTACATCATTACCACTGCCTGAACAAAAAGGATGAACAGCAGTATCTATGCGCCCTCTCGAGAAATCATATCCAAAAGTAGCAGCAACTTCGTTACATAATGCCCTCTGCTTATCTATAGGAAAATGGCCATTTATTTCTTGGACAGGTGGTCGATCAAGCACTTGAGCCCTCAAGTCGACTAGCGCCGGTCTCAGTGTATCAAAAATAGTATCAATATAATCAGATTTTATATCTGGTTCATAGTCTTGCAACAAAGCATCATATCTTGATAAATCAGTATCCTGCCTGATTGCATCAGCTTCTTCTTTTCGGAGTTCCAATACTTTGGAAAATTGTGGCAAAAACCTTCGAAAATCGTTATTTTTACGAGCATCAACCCACACAGAATGAGCCAGAGTAGTGTGCTTTGCCAAGGCTCCAATCAAGTCATTTGGGACGCTAAGAGCACGTTTTAACTCTTTTTTCATTAAAGAAATTTGTCTCGATTCATTTTTTGATAAATTTTCTATCTTGATGGAGTTTAGTAAATCTGAAAATTCATTAGATGTCTGTCGCTTATGTGCAATAACCATTAGACATGCTTGTTCTTCTGCTCTATCCACCAATGCACCAGAGGGCATAATAGCCTCCTGATCCCAGCTATTTCTCTCAATAACTTTATTTAAGGCTATAGTAATTTTGTGGAACTCAAATAATTTATCAAGGGCACTAGAAGTTTTATTCAAATCTAATTTTACCGTCTAATTTATTGATTGTTGAGGTGGATAAGCTGCTAAAAAACGAGCTCTCATGACAACATACCACAGAACAATTGCACCGAATTGATGAAAAATGGCAATATGCCACGGCGCCGAATACATTACCGTGATAATCCCAATCACCATTTGCAGGAACATAAATAAAATAACAACATTAAAAGCTTGTCGTATTTTGAAATTCCCAGATTTTCGTGCATTATACCAAACGAATATTCCAAATAAAAATAAAATGTATCCGGACATCCTATGCATGAACTGAACTAATCCGTCATCTTCAAAAAAGTTTCTCCAGACGGGTTCCAATGCAAATAGATCCGGCGGCAAAAATCCACCAGCCATTAACGGCCAATCGACATAGTTTCTTCCAGCATCAATCCCAGCCACCAAAGCGCCAATTAAAATCTGCAAGAATACAAAATGCATCAATCCTGTACTTTTACCAAAAATTGACTGGTCTCTTGTTCTTTGACGCGCAAGTATTTCGGCTTCAGATAAGCTCATCATGAAAATGTACCAAAGAATAAAACCTAATATGATAAAAGCTAGACCCAAATGGGTGGCGAGGCGATAGCTTGCTACATCAAGCATATTTTCCGAGAGACCGGAAGATACCATCCACCATCCTACTGCGCCTTGAAAACCACCTAATATACCCAGCAATAATAAACGTATTGTCCAACCGTTTGGGATCTTTTTTGACAGTAAAAACCAAGAAAACCCGGCAAGCCAAACTAACCCAATAATTCTTCCAAGCTGACGATGCCCCCACTCCCACCAATATATTACTTTAAATTCACTCAAAGACATTCCAGAATTCTGCAATCTATA
>CABZJF010000072.1:0-2274 GCA_902525915.1 Paracoccaceae bacterium | reverse complement strand
AGCCAATACTGTATCAGAGTTGAAAGCCCTTCTTGATATTCGATCACCCCTTTCGATAGGTTCTAGTTTCAAATTAGACGAAAATGGCCTAGCAATTGCTACAAAAGTAGGAGCTCTGGCCCCAGCCGGACATCAAGTTTTTTCTGGCAACCCAGAAGTTATACCACCAATAAAACCTATTCCAAACTATTTAAGTATTGGTGAAAGCAACTTAAATATTAAGATACTGTCCAAGATACGCCCAAAAACTAGGCCTGCAGACAAAACACCCGATGCTCTAATTGCCGCAAAAAAGCGTAAACTTGCAGAAAAAAAACCGCGATTAAGACCCAACAATATTCAGCTCTCAAAGTATAATCTTTCAAGTCTCTCGACCTCATCAATTAACTTCAAAGGACTACGCGTAAAGCCTCGGGAACGCCCTAGCGGGCTTAGCATGTTAATAGACCAGGCATTGGGTGTTATACAATATGAAGGCGATGAAGCCAACATATCAGGGATAGTCCCAGATGTACCTTCAAGTCCAAGAGTAACTAAGAAAGCAACCATTCAGAACGTGCTTAATCTGCGAAGGACAAACCTAATCGGTGTTTATGGAAACTCAAAGTCGCGTCGGGCACTTGTACGCCTGTCAAATGGGAAAAGACAAATGGTGACTGTCGGTGACACTATAGACGGAGGTAAGGTGGCTGCGATTGGAGAAAGTGAACTCCGTTACATCAAAGGCGGCAAGAACATCACACTCAAAGTGCCGCAGGGCTAGAAGCCCTGTTCTATCACATTGTTTCTAAATTGTCAGATTAGTACCGAAATTGCCTAACTGTTCTAGTATTTTATGCAGCTCTTGAAACGAGAACGTCGTCAACTTTTTTTGCTGCAGATACTTCATCCCCATCATCAACCGCAGCGACCTCTCTTGTTAAACGTTCTAATGCAGCTTCATACAACTGCCTTTCAGAGTAACTTTGTTCTCGCTGGTCATCATTTCGATGTAAATCCCTAACAACTTCAGCGATAGCAATCAGATCTCCAGAATTTATCTTTTGCTCATATTCTTGTGCTCGACGCGACCACATCGCTCTCTTAACCCGGGCCTTGCCTTTGAGAGTGGTCATAGCCTTCTCAATTACCTCTGGAGAACTTAAAGATCTCATTCCGATTTCTGATGCTTTATGAGTAGGCACTCTGAGAGTCATCTTATCTTTTTCAAAGGACACAACGAATAATTCGAGCTTAGTACCAGCTATTTCTTGTTCTTCAATGGATATTATCTGACCTACCCCATGCGCAGGGTAAACTACGAATTCATTTGGACGAAAATCTGAATTATTTGAACTTGCCATCAATTTTCCTTCAATACTCATAGCCAAACCGACGGTTTTACCATTGATCCTGACAACTAAGTATAATTTAATCTCGGTTGATAAGTTTCTGGGTCTCTTGCGTATTTTATGCTTTCACAACAACGACGACAGTTAACAGAAAGTCTAAAAAATGAAAAGGATCAATTTAACCCCAAGAGTTAACCACCTTCACCCGGGTTTTCAGAGAAGTATTTTTCAAGCTTACCGGTCTCACCGTCTCTCTCTTCAGCTTCAGGCAAAGGATCCTTCTGGGTGATAATGACCGGCCATAGTTCTGAGTATTTTCTATTAAATTCCACCCATCTTTCCATATCCGGCTCTGTATCAGGCCGAATGGCATCGGCAGGGCATTCAGGCTCACAGACGCCACAGTCAATACATTCATCAGGATGAATGACCAACATGTTCTCACCTTCATAAAAACAATCGACAGGACACACCTCTACACAATCTGTGTATTTACATCCTATGCAGTTATCATTTACGATATAGGTCATTTCTACTCTGGCCGCTTTATGTCAAAAAATCTAAATTAATTTAATACTTAATCACTGATACTATTTAAATTCAGACAAACACTTTTTATATCTTTAAATTCGATTGTAAATATTTTTATTCTGAGTGCCCCAATTAGTCGGTGTCTTCAACATTTTCATACATCTTTCGTGCCTCTTCATAATTTACTCTCCTCTCGCCCAAAGACAAAACCTTTATCACGCGTACAGATTTTCCAGATGTGAATGTTAAGACATCATCCACTTTGATCTCAACTGATGGCTTAAAAATACGACGTGAATTTACTCTCACAGATCCTTTAGTAATAATCTTTGTCGAAAGACTTCTTGTTTTGAAAAACCTCGCCCACCAAAGCCATTTATCAATCCGGATTTTTTTCGGTATACCGTCCAAA
>CABZJF010000071.1:0-2308 GCA_902525915.1 Paracoccaceae bacterium | reverse complement strand
GCTGGTCTTGTGGTCTATAATCTTACTCATGAAGCTCTTAGAGCCACTTTTATTTTTACTCCAGAGGTTTCACTCAACCAAGCAATGATTATGTTGCCAATATGCGGTATTGGCTTTCAAAATGCTCTGGGGGCTCTGGCTCCCCCTGAAGTTGCTGTTCACTTGCTCTGGAGTGGAGGTATTTTAATCAATGGAGCTCGTTGTGGGAAATTAAGGGTGTCGGCAAACCATCAAGATCCAACAAAGGTACCAGATTGGCTTTGTGTTGGGTTAGAATTAGACTTATGGCCAGCTTCCGAGAATATGGGAGAAACTCCAAACGAAACAGCACTATACGCAGAGGGATGCTCCGAGGTTGACGCTTCTACTTTACTCGAAGCTTGGGCGCGCCATACTTTGAACTGGTTGACCAGATGGGAAGCAGATGGGGTAAGAACGGTTCACAACGAGTGGCGTGGCCTTGCACATGGGATTGGAGAAAAACAAACCTACATGAAAGACTCAAACGCAGTCTTTATGGGAGTGGATGATAATTTTGGTATGTTGTTAAGAGATGAAGGCGGAACGACATCAAACATACCTTTAACAACCTTACTTGAGGAATAAACATGAAATTAGCTAGAGCCATTCATTTCGATGAAAGTGATACCCGTGTATACAGTAACTCTGCTCGTACCGGTGAATGGTGTGTTTCAGGTGGGTTCGAATTTTCTAATTGGTCGGAAGCTGATTTAGACGGAAAGGCTAAACAAGCTTTTTCAAATGGATGGTTTGGACTAGAAACTTCAGGGCGAGTAACCTTTGTTGCTGTTGCAAAGGTTACCTCACAAGAAGTATCGCATCTTGAAGGACTTTTAGCTGATCATTTTGTAACATACTATGGCGCTCCTAGTAAGGGGCTTGCAATCCCCGTAGCAAGTGATGAATTGCAGGCTATGGCTGATCTTTGTGACGAACATGACGACAATACTTTGTTGGTCGTTTCTCGAGAACTGACCGAAGCAGGAGTAAAAGAAACATTTCGTATAATAGATCCTGAAGAAGCTGGGCTGGATCAATTTGCTATTCATGGAAGCCTCGATGAATGATATATGGTACGGTATCTTACAAGCGTTTCAGCTTATATATACTGTAGATCAAGATTTAATTGATATCTCCGTAAGATCTCTTCAAGTTACACTTTCAGCCTTGGTGATAAGTTCATTATTTGCATTGCCACTTGCAGCAGTTTTAGCTGTAAAAAGGTTTAAATTTAGACGATTTGTAATAGCACTCCTGAACGCTCTTATGGGACTTCCACCTGTAGTAGTAGGCCTAATAGTATACATACTTTTATCCCGTTCAGGGCCTTTTGGCGTTTTGGATTTACTCTACACAACAGCTGCCATGGTTATTGCACAGATAGTCATAATAACGCCTTTGATTACCTCAATTGCACACCAGTCGCTACGAGAATTATGGTCTGAATATCATGACCTGCTGATTTCTATGAATACCTCTCACATACAAAGAATTAAGACATTATTATGGGATGCTCGTAGAGCACTTTTAACAGCTTCCCTGGCGGGGTTTGGGCGTGCAATAGGAGAAGTTGGTGCAATTATGATAGTGGGTGGAAATATAGATAACGCGACGCGTGTACTAACGACAGCAATAGCGCTAGAAACATCCAAAGGCGATTTCGCATTAGCGCTCGCATTGGGATTTGTTCTTATTCTAATTGCTATTGCGTTAAACTTGGCGACGCATTGGCTTAGTAAAACAGAAAGAGAGGGCCGTTGGTAATGTTCCCTCTAATTGCAGAAAATTTAGTAGTGGAGTTCAATGGAAAACACATTCTTGGCCCTATAGACCTTACAGTTAACAAAGGCGATATTTCGTTAATTCTTGGGCCTAATGGATCTGGGAAAACTACGCTTTTGAAAAGCTTACATGGCATAATGAAACTAAAACGCGGCTCAATTGAATGGTCTTGTTCAGATAATTCTAGCATGAAAAAACAAATGTTTGTTTTTCAAACCCCGATCATGCTCCGCAGATCGGTTTTTGAAAATTTAACTTACCCACTTTTACTTCGAAAAGTTTCAAACTCAAAAGCACATAGATTAGCCACTGAGTGGGTAGAAAAGATTGGTTTAAAAGAAATCATGCACATTTCCGCTACCAGATTATCAGGCGGAGAAAAACAAAAATTAGCGCTTGCACGAGCATTAATCACAGAACCAGAAATGTTATTTTTAGATGAACCCAGCGCGTCATTGGACGGCAAAACAACCGTCGAGATAGAGAACCTGCTTAAAAGTTGCAC
>CABZJF010000070.1:0-2310 GCA_902525915.1 Paracoccaceae bacterium | reverse complement strand
GGTATCGGTACTTTTTCTGGGATGTGTCAGAACACACTTAGAATTGAAAATATTTAGCCCCTTATTTTCCATGGCCCCCATATTGAAATCATCAACCGCAACGATATTGAAAACCTCAAGATCATATTGTCGTCCATAGCGCTCTTCATCCCATTTCATAGCTTTTTTTAAAGATCTGATTGCAAACTGACATTTGTCCTCATCGCCCTTTCTTACATAAATATTAAGGTCGATATGACAGCCTTGCTGCGTTGTAAATTCGTCTGATACTTTCTCTAAATCTCCAGCAACTAATGCGAAAAGGTATGCCGGTTTTGGCCAGGGGTCTGACCACTTTGAAAAGCCCTTTTCACTCGAAATAAGATTGCCATTTGACAATAAGACTGGTGAAGGTCCCCGAATACTAACGACAAATGGTGCTAAAACGTCTGGGCGATCTGGATAGTAGCATATTTTTCTAAAGCCTTCTGCCTCACATTGAGTGCAGTACATACCGTTTGACATATATAAGCCCTCCAATGAGGTGTTACTAGAGGGATCAATCTCTACCAGGCACTCCCATAGGAAAGGGCCGTCGGGGACGTCACATTCGAGACCGTCTTTTTGTAGCTTTGGATGTACTGTATTCCCATCAATTTTAGCGTTAAGAAAATTTAATTTTTCTCCATTTAAAAAAAATTTATTTGCTGAATTTGGATTAGGATTTTTACGGAAACTGATTTTAGAGTAAACTTTAGTTCTACTTGGATGTAGTTCAAAATTGAGTTCCACTGCGTCTACTAAATAAGCAGGGGCCTTGTAGTCTTTCAGAAAGATTTCCTGATTACTTTTTTTTGCCATAATTACTCCGCAGTACTTGGAATTTGTAGTTAGACCTACCTAGCTAATAGATGTTGCTACATTTAGGTAGTGCTACTATTAATTAATACAAAAAATAGGCGACTCCTTTAATGAAATATAACTTTTTTTGCCTCGCCTTAATCGAGATACCTATATGAAATCAGAGAAAGGTTTGGGGTTGAGTGATGAATAAGCGCCTGATGCGATGTGATCTAAGTGTAGAAGAAGGCTTGGTGGATTTTATCGAGAATAAGGCTTTGCCAGATACTGGAGTTTCACAGGATAACTTTTGGCTTGGCTTGTCATCATTGATTAAGGAGATGACTCCAGAAAATAGAAAACTTTTGCAGGCTAGAGAAGAGCTGCAAGATAAAATTGATAAATGGCATGTGGCTAGAATTGGCCAGCCACATGATCATGAGGCCTATAAAAGTTACTTAAGGGAAATCGGTTATCTGGTTGATGAGGGTGAGAGTTTTTTAATTGAAACAGAAAATGTTGATCCTGAAATTTCCAGCGTAGCTGGCCCACAACTCGTGGTACCATCGACCAATGCTCGTTACGCTCTTAATGCAACGAACGCGAGATGGGGAAGTTTATACGACAGTTTATATGGTACTGATGCAATGGGAGCATTCGACCAGGCTGAGGGTTATGATCGGGGCAGGGGCGCCCGTGTTGTTGCCCGTGCAAGAGTATTTTTGGATAATGCATTTCCAATCATTGGTGCTAGTCATGCAGATGTTAAGCGATATTATGTTAGTGATAAGCAACTTTTAGTAGATGACCTTCCATTGGTCTCACCCGAAAAGTTTATTGGCTATTCGGGTAATCCGAAGGCGCCAAATTCTGTTCTTTTGAGGAATAACGGTCTTTTCGTCGTGCTTGTCTTCGATCGAGCACATGTTGTGGGCAGCAGGGATCAGGCAGGTTTGGCAGATGTTCGTATAGAGAGCGCTCTATCCGCTATAATTGATTTAGAAGATTCTGTAGCATGTGTTGATGGTGAAGATAAGGTAAATGCTTACTCAACATGGTTAGGTCTAATGAAAGGAGACCTTACGTCTGAGTTCGAGAAAAACGGAAAAAAAGTCGTTAGGGCTCTCAATTCTGACTTGTCTTTTATTTCTCCCTCTGGTGATAATTTTAGCATTAGGTCTCGAGCATTACTTTGGATCAGAAATGTTGGTCATTTAATGACTACACCAGCTGTACTTGATTCAAATGGTGACGAGATATTTGAGGGCTTGCTGGATGCTATGGTTACCACAATGCTCGGAATGCATGATTTGAAAAAGGCTGATGGCAATTCAAGACATGGTTCAATTTATATTGTAAAACCCAAGATGCATGGTCCCGCTGAAGTGGATTTTGCCGATAAAATATTTTCCAAGGTAGAGAGTTCTTTAGGTATAAAGCAATATTCTGTAAAATTGGGAATAATGGATGAAGAACGCCGAACCTCCGTTA
>CABZJF010000069.1:0-2388 GCA_902525915.1 Paracoccaceae bacterium | reverse complement strand
ATCAATTTGCCCATCGTCATCTGGATGTTGTTCACGTATTTTAAAGAAATTCCCAAAGAAATCATCGAAGCAGGAAAGATGGATGGTGTGTCTATTTGGGGCGAAATTAAAGATATTGTTCTGCCGCTTGCATGGGGCGGCCTTGCCTCGACTGCGCTTCTTTGCTTCATATTTTGTTGGAACGAGGCATATTGGACGGTCCGTTTGACCACTATAGATGCCGCAACACTTTCCAAATTGATTGAGGGCAATCGGGCGCCAGAGGGGTTATTTTTCGGCCGCCTTTCTGCGGTCTCGACCGCAGCAGTTGGACCGATTGTAGTACTTGGTTGGTTTTGTCAAAAACAATTAGTGCAAGGTCTCACATTTGGGGCAGTTAAATGAACCAAAAAAATTTAGTTGCAACAGATTTAAGTGGAAAAACCTGTTTAGTGACGGGTGCGTGTGGTGGTATAGGTCAGGCGACCGCTGAACATTTTGCGGCCCATGGCGCGCGCGTACTGGTGACCGATATCACAGACACCTTTCCCGGCGACTGCGCTCACGAATATCACAGAATTGATCTAACAAGCGAAGGTGGACTTAATGATTTGGCCAAGTGGGTTGCCGCTGAACGCCCCCAAGTGCTTTTCAATAATGCAGCGCTTTTTGATATGGGTTCCGTCTTGGATGCTGGCCTGGATCAGTTTGATCGCCTGTTCGACGTAAATGTGCGCGCTATGTATGCGGTGATGCAAATTGTTGCTAGGACGTTAACAGAGCATGATATGGCGGGCTCTATAATAAATTTGGCTAGTCAAGCTGGGCATCGAGGTGAGGCTTTAGTGGCACATTATTGTGCAACGAAAGCAGCCGTAATAAGTTACACTCAATCTGCAGCATTGGCCCTTGCTCCATACAAGATTCGTGTGAACGCGATTTCACCAGGTGTAATTGATACGCCAATGTGGGAAACGGTCGATGGCCTATTTGCAAAATTTGAAGGAAAGGAAATTGGTCAAAAGAAACTCGAAGTGGGTGAGGCTGTTCCGCTAGGTTACATGGGGCGCCCCTTTGAAGTTGCGCGTGTTGCTGTTTTTCTGGCTAGCGCCCAATCGCAATATATGACTGCACAAACTATCGGTGTCGATGGTGGAAGTGTTTTGAGGTAGTGCGATGTCCAATTTGACGCCAGAATTTGAATATGTCGATCGAGCTGTGGAATCTGTTCGGTATTTAGAACACGGTTGGCCTACAGACCTTTGTCGTTGGCACAGCCATGAAGAATATGAATTGCACTTAATGGTAGCGACCCAAGGCAAAGCCTTTGTTGGAGATTACATAGGCGAGTTTCGTCCTGGGTCACTATTCTTATGTGGGCCTAATTTGCCACATAACTGGGTGACCGACGAAATATGCGCGTCCAAACCCGTAGATGTCCGTGATATGTTATTTCAATTCAATCAAGACAGTATTGATAACTTAAAACATGGTTTTCCAGAATTTCGTGAACTAGATCAATTGTTGGAACGTTCGAAAGGCGGCATTGAATTTGTAAATTTTGACTTGGCATTTGCAAAAAAATCACTCATCGAAATAAGAAATGCTCATGGTGCAGCACGAGTTCTTAAAGCGATGAGCTTTTTGTTACTTATCAAGGATCATCCAAACCAAAAACGTTTGTCTGTCACAAATGTGAATTACCCAAATTTCAATAATAGTACATCTGGCATCGCTAAGGTCATAGATTTCATTACTGAAAACTTTGCTGAAAATATTTCATTGAGCAAGGCTTCTGATATGGCTGCGATGAGTAAAACGGCTTTTGCGCGTAATTTCCAAAAGTTTACAGGAAGTAAATTTAGCGAATTTGTGATCCGCGTTCGAATAGGTCAAGCCTGCTCCATGCTGCAGGCTACAGATTTAACAGTCGCTACAATTTGTCATGAAGTTGGCTACAACAATCTCGCCAATTTCAATCGTCATTTTCTTAAAGTTAAAGAGATGACCCCATCAAATTATCGCGATTTCGTGCGACGCGAATTGCTAGCAGGTATGGCGGCAAAACGATGACATCTCCAATGCTATATAAAACGAACTATGACCTAGCAAATTGTAAAACTGGGATAGTCCATCTTGGCTATGGTGCGTTTCATCGTGCGCACCAATCAGTTTATATTGATGACTATATGGAAAAAACAGGTGATCTTAATTGGGCGATTACTGCGATTAATTTGCGCTCATCCGATTCTGGTACTTTTGCTAAAGCAGCAGGTGCTAAATCAAATTACGTTTTAAAGGAGATCGATACCAATCGAACGCTAACTTATCGTTTGGTTAGATCACATGCCGAGTATATCGATGCGACGACTTCGCGTGCGCGGGCAATTGAGAAAATTTGTGAAGAGC
>CABZJF010000068.1:0-2443 GCA_902525915.1 Paracoccaceae bacterium | reverse complement strand
ATCATCAATATTTCTTTGACGCAACATTTCTAAGCAACTAAAAGTTTTGCCGTTATAAAACATTTAGAAAAGATAAATAGATGATTTCCTGGCACCGGTTCTAAAATTGACAATTTCCCCTGAGCTATCAACAAAACGGATTGTTTTTACCAAATTTGCAATGTTATTTTGATGTCCAGTGGTCCTTTAGGAAGCAAAATCGTTTTTCATGTGGATACGGTTGTGAACTTGACAACACCTAAACCGCGTTTGCATCCTATAATAAACCATCTACCGAGCTATTTGGTATCAACTCGCTGGAAAAGTAGATGGCTATGGCCCCATATTCAATTATTGGCGTAATATTTCCAGCCAATGATGTAATAGACCACCTTAGCTGCAGTTAGCCTCAAACCAGCATATTAAAGCTAACCCATTACTGCAACTAATCTTACAGCGGTGCCACTGAAATCATTTAAGGCACTGTCTCTCGATGTACTTTGGAAGGTGGTTAAATCTTAATGTGCTCTACTGACCGGCCGATGTTGGATCTGTTTATTTAACATTTATTCAACATTCTGCGTCAAATACGCCGAACTTTAAAATAATAAGGCCCCGCCGAAGCGGGACCTTGAATAACTTCTCAAGATTGGAGCGCAATGGAGCAATACCACTCCAACCTAAGCGAGGTAAGCTTACGCAACCATAACAAAGTCAGCAGCTGCTACATCTGTCACGCCGTTGAGCGTTGCGACCAATGCGATATCATCAGATTCAACCGATGTATCACCGGTGTCACCGACAATCGCGTAGATATATGCATTACCACCGTCAACCGCTGAGATGAAGAAATCATCACCGTTGTTGTCGATTGTAATAGACGTCGCCGCTTGTCCCGCAACACCCAATAACTTAAACAACTCTGATCCATCTGTGGCGGCAGATAAGTCGGCCGTAGTAGTGTTACCCGCGGTCAACTCGAAGATGTCCGCAGCAGCTGTTGTTTTAGTAGCTGCGGCGGCTAAGCCATACGCACCAGCGGTCGTCAACTGAACAATAGCGACAGCTTCGTGTGACGCAGCAGCAGCTGCGGCAGTTGTTACAGTGGTGTAGTCTACATCTAAGCCAACTTGGTCTGTTCCGGACACAAAGTCAGATACAGTATCCCGGTTTGCTGCAGCTACAACACCCGTTAAAGAAACAGTGTCGGCAACCGCGTCTGATAGACCTAGCTTGATAGTGTCTATACCATTACCGCCGGTAATAGTATCAGCACCCGCTCCGCCTTCAACGTAGTCGGCACCATCTCCTACCGTTATGGTGTTGTTCGCACCTGAGCCCACAATATAATCGATGCCAGCCGAACCTGTAATGTTCTCGACACCACCGATTGTATCAACTTCTGCTGAGTTCCCGGCGACATTAGCTGCATAAAGGTGGGCTACCGTGCCCGCAGCAACCTCGGTTGCACTTCCAGAAATATATGCCGAAGCGTTAGAAATTATTGCAGCCGATGCTATTGCGGAACCACCCATATTAACCACTGTACCAGTTGAAGCATTAGATGACCCTGCTGCAGTCAAGTTTGTGACAGTCGTAAAAGTGTCTACGCCAGTACCACCGCCACCTTCATATGCGTCTGCACCGATTGTCTGTGTAAAGCCTTCAGATGCCACACCACCAGTGATGGTATCTGCACCTACGTTACCAGTAACTGTTATAGTGGCAGTACCACCTGTCTTGATAGTTACATTTGACAGATCAGCTGATTTCGCAGCCGTCGCGGTTGAGGCAGTATTCACATTAAAGATATCTGCCGTAGCGTTACCATCAATAATCAATGTTGAATTCCCTGCAAGCTGAGCGCCAGTTATATCAACCTGACCGTTAGCAGCAGTGATATCAAATTCCTCGAAACCAGAGAACGCAAACGTTGCCGCTAAGGTCAACGCACCAGCGCCATCGATTGTGATTGTATCGGTTCCCGCACCACCAACTAGCGTACCACCAATTGCCGCCGCTGTGGTAAAGTTATCGTTACCATCACCGCCCAAGACCACGACTTGCGCCACTTCGTCGACGTCAATCGTATCGTTACCTGCACCTGCATCAAATGTTGATGTAGCGTCTGCATCTTCGATCGTGATTGTGTCATTACCAGCGCCAGAAGAAACAGTCATTATGCCAGTTGCATCGATTTGGATAAGGTCAGCGCCTGATCCTGTAGTAACTGTATCAACAGTAGCAGCACCACCGGAATCCTCAACGTTAATTGTGATGATCCCTGAGGACCCAGAGGCGTCCACTGAGTCAGCGGTAACTGTTTCTGCAGTTCCTCTATCAGCAAGATTAACATCTTCGTCGCCGGTGATAATCAGGTTTTGCTTAGCACCAAGCGTTGCACCTTCCATGTCGACGTTTGAAATTGATGCTTCAATTGTGACGTTACCGACTGTTGTTGCAG
>CABZJF010000067.1:0-2531 GCA_902525915.1 Paracoccaceae bacterium | reverse complement strand
TTTCAAAAGGCAGCGGACTCCAACGTAGATATTATTTTTCTAGATTTAGAAGATGCAGTAGCTCCAGATGAGAAGGAGCAAGCACGTAAGAACATCATTAAGGCTTTGAATGAAATAGACTGGGGCACCAAAACCATGTCTATCAGAATTAATGGACTAGACACCCACTATATGTATCGAGATGTAGTCGACATTGTCGAGCAAGCGGGAGAAAGATTAGACCTAATAATGATCCCAAAAGTAGGAACTGCTGCTGATGTATACGCCGTCGACATGATGGTAACCCAAGTTGAAGATGCAATGGGCTATAAAAAGCGAATTGGCTTTGAACATATAATTGAGACGGCATTAGGCATGCAAAACGTTTCTGAAATTGCAGCGGCTTCGAAACGCAATGAAAGCTTACATTTTGGAGTTGCTGACTACGCCGCTTCTACCCGAGCTCGTACAACTAGTATTGGTGGTGTGCATCCGGATTACTCAGTACTAACAGATAAAGTAGAGGGTGAGGAACGGGATACTCACTGGGGTGATATGTGGCACTATGCTATAGCACGTATGGTCGTTGCGGCTCGTGCAAATGGGTTAAGGCCAATAGATGGACCCTTTGGAGATTTCCAAGATCCAGATGGTTTCCGAGCAGCCGCAAAGAGGGCTGCTGTTTTAGGATGCGAAGGGAAATGGGCAATTCACCCGAGTCAAATTGCATTAGCAAATGAAGTAATGAGCCCATCAGATGCCGAAATAGTTAAGGCAAACCGGATTTTAGAAGCTATGGCTGATGCGGAAGCAAGTGGTAAAGGTGCTGTATCTCTTGATGGGCGGCTCATAGATTACGCATCTATAAAGCAGGCTGAAGTCCTTGTTGAGAAAGCAAAGCAAATTGCCGGTCGATGACCTTAACCGATTAAAAGCCAACGCTGTAGAAGCCTATAGAGCTGCTGTTGAAAGGGCAAACCCTTTTACAGCAGTTCAATCTTGCATCAAAAAAAATGGTGTACCAACACCAAAAAACAGTGGACAGACACTAGTTATCGGCGTTGGTAAGGCAGCTCCAGCAATGATCAAAGGTCTACGAGAGCTACTGGATGGACCAAATAACTGTATTTGCATAACTCACAAAGAAAATGGAGAAAATGTTGAAAATTGTGAGATGTTTAAGGCTGGGCATCCCGTACCTGACCAGACAGGAGAATTAGGATCAAAACGCGTGATTGCTGCACTGGAAGAGGTCGGTAAAGATGACCAAGTTCTTTTCCTAGTATCCGGGGGGGGTTCTGCTTTGATGCCAGCGCCTGTCGACGGAGTTAACCTAGAGGACAAAATAGTCCTTAATGAAATTCTATTAAGCAGTGGATTAAGTATTGATGAGATGAACCATGTTAGACAACAAACTTCAAAGTTGAAAGGCGGTGGCTTGCTGCATTATGCCGACCCAGCTCCAGTAACAAGCTATATTCTTTCAGATGTGATTGGGAATGACCTACGGGTGATTGCAAGCGGACCAACCGTAAGCCCGCTCGGTACTAAAAAAAGCGCTTTAGACATTCTTGCCAGTAACAACCTATTAAAGTTAATTCCACAAAATATACTAAACCACTTCGAAGCGGAAACATCTGAACGAAAAAGCAATGATGCAGTTAATTATTTGATCGGCGATAACCGAGAAAGTATTCACGCTTCAGCAGAGTCTTTAAGCAAAAGCTTTGTGACATTTGTTGAAGACGACCCATTGATTGGCGATGTAAACGATGCAGCAAAAAAAATTCATGAAAAATTAAAAGAAATTGAGTCGAGTACTAAACCTACCGCCATAGTATGGGGTGGTGAAACAACTGTTAAAATCACAGGCTCTGGCCTAGGGGGACGCAATCAAGAACTCGCGTTAATTGTTGCTGAATTAGCTCATCAAGACCCGATTAGAAAATCATGGACTTTTCTGTCAGGAGGCACAGACGGACGAGATGGTCCAACCGAAGCAGCCGGGGCTATTGTCGATCAAGAAACATGTAAACGTATTCTTAACGAAGGTTATCAAGTTTATGATTTCTTAGCAGAAAATAACAGTAACAAAGCTCTACAAATATCCAATGACCTCCTGCATACTGGAGCTACAGGTACTAATGTAGCAGATGTGCAGATCCTTATAGTTTCTCAGTAGCACGCTCTAATTTCACATCTTTTATTATGTTTTTTTACTCGCGCTTACAGAATTAAATTTGGTAATACTTTTATTTGGCTATTTTTGAAAGTTGTGATAAACAATCCGAAGCCAACTAGAGAAGGGACACTTTAATGGCTGGAGTGCTACGCAGACTTCGGTCTGAATTGGAGTACCAACGATATGCATGGAATGTATTTTATCGTTGGTATGTATTAAAAGACTATAAAAAATAAATGAACCCTTTGGGAATAGCCTCCCAAAGGGTTTTTTTAATTTCTCCTTGGCGGATACTTACTAAGGTATCGAGAAAAATAAAATAAACCTAGAATAGCGAGTGCTAAGATAAAAGCCGGTAGAATGGTTATTG
>CABZJF010000066.1:0-2683 GCA_902525915.1 Paracoccaceae bacterium | reverse complement strand
TACGCAAGCGCAATAGCTTGGGGTTGGGGTGAATCTGCACAATATATGGGGCCGAATGTTGCTGATCAGGCTTCTGGTGTTTTCTTTGGAGCGTTTGCCTTGTTTGCTGCTACAACAGCATCGATTATGTCTGGCTCGGTAATTGAGCGAATTCAAACTGTGGGGTTTGTAATACTAGCAGTTATTCTCGGTTCATTTGCCTGGGTCGTGGCTGCTGCTTGGGGCTGGCATGCCGATGGGTGGTTAGTTACACAGTTTGGAGTTCATGACTTTGGAGCAGCTGGCTTAGTGCACGCTGTTGCAGGTTTCTTTGCTTTGGGAGTTCTGATCAACTTGGGTCCACGTATTGGAAAATTCAATGCTGACGGGACTGCAAACCATATTGCTGGTCACAATTTACCGCTCACAGTAATTGGACTGATGTTCATTATCGTGGGTTTTTGGGGCTTCTTGATGGCGTGCGTTATTTTACCAGGTGAAGCATGGTCGTGGTATGGGCATATGCCGAGTACTATTTACGGCACTCCTATAACCTTTTCAGCGCTAGCATTTAATATATTGATGGCTATTGCGGGTGGTATAATTGGCGCATGGGTAATGACAAAAGACCCATTCTGGATGATGTCTGGTGCACTTGCTGGAATTATTTCAACAGCATCTGGCTTGGATATTTACTATCCAGCACTAACCTTCATAATCGCCTTTTCCGCTGGTGTGATTTTGAAATACTGCGCCACTTGGTTAGAACGCCGAGGAATTGATGATGCAGTTGGTGCGGTCACAGTTCACGGTACGATCGGCATATATGGCGTAGTATTGCTTGGAATTTTTGGATCTGGCTTTCCTGCTCTTGGAGGAGATGCTGGAGTTCCAACAATCACCTTATATGGGCAAATAGTTGGTGCAATAGTGTTCTTTTTGCTTGGTTTTGTTCCAGGATACATAGCTTCATACATTTTGAATATGTTTGGCATGCTTAGAGTACCTGCAGGAGCAGAAGAGGCCGGAATGGATACCGTTAAGGTTCCAGCACAAGGGTATCCAGAAGGCATTGCGCAATCAGCGCCGCCTGCTGAGTAAACAAATAGAAAGGAAAAGAAATGTTTCCATATAGTGAAGCTTCATGGTCTGCCGTTGATGGCGCAATGTTTATGGGATGGGGAACAGCCCTTCCAGGTATTACGACCTTAATTGCGGCAGCGATATGTGTTTTTGTTCTTGTTGTTGGGCAAAGCTCAGAAGCGAAGAAATCTTCAAAATTTTAAAATTAATGAGACCGGGCTTTCTTAGCCCGGTCTCAACTAACTAAATAACTTTTCTGTAAGCTATTGAAGCCATATTAATTTTCATTTGTTATTAGTTATTTGTCTAGCGGATAAGAGATAATTGACAAAAATCGAGCTGGAAGTTCATCAAGAGTCTCAGGCCCGTGCGGTGTATTAGCATCAAAGAACAATGTATCTCCAGGCTGAAGCTTATACACACCATCACCATGCCGATAAGTTATTTCGCCAGCTAACATATAAATAGTTTCTAAGCCGCCATGCTGGAATGTCTTGAATGTATCGGTTTCACTAGTAAGCTCAATTAGATACGGCTCGACGATTACTCCGCTATCATTAGATCCTAAGTGACCGAGCAAATTGTACTGATGCCCCGCTCTAGTTCCTTCTCCCTCAACCTCAACACCTTCGTTTGCTTTGGTATGAATGCATTCTCGCTCTTGCTCAAATTGCTTAAAGAAAGCAGTCATTGGAATTGAAAGGGCATTGGATAATGCTTGTAATGTGGAAAGTGAAGGTGACGTATTGCCATTTTCAATTTTTGACAACATGCCAGTAGATAAGCCTGTCATCTTTGATAGATCAGATACCGTTATCTCCATTTGTTTTCGATAGATCCGTATCTGACGACCAATTGCAACTTCGAGAACGTTTTCTCGATATTCACTCAAGGAGTGAGGGTTTTGTTTCGATACAGAGTTTATTTCCACCTTTGGCATTATGGCCTCATAACTTTTTCGAAATTATACTGAAGCTTACACGATTTGTACAAAGCTTAATTTGAAATAAACACATTATTTATCGACCTATGTATCATGCCAAAAGGCACAAATTGTTAGCTTTTATTTTGGCTTAGAATTAAATGTAAACAAGGCTTCTCCATCAATTTCATAGCCATTTATCATGCTTTTAGCCGTCGTAGAGGTTAGCCAGTTCTCGAGCTTTTCTACTAATTGATATTTTACATGTGTATGAAGACTTGGGTTTATTGGAATGAACGAGTATTGGTTGAATAGAAGCTTATCCCCCTCAAACAAAATCTCTAAATCAGATTTATTTTTGAAGTTTAACCAGCTTGCTCTGTCTGAGAGAATGTATGCACCCATACTCGCGCTTACGTTCAATGATGCTCCCATCCCTGACCCGACAGATTTGTACCATTTCCCAAATTTGTCTGGATCGAGACCACTATATTTCCATAAACCAACTTCCATTTTATGCGTTCCACTATCATCGCCCCTACTTACAAACGGGGCAGGGGTTTTGCTTATTAAAGTTAGTGCCTCACGAACGCTTTTAGAATTTCTCACAATTGCTGGATCATGTTTTGGTCCAATTATTACAAAGTCGTTGTACATAATTTCTCGCCTGTGAAGGCCATATCCATCTGTCACAAATTG
>CABZJF010000065.1:0-2684 GCA_902525915.1 Paracoccaceae bacterium | reverse complement strand
AACGCTCTCCCACATCAGACATAAACATTTTACCAGCTGTCCTTTGAAAAATAGGGGAACCGATAAGCTGCTCTAATTTCTTCATCTGCATTGACACTGCCGCAGACGACCGACCGATACGCTCTGATGCTAATTTTACTGAGCCCGTGTCGGCAACAGCAATGAATGTTTTCATCAAGTCGATATCAAATCTCATCGAGTTGGATGTCAAAAGTAAGTTCATGAGTGTAGATTAAGAAACACTGAATATAGCTGTCAACAGATTTTGATTTACTGAATAATAGGTATAGAATTACTCTTGTAAAAGATTCTTAAATTTCATGCTTTAAAATTGCTGAGTTAAGGGCTTATAAAACTTATTTGTTGCTAAGGGAAAAAGAGATTCATGAGATAGGCCAATGAATATTAGTGGATAAAAATTAATCGCAATAGCGTTGTTTATGGAAGTAAAGAGAATACAAAATAAAATTGAATAGCAGCTTGTTAAATGAAATTGACATGACAAAAATCGATAGGCCAAAAAAAATTCCATCTGTGAATATTCTTATGAATACTCCATCTGTGCAGAAACTGGTTAGCATGCACGGTGTTGCTTTGGTTACTCGATGCGTTCAAAGCGTCTTGATAAATGTGCGCCAGAGTGTCTTAGCCGGTGAGTCTACGAATATGGCTGCGCTAGTCCAATCAGTTTTGGAGGAGACAGAGCGTGTTTTACTCCCATCGATCCGACCAGTTTATAATCTAACTGGTACAGTGTTACATACCAACCTTGGCCGCGCCCCTTTG
Source organism: Paracoccaceae bacterium (assembly GCA_902525915.1). Taxonomy (GTDB): domain Bacteria; phylum Pseudomonadota; class Alphaproteobacteria; order Rhodobacterales; family Rhodobacteraceae; genus Salinivivens. Next base: position 1,898 of record CABZJF010000065.1, on the reverse strand, counting down.
CCTGAGTCTGCAATAAGGGCAATGGTTAATGTTGCCCAAGGTGCGAGCAATGTAGAGTTTGATTTAAAAACGGGCAAACGTGGTGATCGACATAAGCACGCCGAAGTTTTGATATGCCAATTGACAGGGGCGGATGCTGCTCTCGTTGTTAACAATAACGCTGCCGCTGTTTTGCTGACGCTAAACTGCTTAGCCCGTCGCAAAGAAGTGCCTGTTTCACGAGGTGAGCTGATTGAGATTGGTGGATCGTTCCGAATGCCAGATATCATGGCCCGTGCAGGTTGTAAGTTGGTCGAGGTTGGTACAACCAATCGTACAAACGATGCAGATTTCGAGTCAGTCATTAGTTCTAGGACAGCGTTAATAATGAAGGTTCATACTAGTAACTTCGAAATTAAAGGGTTCACCGAAAGTGTTTCAGAGAGAGAGCTTTCTAGGATTGCGCATAAACACGACTTGCCCTTTATTATAGATTTGGGTAGTGGTACCCTTGTCGACCTGGAGTCATATAACCTTCCTCATGAAACAACTGTGTCCGATGCATTGAAATCTGGCGCTGATTTGGTGACCTTTAGTGGTGACAAGCTTCTTGGTGGACCACAGTCAGGGATAATTGCTGGTCGCAGTGATTTGATAGAAAAGATCAAGCGAAGCCCGATGACTCGGGCTATGCGGCCTGACAAAGTTACTTTGGCTGCTCTGCAGGCTGTTCTTTGTCTGTATACTGACACTACACGTTTGGTTAAAGAGTTACCGACTTTGCGCCTGCTTACCCGTGACCCTGTTGAAATTGAAAAGCTAGCGCACCGTCTGGCCAAGGTACTTAAGGAGTACTTAGAGCTATGTGAAGTTACAGTTGAGTCAACACATAGTCAGGTGGGCAGCGGAGCCTTGCCGGTCGATAGGCTGCAAAGCGCTGCGCTTAGGATAGCACGGCCTGATCTTAGACGTTCTGGCAAAACTCTGGAAAAGCTTGCTGAGGCTTTTCGAAAACTACAAATCCCAGTGATTGGCCGTATTTCTGGTGATGCACTGTGGTTCGACCTTAGGTGTCTCGAAGACGAAAAGGGCTTTGTTGAAAACTTGCAGGGTTTAAAAGTCAGATGGTCGTTGCAACATCTGGGCACGTGGACCACGGTAAGACTGAATTAATAAAAGCATTGACGGGCACCGATACAGATCGTTTGCCGGAAGAAAAGGCGCGTGGTCTGACAGTGGATCTTGGTTTCGCGTACAACGAGCTGCCAGACGGTGAGATCGTAGGTTTTGTTGATGTACCTGGACACGAGAAGTTTATTCGCAACATGTTGGCGGGTGTAGCCGGAATTGATCTGGGTCTTTTAGTAATAGCAGCAGATGATGGCGTCATGCCTCAAACGCGTGAGCATCTTGCTATACTTGATCTACTTGGCATCAGAAACATTTTAATTGTATTGACTAAGATAGATCGCGTTGCACCAGGTGACCTGTCAGAGGTGAGTAACCAGGTCAATAACTTTCTTAACGAACAAGGACATCGGAACCATGAGCTTTATCCTGTTTGTGCTCCAAAAGGAATTGGTATTGAACCTTTGAAGGAAGAGTTAACGTTTCGTGCTCGATCGCAAAAACCTAAGGTGGTTTGCGGTTACTTCAGAATGGCCATTGATCGAGCTTTCAATCTAAAAGGGGTGGGTTTGATCGTGACTGGGATGATATTTTCTGGCACCGTTCATAATGAGCAGAGCTTAATGCTTTTATCAAATGGAGCTTCTGTCCGTGTGCGTGAGATACGGGTTCACAACCAAGTACGAGCCAGTGCAAAAGCTGGTGAACGCTGCGCTCTGAGCATAGTTGGGCGTGGTTTAGGTGAAAAATCCATAAAGCGAGGCACATGGCTAGCGCATTCTGACCTAAAT
>CABZJF010000064.1:0-2700 GCA_902525915.1 Paracoccaceae bacterium | reverse complement strand
TACCCAGTCGAACCAGTAGATCTTCATCCTAGCACACGCCACCTTGATGTTCTTTATGACAAATTAACTGTCACTGACAAAGCACCCCATGCTTACAGCTTAGGAAAAGAGAGGGTAGAAGATGTTATTGAAATGGTACGAATTGCTGGTGGATGGACAGATGAGGAGTTCGATAGTAGTCCAAAAATGTATACAAATATTAATTCAACGTCTCCGCTGAAGCATGATCAGCCTATGCTTGATGGATGGATGAGATTAGCCAGACGAAATCAAGGTTTGATAGTAACACCATTTACTCTAGCTGGAGCGATGGCGCCGGTTACAATGGCAGGTGCAGTTGCGCAATCGATTGCTGAGGGTCTAAGTGCCATAGCACTCGCCCAATACATTAATCCTGGTGTTGGATGTGCAATAGGAACTTTTACTTCTAATGTTGATATGAAATCTGGTGCTCCGGCATTTGGGACACCAGAATACATTCGGGCAACTCAAATGACAGGTCAATTAGCTCGTTTCTATGGTCTTCCATTGAGGTCATCTGGAGTATGCGCAGCAAACGTGCCTGACGGTCAATCTATTTGGGAAACGTCTAACAGCCTATGGGCTGCAGTACAATCAGGATCAAATATTATATATCATGCAGCTGGATGGCTGGAAGGAGGTCTTATTGCAAGTCCAGAAAAATTTATCATGGATTGTGAAATTATACAGCAAATCCAGAGGTATATGGACCCCAAAATACACGCAACAGATACTGACAGTATCGCAATTTCAGCAATAAAAGAAGTTGGCAGTACTGGACATTTTTTTGGTGTAGAACATACACAAAGCCGTTACGAAAGTGCTTTTTATCAGCCCTTTTTGTCTGATTGGAAAAATTATGAGGCCTGGGAGGTTTCAGGTGCAGTATGGACTCCTGAACGTGCATATAAGCTATACCAACAAATCCTTCATGAGTTTTCAGAACCATTGTTCGATCAAGGAATAGAGGAAGAATTAAGGGAATTTGTAGATCGTAGAAAAGTAGAGGGCGGTGCCCCAACTGATTTTTGATCTTTGTCCAAATATTTTTTAATTTTAGAATTCTTTTTCTGGTGTTTAAGTTAGAAACTAGCTAGTACCCTCCGTGATATATCAGAATGGACTTCATCATTATGGGAAGAGATGTAAAAATCGCACCGTCTATACTTGCTTCGGACTTTGCGGATTTTGGAAGAGAAATTCAGGCTGTTGAGGAGCAGGGCGCCGACTGGATTCATGTCGATGTAATGGATGGACATTTTGTTCCCAATTTAACATTTGGTCCAGCCTTGTGCAAAGCTATACGTCCTCATGTAAAAACCGTAATGGATGTACATCTAATGATTAGCCCAGTTGAACCATATATAGCCGCATACGCAGAAGCAGGTGCGGATATTATTACAGCTCACTACGAGGCTACGCATCATCCACATCGTACGGTTCAGGCAATTCGCGCTGCCGGTTGCAAAGCAGGGATAGCTTTGAATCCTAGCACACCTGCAGAAAGTGTAGAATATCTGTTGGACTCCGTTGACCTAATTTGCGTAATGACTGTAAATCCAGGATTTGGTGGTCAAAGTTTCATTTGGTCTCAATTGCAGAAAATAGAGAAGTTAAAATCAATGATTGGATCACGGCCAATTTATTTAGAAATTGACGGTGGAGTTGATACTGAAACTGCGGCAAGTGTCGTAAAGGCAGGGGCAAATGTTTTGGTTGCCGGTTCAGCAGTATTTAAGGGTGGTTCAGTCGATAAACCACTTGTATACGGTGAAAATATATTAGCGATCCGGAACACATTTAAAAACTAAAGTTCGTTGCTATGGTTAAAAATTCCACTGCTTACCAGATATGAAAAATTTGACAGCTGATTTCCCTCTAAACTAAGACAGTTTTGGGTTGGAATTGAAAAGAACAGTACAAAAAGTGGATTTTACGACTCGGATTTTTTTAATGGCAGCCCGTACGAGAATCGAACTCGTCTTTCCAGGTTGAAAACCTGGCGTCCTAACCGATAGACGAACGGGCCGCTCTGCCTGTGTTCGCTGTTATTATGTAAACCATTGAAGCTGTGCAAGTAGAAAATGCATGAACATATTTTTTTTTACATTCTTGCGCCTGTATCTACAACTCTTCCGGCCAGGCTGCATCCTCTATAATAAGTTGAGGAGATTTTCTGCCCTGCCAATGGTTTACGTCTAATTTCCCAATCAAATGTGCTTTTTTACCGCCATGCTCTATCAAAGCTTGCCCTAAATTTCCTTCAAAAGCCCTGAAACATATCGCATCCATTGTTTTGCCACTGTCATCTGAAAACCGAACTTTTAGGTGATTTTCACCGACTCGTTTAGTAAAACTCAAACTAACATCGCAAAATGCAAACTGAGGTTCTCGAATTGCAGAACCGAAAGGGCCACAATTTTCCAATTCCTCAATAAGATCGATCTTTACACCACCAATAAAAAGGACAGCATCCACCGGAACATCCTGGGCTTTTGAATTCATAAATTCTTACAGCAAGTTCATTTGCAGCAAATCCCCCAAATACTACCGAATGTATTGCTCCTATCCTTGCACAAGCCAGCATAGAAATTATTCCCTCTGGGATCATTGGCATATAAATTATGACTCGATCACCTTTAGAAATTCCTTTATTTGTTAAAGCTCCAGCGAGGACTG
>CABZJF010000063.1:0-2731 GCA_902525915.1 Paracoccaceae bacterium | reverse complement strand
GCCATATCAGCAGCGTTATTACAAAAGTCTAGAACGGGAAAAGGATGTTACATAAGTGCTTCAATGCTCGAGGTTGCGCTTAGCTTAATGGCTCCAGAAGTAGCTGCAAAACAATGTTCGCCTATGCAGGAGAAGCCGAGAGAGGCAGGAATTTCGCCATTTGCTACTGCTGATGGAATTATTATGCTAGGAGCCTTTAAGCCATCTCAGTATCGCAAACTGGCACAATGCTTAACGGAGCAGGGTTTTGAAATATGTTCATTGTCTGGTGTGGAGGTATGGGATGATGTTTGGTCAAATTCTGAGGATATTTATGAAGAACTTAAGAATGTCTTTATCCAGGAACCGACGGAAAAATGGCAGCAGCTACTGGATAAGTGGGATATTCCCGCTGAGCCTATTTTGACTCTTGAGGAGGCGATCAAGGATGAACAACTCATAACTCGAGGTTATTATAAAAGCACTTCTGAAAATTCAGAAGTACGTTTGCCTTCTGCCCCCTTTCAAATGAGCCAAGGTGGACCAGTAATTAACAAAGCTCCACCGACGCTAGGTCAAGACAGTAGAGAAGTACTAAAGGCGATCGGCATGAATGAAAATGAAATTGATCTGCTTTTTTTGGAGAGGATAGTGGAGTGATGCTCGAGTTAACTGCCGCTCCCTTGTACACACTTCCAGAATCTTTTCGACATCGTGGTAAACCGTCTCCCTGGGCAGAGATGACGCGGCCAGGAAAGAAAATGCATTCATTTCTTGAAGGTGCATTCTTTGACGTAGACCAAAATCTTTGGCTTTCCGATGTGCCTTACGGGCGCGTTTTTCGAATATCACCAGAAGGTCACTGGGAGGTGATGCATAAAATAGATGGAGAGCCCCACTCGATGCGGATTACTAAAGACGGGAGGCATATTGCTGTCGATCACAGGCATGGCCTGATCGAATTTACGGGATATGATAGTTTCAAGGTTTTGAGCGATGGTATTGATAATCAACCGTTTCTAGGTCTCTCAGATATGTGCCTTGATGATGATGGAAGCTTATGGTTTACAGATAGTGGCAGGAGTTCCATTAGTAATCCAAGTGGTCGTGTTTATCGTCGATGTCCACAGGGAACTCTTAGATTGTTAATTGATTGTGTACCTTATTCGAATGGTATTTGCCTATCGAGTGAAAGAAATTTGGTCTACGTAGCTGCTACCCGTGCAAATCAGGTTTGGCAATTTTCCTCAAGGCTTCCAGAAGTTGGCCAACCTATGGTTGGTACTTTCATTCAACTTTCTGGTGGTTTAGGCCCGGATGGTTTGGCTAGCAACTCTTTGGGATGGTTAGCAGTTGCTCAAGCACAAGCAGGGCGTTCCTATTTGTTTGATAAAGTTGGAGATAGGCTTGCTGAGATCAGATTGCCCAAAGGACTTTGGACAACCTCAGTGGCATTTCATCCCAATAATGATCGGTTATTATATATAATTGATGCGGAGCATGCTTCAGTTTTCAGTTGCGTAATTCCAGTTTGAGTAGGGAAATGAAAAAAGAGAATTTATTTGGGTATGTACCGGCAATAGCTACACCTTTTAATAAAAAGGGTGAAATAATGGAAGATGCTTTCGTTGATTTATTCGAATTTCTTATAGAACGCGGTGCGACATGCGTCTGTATTGCAGGTGATAATGGAGAAAGCTGGTCACTGTCCGCTGAAGAGCGAGGGCGCCTCGTCCGCGTGGCAAAGGATACTTCTCGGGGCCGTGTCCCAATTATGATGGGCATTTCTGCACCGACAATTGATGCTTCACTATCCTACATTAGAGCCGCGGAAGAAAACGGCGCAGATGTGTTGCTATCTATGCCGCAAACCTACGTCTTAAAAGCTTCTGACGCAGAATTAATGGCGAGATTTGATAAAGTATCCGAGGCAACTAATAAGCCTCTTGTTCTATACAATTCACCGCGTCGAATGGGTTTCTCACTAACAATCGATCAGACTGAAACCCTACTGAACAATCACCATGTAATAGGGATCAAAGAGAGCCAGCGCGATTTTTTCTATCACACGCATTTGCTTGAACGACTTGGCGATAAGATGTCGGTAATGACGGGGCCATGTCATTATATCATGCCAGCTTTTGGTTTGGGTGCGAAAGGTTTTATCGCCACTGGTCCTGAATTCACAGATTTGCTTCCTTCAGAAATGGCATCTGTTGGGCTTGATAAGCCAGGTGAAATCTATCGTAAAACACATTATCAGTTAACGGTACTTTATGAGCTATTGATGGGTACCGCAACTTGGCCAGCCGCATTTAAAGCGGCACTCAATTTAATTGGTCAGCCAGCTGGTATGCCCCGTGATCCGGTACTGCCGGCAACAGATGCCGATATTGATAAAATCAAGCGCTGCTTTGATAACTTAGGTATTCACTACGTATGATACGCCTTATTCCCGATAGCGTTAGCCAGATTGAGCGCGCAGAAGAGATTTGTTTCAAATTTGATGGTCAACCAATAAAAGCTTATAAAGGCGAAACAATTTTGGTTGCGCTGATGAAAAACGGTATAAACCATTTGCGAGATGCGCCAATGGATGGCAAGCCACGCGGCGCTTTTTGCTGTATGGGTCTATGTCAGGAATGCGTTGTTAAAGTCGATGGAAAGTTGGTCGAAAGTTGTGAGACGATAGCGACCGATGGACTGATTGTCCAATCTTTGAGGCACTAGATCATGATCGAGACCTGCGATG
>CABZJF010000062.1:0-2811 GCA_902525915.1 Paracoccaceae bacterium | reverse complement strand
TCAAATAGGGTAGGTTTTTATTGCCGTTTCCACGCGATACAATTTCAATTTCTGCATAAAGTGAAAGATGAAAAATCGCTTGGATCATGATCACAATAGCGATTGGGCGCGCTAGATGCGGTATTGTTAGGTTCACAAACTGCGACCATGCGCTTGCACCATCTAAAATTGCAGCCTCTTTTTGCTGTTGATCCTCAGATTGTAATGAAGTCATAAAGATCAGAATGGCGAAGGGTGTCCATTGCCACGTCACCATAACAATAACGGCATAAGCAGAAGTTTGCGTTGCACGAAATGAGATTGGTTGAAGCTCCGGCCAAAAGGAAAAGAAATTTCCAAGTAGTGGAAAATCGCGCAATCCATCGATTACACCGTTCAAACCATTCACTATCAAACCATTTAGACCCAAAACAGGGTCAAGCAGCATGTTGATCCAAAGTACCGCGTTCACGGCCGGCATCACAAAAAATGGAGATATCAAAAGAACCCTTACCATGCCACGACCAGGGAAAGACCGATTGATTAATACCGCGATGGCGAGCCCTAGAGCAACGGTAAGCACAATAATAGAGCCAACGATGAAAACACTATTTTGAACTGCAAACCAAAAATCTTTGGATTTATACAAAACATACTCGTAATTTCCAAAACCGCGCCAGTTATCAATGCTGGGTGTCGTCCATTCAGGCTTGCGCAGATTGTTCAAAACATAGCGAATGAATGAGAAGAAAATTGTCATTCCAAGCGGTACTAGCATCCACACCAGTAAAAGTAGGACAGCTGGGGTCTGCATAAGGCGTGGCAAGGTGCGCTGAGACATGAGAATGGAGAATACCTTTTATGAAACATCAGCTCTTGCGGCTGAATTTGTGGAAGGGCCAAGCGTATCCGGCCCTCCCGTTTCTTGGTAGAATGGTTAGTAGTAACCTGCTTCTGACATGATTGCGTCAGCCGCTGATTGTGATGCAGCAAGTGCATCTTTCACAGATTTTGCACCTGACAATGCTGCCGCCATTTCCTGTGCAACTGCAATGCCGACTTCTGGGAATTCTGGAATCGCCGCAAACTGGACACCAACGTATGGTTTTAAGTCAGTTGCTGCTGGCGCTGCTGATTCAATCGCTGCCATCTCAGCTGCTGCAAAACCTGCAACCGCTTGGAATTCTGGCAATGCATATGTCGATGCACGTTGACCTGTTGGTACAGAACCCCAACCAAAGTCTGGATGATTGCCAACTGCCTGGACGTAGTCTTTTGATGTGGCCCATTCGATAAATGCTTTTGCCGCGTCTGCGTTTGGTGACCCCGCTGGAACCGCCATCGCCCACGCCCACAACCAATTTGCACCAACTGGGTTACCAGCATTGGGTGATTGTGCATATGCAACGCCGTCGACTGTTAGGAATGATGCAGCAATTGTTGCATCAATCCACATGCCACATTTGCCTTCATTATAGAGCGCAAGGATTTCATTGAACGAGTTACCTTCGGAACCGGGAGGTCCATAGTTACCCAATAGATCAACATAAAAATTTATCGCTTCTTCCCAAGCAGCCGTGTCAATTGTCGGACGCATATCTGCAGCAAACCATGCTCCACCGAATGAGTTCACAACAGTTGTGATGAACGCCATGTTATCACCCCAACCCGGCTTACCGCGCAAACACGCACCGTAAACACCGTTGTCTGGGTCATGCATCGCTGCTGCAGCACCTTTGATGTTTGCCCATGAATCGTTGTCACGAATTGTTACACCTGCAGCGTCAGTTAGGTCTTTACGGTACATAACCATGGATGATTCACCATAGAACGGTGCGGCATACATAGTTCCTTCGTGCGACAAACCTGCACGGATCGCGGGTAGAATGTCATCCATGTCGTAGCTTGAGCCAAAGTTCAATGGTTCAATCCATCCTGCAGCACCCCAGATTGGGGCTTCTTGCATACCTATGTTGATTATATCGTACTGGCCACCACCCGTTGCCGTATCAGAAGTTACTTGCTCACGAAGAACACCTTCTTCTAGAGCGACCCAATTCAAAGAAACGCCTGTCTCGGCAGTATACGCCTCAGCGACCTTTTGCATGTTGATCATATGACCGTTGTTCACGATCGCAATTGTTAGTTCAGTTGCATTTGCAGAAATAGCCAGCCCAAGCGCGGCTGTCGCTGCCAATGCAGATGTACGAATTGTTTTCATTATTTTCTCCCTTAGAACAGACCAGTATTGGCCCAATGCTACAAATGTCGCAAAAATTTACCAAACGAAACTAGTACAAATTATCCTATCGATGATACTATATTCGTAATCTTATTAAAATAACAAATCAATTTATCAAATATTGTATTGCTTAGGGTATGAACATAGTATCTTTTTACCTTTCAGCGGTCAAAAGATTCGTGGGGCGGAAGTGCTCAATCGTCGGTTTTACCCCGATACACACACGGAAGAGACAAGTCGCGCACGGACGCGCGCACGTCCCATAATGTGGTGTAACCGTCAATAAAAAGGTGGATAGAAAGGTGGATAGAAAGTACATATTATCCTAAGACACTGATATAGAATAATATTTATTGATAGATGGTGCCCCAAGACGGACTTGAACCGCCGACCTACTATTTACGAAACAGTTGCTCTACCGACTGAGCTATTGGGGCTGATCTAAAAATCAATTCACAATACAAGAAAATTCACATGCTTGTTGTGCGGTGTCAATATTTCCAATTTGAATTGATGTGGGGTCGTGAACGGTGTAAATTCTATAATGAATTTATCGATTATCATAAATTTAACGGTATTTACTTTAAAAC
>CABZJF010000061.1:0-2828 GCA_902525915.1 Paracoccaceae bacterium | reverse complement strand
TTGTTTCCTTATCTTCATCAAGTATCTCAGTTCCAACGGGAACGACTAATATTTTATCTCCACCACTTGCTCCAGAGCGTTGCTTACCCATTCCAGACCTACCATTTTCTGCAAAGAAATGCTGCTGGTATCGAAAATCGATCAAGGTGTTTAGACCGTCGGCTGCCTGCGCCCAGACCGAACCACCGCGTCCGCCATCGCCCCCATCCGGGCCACCATATTCAATAAATTTCTCACGCCTGAAACTTATCGCTCCAGCGCCTCCCGACCCTGATCTAATAAATACTTTTGCTAAATCTAGAAATTTCATTCCCTAAAAACTCTTTTAGTAATTGAAACGAGCAGTAGCGACTTTGCCTTAAATGCTCAAGATCTCGATCAGATAAACTTGGCAATGAGAATTATTTGTAAATTCGTGTAGCCACTTTTGACTAAGTTTTACATTTCAAGCAATTAGAGCCAGCAAAACAAAAATAACAGTTACCAAGGCTAAAAACCACATAAAGAAACGTTCGTATTTTTTTCCAGCAATAAGCGTTGCGATGCGATCTCCAAATAAAGTCCATATTGGATGACAAATGATCTGAATAATTAATAGACAAAACGCTATGTAAAGTGTGGCAAAGAAGGTGGGCGTATCGCTATCTACAAAATTTGTAAAACCAGCTAGGATCATTGCCCATGCCTTAGGATTAAGTGGGTGAACCAAGACCCCAGCCCAAAAGCCAGGTACTTCTGCTGAAGCCTCATTATATGTCAAACGCATATTGGCGACGCGCCACGCCAACCAAATAATATACATCGCAGACAAAAATTTTAAAATCGTAAAAAGAATTGGTACGTGAGCAGCAAACTCCATAATACCGTATCCAATTGGCCATATAATTATTTGCTTACCTAAAATTACCCCAACCACAAAAGGAAGCGCCGCCTTGAAGCCAAAGCGTGCACCAGTCGCCATCATAGCCATATTTGCTGGGCCAGGAGTAGCAACCTGCGACAACGCAAAAGGTATAAAAGAAAAGTTAATCATAATATTGTTCGCGCAAATTTAAATAAAAAGGGATCGGGGTTAACCGATCCCAACATGCACTCGTTAGTTGGACTACTATTCAGCTGCTTCAGCGACCGGCAAAACTGATATAAAAGTCCTACCCTTCAAGCCTTTTTTGAATTGAACTTTGCCCTCGGCAGTTGCAAAGATAGTATGATCTTTACCCATGCCAACACCTTCTCCAGGAAACATTTTTGTTCCGCGTTGTCTCACAATGATATTACCCGCGACAACCTTTTGACCGCCAAATATTTTTACACCTAACCGGCGACCGGCTGAGTCTCGACCATTACGTGACGAACCACCTGCTTTTTTATGAGCCATTTCTATCCGTCCTCCTACTTAGACAATTTCTTTGCCTGCTTAACCCAACCCTCTTTATCTATCTTTCCTTTTAAAGAGAGTGTTTCATCAATAGCAGTTACGTCTTTAGCTGTCCACGCAGCTATTTGCGAAAATGATGTTATACCTGCTGCGTTAAGCTTCTTCTCAAGCGCAGGACCTACTCCAGATAATTCTTTTAGATCATCTATTTTTGTTTTGGGAGCAGCTTTTGACTTTTCATCATTCTTTGCTTTTGGACTACTTTTTGGCACGGCCTTTTTCTGTTCTTTTTCAGTTTTAGCGGCCTCTTTTGCTTTTGGTTTAGTCTGTAGCGGAGCCTTTTCCATTTCATCAGCGCCCAAACGCGCCCCGATTGCAGACTTTACTCCAGATTTTTCAGCACCTGACGCTAAAATATCAGTGATACGCACCAGCGTTAAGTGTTGCCGATGACCGCGTGTTCTTTGTGAGCCATGTTTTCTGCGACGCTTCACGAACTTAATCGTTTTAGCACCTTTTATTTGATCAATAACATCCGCCTGCACAGCAGCACCATTAACAAGAGGCGTTCCCACCACCGTTTTTTCTCCGCCGAGCAACATAATTTCATTAAACTGTATTTTGTCTCCCGCGTGCGCAGCAAGCTTCTCGAGCTTGAGCATATCACCGGCCTGAACCTTATACTGTTTACCACCTGTCTTTATTACAGCAAACAATTTTATCATCCTTTTCTTCGCGTCACTTGGCCTTCTTCTATAGAAAGTTTACAACTTTTGTTGTGCCTAAAACTGCGCGCCCTTCGGCGTTGTTAATCGGTAATTATTCCGATCCATGCGCTATTACAGTAATAAAAGACGAAGTCAACACTTCGAAAATTATTTTAAATCATAAATCCTCAGATTTCATGAATTCTCCCAGTATACTTGCAAGACGCTGAGACTGATCCTTCGCCATCTCATTGTAAACCGAAAAAAGAGCTTTATTTAGTGCTATACCAAGTTCTGATTTTGAAAAGTCACTGTAATCGCTGAACTCATTATCGCTCATAGGCGTGTACACCATGTGAGAAAAGGCCATTAGCCACTCCAGTATTTCACTTTTAAGTTTTTCTTCATCGTTAGTAATGAAATCTATCATCTCTTGTTTACTGAGTTCAATGATACCAAGCTTTGAAAGCTCATACATAAAAGCAAACTGAGCGGCATATGCACCAATTAAATTTTGTTCAACAAGCTCCAACGTCCCAATAACAGACTCTATTTCACCGAGACGTTTGTTTTTTGACTGCACAGCTTCTTTGAGTTTTATTTTTGCCATTTCTTCTATATGAGCATCAGAAATAGCTATTCTAGCGCTCACTTCCAATTCTGAAGCAACTTTCCCTAAAGGCGTTTGATAAAACAATAATACTTTATTTGCATCTGGGATGGATAAGTTTTGAGTTAAGAGA
>CABZJF010000060.1:0-2937 GCA_902525915.1 Paracoccaceae bacterium | reverse complement strand
AACTAATGTGTTTTTTAGCCTTGCATATATATTACGATCTAATATCGCTAGTTCGTCATCCCGGTCTCTAGCTAAACGCTCTACTTCTTCTCTCTCAATCTGAAGTGCTCTCTCATCTTTTTCGACCCCGTGCCTATTAAACACACGCACCTCTACAACGGTACCATAATCACCAGGCTTTACCCGAAGGGACGTATCTCTTACATCAGAAGCCTTTTCCCCAAAGATCGCTCTGAGCAATTTTTCTTCCGGTGTCATTGGGCTCTCACCTTTTGGCGTTATTTTACCAACCAGAATATCGCCAGGTTCGACATCTGCGCCGATGTATACAATCCCTGCCTCATCAAGATTTCTAAGAGCTTCTTCGCCAACATTAGGAATATCGCGGGTTATTTCCTCGGGACCCAATTTTGTATCACGAGCGGCGACCTCGAACTCTTCTATATGTACCGATGTAAATACATCATCTCTCGCGACTCGCTCAGAGATAAGAATTGAGTCCTCATAGTTGTATCCATTCCACGGCATAAATGCCACGACTACATTCTTACCAAGAGCTAATTCGCCCAGATCAGTTGATGGGCCATCCGCAATTACTTCACCTTTACCAACTGATTGCCCAACCTTAACTAATGGGCGCTGATTGATACAAGTATTCTGGTTTGACCTCTGAAACTTTCTGAGTCGATATATATCAACTCCAGCATCACCTAACTCAAGATCATCAGTCGCCCTTATAACTATACGTTGTGCGTCAACTTGATCAATAATTCCGGCCCTCTTTGCCATAATAGCAGCACCAGAATCTCTTGCGACCACGCCTTCCATCCCTGTGCCCACTAACGGAGCTTCCGCGCTCAGCAAAGGTACCGCCTGACGCTGCATGTTAGAACCCATTAGGGCCCTATTTGCGTCATCATTTTCCAAAAATGGTATAAGCGACGCCGCAACAGAAACTAACTGCTTGGGGCTCACGTCTATCAGGTCCACGCTTTCATTCGGTGCCAATGTATAATCACCATTCTGTCTCGTAGATACTAAATCACTAATAAATTTTCCAGATTGATCCAGCTTGGCGTTAGCCTGGGCAACAGTGTGTCTCATCTCCTCCGTAGCTGATAAATAATGCACCTCATCGGTGACCTGCCCGTCCTTGACTATTCGGTACGGGGTTTCAATAAACCCATACTTATTGACACGAGCAAAAGTGGCCAAAGAATTAATCAAACCAATATTTGGCCCTTCTGGTGTTTCAATCGGACACATACGACCATAATGAGTTGCATGAACATCACGCACTTCAAAACCTGCACGTTCTCTAGTTAGTCCACCAGGCCCTAAAGCCGAAAGTCTCCTCTTGTGAGTGACTTCTGATAAAGGATTAGTTTGATCCATAAACTGCGACAGCTGACTAGATCCAAAAAATTCTCTAACAGCGGCAGCAGCGGGCTTCGCATTTATCAGATCCTGAGGCATCACATTGTCTATCTCAACACTAGACATGCGCTCTCTGATCGCTCTTTCCATTCGAAGGAGACCAACGCGATACTGATTTTCCATTAACTCACCTACAGAACGGACCCGCCTATTTCCCAAGTGGTCGATGTCATCTACCTCTCCCTGACCATCGCGAAGCTCTACTAGAGCTTTTATACAAGCTACGATATCTTCACTGCGAAGGGTGCGTTGAGTATCTTCGGCATCAAGTGCTAAACGCATATTCATTTTAACACGCCCAACAGCAGAGAGATCATAACGCTCACTATCGAAAAATAGTGTATCAAACAGTGCAGACGCAGCCTCGACTGTTGGCGGCTCACCAGGGCGCATTACCCTATATATATCTAGTAATGCCGTATCTCGGTTCAAATTTTTATCCTGAGCCATAGTGTTACGTATGTAAGCCCCAACATTAACATTATCGATATCTAAAACAGGTATCTCATCTACACCGGCATCCGCTAGATCTTTAAGCGTTCCACCGATTAGTACACCTTCTTTATCATATTCAGCAGTAAGCTCATCTCCTGCCTCTACGTAAATAGCTCCATCACCTTCGTTTATTATGTCTTCGGCAACGTAACGACCAATGATTTGATCATAAGGTAGTAATAACTCAGTTACACTACCTTCATCTTTGAGCTTCTTTACTGCTCTCGGTGTTACTTTTTTTCCTGCTTCAGCAATTACTTCTCCCGTGGCCGCATCCACCAGATCAAAGGCAGGACGGGTTCCTCTTACCCTGTCAGGAAAAAACTTGGTTACCCATCCTTTTTTCTTGTTTAGTTTGTAGGGTACTGTTTCATAATAAGCATCCATTATACCCTCTTGATCCATGCCAAGTGCATACAACAAGGTTGTTACGGGCAGCTTACGACGACGATCAATTCGAGCGTAAACAATATCTTTCGCATCAAATTCGAAGTCTAACCAGGAGCCTCGATATGGTATGATTCTGCAGGCAAAGAGCAATTTTCCAGAACTATGCGTTTTCCCTTTATCATGATCAAAAAATACCCCAGGAGATCTGTGCATCTGTGAAACAATTACACGCTCAGTGCCATTAACAACAAATGTACCATTTGGGGTCATAAGAGGCATATCCCCCATAAACACGTCTTGCTCTTTAATATCCTTAACCGATTTAGCCCCAGTATCTTCATCAACATCAAAAACGATTAATCTGAGCTTTACCTTGAGTGGACCACTGTAAGTCATATCCCGTTGTTGGCACTCTTCCACATCATATTTAGGACTTTCCAAGTCATAACTTACAAACTCAAGTATCGAAGTTTCGTTAAAATCCTTAATTGGAAAAACAGACTGGAAGACCCCTTTTATCCCCTCTCCATCGAGAGGTTCAGACTGATCGCCCGACTTTAAAAATAGATCATAAGAAGATTTCTGAACCTCAATTAGGTTCGGCATATCTAAAAC
>CABZJF010000059.1:0-3139 GCA_902525915.1 Paracoccaceae bacterium | reverse complement strand
ACAACTTGGACTTTCAGCCGTGATGTTGACCTTAAGTTCGAATTTGTAGGCGTGAACTACTACGATGGTCAGGGCTTTATGGCTAAAGCTGATCTTGGTGTTAGCTCAGCTACTGAGTTAGACGGTGCTACAGTGTGTATCCAAACTGGTACTACAACTGAGCTAAACCTGGCTGACTTTTTCCGTTCAAACAATATGAGCTATGAAGCAGTACCAGTTGAAACTGGTTCTGAGGCTGTAACAAACTACCTAGCTGGTGCATGTGATGTTTTCACAACTGATCGATCAGCACTTGCTGCAAGACGTGCTAACTTTGAAGTTCCAACAGATCATGTAGTGCTGCCTGAAATCGTATCAAAAGAGCCTCTCGGCCCTCTTGTGCGTCACGGTGATAACAACTGGGGTGACGTAGTGCGTTGGACCTTGAATGCGCTGATTACTGCAGAAGAGCTAGGTGTTACTTCAGCAAATCTTGAAGAAATGTCAAAAGGCACCAACAATCCTGAAATGAACCGTTTACTTGGTTCAGAAGGCAATCTTGGTGAAATGCTTGGGCTTGATGCAGAGTGGGCGAAAAGAGCTATCGCTGTTTCAGGAAACTACGGCGAAATTTTCGAAAATAACATTGGTGCGGGTACAATCATTGGACTGGCTCGCGGTGTTAATGCAAAATGGACAGATGGTGGTCTGATTTACTCACCACCTTTCCGTTAATAGTTAAATAAATTACTAAAGGGCGCATTCTTGCGCCCTTTTTGTTGCGTAAATGCTTTAAAACGTTTAGCGTGCCGCAATTAACTTTGGCATATCCAGGTTTAGTTTTATATGAATACATCTGAGTTAGCGAGACGTGACAATTTTCAGTTTTCTATGCTGCTGAACGATAGGCGTTATCGATCATATACGTTCCAGTTTTTCGCTTTGTTTATCCTGATATGTGCAATGGCATATCTAGGAAAGAATTTATTAGAGAACTTAGCTGCTGCTGGTTTGAATATTTCTTATAGTTTTCTAGGTGAACCTGCTGGTTATGATATTAACCAACGACTTATTGAATACAACAGTCAGTCAACCCATTTAAGAGCATCAATTGTTGGAGTTCTTAACACTTTGTTAGTGGCATTTTTGGGCTGTATTGCGGCAACTTTTTTCGGTGTTACTGCCGGTATTTTAAGGTTATCCAACAATTGGATTGTTGCAAAACTGATGATGATTTACGTTGAAATCTTCAGAAATGTACCAGTTCTTATTTGGATATTAATTATTCATTCTGTTTTCCTAGCTTTTTTGCCTCAGCCAAAAGCTTTCCGTGGAGAGAACCCAGAGGCAACCATGCTATGGGACGCTTTTGCTTTCACGGGTAGGGGCTTTTATATCCCTAAACCTGTATTTAATGATGGTTCCTTCCTCGTTATCGTTACTTTTATTTTGTCTGTTATTGGGATTTTTGCATTTCGGTACTACGCCCGACAAAAACTTTATTTAGAGGGTAAGTTATTAGAGACTCGCTGGACCAGTGTTGGGATATTTTTTATTCCGACACTCATAATTTACTTTGCGCTAGGAAGTCCTATTGGTTTGGAATACCCAGAACTAAAGGGGTTTAATTTTAAAGGTGGAATACACGCAAGAGGATCTTTAATTTCACTTTGGTTTGCGCTCTCAATCTACACAGGTGCTTTCATAGCTGAGGTTGTTAGAGCAGGTATCCAGTCCGTAGATAAAGGTCAAAGTGAAGCGGCTGGCGCGCTCGGTATGCGTCCTAATTTTATAATGAACTTAGTTATTTTGCCTCAAGCACTTCGTGTTATCGTACCACCGCTAATCTCTTTTTATCTAAATATTACTAAAAATAGTTCGTTGGCATTAGCTGTTGGCTATATGGATATCACAGGTACATTAGGTGGTATAACTTTAAACCAGACAGGCCGTGCGATTGAGGCCGTACTTCTATTAATGTTATTTTATTTAGTCATAAGTCTCAGCATATCTGCGATCATGAACGTTTATAATCGCAGTATTATGTTGAAGGAGCGCTAGTTATGTCTGAAAATACTTCGTTTGTTCGCAAGGAAATGATTTCAGAACGTGTTCCTCCTGCAGCTGAGAGGGGTATAGTTAAATGGGTTCGGGAAAATTTATTTTCATCTGCATTTAACACAATTATGACGTTCATTTCACTTTGGGTGATATACTCGATTATTGTAGCGGTTACTCCTTGGTTTTTAAATGGAGTTTGGGACGCTAAGACTGTTCGAGAATGCTACGACCTATTAGATGGGAAAAGTGGGGCATGTTTTGCTGTCTTAAAGGAAAGGCTCCCACAGCTCATTTATGGTTTTAAATACCCGTCGTCAGAATACTGGAGACCAAATTTAGCAACCGTATTACTTCTTGTTGCTTTGGCTCCTATTTTGTTTAGGAGGCTTCCGCGCCAGCTTCTAATATTTAGCGCAATATATCCATTTCTGGCATTTTGGTTGATATGGGGAGGGTCAATATTAACCTCAGTATCTACATTTTTGGGATGTGCGCTTGCCATTATCTGTTATCGCAGGTTCTCTAGTGGCTCATTTGCAATAGCAGTTTTGGTTAGCCTCATCGCTGCTAATGTTTGGTGGATTATTGGAGGTTATATTGTTGACTTAAACGAATCCTTTCTTGCATTGGAAGTTGTTCCTTCACGAGATATGGGCGGTTTTATGCTCAATCTCTTATTAGGTACAATCGCAGTTTGTCTCTCTATTCCACTCGGAATTGCGTTGGCTCTGGGGCGGCAGTCAGGTATGCCTATAATTAAATGGATTTGTGTTGTCTTCATTGAGTTCATAAGAGGTGTTCCGCTTATAACTCTTTTATTTGTTGCGAATGTCATTCTAGCATTTTTCTTTCCGCCTGATACCTCCATAGATCTTATTTTGCGGGTATTAATCATGATGACCTTTTTCAATGCGGCATATATTGCTGAGGTTGTAAGGGGTGGTCTGGCGGCACTGTCTAAAGGGCAATATGAGGCCGCAGATAGTATTGGTCTTGATTATACCCAATCGATGCGGTTCATAATACTTCCTCAAGCATTAAAGATTTCGATACCAGGAATTGTAAATGTTTCAGTTGGAATGCTTAAGGATACTACTCT
>CABZJF010000058.1:0-3206 GCA_902525915.1 Paracoccaceae bacterium | reverse complement strand
ACCTTGGAGCAGCCAAAAATATAAATAACGCACCCTCTAAGAGCCAAGAGAGTGGCTGCGTTAATGGGTCCAAGACTGTTTTTAAAACGTCTTTTGCGTTTAGGAATGCCTCTTCTACTCCAGCGGTAAATTCTCTAGATTGCGGAAATGATGGGCATGCCTTATAAAGTTCATCCATTGATGGAAAAGGGAAAAGAGGCCCCTCGTCTGCGGCGTCTGGGTTAGTCTTCGCCAACAAACTTGCCATCGTCATCTTTGCGCTGCCAGCAGATGCATCGCACCATTCCCTTAACCCAAAGGCGTTAAACAAACCGTCATAAAAGGCCATTTTTTATTCCCTATTACAACGAAGGCACAAATTTTCTGTGCCTTCGCTTACTTAGTAATTATCGATTATATTATTGTAGCAATGCCGCTAGCTTGCCCCGCGCCGCATCATTGATCCAACTACCCCAAAGCTCTTGTTGGGTTGACAAGAAGTAGACGGCAGTCTCATCACCTGAAGCACCTTCTGCATCTTGCCATGCCAGAAGACTGTTCATCATTTCATTTGTGAATGAAAGATTTCGCATCAGATCTGTCTCAGCGGGATGTGAGGACTCAAATTCACTTGTTACAACGGTTGTAACGACGCTACTCGGCCATGATTGCATTGTAGGAGTCGCACAGTCTTTGTCTGAATTACAAGCCTGCTTGCTAGGATCGTGAGGACCCAAGTCCACTAGTCCAAAGGTAACCCCAACCACTTATACCTTTGGTGAATGAGGTTACAACTTAAACTTTAAGTTAAACGGCTTTCATTGCATGCGCCATCTTCTGGCTATCATCACAAACCCAAAACTCTTTTATCTTTCCTGCTTCAATTTTGTGGAAATGCCCAAATCTAGCTATCATGCCATCTGCGGATGCATCTAGTTGAGTTGCAACATGATCCCCTTCAGAAATCATATTAACTACCTTTAGTGAAAAATTATCATAATGCGAAGGGATCAATGCTAGTACGCTCATGAACTCGCTTATCCCGTTATATGTGCCAGAGAACTTGTGCATTCCGTTTATGGTTACTGTGCAGTCCTCATGATAAAGACTTGCCAAAGTTTCCATATCCCCTGATGCAAAACAATCATATGCTTTTTGTGCTACTTCTTTCGGTGTCATTTTTGTCTCCTATTTATCTACAGAGACATTTATCACTCAATTGTAACAAAGGTTTGATAGTGTAGAGACAGTACTTCAATTCCAATTTCACTTGTGTTCGTATATTACTTGCCGAAGTTAAATTCAGAATAACTTACGCTGAAAATCGTGCAATATGGCCTGTTGACCCTAAATATCCAAGCGTAAAAAATTATGCCGCTAGATCGTCTTCGATCAATCGAGCAACTTTGTGACCCATTGCAGTAAGCTTGTTATTTTTATCGAAATAACCACTTAACCGTCCGTAATGAAGTGCTTGCTCGTAGCCGTTCATAGTTTTGTCACAGCAATATGCCAATACTGCCTCATAGTCATTTGAATTCTTTGATGCGGGCATTGCTCGTCTCCTTTTTGCATGGATGTACGCCAGCAGTCAGGAACTGGATCAAAAAATGAAGGTGGGGGGTCATACAAGGGGTTAGTTTTGCTAATCTTTCGTAAAACCTTTATGCGCTTGTTACAAACATATTATTTGATGGAAAACTCAATTAGTTCGATATTAGTTGTGTAGTTCCCGTGTAAAACCCGCTGATTTCTTTTGGGAGACTTCAGCGGGTTATCATTTTGCGAAGGGCGAACCAAGAAATTACGAGCTTGTAGTTGCAGATGTCATAAATATGATTGCTAGGATGGTTCGCTTGGGGTTAATAATTTACTTCCCTTCTAATGCTTCTAAACGCTCTTCAATTTCCTCTAAATATTCTTCCATCGGGTGATCAGCAAAGAGATCAATGAAAGTCCAAATCCATGCGTCAAGCGCAAGTGCTACGACCGATATAGTCAAGACAAGTAAACAAGTTTTTGAAAAGCTATCCATTTTGTTCTCCTATTTGCGTTCCATCACAGGCGTAGTTGTGTACTGGCCCATTTCTAATATTGGGTCGAAAGCGGTATCAAGCTGTTCCATGCTGTCGGCTTCACAGATAACAAAAAGTGTATGCTCTAAACGATTGCCGTACATCTTGTGTACCTTCACGCCATGATCACCAAGGCGCGCCAAAGTGTCGGAAAACACTTGGCCTTTTTCTGGATGATGAGTGTGGCAAGTAGAATAGTCGTGTGTGTGCTGGATAATGAATAACATTTTGTTAATTCCTATTGTTTGTGCTTGGAGAGTAGCAGCTATATAGAACAATTTGTTAACTACTTTTGTTTACGCATATAGCGTTGCGGCTATATGACGACACGTGGAGAAAAAACTTGTCCGTTCATTGAAAGATACTGCTTTTTCACTCTGTCATTCTTTCCAAGTTGGCAGAGCAAATTCCACACCCTTCCGTATTAGAGAAACTATTCCTTGTACTGCTCCTTCAAAAACTCATCATTAAATCACCTGTGAGCTTTTTCACTTCGCTCCCTTTTCACTGCAATGGCCGAAGCCATACTGAATTTACCACCGCGGACGCGCGCACTAGCTGCGCGTGTCACCGACCTTTCAACGGATGATGCGATCAGGAAGCATGTTTTGCAACACTATAAACCCGTTGGGGCTTGGCCCAATGGGGGCCGAAGAAAACGACCAGCTACTTAATTACACGCAAGGGTACAAATTCCATTCAGCATTGCCTTCTGGATCAGACTCATAAGTGAATACATAATACTTTCCATTCAGTTCAGAAAGCGCCTCCGACGTTGTTTCAAATGAACAGCCACCGTGGAACATTACACCACCCGCCTCTGTCATGTTTCCAACACCATTCGCTGAGAATGTTGCCACGCCCTCTGGGCACATAACGACTCCGGCCGGACACTGTCCTTTCCACGAGCCATCTGGACGCATATCTGCTGTAAACGTTGCCATGCCCTGCATCTCGTGGCCGATAAGGTTTCCCCCGCCAACATTGTGTGTTTCCATCGCAGGCAGACCGTACTTCCCTGAGTCTATCGGCTTAGTCGTTTCTTTCAAGTGGAATGTACCAGCTTTTTCTCCAAGCATTTTTATCTCCTCAATTGTACATATTTACTTGGTAGCAAATAAACTTAACAGATTTATGATAATCCAAAATTAC
>CABZJF010000057.1:0-3236 GCA_902525915.1 Paracoccaceae bacterium | reverse complement strand
TTTGTGCCCCAAGCTTAGAAAAGGCCTTAGCTATTGCAAAACCAATTGTTCCAGAGCCGCCAGTTATCATCACAATTTTACCTTGAAATTTGGGTGGTGCACCCTTTCCTAGCTTTGCCTGTTCAAGTGACCAATACTCGCAATCGAATAAGTCTTTTTCTGAGATCGGCCTAAATCCTCCGGCATCTTCGCCAATAGCTCTCACTCGTGCGTTTTGAACTACAAGATCTCCTGCTATGCTGGCCGCCTTTGCATTTGCACCCAATCCAATTAAGCCGATACCTTCCATCCAAATATTTTTCGGATCAGTAGGTAACATTGTTTTGGGCTGGTCGGCTTTTGGTGCCTGGCGCTCAAACATCGCTTTATATTCTTTTGCATATTTATCTAGTTCTTCTTTAATTGCTTCTCTGCCCCGAGACCAAACCGACTCCCGTAAGACTAGAGGTCTACCCTTTATGCGGATCACGTGATCGGGAGAAGCGGTCCCCCTAGTTGAGAGTTCTTCAAGATCATTGCGTTTTAGGAATTGAAGTTCGTCTTTTCCGTTCCTGAGATCCATTATCGGCATAGGTGAATTTGGCCCAATCATATCACCTATCAGGCCTCTTATGATCGGAAATACACCGCTTGCCCTATGGGGGTTACGAGTAAAAAGGTTTGTTGGATTCTCCATTTTTAGGTAGTCGGCTACTTTTTGAGTATGCACGATAATTTGATCATAACTTTCTTTTGCAGTCTCTCCAAAGGCAAAATGACCATGTCCCAAAAGCATTAGGCCCTCTACGCTTGGATTTTGCTCAAAAACTTCTGCAGCTTTTTTTGCTAAAGCAAATCCAGGCATAATATATGGAACAATACCTAGCTTTTCACCAAATATTTCTTTGCACACCTCAGTGGCGTTTGGTAAATTTGCCAGGATTAGAAATGGAGTTGCATGTGTATGATCAATATACTTGTGCGGAAGAAATGCGTGCAATAAAGTCTCTACAGATGGGTTAGGTGAGCTGCTATCTAACAAATTAGCGCGTTGTATATTTACCATATTCTCATCAGAAAGCTGCTCAAGTTCTCGCAATTTCTTGAGTGGATCCAACCAAAGGCCTGGAAGCCCTGGCGCAAGTATTGTGTCTAAATCCCACCCGGAACCCTTGACGTGCATGACTTTGCAGGTTTCCCCAAAAAGATTTTTTCTGTCTACTTTAACCGAAGTGTTCCCGCCTCCATGCATTACAAGATCAGGATTCTGACCAATTAATCGAGAGGTATAAACCCGTAATGCTAAATGTTGATCAGCATCGTCTTTGGACGCTTCAGATGTCCAGGTTTGAGCATCTTTTTCCTTGTAATTATTTTTAATCATTCTTTGTGGCTCCAGCCATTTCTGGGAACATTTCTGCCAATGCATCTTTAGACGCTTCCGAAACACCTCGCTCAGTTATTAAGCCGGTTATTAGTCGATTGGGTGTTACATCGAATGCCGGATTACCACCAGGAACACCCTCGGAGGTGACTTGAACTTCTTCTATATCATTGTGTGAGTTTCTACCTAAAATATGAGTAACTTCCCTCTCTGGTCTCTCTTCAATCGGAATATCTGCAAGACCATCATTAATTCGCCAATCTATGGTTGGAGAAGGTAATGCAACATAGAAAGGTACTTTGTTGTCATGTGCGGCAAGAGCTTTTAGGTAAGTTCCAATCTTGTTACACACATCTCCTTGAGCGGTTGTTCTATCGGTACCCACAATAACCATGTCAACTAAGCCTTTTTGCATAAGATGACCGCCTGCATTGTCTGTTATATAAGTATTGCTGATGCCGTGGCTCTGTAGTTCCCAAGCCGTCATTCCTCCTTGGTTCCTGGGTCTTGTTTCGTCAACCCATACATGTATTGGAATGTTTTCATTATGCGCATGATACATTGGAGAGGTTGCAGTTCCCCAATCCACTGTAGCAGGCCAACCAGCATTACAATGGGTCAGCAAACGTACAGGCTCTCCTGGTTTTTTTGATTCAGCTAATTTTTTAATTATCTTCAGACCAAACTCGCCAATGTTTTTATTTATTTCCACATCTTCTTCGGCAATTTTATGTGCCATTTCCATAGCAATTGCTGGACGTTGACTTTCTCCAATTTTCGCTAACTCAGTTTCCATTCGGTCTAGTGACCAACGTAAGTTAATTGCTGTTGGGCGGGTTTGGATCAGAGTATCGTATGCATTTTTTAATCCGTTGTTAGATGCATCATGTTCCAAAGCTATAGCTACTCCATAAGCCGCCGTTGCGCCAATCAACGGTGCCCCTCTAACCCACATATCTTTGATCGCAGTTGCAAAACTTTGTAATGTCTCTAGCTCAACGATCTTAAAATCATGCGGTAACCAGCGCTGGTCTATTATTTTAACTTTTGAAAGTTCATGATCATACCAAATTGAGCGGTAATGAGTACCGTTTACCTTCATAGGTGTTTCTCCGAATTATATTTTTTTGCAAGCGTTTGAATTGCCTGGATATCTGTGATTTGATTTCTTTCAAGAATGAGTTGGCGACCCATCATGAGGTTTCTAGCTTCTAGTTCTGCCCGTGTTTTTAGGTCAGCTATTTCTTCAAAGTCTGCATTGTGAGCAAGGGAAAGAATACGTCTATGCATTTCAATACCACACACACCCAATGCATCTGACCAAATATGGTCAAGTACTCCGTTTAGTGCACCTTCTGAGCTATGCCCTTGACTTTCAAAAAGACTTTTTGGAAATAAAATCCCGTGCCTTTCATTGCGCCAAAGATTACTAAATTCACTTATGAACGTCGAATATATCTCTTCAATAATCGATAATATCCAATTTTGGTACTTTTCTAATGTATTTTCAGTTCTATGACCTGGTTGGCTGAAATAAGCCATTAAAAAGTTAGATATCAACATACCAATATCGAAACCCATAGGCCCGTAAAACCCAAATTCAGGATCTATAATTTTCGTCTCGTTGTCAGTACACATCACTGATCCGGAGTGAAGATCGCCATGGAGTAATGTTTCCGTATTTGAGGTGAATTTTACAAGCATATGTTGAACTTCCTGTTTTAGAGAAACATCGGATCTAAGCGTCTTGACGACTGGCTCAAGCCCCTCTGTGTGGTGGTTCATCTCTGCTTCAAAGTAAGGTTCAGTAAAAATAAGGTTTTCGGTGATTGCCATTAGTTCGACATTGCCCTGAAATAGTGCAGTATCTTTC
>CABZJF010000056.1:0-3254 GCA_902525915.1 Paracoccaceae bacterium | reverse complement strand
AATGACGACAGTAACGCGTACGCCAGCCATAACACAGAACTTTTGAACGAGTTAAAAGACATTTACCCAGATCAAATGTCACCCAATGAAGCGTTACAAATATTATATAAACTAAAAGAAATTTCTGATAAAACCGACCTTTGAAAAATATCGCTTAACTAACCATCTACAGATGATGATACACCGACTTTAGCAGGTCTTAAGAGCCTATCGTGAAGCATAAATCCCTCACCTGAAACTTGTATGATATCACCTGCTTTCGTATCGGGTAAAGGTGCCTCAAACATCGCTTCATGAAGTTTTGGATCAAATTTATCACCGACCTCTGGGGATATTAAAGTAATACCATGCTTTGTAAAAACATTCAGCAATTCACGCATCGTTAATTCAACACCCTCGATTAAACCTGAGGCGACCGACCGCTGCTCCTCTGTGACTGCATCAACAGCTCTTTTAAGATTGTCATATACCGGAAGCAAATCTCTCGCTAACTTTGAACCCCCATAATTTTCAGCTTCTCTACGATCTTTATCAGCACGTTTCCGTGCATTTTCCGCGTCGGCTAAAGCGCGTACAAAACGATCCCTAAATTCATCTCGCTCATTCTTAATAGCCTCTAACTCATCTAATCGATCTGCTTCTTCATTAATATCAATCATTTCCACTTCTGCTTCTTCAGAAGCAGCATCTTCTATATCGTCTAAAAAGTCGTCCTCTTTGGGGTCCGCCATATTTCACCTCTAACTACGATCAGAAATTAATTTTCCAACCAGCTGCGCTGTATAATCAACAATTGGCACGATGCGGCCATAGTTTAATCTAGTTGGACCAATCACACCAACCGCACCGATAACCTTTTTATCAGAATTCATATAGGGAGAAACGACCAAAGATGAACCCGAAAGTGAAAAAAGTTTGTTTTCTGAGCCAATAAATATGCGAACACCATCACCTTGTTCGGTCAAGTCAAGAAATTCTGCTATATCTTGCTTTCTTTCCAGGTCATTAAATAAAAGTCTAATGCGTTCAAGCTCTTCTTCTTCCGCCTCGCTCTCAAGGAGATTCGCTCGCCCCCTAACAATCAATCTTTCTTGCCTGTCTCCCTTAGCCTCCCAAAACACAACTCCATTCTCGACAAGTTCTGCAGCT
This sequence comes from Paracoccaceae bacterium, assembly GCA_902525915.1. GTDB lineage: Bacteria > Pseudomonadota > Alphaproteobacteria > Rhodobacterales > Rhodobacteraceae > Salinivivens. The sequence goes on along the minus strand of CABZJF010000056.1, from coordinate 2,105 downwards.
AAACTATCCAACTCCTGTCTTCTAATTGAAATTTCCTGTTTAATAATTTCCTTAGCTTGTGATAAGCTGCGACCCTGCATTATAGAATTTAAAAAGTTTGCTGCCTCTCTTAGAGAGCTTGGGGTTTGGCCTAACGGAGGTTTAAAAAGCCTATTCTCAACATGACCATTTGAAAAAACTAAAACAACAAGTGCTCGATCATGCGCAAGTGATACAAATTCAATGTGTTCAATTTCCGATTCTTGTTTCGGACTCAAAACGAGAGAAGCCCCCTGAGTGATACCAGAAAGGGCAGAACCTATTTTATCCAAAGCCCCTGCAATATCATTGGAGTTTTCATTTACGGTGTCATCAAGCTTCTCTCTATCGGTAATCTCTAAACCGTCTACTTCAAGAAGGCCATCCACAAACATCCTCAAACCCATTTGAGTTGGTATTCTACCTGAGCTAATATGAGGGCTGTCGAGCAAACCGAGATATTCTAAATCTTGCATGACGTTTCTGACAGTAGCAGCACTTAAATTTTCACTCAAACTTCGCGTTAAAGTTCTTGAGCCTACTGGTTCGCCACTTTGCAAATACCCCTCAACAACACGCTGAAAGACCTCCCTGGAGCGATCATTCATTTCAGTTAAAATGTTATTCAATTTAGTCATAAATTTTCCTCACTAACTAAATAATGTAACGATAGGGAAAAGGTCAATCGGGGTTGCAAAATACATTAAAGGAAATGTATTCCTTTAACAAAAAAAGGAAATTTTATGCGTCCATCTGGTAGAAACCTTGACGAAATTCGATCTATTGCAATTGAAACAAATGTTACAAAACATGCTGAAGGCTCTTGCCTTATTAAAATTGGAGATACCCACGTCCTATGTACTGCGACGGTAGAAGATAGAGTGCCACCATTTGTAAAGGGATCGGGCTTAGGATGGGTTACCGCAGAATATGGCATGTTGCCCAGATCTACTGGTAGCCGGATGCGTCGTGAAGCTGCCTCCGGAAAGCAAGGGGGGAGAACCGTTGAAATTCAGAGATTAATTGGGCGATCTTTGCGAGCTGGAGTAGATAGGGTCGCGTTAGGCGAGAGACAAATAACGGTTGATTGTGATGTTATACAAGCAGATGGAGGCACCCGATGTGCATCAATTAGTGGTGGCTGGGTCGCTCTAAAGTTAGCGGTTAAAAAACTTTTACAAGAGGGGACAGTAACAACCGATCCGTTAATTTCCCCAGTAGCAGCTATCAGCTGTGGAATTTACGCTGGTCAACCTATACTGGACCTAGATTATTCTGAGGATAGTGAGGCAGGAGTGGATGGAAACTTTATCATGATGGGATCCGGCAATATGATAGAAACACAGATCAGTGCTGAAGGATCAACGTATTCACGAAGCCAATTAGATGAACTTATGGACCTGGCTATTAAAGGTATCAAGGATTTGATAATAGCACAGGAAAAGGCAACTGGATGAAAAGGAAATTTTCTGGCGAACAGCTAGTAATTGCCACTCATAATCAGGGTAAGCTCGAAGAAATCAGGCATTTATTTGAGCCATTCAAAATTAATATTATAGGAGCAAATCAGCTTAATATTACTGAACCTGAGGAAACTGAGGATTCTTTTGTCGGTAATGCACGGATTAAGGCACACTTTTCTGCAAAAATGAGTAATTTGCCATCATTGGCTGATGATAGCGGCATTACAATTGACGCTCTAAACGGAGCTCCAGGCGTATATACCGCCAATTGGGCAGAAACTTCGGGAGGAAGGGACTTCGTATATGCTATGGAGAAAACTCATAATGCACTAAGTGAGGTTGATGCACCATATCCAAGATCTGCGCAATTTCGGTGTACCTTAGTTTTAGCATGGCCCGACGGTCATGACGAAGTTTTTGAAGGAGTGATAGAGGGTTCTTTAGTGTGGCCTATGCGGGGAGAAAATGGTCACGGCTATGATCCGATTTTTTTACCTGACGGTTACAGTGAAACATTTGGAGAAATGGACCGTTGGGAGAAAAATAAAATCAGCCACCGAGCTGACGCTTTTTCAAAATTATTATCTGGCTGTTTTTAATTGGAACAGGACTGGAGAAATGGTG
>CABZJF010000055.1:0-3386 GCA_902525915.1 Paracoccaceae bacterium | reverse complement strand
TGTGCTTGGTAGAAGTGGTCGGTGGTCCTCCAAAGCCTACTGCATCGTGTGCTATGCAAGTTAAGGATCTACGCCCAGGACCTGAGGGGCAACCTCCAGTGGTTCGCACAAACTCCAAAATGGTCAAAAAGGCGCGTGAAGGAGTAATGGAATTCTTGTTGATTAATCACCCACTTGACTGCCCAATTTGTGATCAGGGAGGTGAATGCGATCTTCAGGATCAAGCAATGGCGTTCGGCGTGGACTTCAGTAGATTTAAAGAGCCTAAACGCGCGGTAGACGATCTCGATTTAGGACCACTTGTGTCCACCAATATGACGAGATGCATAAGTTGTACACGATGTGTTAGATTCACCTCGGAAGTAGCTGGGATAAGCCAAATGGGACAAACAGGTCGTGGTGAAGATGCTGAAATAACCAGCTACCTAAACCAGACTTTAGATAGCAACTTGCAGGGTAATATTATTGATCTCTGCCCGGTAGGGGCTTTAACCTCTAAGCCCTATGCTTTCACAGCTAGACCGTGGGAACTATCAAACACAGAGACAATTGATGTAATGGACGCATTAGGGTCCAACATAAGGGTTGATACAAAGGGGCGCGAAGTTATGCGCATTCTGCCTCGTAATCATGACGGTATAAACGAGGAATGGATTTCAGATAAGACTCGATTTGTATGGGATGGTTTGAGGCGTCAGAGATTGGATAAACCTTACATACGGAAAGATGGTAAGTTGGTTCCTGTAGACTGGAATGAGGCTTTGAACCTTGCAGCTGAGTCACTTTCGGGCAAAAATATTATGGGTCTCGTTGGGGATTTAACTTCAACAGAGTCAGCTTACTCCCTGAAAAAATTGGTAACGAAGCTTGGTGGGGTTGTAGAATGCAGAACAGATGGCTCCAAGCTGCCAATCGACAATAGGTCCGGATACGTTGGTAATGCGAATATCGATGATATCGATCTTGCTGATGAGATTTTTTTGATTGGAAGTAATCCACGTAATGAGGCGCCTGTTCTGAACGCTCGAATACGGAAAGCATGGTCTGAAGGAGCGAATGTGCATTTGTTAGGACCCAGAGCAGAGCTTACTTATGACTATTCATACCTTGGATCTGACCGCTCAGCTTTAAGGAAACTTACAACCCGTGGTTTAATGGTTGGCAAGGGCAGGAGCGCTGTTGTGATATTAGGTGTTGGCGCTTTGACAGATGCAGATGGTGCTGCAGTACTTGGTCATGTAATGCAGCTGGTAAGTGGTACAAATTGCAAGCTTTTAGTGTTGCATAATGCCGCTTCTCGAGTGGGAGCTATGGATGTAGGAGCGAACAATCCTAAAGGTATTTCCGATTTAATAAATTATGATGTTATATTTAATCTTGGTTCGGATGAAATGGAAATTCCAAATGGGCCGTTTGTAATTTATCAGGGTAGCCACGGTGATAGAGGAGCTCACAGAGCTGATATAATTCTTCCCGCTGCCGCTTACACAGAAGAAAGTGGTATATTTGTAAACACAGAAGGTCGGCCACAAATGGCTTATAGGTCTGGGTTTGCACCAGGTGATGCCAGGGAAAATTGGGCAATTCTAAGAGCTCTTTCTCAAAAAATGGACGTAACACTGAATTTTGACACGTTGGGTCAACTTCGCGAGGCTCTTTTTATTGAGCATCCCCATTTTAAAAATATTGATCTTCCATTGGAAAATGAATGGCGTAATGAAATGGTGGGGGAATTAGATAAGGGTGATTTTACTTTTGCGATTAAGGATTATTACTTAACAAACCCAATAGCCAGGGCCTCAACTTTGATGAGTGAATTGTCAGCTCAAACTAAAGCCAGAAAATCTAGCAGACTTGCAGCGGAGTGATCTTATGCTCAGAAAAACATATCTGTTAAATGGAAAAATACCACTCCCAATGGTGTCATTTATGTCAGAACTATTGGGTGTTCAATTTCGACCTATTGAGTATATAAAATTGCCAAGTCTGTTCCTGTGCAAAATATCGGGTGGGTACAATTACAAAGTGAGGACTAATGGCTGAATTTTTCGCTTCCTCTTGGGGCATTGCGTTAATTTTAATTTCTCAAGGATTGATGATGGCAGTCTTTTTGCTGCTTTCCGCCTATTTTTTAATTTATGCAGACCGTAAAGTCTGGGCGGCTGTTCAAATGAGACGTGGTCCTAATGTTGTGGGTGCTTTTGGGTTGCTTCAGTCGGGAGCTGATATGCTTAAGCTTGTCTTTAAAGAGATTATAATACCAGCTGGTGCAGATAAGCCGGTATTCTTCTTGGCTCCTCTGATTTCTTTTGTAATGGCTATTCTTGCTTGGGCAGTTATCCCGTTAAACGACGGTTGGGTTCTATCCGAGATCAATGTAGCCCTTTTGTTCGTTTTCGCGATTTCCTCTTTGGAGGTGTATGGAGTGATTATGGGGGGATGGGCATCTAACTCAAAATATCCGTTTCTTGGATCACTGAGGTCAGCCGCACAGATGATTTCATACGAAGTATCAATTGGGCTCATAATTATTGGTGTTATTATCTCAACCGGATCTATGAACTTTGGGGATATAGTTAGGGCTCAGGAGGGTGAATTTGGAATTTTTAACTGGTATTGGTTGCCACATCTTCCGATGGTTTTTCTCTTTTTCATATCCGCCTTAGCCGAGACGAATAGACCGCCATTTGACCTGCCAGAGGCTGAAAGTGAATTGGTTGCAGGCTTTCAGGTTGAGTATAGCTCTACACCTTTTTTATTGTTTATGGCCGGTGAGTTAATTGCGGTCTTTCTTATGTGCGCTCTAACAACGCTTTTGTTTTTTGGAGGGTGGTTATCGCCAATTCCTGGTCTTGCAGATGGGTTTCATTGGATGCTCGCAAAGATGGGTTTTTTCTTTTTCGTCTTCGCAATGGTAAAAGCAATAACTCCCAGGTACCGTTATGATCAATTAATGAGGTTGGGGTGGAAAGTATTTTTGCCAATTTCTTTAGGTTGGGTTATCATCGTAGCCTTTCTTGCAAAATTTAACATGTTTGGCGGCGCATACGCACGTTGGGTAATCGGGGCTTAAATCATGAGTAAAATTGATTACACGAGAGCAGCAAAATACTTTCTGCTATTGGATATATGGACTGGTTTTAGGCTAGGATTTAAGTATTTCTTTTCACGTAAAACGACACTCAATTATCCACATGAAAAGGGTGAATTAAGTCCACGTTTTCGTGGTGAGCATGCGCTTCGTCGATATCCGAATGGTGAGGAAAGGTGTATAGCATGTAAGCTCTGCGAAGCAATCTGTCCTGCTCAGGCAATTACAATTGATGCTGAACCCAGGGATGACGGTAGCAGGCGTACAACTAGATATGATATCGATATGACAAAGT
>CABZJF010000054.1:0-3470 GCA_902525915.1 Paracoccaceae bacterium | reverse complement strand
GAAGATGCTAACGGCCAATTTGAAATGAATTGGGAATTTGATGATACTTTAGCTACTGCAGACAAACATAGCTTCTTTAAATTTATGACAAAATCTGTGGCTGAAAAACATGGTTTTCGTGCAACTTTTATGCCGAAACCAGTTGAAGGTTTAACTGGAAACGGATGTCATGCTCATATATCCGTTTGGGATGCCCCGGGGTCTAAAGCAAAGACAAATGTGTTTGCGACTACCCCGAGTACGGATAGCCAAACGTCTGAACTAGGGCTATCAGAAAAAGGACGACATTTCCTTGGCGGTATTATGAAGCATGCTTCGGCTTTTGCAGCGATAACTAACCCTACAGTCAATAGTTATAAGAGAATAAATGCCCCTAGAACTATGTCAGGAGCGACCTGGGCACCCAATTCAGTCACATGGACTGGGAATAACAGAACTCATATGGTTCGTGTGCCAGGACCAGGCCGCTTTGAACTGAGGTTAGCAGACGGAGCGACAAATCCCTATCTGCTGCAGGCAGTAATAATTGCGGCTGGTCTATCGGGAGTAAAATCCGAAGCTGATCCGGGTAAACGTTACGATATAGACATGTATGCTCAAGGCCATACGGTCAGAGGTGCACCCAAATTACCGCTAAATATGCTCGATGCACTGCGCGCATATGACAAAGATAAAGGACTTAAGGAAGCGATGGGTAAAGAGTTCTCTGAAGCGTATTTGAAACTTAAGATGGAAGAATGGAACTCTTTCGTTTCACATTTTTCATCTTGGGAAAAGGAAAACACCCTAGACATCTAAAATCTGAGTATCCAAGTCACCGAGTGAACTAAACACAAAAAATAAGGCGTCTGCTAATGCTGTCTTTAACATTTGGCCTGGTAGCTGCGCTTTGCTGGGGTCTTCATGATTTTATTATCAGAATTCTGAAGCAACCAAGAGGGGTTTATGCCTCTATAGCTGCTGTTTTATTTTTTGGATGTTTGTTTCAAAGTCCAGTGGTAATTCTCTATGCGGATTTTTCTGAGCTATCATATCTTGCCTTATCAGTTTCAGTAGTTTCCGGATCATTTTTTGCACTTGCTGGGATAGCTTTATACAAAGCCTTTGTAATTGGGCCAATAAAGCTGATTGCACCGATTGTTGGTGCATATCCCGTTTTCTCCTTAATTTTCTCTGGTCTAAATGGAAACCTACCAACCTATATACATTTTGGGGCAGTAATTATAATAGTCATCTCTGCAGGATACGTAGCTGCTTCTAAAGAAGAAAACCAAGGGTCGCTATCAAACAAAAAATCAGCAATTTTTTGGGCAATAGCATCAAGTTTCAGCTTTGCCTCAAGTTTTGCTCTAGGACAGTATGCTTCGAATTTAAGCGATCAGTATGCACTTTTGCTCCCAAATCGCGTCTCTGCTCTTATAGCTTTAATTTTTATTGCCAAATACCTAAATATGCCTATCGTCCCGGATTTATCTGAATGGAGAACCTTTGCTTTTATGGCATTACTAGATGCCATAGCTCAAGGCTTCGTAATTAGCTCAGGCAAACTAGAATTTCCAGTTCTTGCATCTATCAGCGCATCGTTATTCGGCCTGGTCACAATCTTACTAGCGGCATTCATCTTACGGGAAAGGATTTCCCCTAAGCAGTGGATAGCCATCTTGTTCGTTTTTTTTGGGTTGACTATACTGTCATATTAAGCAGTTAAACCGACTGGTTCCTCAACGTTATTTGCCCTACACGCAGCTGTTAATGTATTAGCTAGCAGACAGGCTATTGTCATTGGTCCAACGCCCCCTGGAACGGGAGTGATAGCACCTGCGACAGCTGAGCAGCTGTCATAGTCGACATCACCGACAAGACGTGTACCACCTTCCGGTTTATCAATACGATTGATGCCCACATCAATTACAGTAGCACCTTCTTTGATCCAATCCCCAGGAACCATCTCTGCACGGCCAACAGCCGCAACTACGATATCAGCTCGTTTAACTAAATCTTTTAAATCTTTAGTTCTAGAGTGTGCTATTGTTACAGTACAGCTGTCTCCGAGTAATAACTGTGCCATGGGCTTTCCAACAATGTTAGATCGACCAATTACAACTGCATCCAATCCAGACAAAGAACCATGATAATCACGTAACATCATCAAACAACCCAAAAGTGTGCATGGTACCATTGATTTTTGGCCAGTACCAAGCATCCCAACATTAGAAATGTGAAACCCATCAACATCCTTTTGAGGAGCGATGGAGTTGATGACCAAATCTTCATTTAAATGACTAGGAAGCGGTAATTGAACTAATATACCATGCACATCAGGATCTTCATTCAATTTTGATATTAGCTTTAGCAAGTCACTTTCAGAAGTGGAAGCATCTAATTTATGCTCATATGAATTCATACCAGCTTCAACGGTTTGCTTGCCTTTAGATCGAACGTATACTTGGCTGGCTGGGTCTTCACCGACCAGAACCACGGCTAGACCTGGCTTTATACCATAATCTTTCTTAAGTTTTGCTACACCTTCGGCGACCTTATTTCGTACTCTCAAAGAAAATTCTTTTCCATCAATCACATCCGCAGACATAGCTTATCTTCCTTTTTGATTTGAATTATTTGGTAAACTGAAATTGTTGGATTAGATCAGAATAATCCCTCTATCTGACCAGATTCATTCAGCATAATACTCTCTGAAGCAGGTTTTGATGGCAGTCCAGGCATAGTCATTATTTCACCACAAATTACTACGATAAAACCAGCCCCCGCACTTAGTCTAACTTCGCGCACCGGTACAGAGTGGCCAGTTGGCGCACCTCTCCTGTTTGGATCAGTTGTAAAGCTATACTGTGTTTTGGCCATACAAACCGGTAAGTTGCCGTAACCAGCAGCTTCCCATTCCTTCAATTGGTTTCGGATTTTCGCATCGGCTAAAACCTCATCCGCACGATAAATGCGTTTTGCTATTGTTTCGATTTTCCCAAGTAAAGACATCTCATCATTATACAGTGGTGCAAAGTTTCCAATTTCAGAGTCTGCTATTTCTGCTACCCGTTCAGCTAGGTCTACTGTTCCCTCAGAACCTTTCTCCCAGTGCTTGCATAAGATTGCTTCAGAACCCATATCCGATACATAGTCTTGTACAGCCTTCACCTCTGCGTCAGTGTCGCTAACAAAATGATTGATAGCCACAACAACTGGAACTCCAAAAGATTTAACATTTTCAATATGCCTTCCCAGGTTTGGACAGCCTTGAATAACGGCATCCACATTCTCATCTCCCAGGTCTGACTTAGCAACGCAACCATTCATTTTCATGGCTCTAATCGTGGCCACAACAACTACTACCGATGGGGCCAAGCCTGCTTTTCGACATTTTATGTTCATGAACTTCTCGGCGCCTAAGTCCGCACCAAAACCTGCTTCTGTTACTACATAATCCGCAATTTTTAATGCTGTAGTTGTGGCCA
>CABZJF010000053.1:0-3471 GCA_902525915.1 Paracoccaceae bacterium | reverse complement strand
GAGGTTCATACTCTAAATCATCTTTCATTTGGAGCCTCTTAACAAAAAGCATTGATATTTCAAGCATTGGCAAATTTTGACTTTTGTCAAGAGAGTTGACAATTGAAAAGCCTCTTGTAAGCATAAGTTTTAGGAGGAAGCCACGTTGGAGCTAGCTTGCCAGATTTCAGGTATTGTCAAATCTTTTGGGCCTAACCAAGTGCTGAAAGAGGTTGACCTAGAATTACCATCAGCCACAATTACTGTGCTCATGGGAGCGAACGGTGCAGGTAAATCTACTCTGGTTAAAATATTATGTGGTGTACATAAAGCAGACGCAGGAAACGTAACTCTTTTTGGGGAAAACTTCTCACCAGCTTCTCCTTCAGATGCATTTCAGTCCGGCGTGGTTACGGTCCATCAAACAATTAATAATGGAGTAATCCCAGACCTTGACGTAGCTTCAAACCTCATGATTGATCGACTAGCCGAAAGTAGTGCAGGATTTTTTCTAAGAACAGATAAATTACGAGCTGAAGCCAGAAAAGTAGCAGCTACAATGGATTTAGATTTAGATATCACAGCTGCAGTTAAAGATTTGGGATTAGCAGATCGGCAAATGATTGCAATCGCAAGAGCAATGACACGCAAACCAAAACTACTCATACTTGATGAGCCAACGTCGTCTCTTTCTGCTAATGAAGCTAAACGCCTATTTAAACTTCTTTCCAATTTAAAAGAGCAAGGCGTCGCTATACTATATATCTCCCATCGCATGTCAGACATTAGAGCTATTGCCGACCGTATAGTTACCATGAGAGATGGTAAGATTTCTGGTATTTTTGATGGTCCCTCTCTTGATTATGAAGGCGCAGTTACTGCAATGCTTGGTCAAAAAATGGTGCATGGTAAATTACAGTTGCAAGAAAAGGGAACGCCCACATTTGAATTGCGTGATGCAAAACTTTCAAAATATAGTACCCCATTCGATTTGGTATTTTATAAAAATGAAATCCTTGCAATAACTGGCTTATTAGGCAGCGGAAAAACGGCAGTAGCCTCTGCTATTTTTGGTTTGAATCCTCTATTTGAGGGAGACATGCTTTTGCACGGCGAGCCTTATAATCCTAAAAGTCCTGCCGATGCCATCTCAAAAGGTATTTTTATGTGTCCGAAGGATAGGTCTACAAATGCTGTCGTTTCTGACTTTGACATTACAAATAACATGGTTCTCCCGTTCTTGGATCGGCACAGTTGGTTTTCATTTCTGAAGCCAAAAAATTTAGAAAGAAAAGCAACTTTGTCGATCTCAGAATTAGGGATAGTGTGTCAGTCAGAACTTGATTTAGTTACCACACTTTCAGGGGGCAATCAGCAAAAGGTAATGATTGGTCGTTGGCTTTCAGAAAAATCAGAAGTTTTACTACTTGATGAGCCATTTCAAGGTGTTGACATAAAAGCACGTAGGGACATTGGAAGCCAGATAAGGCAGTCATCTAAAGATAGAGCAACATTAGTCTTCGTCGCCGAGCTAGACGAAGCAGTAGAAATTGCTGATAAGATCGTTGTGTTACATGAAGGTTCTTATGCTGGTATCTTTGAGAATAAAGAGAGCAATATTGTAGATATTCTTTCTCTCTACAGTGGAAAACCGCCTGAAACTTTAGCTGAAGCAAGAGGAAGTTTAAATGGGTGAAAAAGTATTATGAATATGAGAAGTTTTGCAATCCGCTATGGTTTTCTACTGTTGCTTTTGGGTTTGGTGTTGTTCTTTTCTGCAGTTGCAGAGGGTTTTGCAGGTCCACGCTCAGCTGTTTTTATTTTTCAATCTGTTTCTATTACGGGTATTTTGGCGCTCGGTGTTACGGCAACTTTGGTGGTGGATGGCTTTGATTTATCAATAGGCTCTGTAGCTACCACTGCACTTATGCTCTCAGCTTATGTAATGGTCGTACTTGAGATGTCAGCCTTCACGGCCATAATTGCCTGCCTTATCATGGGAGCATTTGTAGGCTTGGTAAATGGGCTTCTAATCGTAAAGGCCAGGGTTCCAGACTTATTGGCCACGTTGGGCATGATGTTTTTACTTATCGGACTGCAGCGCATACCTACGGAAGGAAGATCTATCTCTACTGGTATGAAGCTTCCTAGTGGTGAGACAGCAGAAGGTGTCTATTCACAAAGTTTTTTATGGCTTGGCCGTCATCGTTTAGATTTTTTCTTAGAAAACCTTATACCAATTCCAGTAATAATATTTTTATTGGTTGGGGTATTTATTTGGCTTTTTCTTGAGCTTACCAGACATGGTAGGCTCATGTATGCAATAGGCTCAAACGAGACTGCTACTGCCTTGGCGGGAGCGAATGTTAATAAATATAAAATTCTTGCGTATGTCATTTCAGGGATCACTGCTTCGATAGGCGGAATACTACTTTCTGCCAGATTAGGTCGTGGTGATATAGCTTCAGGAAATAATTTGTTGCTAGATTCTGTTGCTGCGGCCTTGATAGGTTTTGCCGTTCTGGGAGCGGCGAAGCCTAATGCATTTGGCACTGCAATAGGTGCTCTCTTTGTTGGAGTGCTTCTTCAAGGATTGACGATGATGAACGCGCCGTATTATACTCAAGATTTCGTAAAGGGGAGTGTACTAGTTATTGCACTCATTTTTACATTTGCTCTTTCATCGAAGGGGCGAAAAACTAGCCACTGAATAATAGGCTTTTAACATACTATGGGAGAAAATTATGTTTAGAAGATCAATACTTAAAATACTAGGAGGAAGCGTTGTGCTACCTGCGCTTTTTTCAACCGCGGTAACAGCTGGTGACATGCCAGCGCCGTTTGATAATCCGGGTGACGTAAAAATTGCGCTCGTTAGATATCTGTCCACAGGTGATTTTTTTCAGGCCTATCTTTCGGGAGTAGAAACTCAAGCTGCAGCTCTAGGCGTTGACTTAAGAGTTTTTGATAGCAGACAGGATGCGGCTCTCCAATCTGATATGGTAGATCAAGCTATTGCACTCGGTGTTGATGGCATTGTAATTCAACATGGTTTGACTGAGAGTATGCGAGATGCAGCTCAAAGAGCAGTCGATGCTGGTATTAAAGTTGTCGCCTTTGACGTTAATGTAGAAAATCCAGCAATACCTCAAATAGAACAATCAGATTACCTCTTGGGTAAATTGGCTCTGGAGCAGGCAATAATAGATAATGGCACAAGTTGGAAAGCTGGCTATGTTTACGTGCCGGGTATTGCTCCGCTAGATCGTCGCCATGCTGCATGGGAAGACATTAAAGCAGCAAATCCAGGGATCGAGGAAGTTGCTCAATTCGGTACTCTTGATAATCCAATAGCTAACTCCAATGCGAACCAGGCGAGATCAGTTTTGCAAGCAAATTCAGATATAACTGTTATGTTTGCTCCATACGACGAGTTTGCAAAGGGTGTTAAAATCGCAGTTGATGAGGCAGGTTTAACAGATCAAATCGACA
>CABZJF010000052.1:0-3698 GCA_902525915.1 Paracoccaceae bacterium | reverse complement strand
TCCGAGGTGACGTTGCTGTGAAAGCATTGAGCCAACAATTTGATGGATATGCACCAGAAAATTTTCAGTTAAATGAAAGCCAAATTCTGGCTGCAATACACAAAGTTTCTAGGCGCGACATGGAAGATATAAAATTTGCACAAACACAAATCCGTCGTTTTGCCGAGGAGCAGAAAGCATCAATGAAAGATATTGAGGTTGAAACAGTTCCAGGTGTTATTTTGGGCCATAAAAATATCCCAGTGCAGTCCGTTGGATGTTATGTTCCTGGTGGTAAATTTCCGATGGTAGCGTCGGCTCACATGTCTGTACTAACAGCATCAGTCGCAGGAGTACCACGCATTATAGCTTCCGCACCGCCGGTAAACGGAGAGCCACATCCTGCCATTGTTGCAGCAATGCACATGGCGGGCGCTAATGAAATATATGTCTTAGGGGGCATACAAGCGGTTGGAGCTATGGCTATTGGGACAGAAACGATCAAATCTGTGGACATGCTTGTAGGACCTGGAAATGCCTTCGTGGCCGAAGCGAAAAGACAATTATTCGGAAGGGTTGGAATTGATCTTTTTGCAGGACCAACAGAAACAATGGTTATAGCTGATTTAACAGTTGATCCTGAAATCTGCGCAACCGATCTGCTGGGGCAAGCCGAACATGGATACAACTCTCCTGCCTGTATGATTACAAACAGTGACAAATTAGCCAATGACACATTGAGCGAAATACATAGACTACTAGAACGGCTACCAACTCGGGAAACTGCGGAAGCTAGCTGGCGTGATTATGGAGATATTATTATCTGTGATAGCCATGAGGAAATGCTGCAAGTTGCAAATGACATGTCTTATGAGCACGTGCAGGTCATGACTGATCGAGATGATTGGTATTTAGAAAAAATGCATTCTTACGGAGCTTTATTTCTCGGACCCCGGACAAATGTAGCTAATGGCGACAAAGTAATTGGAACTAATCACACTCTACCCACCAAAAAGGCAGGAAGATATACTGGGGGTCTATGGGTTGGAAAGTACCTAAAAACGCATAGCTACCAAAAAATTATCACTGACGAAGCTGCAACTCTGATAGGAGAATATGGATCTCGTCTTTGTATGCTTGAGGGATTTGTTGGACATGCGGAGCAATGTAATGTTCGTGTTCGGCGTTATGGTCGTAAAAATATTGCTTATGGAACTGCAGCCGAGTGAATAAGACTTTATAGATAGGATCCTCTCAGTGGCGTGTATTCATACATCAAATAAAACATCTATGAGTAAACTGCGCTCTGCTATGTACAACTTTGATGAAACAGATATTCGTAAAGTAATTTCAAGTTTATTCACTCCTGATGCAATAATTCATATGCCATGGCCATTGGGAGACATGACTGGACCAGATGAGTTGTACGACACATGCTACAAACCACTGCTTAGATCAGTACCAGATTTAGAAAGGCGCGATTGGATAGTTGTTGGCGGTTTAACTAAAGCGGGCGATGAATGGGTAGGCTGTGGCGGTCATTACACTGGAACATTTACAGCACCTTGGCTTGATATACCACCAACAGGTCATTTAGTGCACATGCGATTCCATGAATTCTATAAATTCTGGGAAGGTAAGATTGTAGAAGTCCAAGCAATCTGGGACGTTCCAGAAGTCATGATGCAAGCAAACTCTTGGCCAATGGCACCCTCCCTCGGCCGCGAGTATCACATTCCCGGGCCAGCGACACTAGATGGAATCGTAACAGGTCCTTGGAATAAACAAAAGTCAGATAGAAGTTGCTCACTTGTTATTGAAATGCTGGAATATATGAAGCTTCATCCGAGTACCGGTGGCCCTGAAGTTATGGAAATGGAAAGGTTTTGGCATCCCAAAATGAATTGGTATGGTCCAGCTGGAATAGGAACAGGCCGAGGCATCTCTGGGTTCAGACATTGGCATCAAATTCCATTTTTAAATGGGATGCCAGACCGAGGTAAATTTGTTGAAGAATTAGTTTACCATTTTTTTGGTGACGAGGATTATGCTGCAGTGACAGGCTGGCCCAATATGATCCAAACCTTATCAGATGATGGATGGATGGGCATCGCACCCTCTGGAAAAAGAATTAATATGTGCAGCCTCGACTTCTGGCGTATTGAGAATGGCTTAATTCGTGAAAACTGGGTACTAGTTGATCTTCTTGATATGTACCGCCAGATCGGCGTTGATGTACTAGCCCGCATGCGTGAATTCAATAAATGTAGAAATCTTACAATTGATTAAGCGAGCTTGAGCATGATTAACCTACCAAGAATGCCATCCATGTCTTTAGAAGGGAAAACAGCAATCGTCACTGGCGCATCATCTGGGATAGGTCAGGGTGCCGCAGCAGCCCTTGCTGGTGCAGGCGCCGGTGTAATTTGCGTGGCTCGTGGACGGGATCGGTTAGTTGAAACTGAGAAAGCATTAAAAGAAAACGGCTGGAATGTGAGATCGGAAAGTGTGGACATTAACCACCACTCTGAAATCGAAAATATCTTCGAGAAGCATAAAATAGATATTGTTGTAAATGCAGCAGGCCAAGCACGGCATTCACCGGCGATAGAGACAAAATTAAAAGATTACGACGCTGTGATGAATGTAAATTTACGATCTGCTTACTTTATCTCAACAATAGCTGCAAAATCAATGTTAGATAGAGATATTTGCGGATCCATAATTCACATATCAAGTCAAATGGCTCATGTGGGAGGAATTGATCGAGCAGTTTATTCAGCATCAAAGCACGCGATTGAAGGAATGGTTAAGTCTATGGCTATCGAATGGGGACCCAATGGTATCCGTATCAATTCTATTTGCCCTACCTTTGTACGTACTCCACTCACAGAATCAACTTTTCAAAATCCAGATCGGGTTAACTGGATTAAAAGTAAGATTAAACTGGGACGGGTTGCAGAGGTCTCTGATATTATGGGCGCTGTTTTATACCTTGCTACAGATCTATCATCTATGGTCACGGGAACATCAATTTTAGTTGATGGAGGCTGGACAGCAGAATGAGCAATGTTCGCGTCACTTCTCAACAAGTTGCTCAAAAAGCAGGTGTATCACAATCTGCAGTTAGCAGAGTGTTCACACCCGGAGCATCTGCATCCATGAAAACTATAGAGAAAGTTCAAAAGGCTGCAGCAGAATTAGGATACCGGCCAAATTCGTTGGCACGCGCTATGGTGTCCGGAAAGAGTAGAATAATTGGCTTGGTAGTAGCCTACTTAAATAATCAATTTTACCCAGAAGCTCTAGAAAACCTATCTAAGAAATTACAGGAACGGGGTTATCACGTTTTAGTATTTATGGCATCAAACTCGTCAGAAAACATAGACACGGTAGTAGAAGAAATTCTTGACTACCAGGTAGATGGAATTATCGCAGCGTCTGTCTCTCTTTCTCCCGAATTATCCAATAAATGTCGTGCCGCAAGAGTTCCATTAGTATTGTTCAACAGAGCACATGATAGTCCAAAGATGTCTGCCGTGACATCTGACAACTACGCCGGCGGTCAGAAAGTTGCAAAGTACCTAATTTCTGCAGGTTACAATAAGATTTCGTATATAGCCGGATGGGAAGGAGCATCCACGCAACGTGACCGTGAAGCTGGGTTCATGGATAAATTAAATGCTTCGGGAATTGATCTTTTCTCCCGTGGATGTGGC
>CABZJF010000051.1:0-4018 GCA_902525915.1 Paracoccaceae bacterium | reverse complement strand
TTAACACACCTTTATTGCTTGATGTCACAGCCTCCGACTGGGCCAAAAAAATTAATAATTATGACGTAATAATCACTATTAATATCTTCCATCTCATAAGTGATAGAGAAATGAAAAATCTTATTCGCGAAAGTTCATTTGCGCTAAAAAGTAATGGCTATTTTATGATTTACGGCCCATTTATGAGAAGTGGTGAACTAATAAGCGATCAAGATTTTAAGTTTCACAACTCACTTATCAATTATGACCAAGAAATCGGGTATAAAGACGACTTTGATATACTTGATGAAATCGAAGAAAATAACCTATCTCCAGAAGCAGTTATTGAAATGCCTGCTAACAATTTGATGTTTATAGCAAAAAAATAGAACCAAAATAGAGCTTTGATTATTGAATTATAAAGTATTAGTGCACTACGATAGTGTAAATCACACTATAAACTGGGGCCATGATGTTTTCGATCGAACATGAATTTGACTCAACAGTCATAACTTTAGTTGATGAAGGAACTACTCAATTACAAGAAGATCTTATCATCAATAGTTTCTCTGAATGCGTAACAATTGAACAATATGACGCTCGTACTGATAAAATTAATAAAATCACATTTTCTATCGCACAGCTAAAGGACTTGAGTGCTGCCATTAATCTTCCTGAGGGAGTGTATACAAGGTTTAAAAAAGAAAATTTTAAGTAATAATATCCGAAGTGGCGACAGAAACAGTTTTTAAGAATGCAAAACAAGTTTGGCCATGCTTTAAATTCATTGCATTAAGAGAACGCTGCGTTATTCTTGTTGTTAGCCTATGACCTCCAACTTCAATACCAACAATAGCACCAGGGCCATTCCCTAGAATTACCTCACCCACCTTACCCTGCAAAATGTTAAGAGCTGATATCTTTTTAGGTTGTTCGATTGCAAGTGTTATATCTTTTGCAAGGATTCTTAAATAAACTTTGCTACCTAAAATTGCATCTATCTTGGGCAAAAATAATTTAGAACCTGCAAAATCTAGTTCTGTAATGCCATCGGATGCATGTTTTGAAACCTTAGCCTCAACAAAAGATGAAAGGTCTCTTAAACCCAACTTTTTTGCAACACTGAAACTAGACAATATTTGCAAGGTCTTTCCTTGCTCGAGAATCCTGCCTTTTTCAAGAACTACAATTCTATCAGAAAGTCTGACAACCTCAGATTGAGAATGGCTTATGTAAAGGATTGGTATTTTAAAATTATCACGCACGAATTCTAAATAAGGGATTACTTCAGCTTTCAAACCTTCATCAAGCCCGGTCAAGGGCTCATCCAGAATGAGTATTTTTGGATTGCTCAGCAAAGCACGACCGATCGCCACTCTTTGCTTCTCACCACCTGATAAATTTCCGGGTAAACGATGAAGAATTTGTGCCAAATTTAGCACTTCCACAATTTCTGTAAATGAGCTGAGGTGACCCTTTCGGCCAAATCTATTTGAATACTTTAAGTTACTCTCAACCTTCATATGCGGAAATAGCCTTGCATCTTGAAAGACAAAACCAATCCCTCTCTTGTTAGCAGGTACATTAATTTTTTGCTGACTTTCAAAAATTACTTCATTAAGTATTTTTATATAACCGGAGTCTGGTTTCACTAATCCTGCGATAAGGTTTACCAGCGTTGATTTACCAGCACCCGAAGGTCCAAAAATTGCAGTTATACCAATGTCAGCATAAAATTCTGTATTAAGCTGGAAGTCACCCACAGTTTTTTCAATATTTACAGCTATACTCATTCGTTCTGTTCTCTTCTGCTCAACCTGCTGGCGAGAACTTCAGAAATATATAACGCTACAATAGAAATCAGTAACGAAAGACAGACTAACCTCAATGTCATAAAATTATTGTCTGGAATCTGCAAAAATTCAAAAATGGCCGATGGTATTGTTTGGGTTTGCCCGGGAATGTTTGATACAAAGGTGATTGTAGCTCCAAATTCTCCCATTGATTTTGCAAAACCTAAAACAGCACCCGTTATTAAAGCTGGGATAATTAATGGCAAAGTTATTGTTAGGAAGATTATAAACTTATTTGCACCCAATGAGTAAGCAGCCACTTCTAACTTTGGATCAACACTCTCAAACCCTAATCTAATGGCTCGAACCATTAATGGAAAAGACATAACAGCAGCGGCAAGCACAGCCCCAAACCAATGAAAGGCGACAGTGACGCCAAAATAGGTATCTAAAAAACGCCCGATTATCCCAGTCCGATTGAATAAAAGCAATAAAAAATACCCGGTAACTACAGGGGGTAGTATTAATGGAATATGAACTATGACATTTAGTGCCTGTCGGCCCCAGAATTTTTTTCGAGATAAAACATAGGCGATGTAGACGGCCGGTAAGAAACTAAAGACAACAGACCAAATTGACACCTTTATTGATAACAAAATTGCATCTATTTCCTGAGAGCTTAATTCCAAAACCACTATCCATTAATTATGCTTGCTATTTATCATGTAGCTAAAGTGACTGACAACTTCAAAATTGAACACTTGCAAATAGAGAATATTACAATTATACGAGGCATAACAGCGGTGTGTTGGGCAACTTACACTCCACCGATTTAATGAAGCGGGCCGCCGGCCCGTTTTTTTGTATGAGATAATGATTAACAACTTAATAGCAAAGTCCTATATGGATAAAAAACTTGCGGAGCTCTTAAATCCAATTTTAGAGGATTTAGGATTTGAAATGGTGCGAGTTAGATTATCCAATGGTAATCCTAGCACCTTACAGATTATGGCTGATCGCTTAGACGGTCAAATAGGAGTTGATGAGTTAGCAGAAATTAATACTTCAGTCGGAACAATCTTAGATGTAGAGGATCCAATACCAGAGAATTATACATTAGAGATTTCAAGCCCTGGCATCGATCGACCGCTTACAAGAAAAAAAGATTTTGACTCATTCCAAGGTTTTGAAGCCAAGGTAGAAACAACGGAATCAATTGATGGACGACGACGGTTTAGAGGCGTGTTGGCTGGGGTAAATAATGATGAAGTGCTTATCAACCTGGAGGAAGGTACCATTGGTTTAAAATTTACTTGGCTATCAGACGCTAGATTAGTTTTATCCGATGATTTAATTAAAAAAATGCTTAAGAAAAATACCAAGACTAGTATTTTGAATGAAGAAAACTTTGACGAAATTGAAACCCAGTCAGAAAATAATGAGGAGTAGAAAATGGCTATAACTTCCGCAAATCAGTTAGAATTATTGCAAACAGCTGAAGCTGTAGCACGCGAAAAAATGATCGACCCAAGTTTAGTAGTGGAAGCTATGGAGGAAAGTTTAGCGCGGGCAGCTAAATCACGCTACGGCTCTGAAATGGATATACAAGTTTCTATTGACAGAAAGACTGGTCGAGCGACATTCCGACGTGTTCGCACAGTAGTAGAAGAAGAATTGTTAGAGAATTATCAAGCTGAAATGACCGTGGAACAAGCCAAGCAATATATGGAAAGCCCAGAAGTTGGACAGCAATTCATTGAGGAAATACCTCCAGTGGACATGGGACGTATCGCAGCTCAATCAGCTAAGCAAGTAATTTTACAAAAAGTACGAGAAGCAGAGCGTGACAGACAGTTCGAAGAATTTAAGGATCGTGCTGGCACAATAATAAACGGTGTTGTGAAACGTGAGGAATACGGAAACGTTATAGTTGATGTTGGAAGAGGCGAGGCAATGCTTCGGAGAAATGAAAAAATTGGCCGAGAGAGTTACCGCTCCGGAGACAGGATACGGTGCTATATAAAAGAGGTAAAAAGAGAAATGAGAGGTCCTCAAATCTTTTTATCGAGAACAGCTCCTGAATTTATGGCTGAACTATTTAAAATGGAAGTTCCCGAAATCTATGAGGGAATCATCGAAATCAAATCAGTTTCGAGAGATCCTGGATCACGCGCAAAAATATCAGTCTTTACGAATGATGGCTCAATTGATCCCGTCGGAGCTTGCGTTGGAATGCGAGGCAGCCG
>CABZJF010000050.1:0-4281 GCA_902525915.1 Paracoccaceae bacterium | reverse complement strand
TGATTTTTCGTCCGGTCGTTTTTTAAAAAAAGCAACTGAGACAAGGCGCTTTTTTTATTGTTTAATCTGTTATACCAAAAGTGCTAGTAAATGCGCATCTATTATTAAAATCGAGGTGTCATTGAACGTAGCTATTCTAAACGATACCAACCAAGGTGGAGCACACTTTGGATGTCAGCGCGTCATGTTAACTATTCGTAGTGAATTGGCGAAGAGAGGCATCATTGATATCCCATCAATAGGAGTTGGAGTTAATTGGGAGAAATACCATTATGCCAGATCACTAATTGGAACGGCTAAGCTTCTTATCGTGAACGGTGAAGGTACAATTCATCATGGGAAGAGAAAAGCGCTTTGGTTAATTTCTGCAATTGAATTAGTGAAACGTAATGGTGGCTCAGTTGCGTTGATAAATTGTTTATGGCAGGAAAATCCAGAGATATGGGCTAGAACTATTTCCAATTGTGACATAGTTTATTGTAGAGATAGTTTTTCGGCAAGTGAATTACGAAAACTGGTTAAGCAAGTTAAATGGATTGGGGATCTTTCAATGTTTCACGCCATTGAACCGACTAATGTAGCTCGCCGTGGAATTACCGTAAGCTGCTCGGTCAGTAGTAAAGTTACCCGAGAACTTAGTTTGCTCGCATCTGGTGTCGGTGCAGAGTTTGTCCCAATAACTAAATCGTTATCTGTCGGAACACCTGGGATTCTTAGAAAATCAAAGGTATTGAAATCGTTTTTTGATCGCAGAGCTTCCAAAGCAATATTTGAAAAAAATCCGATGGCATATCTTTTGAAATCCCATGAGGAATATATAGATCATTTACAGGGAAAATCCCTTTTGATTACAGGAAGGTTTCACGCTGTATGTCTTGCTATATTAACCAGAACACCGTTCATAGCTATAAGGTCTAACAGTTGGAAAATAGAAGCACTGGTTGCAGATATAGGTCTAGACCCAAAACGGGTTCAACCTCTAAGTAATTTATGTGAAGTTTTTCTTAGCCAAAACCAATGGCAGTATTCCAAGCAAGAGTCGTCAAATATCGAAGACGCGCTTTGCTCGTGGAGGTCAGAAGGCACGGCTTTATTTGATCAAATTAGATCACTATACTAGAAGATCTTTTTGATTTGATTTTGGCTGTTGTTAAAATTCCAGCCTACACAATTCCTTTCTTGGCTAAGCTATAAAGGTCGGAAGAACTTAAACCTAATTCATCAAAAATCTCATCATTGTGCTCTCCTATACTTGGAGGTGGAGCGCTAACTCTTGGGTGCATGCCATCTATTTTTATACCTGTTGTAGCTACTCTTACATCTCTATCAACTTTTTTTACTTGCTGGTATTTTGTCAAGAAACCGGAACTAACAATTTGTTCAGATTTCAATATTTCAGATACCTTTAAGACTTTACTTACTGGAACTCCAATCTCGCTTAGTTCCTTGACCCATTTATCCGCTGGATATTTGCCCAATACCTTTTCAAGCTCTTTTTTTAAACTAGTGCGGTTTTTCTTGCGCGCCTCACGTGTCTTGTATGCAGAGTTTTTTCGCAAATGAGCAAGATCCAAATAGTCAGTCAAGAGCTGCCATTGCTTATCTTTGTTCGCAGCAATATTTAAGAGTCCGTCGCTTGTATTAAATGTTCCGGAGGGAGCAGAAGTAGGATTTTCGTTCCCGTGAGCAATGGGTTCAACTCCTGTGTTGAGGTAATTAGATACTACCCACCCCATTGAGGACATTAATGCTTCCAACATGCTAACGTCAATAAATGTGCCGCGTGGTTTGGCGTTAAGTGCTGCAGAAATTGCAAACGCAGCTGTTATGCCACCAACTGTATCTGCCACAGGAAAGCCTGCCCGTAATGGAGAAGTTTCTTGATCTCCGGTTATTGACATTAACCCTGAAACACCTTGTATGATTTGATCATATGCTGGCCGATCCTTCCAATGACTAGTTTGGCCATATCCTGAAATAGAACAGAATATTATTTTTTTGTTTATTTTTTTGATTTGGTCATAATCTAGCTTTAGACGTTTCATTACACCTGGTCGGAAATTTTCTACAAGCACGTCTGCAGTTTCTGTAAGCTGTAAAAAAAGTTTCTTACCCCTTGGAGACTTGAGATTTAATGTTATCGATTTTTTACCCGCATTTTGCGCTAGAAAAGAAATACCCATTAATTTTTTATTGAGTCTTTCGTCTGCACCTAGTTGACGTGCTAAATCGCCTGTTTTAGGAGCTTCAACTTTTATGACCTCTGCCCCTAAATGTACTAATTGGTGACAGCAGTAGGGTCCCGCTAGAACATTTGTTAAATCTAGTACTCGTATACCATTTAGGGGTTTTTTCATATTAATAATTTTCTAAACCACGGCCAAAAGTTAATGAGTTAAATTATTGCTCATGTAAACAATAATATACACAAATATGGATTTTCTGAATAATTAACCTAGTGTAAACTATCTAGTGCATTTTCAATTATATTGAAAGCTTCCGTTAGATACGGAAAGACAACGCCATTTAGACCTGGATTGCCTGCACTTGATAAATTCCCAATAAAAATTGGAACAAATATCTATTGAATGCCATGTCAGAAAGCGATCGTTACAATTTAGGCTATGGAAGCTTGAATGGATCTGGAGATTTAAGAGGATCAATAGCTCAACATCTTGCTGATGCGAGGGGCCTAAGAGTGGATGCAGGGCAAATAGTAATAACTTCGGGAGCCCAACAAGCTTTTGTTCTAATTTCGTTTGCACTTTTAAAGGCTGGCGATACCGTCTGGTATGAAAATCCAGGTCATATTGCTGGGCGAGATGTAATGACGGCAATGGGTGCAAATGTAATGCCCGTACCAATTGATGCGGAGGGTCTTGATTTAGACTACGCCAAAAATAATTTTGACATCCCAAAGTTAATATTTGCTACTCCCTCGCATCAGCATCCACTAGGTATCACAATGAGTTTGGCCAGAAGACTTTCTTTGCTGAAATTTGCAGGTAACAATAATTCTTGGATAATTGAAGACGACTACGACAGCGAGTTTAGCTATAGAGGACGCCCATTGCCGGCGTTAAGCGCCTTGGATGAAGAGAGGAGGGTGTTTTACGTTGGCACCTTCTCAAAAGCCTTATGCTCAGCGGTTCGGCTAGGATATGTGGTGGTTCCAGAATGGTTAATTGAAACCTTTGCTAAAGCGACGAATCTGCTGGGTCAGAATGCTTCTCCAATAACAGAAGCCGCACTTGCCCAATTTATCAATGATGGACGTTTTGCAGAGCATATTAGAAAGATGCGACGTCTTTATCGAGATAGAAGAGATACTCTTATTGAGTGCTTAAATGAAAATTGTTCTGATTTGCTGAGTTTTACAAGCAGCGATGCAGGAATGCATATTATCGCTGATATCGAAAGTGGAATAGATGATCAAATAGCCTATGAGGCTTTATTAGGCAAAGGTATAGAGAGTTTACCTTTATCAGTATATTGCCTGCAACCTATTGAGAGAACTGCCTTGGTTCTTGGTTTTTCTGGGGTCCCGCGAAAACGCATGCCAAAATTAGTAAAGAAAATGTCTGAAGCTTTAAGAAGTATTCATTGATACATGTTTGTTTACCATTGATAGAAAGTTTTTAATTACACGAACGTTGCTTCGTTGTTTAAGAAAAGCAACGGTTTCGTTCATAATCAAACCTTCTCCCTGAAGACTGACTGTAACTACCCGATTATCGATGACGAATTCAGCTTCAGAGATGAAACCTATTCCAGCACCAGAGGCTACCAGTTCTCGCATTGCCTCACGGCCTTCAACCTCTATCACGGGTTTCAGTCGTACGCCTTGCTTTTTTGCCTCCTCCTCAACAATCTTTCGAGTGGTCGAGCCTTTCTCTCTAAAAATAATTGGAAGCTTTTTCACATTTGCCATTTTAAGTATTGATTTATTTGGATTTAAATATTCTGGTTGACCAAAAGCTATGATGTTACTACTGCCAAGAAACCTCATACCAATATCTACTTTATTGCTCAAGTTTGGCATGATGCCGATATCTGCATCAAAGGTTCGAAGAGCATTTTCAACTTCTTCGGAATTTCCGGATTTAAGAATGACCTTTACCGTTGGATACTTTTTTCGAAAAGCACTTAGTATGCTAAGAACATGTGAGGCAGAGTCCGCGATTATCCTAATGCTGCCTGCTAATTCTTGTCCAGTTTCCGAAATGTAATCTTCAATTTGTTGTTCTACTTCGAACAACTGTTTTGTTAGGATTAGAATTT
>CABZJF010000049.1:0-4396 GCA_902525915.1 Paracoccaceae bacterium | reverse complement strand
GGCAAAACTCGGAAGTCGTTACTAGAGTGCTTGCAAATATTTGGAGCACTATGGGGACTTCAATCGATCCTGGGCCTGAAAGCTGGCTACAACAAATAAAAAAAGAGCTAGTGCAACCCAACCTCCCAAAATTAGACAAATCCAAATTAACTGAAGAGTCTTTGGAATTGATTTCTCTTTTAGAGTTAATATTGACAGTACAAAATGGACCTGACCCAGAAGCCGTTGGACCATTCATTCTGTCTATGACCAGATCGGCTGCAGACATTTTGTCTGTTCTTCTTCTTGCGCGATATGCAGGTTTTGGTTCGGAAAAACTATCTTTGAAGGTTGTACCACTGTTTGAGACCATAGAGGATCTTGATAAGGCGCCTGAGATTTTGAGGCAAGTTTTTGAATTTCCAATCGCAGCCCGAAGTTTGAAGGATGCCGACGCATTTATGGAGATTATGCTAGGCTATTCAGACAGTAATAAGGACGGTGGATTCCTATGCTCATCATGGACACTTGATAAGGCACAAAGAGCTATAACCCGTGCACTTTCAGAAAATGGCGTAAAGCCAAAATTTTTCCATGGAAGAGGTGGGTCGGTAAGTAGGGGGGGTGCTCCGACTGATCGAGCAATTGCAGCTCAACCTAAGGGAACGCTTAATGGCACGCTTAGGCTGACTGAGCAAGGCGAGGTTGTTACCTCAAAATATGCTAATATTGGTACGGCTGCCACCCAGTTAGAACTTCTTTCGTCGTCAGTTCTGCATCATTCTACTCTGCCGAATGTTTCAGCTGTAGATCCAGAGGCAGAAGACGTTATGGAAGCGCTTTCAAGTTTAAGCCAACTTTCGTATCTAAATTTGGTTAACCACAGTGATTTTGTATCTTATTTTAATCAAGCAAGTCCGGTTGATGAATTATCATTGTTGAAAATTGGTTCTCGACCTGCAAGGCGATTTGGGGCGTCCAGTTTATCAGATTTGAGGGCGATACCATGGGTTTTTGCATGGAGCCAAAATAGACATTTGATTAGCAGCTGGTATGGGTTTGGAGAGGCTGTTAAGAAGTTTTGTGAGATAAGAGGATCGTCAAGTAAAAAAGTTCTGAGAAAGGCATTTAGTAGGGTGCCACTGTTCCATTTATGCGTTGATGAAATCGAAAAGTCTCTATTATTGGCAAATATGGAAATAGCGCTACTTTACAGTGAGTTGGTGGATAATAATAAAGTTGCCGAGGTAACATACAGTAAGGTTAACCAGGAATACCGATCATGCATTGAAGTAGTAGAGGAATTAACTGAATGTAAAATTGGCCACAGATTTCCAAATATAGTCGCGAATATAGAGAAAAATGCAGGTCAACTAGACTGGGCTCATAAGACGCAGGTAGAATTGTTGCGGCAAGTGAGAAAAAATGATGTTAATGAGCACCGAATTCAGCTGATGCAAAGTATGAATTGCATCTCAGCAGGACTTGGTTGGACAGGATAAAGAGTAAAGGTTAGGAAACGCAAATGAATGTACTTCACAAACAAAATGGATTTTTTACTGAAGAGTTGGATAGCAGTGATAATGATTTATTTAACGCAATTAAGTCTGAATTAGGGCGTCAGAGAGAAGAGATTGAGCTTATTGCGTCGGAGAACATAGTTTCGCGCGCCGTTTTAGAGGCTCAAGGTTCCGTGATGACAAACAAGTATGCTGAGGGTTATTCGGGCCGCAGATATTATGGTGGTTGTGAATATGTCGATATTGCTGAAAATCTTGCAATCGAAAGAGCTTGCAAACTGTTCAATTGTAACTTTGCAAATGTTCAGCCAAATTCCGGTAGCCAAGCAAACCAAGGCGTTTTTCAGGCCCTTTTAAAGCCAGGTGATACAATACTTGGAATGAGCTTGGACGCGGGTGGACACTTAACACACGGCGCCAAACCAAACCAATCTGGTAAATGGTTCAATGCTGTTCAGTATGGTGTTCGTAGGGATACGCTTGACGTAGATTATGACGAAGTGAAGCGGCTAGCCTTAGAGCACAAGCCTCAAATGATCATTGCAGGCGGATCTGCGATTCCCCGTCAGCTTGACTTCAAAAAATTCCGTGAGATTGCTGATGAAGTCGGTGCATATTTACTAGCTGATGTAGCCCACTTTGCTGGCTTGATTGCAGCTGGAGTTTATCCATCCCCATTCCCCCATGTGCATGCTGCTACTAGTACAACACACAAAACGTTGAGGGGCCCAAGGGGTGGTATTATTTTGACTAATGACGAGGCGATAGCTAAAAAAGCAAATTCAGCTATTTTTCCTGGTATTCAAGGTGGTCCATTGATGCATGTGATTGCTGCGAAGGCTGTAGCATTCGGTGAAGCACTTCGGCCAGACTTTAAACTCTATCAACAGCAAGTTATCAAAAATGCACAAGCATTGGCAGACACCCTTATGACAGGGGGACTGGATATCGTTACTGGTGGCACAGATACCCATGTGATGCTTGTAGACCTAAGGCCTAAAGGTGTAAAAGGGAATGCTACTGAAAGTGCGCTCGGTAGAGCTAACATCACGTGCAACAAAAATGGAGTCCCCTTTGATGACGAAAAACCAACAATAACCTCAGGTGTTCGATTAGGTAGTCCAGCCGGAACTACTCGGGGATTTGGTGAGGTTGAGTTTCGGCAAATTGGTGAATGGATTATTGAAGTTGTGGACGGTTTGGCCGAGCATGGCGAAGGAAACAACGTAGCAGCTGAAAAACGTGTAAAGGCGGCTGTAAAAGAGCTCTGCGCAAATTACCCATTGTATCCAAACCTATAATAAAAGTTAATTTAACAGGTTAACCTCGCACAACAGAAAAATTATAAAATAGCGTTAAGGTAACTATATACTATAGTTACCTTTAACTCTTTCTTTGGATGGGTCAAAATGCGGGAATGGGCAAATACTCGCCTTTATTCTCTTTTGGTGACCATCCAGTTGGCCTACCTCAACATTTGTTCCAAATAAAGAGTGCGATGTAGAGACTCGACCTAGTGCTATCACTTTGCCCAAAATAGGAGATTTCATAGCCGAGGTTACTTCCCCAATTTGCGCCTTTCCTATTCGAATGCAATCCCCGGGAGAGGGGACTAACCCCCCCGTAATTTCTAACCCTACCAATTTTCTGTGGGGATGTTCTTTACGCTCTTCTATCGCTGCCCTGCCAATGAAATTATCTGTCTTTGATTTCAGTGGTACAGTAAAACCAATTCCTGCTTCATATGGATCGGTTTGATCATCGAACTCGCTGCCAGCAAAAATAAGACCACCTTCTATTCTGAGCATATCCAACGCTTCTAAACCGAGCGGTGTAATGCCATATTCTTCCCCTGCATTCCAAACACTCTCGAAAATCTCTGTGGCATCTTTTGGATGACAGAAGACTTCATATCCTAATTCACCGGAATATCCAGTTCTAGATATTACAACGGCTTTTCCATGTACATCGCCAATACGAGCAATCGAAAGCCTAAACCATCCTAACTCATCTATAGTTGGTTGTTGAGGAGGGGTCCAAAATACTTTTGATAATACTGCTTTCGAATGTCGACCTTGTAAGGCTATGTTATGTAACTGATCAGTAGAATTCCTTACCCAGGCGTTTAAGTTGTTTTTTATAGCCTGTTCTTTAAGCCATAATCCTGAAGTATCGTTGCCTCCAATCCAACGGAAATTTTCATTTCCAAGACGGTAGATAGTGCCGTCATCAATCATTCCTCCGTGTTCGTAGCACATAGCCGTATAAACCACTTGCCCGACACTGAGTTTCTTTACGTTTCGAGTTACACAAAGTTGCATGAGTTCTTCAGCGTCCGGTCCTGTAACTTCATATTTTCTTAGAGGTGATAAGTCCATTATTGCCAAGCCATCTCTGCAGGCCCAATACTCTTGGATAGCGCCGTGGTTCGTCATTGTATTTGGTAACCAGTAGCCATTGTATTCCACAAAATCTCTTGTGTGTTTCGCGAAGCAATCGTGAAATCCGGTCTTTTTTGTCTCTTCCACCGCGGCCTCCGTTGATTTTCTGTATCCAATTGATTTCTTGAAAGTTTCTTCACTTTTGTACGTGCGCACCTGAATGTCTGTTGGGACCCAACCATTTGCCGGATCTATGTCGCATGGGCAAGCGGTTGAAACGCATACTAAGTCAGTCAATGCGCGAAGCATAACGTAGTCACCAGGTCTGGACCAAGGCTCATCCATTGTTATTGCATTAGCGTCGTCTAAAATCGTGTTAAAAAAGAAATTTATAGCAGGCCATCCTGCTCGTGGACGTACGTTATAAGAATTGAGTTTTTCGGTTATGTTATCTGAACAATTCAAGTGACCTGGATAACCGAGGTCTTCGTAATAACGCGCGGTACAAGCTAAACC
>CABZJF010000048.1:0-4582 GCA_902525915.1 Paracoccaceae bacterium | reverse complement strand
GGTATAAAAGGTATGATGGTGACGGAGATAAAAGGATTTGGTGCACAGTCGGGACATACTGAGATTTACCGAGGAGCGGAATACGCTGTAAATTTCGTTCCGAAAGTAAAGCTAGAATTGGTCGTGGATGACGGAATGGCTGACCAAGTCGTAGAAACAATCACTAATACTGCTAAAACAGGCAAAATTGGTGATGGAAAAATATTTGTATTGGACGTGGGTCAAGCCGTGCGAGTACGCACAGGCGAGACTGGGCTCGATGCGATATAAGAGGATAATTTGATGAATAATAAATACTTTAAATGGATAGTCGGCTCTGTAATAGTGGGCTGTCTTCCGACATTAGCTGCCGCAGAGGATGCTCCAACACTTGTAGCTACAGACACAGTTTTCATACTTAACTCTTTGCTGTTTCTAGTGGGAGGTTTTTTAGTTTTCTGGATGGCTGCCGGTTTTGCAATGTTAGAGGCGGGTATGGTGCGATCAAAAAATGTCACTATGCAGCTTACAAAAAACGTTGCTCTATTTTCCCTGGCTGCAGTCTTTTACTACCTGCTTGGATATAACCTAATGTATCCTTTGGGCACATGGTCAATGGAGGGTGTTTTGTCTGGTGTTTGGGGAGTAGCAGTTCTTGAAGCGGTAGGTATCGGTCGAGATGGTGCTGATGACTATGGCTATGCATCGACTGGTTCAGACTTCTTCTTTCAATTAATGTTTTGTGCTGCTACTGCCTCCATAGTTTCGGGAGCGCTAGCAGAGCGTATTAAGTTATGGCCCTTCCTCATCTTCACTATTTTGTTAACTGCTGTAATTTATCCAATTCAAGCAAGTTGGAAATGGGGCGGTGGTTTCCTTGATGGCATGGGTTTTCAAGACTTTGCTGGATCGACCGTCGTGCATTCTGTTGGAGGCTGGGCAGCATTGACCGGCGCTATTATTCTTGGACCAAGAATTGGAAAGTATGCTGCAGATGGCAAAGTAAACCCAATTCCAGGATCAAATCTTGCTTTGGCTACGTTAGGTGTATTTATTCTCTGGTTAGGATGGTTTGGTTTTAATGGTGGATCTCAGCTAGCAATGGGTAGTATCGGAGATGTTGCAGACGTGTCTCGTATTTTTTCAAATACTAATGCAGCGGCTGCCGGTGGAGCTATTGCTGCACTTATTCTCACGCAAGTTATGTACAAAAAACCTGATTTAACCATGATACTAAATGGTGCACTTGCAGGGCTCGTTTCAATCACGGCCGAACCTTTGGCGCCTACTTTAGGTCAAGCGATTATATTCGGCGCAGTTGGTGGTATCCTTGTAGTAGTATCTGTACCAATTCTTGATAAGTTCAAAATTGATGATGTTGTAGGTGCCATTCCGGTGCATTTAATTGCCGGGATATGGGGAACCCTGATCGTACCATTAACTAATAGTGATGCTTCATTTGGAACACAGTTGTATAGTATTATAATAGTGGGATTGTTTGTAGTCATTACATCAGCGGTTGTTTGGTATGTGTTGAAAGCAATTTTTGGCATCAGAGTTGATGAAGAGGCTGAAATGAATGGTCTCGACGTTTCTGAAATGGGAATGGAAGCCTATCCCGAATTTTCAAAAGGTTAACTTTGATAAAATGAACTTTTTGAGGGCTCAAGTAGAACTTAGTTGGGCCCTCTTTTTTTTAGAATATGGAATAAACCTGTTCAATCTGTAAATTTAAATAGCCCATCGTAAATAGGCTCCAGTGTATCTGTTTCAAATAAAGATGAAACTGATGTCCCAGACCAAATGTTTAGGATTGCCTGAGCGAACATGGGCGCGGATGGTACAATCCGAATATTTTTTGCTTCTTTAACAGCTTTGGTGGCTTCTATTGAATCCGAGATAACTAGAGACTTCATAACTGAGTTCGTTATACGCTCTACTGCAGGACCTGATAAAACCCCATGTGTTATATAGGAATGGACTTCGCTAGCCCCATTATCTATTAGAACTTCTGCTGCCTTGCAAAGAGTACCTGCGGTGTCGCAAATATCATCTACAATAATACATTTTTTATTAGAAACATCCCCAATGACCGTCATATCTGCTACTTCGCCAGGCCGCTCCCTGCGCTTGTCTACTATCGATAATGGGGCATTTATTCTTTTTGCTAGCTCTCTTGCTCGAGCCACGCCACCTACATCTGGAGATACAATCATTACCTCATTCGCTATATTCTGAAATTGGCTTTTAATATCTAGTGCAAACACTGGTGAGGCATATAAATTGTCAACTGGTATATCGAAGAATCCCTGTATCTGCGCGGCATGTAAGTCCATTGTTAAAACTCGCTCAATGCCTGCTTGAACAAGCATATTAGCAACAAGTTTCGCGCTTATAGGCGTTCGTGCTTTAGATCGCCTATCTTGCCTTGCATATCCAAAGTAGGGAATTACGGCTGTGATCCTGGAGGCTGATGAACGCTTTAGTGCATCTGCCATAATCAAAAGCTCCATTAAATTGTCATTTGCCGGATTAGAGGTAGACTGCACTATAAACATATCTTCCCCCCGGACATTTTCATAAACTTCAATGAAAATTTCTTGGTCGTTAAAACGTTCAATTCGTGCATCAACAACTTCGAGCAACTTTCCCCGATGCATAGACATTCTGCGTGTTATTGCAGATGCAAGGCTCATGTTAGAGTTTCCAGCTATAATTTTTGGTTCAGTCAAAGTTTGCATGAATTTTCCAAGTTAATTTTAGTCATTGTTTTTTATCCAAATAGCATTTTGTTCTGCCATCAAAAAGTTCCGATTTAATGTTTTGTGCTTTCTCGTCAAATTTTTGTACTGCCAGTTGCTTTTACTTAACATTAATACGTGTTTCAGTTCCATTAAGAATGCGCCTTATGTTCTGTCTATGTGTGAAAAAGATCAAACAGGTGAGTAGTATTGACACACCAAAAAAGCTTGATTTCAAGAAAAAATATACCAGAAACGGCCCAAACATCGCAGAGATTAAAGCAGATAATGAAGACACGCGGAAAATCACTGCGGATAATAACCAAATCATGCATGTTATAATTCCAAAAGTGAAATTTATAGAAGTAACGATACCTATGTAAGTTGCTACGCCTTTCCCACCTTTAAATTTCAACCAAATTGGAAAACAATGACCAATGAAAACAAATAAGCATACTGCTTGTATGGTAAATTCTTGGGTCAGCAACTCTGCACATAAAACTGTAACGAAGCCTTTTCCTGCATCACACAAGAGAGTCAAAAATGCAGCGATTTTATTCCCAGTACGTAATACATTTGTCGCCCCAATATTCCCCGAACCTATATCTTTTAAATTTCCTAACTTAAAAATTTTAGCCCAAATTAGCCCGAATGGAATGCTACCCAATAAATAAGCGATTATTATCGAAAGTATTAATGTTAGTGGGTCGTCATTATGAATAGGTAGAAAGTTCATCTGGAAAACACTTCTTTTCCTTTAACAAAAGTCCTTAGTACTCGACCTTGAAGCTTTTGACCGTCAAACGGGGTATTTTTGACTTTTGAGTGGAGTAGTTCACGATTTAAAATAAAAGGTTTGTCAGCATCAAAAACGATTAAGTCTGCAGCTTTTCTATGTTTTAGGGTCCCAGAATCTAGGCCTAGTCGCTTAGCTGGGTTTAGAGAAATAGCATTAAAAATCTGATGCATTTCTAAGTGCTTGGAATGATACAGCCGTAGCATTGCTGGTAAGATCGTTTCAAGCCCAATCGCTCCAGATGCCGCGTCTTCGAACGGTAATCTTTTGCTATCTTCATCTTGAGGGGTATGCATTGAAGAGATTATGTCAATGGTTCCATCCCTAACTGCTTCGATAGTCGCCAATCTATCTTTTTCGGAACGTAAAGGAGGTTTGAGCTTAAAAAAAGTCTTATAATCGGCGATATCTAAGTCATTAAAGCTCAGATGATGTATTGATGTTCCAGCCGAAATGTCTAACTCACTTTTTTTTGCCCGCTTCAGCACTTCTATAGAATTTATGTTAGTAATTTGATCGAAGTGGTATCTTGCGTTCGTCATTTCAACCAGGGCGAGATCTCTCTCTAAAGCGATGCGTTCTGCTACTGGTGAAACTGATGGAAGGCCCCGTAACGTTGCAAACTTTCCACTTGTTGATACAGCTCCCTGTGACAATGATTTTTCTTGCGGGTGTCCTATAACTAACACGTTCATTGCTGATGCGTAATTCAATGCCCGAGAGAATATTTTGTTGTCTTGAATAACATTGTCACAATCAGAAAATGCTATAGCTCCTGCCTCTGATAACATTCCAATTTCACATATTTCGCGACCTTTTCTGTCTTTTGTTAAAGCTGCGATGTGAAAAACGTTTACAATACATTCTTCATTTCCCTTTTTTTTCACAAAATCGAAAGTTTCTGGAGTATCTATGGCGGCCTTCGTGTCCGGGCGAGTTATGATTGTCGTCACGCCCCCAGCTGCAGCGGCTTTACCTGCACTCTCATAACTTTCTTTATGACTGTCCCCAGGTTCACAAACTTTCACGCCGAGGTCAACGATTCCTGGAGCAACAAATTTGCCGG
>CABZJF010000047.1:0-4602 GCA_902525915.1 Paracoccaceae bacterium | reverse complement strand
GCAATGGTTAGCTTTGGTGCTCAAGTTGAAAAAGTTGAAGATGGTGAATGGTATGTAGAGGGCGTGGGTGTAGGAGGATTTGCTGAACCTGAAACGGTAGTAGATTGTGGTAACTCCGGTACAGGGGTAAGGTTGATAATAGGCGCAATGGCAACAACTCCCATCAATGTGACATTCACTGGTGATCATAGTCTAAACAGTCGACCAATGGGACGCGTAACGGATCCGCTGAGTAAATTTGGAGTAGCTACGTTCGGTCGTAGTAAAGGAAGGTTGCCAATGACGATAGTCGGTGCAAGATCTCCCATCCCTATTCAATACACAGTACCCGTGCCATCAGCCCAAGTTAAATCTGCACTGCTATTAGCCGGTTTGAATGTTCCCGGCGATACCATAATTACTGAAACAGAAAAGACTAGAGACCATACAGAAAGAATGCTCAGCTCATTTGGGGCAGAGATAAAAGTAGAAGACTACTCAAACCGAAGATTAATTAAATTAAGTGGTTATTCAGAATTAAAAGGTCAAAATGTTCGTGTGCCAAGCGATCCATCAAGTGCGGCATTCCCTATTTGTGCTGCTATTACAGTAGAGGGCTCAGATATACTTGTTCCAAATATTACGCTTAATGAAACAAGAGCTGGATTATTTACTACGCTGATTGAAATGGGTGCTAATTTAAGTTTTGAGAATGAAAGAGAGGAAAGTGGTGAGCCTGTTGCCGACATTCGTGCATGCTTTTCTCCTGATTTGCAAGGGATTGAAGTTCCACCGGAACGTGCTGCTTCTATGATAGATGAGTATCCAATTCTCGCTGTCGTCGCCGCAAACGCTTCTGGAGAGACAAGGATGAGAGGTGTTAGGGAACTACGGGTAAAAGAGAGTGATAGGATTGACGCAATGGCGAAGGGCTTAAGATCAAATGGAGTGTCTGTCGATGAAGGTGAAGATTGGTGGATAGTAAAGGGCAATGGTGCTGGCTCAGTCAAAGGTGGTTCTACTTGCCAGACATTTTTGGATCATCGTATTGCTATGTCTTTTTTAATCCTGGGTTTATCATCACAAAAATATATCGAAATAGATGATTCTTCGCCAATAAATACATCCTTTCCAAATTTCATTCAGCTAATGCGTGAGCTTGGAGCTAACTTAGAAGCCGGAGGCTAACAGCTTTGGCAAAGTTTGACCTAGTTATAGCAATAGATGGTACGGCAGCATCCGGTAAAGGCACAATTTCAAAGAAAATAGCACAAAATTATTCTGTACCTCACCTTGATACTGGCCTTCTATACCGATTTGTTGGTTTTAAAGTTCTTAAAGGATTTGATCCGGTAAGCGCTGCAGACCAGTTGAGTATGTCCGAAATGGAAGCTTTGGATTTAAAAACACTAAAAGTATCAAATGCAGCCTCCGAGGTTGCTAAAAACCCCTTGGTCCGAGCTAAATTACTAGAATTTCAGAGAAGTTTTGCTTCACAACCTGGTGGTGCCGTTTTGGATGGGCGCGATATTGGAACGGTAATTTGTCCTAACGCAGATATAAAATTTTTTATAAGTGCTTCGGCTGAGATTAGAGCGCGAAGGAGATATGAAGAGCTCTTAGGCTTGGGGCACTCAATATCACTCAACAAAGTTTTAAAAGATATACAAAAAAGAGATGAACGAGATTCTACTCGTAAAGATTCCCCGTTGGTACCGGCAGTGGACGCAAAAAAAATTGATACTTCTGATATGACCATTGCAGAAGTCTATGAATCAGTTTCAAGGGTAATTGAATCAGAACTAAAAAAGTAATTTCTTCAGTATAATTGTGATTATTAAGTGTGCAGAAACCCCTTGATTTACCGAAAATTAGCATGTAAACGGCGTCCGTCGTGCACTTAAAGGTAGTCAAGAAGATCTGTTTCTCATTAGCTAATTGCACTAGCGCTCGACAGGCGAAACTAAAGACCGGTGGACCCAACCATCTGGCCAGTAAATATTTAGTAAAGGATATAGAGACTATATGGCTCAAAATACAACTATGGCAGAATTTGAAGCTCTGCTTAACGAAAGCTTCAAAATTGATACCCCCCAAGAAGGTTCTGTTGTCAAAGGTAAGGTGATTGCTATCGAAGCTGGCTTTGCGATCGTTGACGTAGGCTACAAAATGGAGGGCAGGGTAGAGTTAAAGGAGTTTGCCAACCCTGGCGAAGCACCCGAAGTTGCGGTTGGCGACGAGGTGGAAGTTTTCTTGAGACAGGTCGAAAATGCCAAAGGCGAAGCTGTTATTTCTCGTGAAATGGCACGTAGAGAAGAAGCTTGGGATAGACTTGAAAAAGCTTATGCAGACGATGCGAGGGTTGATGGTGCAATTTTTGGCCGTGTAAAGGGTGGGTTCACTGTGGACCTAGGTGGCGCAGTCGCCTTCCTGCCTGGTTCTCAGGTTGACGTGCGTCCGGTTCGTGACGCAGGGCCACTTATGGGTTTGAAGCAACCATTCCAGATTTTGAAAATGGATCGCCGAAGAGGTAACATTGTCGTATCCCGACGTGCGATATTAGAAGAAAGTCGTGCCGAACAAAGAGCAGAAGTTATCGGAAACTTGGCAGAGGGCGACGATGTAGAGGGCGTAGTTAAAAACATCACTGAATACGGTGCGTTTGTTGATTTAGGAGGAGTAGATGGTCTTCTTCATGTAACCGATATGGCTTGGCGTAGAATTAATCATCCTTCCGAAATTTTAACTATCGGCGAGTCTATTAAAGTTCAGGTTATCAAAATCAATAAAGACACACACAGAATTTCGTTGGGAATGAAACAACTCGAAGAAGACCCGTGGGAACTGGTAGCTGGAAAGTATCCTTTAGAGTCCCTGCATAAAGGCGTCGTAACAAATATAACAGATTATGGTGCTTTTGTTGAATTAGAGGCTGGCGTTGAGGGTTTGGTGCATGTTTCTGAAATGTCATGGACAAAAAAGAACGTTCATCCTGGAAAGATTGTATCTACTAGCCAAGAAGTGGACGTCATGGTCTTGGAAATAGACGGAGTAAAGCGCCGGGTTTCTTTAGGGATCAAGCAATGCCAGAGAAACCCGTGGGAAGTATTTGCTGAGAATCACCCGGTTGACAGTGAAGTTGAGGGTGAAGTAAAGAATATCACTGAGTTTGGCCTCTTTGTCGGCTTAGCCGGCGAAATCGATGGAATGGTTCATTTGAGTGATATTTCTTGGGATGAGCGTGGTGAGGATGTAATCCAAAATTTCCGTAAGGGTGACATGGTGAAAGCGGCAGTTACGGAAATTGATGTGGAGAAAGAACGAATTTCATTGTCAATAAAAGCATTGGGTGGAGATAAATTTGCTCAGGCTACAGACAAGGTCAAGCGTGGATCTATAATAACTGTAGAGGTTACGTCAGTTGAAGATGGTGGTATCGAAGTTGAATATGAAGGTATGAAATCATTTATCCGTCGTTCAGATTTAAGTCGGGACCGCTCAGAACAGCGTCCAGATAGATTTAGCTCGGGTGATAAAGTTGATGTTAGAGTAACCAGTGTCGATAGTAAGACTAGAAAATTGGGTCTATCTATAAAAGCCCGTGAAATTGCCGAGGAAAAAGAAGCTGTCGAGCAATATGGCTCTTCTGACAGTGGAGCTTCGCTTGGAGATATTTTAGGCGCAGCACTTAAGGGTGATGAAGGTTAACTTACAACGTTTTTATAAATTATAAGCCCCGCGTTTGACACGTGGGGTTTTTTTATTGATTCGTTAGATGTTAGAAATTGCATTTAAACTTGGAGTATAACAGTAACAACGCATCTTAAATTAGAGATATCATCAGTTTTTTTCCTACTGAAGAGCCCCATTAACTTTTCGCTGAAGTTAAAACTTGCTACACTTTTTGAAGGCGCGCTTTGCGCTGCTTTAGATGATCCGTCGTTATCTTCCATTTCCGAGTCCAAGATTTCTAGACATCATGTGTCCATTGTTAAGTATGGGCTTTCAGGCCTAACTTGCCAAGTATTTGGCTTTCTAAATCCTCCATGAGCGTTGCATCTGGGTCACTAGAATGGTCATAACCTACTAAATGAAGAATGCCATGGATCGTCATATGCTGCACATATGCTGCAAAGTTGGTATTGTAGTGAGTAGATTCCCGAAGACAAGTTTCATAAGCTAAAGCAATATCTCCAAGTTCAGCATCCAAGGTCGGGTCAAGCGGTTTTGGGTGATCGCCCTCTCCAATTCGCAACCTTTCCCTCGATGGCCAAGATAATACGTTAGTGGAAGTGTCCTTACTACGGAACATGAGATTTAATTTTCTCATTTTTTTGTCATTACATCCTAAAACTGAGATAAAATAATCTTTTTTCGAATAGCCAAGACTCTTCAAAGTTTCATAAAAAGCTTTCGTAACTAGGTCCTCAAAGTTTATGCTTTTCCATCTATCATCTTCAACTAAAACTTCTAACTGTGTCATCAAATAAATTAAATCTTATTATTGCTGGCTTCTGTTGTCGTAAGCTTCGATGATTGTTGCCACTAAAGGATGCCTTACCACATCCTTCGATGTAAAATAGTTGAACCCGATTTTTGGAATATTTGCCAGTAAACTTTCAG
>CABZJF010000046.1:0-4693 GCA_902525915.1 Paracoccaceae bacterium | reverse complement strand
CGGCCGCCTTCCCGAATAGCAAACCTTAGTTTTTCTTCCATTGCGATAGGCGCTATTAGCTCAACAGTGAACTTCAAGTTGTCGCCCGGCATAACCATTTCAGTTCCGCTTGGTAATACTACAGTCCCAGTTACGTCAGTGGTACGGAAGTAAAATTGAGGACGGTAATTTGCAAAAAATGGCGTATGTCTTCCACCTTCATCTTTAGTCAAAATATATGCCTCTGCCTCAAACTTGGTATGAGGTGTAACTGAACCTGGTTTACACAAAACCTGACCACGCTCAACGCCATCACGGTCAACACCGCGAAGCAACGCACCAATATTGTCACCTGCTTCACCACGATCAAGTAGTTTGCGGAACATTTCAACACCAGTACAAGTTGTTTTTGATGTGTCACGGATACCAACGATTTCTATTTCGTCACCAACATTGATTACACCGCGCTCAACACGACCTGTAACAACAGTACCCCGACCAGAGATAGAGAACACATCTTCAATCGGCATTAAGAATGGCTCATCAACTGCACGTGGTGGTTGTGGAATATATTCATCAACAGCAGCCATAAGCTCTTTGATTTTATCTTCCCCAATATTTGCGTCACGGCCTTCCATCGCTGCTAGCGCAGAGCCAGCTATGATTGGAATATCGTCACCTGGAAAATCATACGCACTTAGCAATTCACGAATTTCCATTTCAACCAATTCAAGCAATTCTTCATCGTCCACTTGGTCTACTTTATTCATGAAAACAACCATCGCAGGAATACCAACTTGGCGACCTAACAAAATATGTTCACGTGTCTGCGGCATTGGACCATCTGCAGCATTAACAACCAAAATGGCTCCATCCATCTGGGCCGCACCAGTAATCATGTTCTTAACATAGTCAGCGTGACCTGGGCAGTCGACGTGCGCATAGTGACGATTATCAGTCTCATACTCAACGTGAGCAGTTGAGATTGTTATCCCACGCGCTTTTTCCTCCGGGGCACCATCAATTTGGTCATATGCCTGAAAATCACCAAAGTATTTTGTAATCGCTGCTGTCAATGTCGTCTTACCATGGTCAACGTGACCAATCGTTCCAATGTTGCAGTGCGGTTTACTACGATCAAATTTTTCCTTTGCCATCGAAAATTTTTCCTTAATTTTGAACATAAGTATGATTTTTCAGCGCTGATAATAAGTAAGTATTAAAAAATCAAGTATTTGTTTTCAAATCAACCAAACGTGCAATTTTTTAACCTTCGAATTTCTGGATAGTAATCTTATCCTATTTCAGAATGTTATCTTGTTCTCTAAAACGATATTAACTTTTTAAATTTGTGAGGTTACTTTTTAATACTAATCACATTATTTTGGAGACCCCAATTTGAAACATATTCTTAAAACAAAAACCATTCATGCCAGTGGTGTGTGTTTTGAAAACAAGGGCATACTAATTCTAGGTGAATCAGGTTCAGGAAAATCTTCTCTAGCATTATCGCTCGTTGCTAACGGAGCTAAGCTCGTTTGTGATGACAGGGCTCATTTGCAGGTGAACAATAAAATATTGATGATGACAAAACCTCCATCATTGCCAGGCGCGTTAGAGGTGCGGGGTTTGGGTTTGATAAACGTTCCGTTAACTACAGAAGCACGTGTAGAACTGGTAATCGATATGGAGTTAACGTCGGATTCGAGGTTGGGTGGTCATAAAATTGAGTTATTTGGTGTTGAGTTTCCCTGTGTGAAAGGAAAGAATTTCTATGGATTGTCTGATGCAATAATCGTTTGGTCAAAGTATGGGGGTTTTTTAGACCTATGATACAACTGTAGATTGACACAATTATGATAATTTTTACTGTACACTAAGTATGTGTTAAAGTTTCTGCATTCTTATCATTGGTTTTGTATTTCATGTTGAATTACTTATTTTATGGCTAATGATATATAGGTGTTTTATTGGTTTTAAATTGATTTAGACACTTGCCGTTTATGACATGGATTTTCGTACTTGCGTATATGGTTAAATAGTGAAAAAGATTACTTATGGTTGGTGATATAGGTATAGTTATTGTAGCTCACGGACAGCTAGCTCATGAGTACAAAGCGGCCGTTGAACATGTAGTTGGCCCTCAATCAAATATTGTTGCGGTTTCGATCGCCGCCGAGTGCGATAGAATTGACAAAGAAACCGAAATTTGTAAGGCCGTAGAATCTGTTGATACTGGCTGCGGTGTGGTAGTAGCCACTGACCTTTTTGGATCTAGTCCTTCTAACCTGGCATTAAAGGCTTGTCAGATTAGCGATCGAAAGATTGTCTATGGGATGAATCTGCCACTGTTGATTAAACTTTCACAATCAAAACACCTTACTCTGTCGTCCGCCGTTGAGTTAGCATTATCGGCCGGACGCAAATACATTAACTCGTACGAAAATAATGCTGTTATACAATAATGATTAATACCAAAACTGCTCGACTTCGAATTTTGAATGAGAAGGGCTTACACGCCCGTGCTGCAGCTAAGTTTGTTGAATTAGTGGACAAATTCGATGTTAAAGTGGTTGTTAAAAAAGATAGTTTAGAAGCCAATGGTGATAGTATCATGGGGTTGCTAATGCTGGGAGCATCTAAAGGCAGCAAAATTGACTTGGTTTTGTCTGGAAAGCAATCAGAGGATACACTCAAAGCTCTATCAAATTTAGTTGAAAATCTTTTTGGTGAAGAAATGTGATTGATTGAAAGTTTAATGATGCCCACAAATCTTCATTCCAAAAAATCTGACAAAAATATTTATAACGAGCGCTACGATAGGAAACGCCTTTCATACGCCAACACGTTTACAAATCCAGTCCAAAAAAAAATTATACAGTCTATAGAGTTACTTACAGGTCAGCTTAAACTTTTGAGATGTGTTCGAAAATTTGAGCGACTGGGCATACCATATGGGCAGCCCTTTTGGTCACAAGCACTTGATGTGTTGGATATCAAACTTGAAACACCCCAATATCAATGGGAACGGATACCGAAGACGGGTCCACTAGTTGTTACGGCTAATCATCCTCACGGCTTGATAGATGGTATGGTTTTAGCCGAACTTATTGGAAAAGTAAGAACAGACTATAAAATCCTCACAAGATCACTACTCACGGGGGTTGATCAGATTGATAAATTTATGATTCCAGTACCATTTCCTCATGAAGAAATGGCATTAGAAAAAAATTTAGAAATGCGTAAGCGTGCAATGACCCATCTGAAAGATGGTGGCTGCGTAGTTGTCTTTCCTTCAGGATCCGTAGCAGCTTCGGAGTCGTTTTGGGGACCTGTTATTGAGAGAGAGTGGAACCCCTTTACGGCGAAATTAATTCAACGATCTAGTGCAGCAGTGCTTCCCATTTGTTTTCCAGGAGCGAATTCTAGATCTTATCAAATTGCAAATCAGATATCAGCAACATTGCGCCAAGGCCTTTTAATTCGAGAAGTTGTAAAAGCTATGCATAAACCGCAGTCTCCAATTGTTGGAGAATTAGTAGGAAGAGATGAAATACAAAAGTGGTCAAATAGTCCACGAAAATTTATGGAGTGGCTACGAAATATTACCCTAGGTCTGCATGCAAACTAGATTATCGGGTAGGTAACGGAGTTCCCGTTTTGTAATCATAAAAGCCACGTTTTGATTTTCTTCCCAACCATCCAGCTTCAACATATTTAGTCAATAATGGGCATGGGCGATATTTTGTGTCTGCCAAGCCGTCGTGTAAGACATTCATTATTGCCAGGCATGTATCTAATCCTATGAAGTCTGCTAATTCTAAAGGCCCCATTGGGTGGTTAGCGCCTAGTTTTAAAGAAGTATCTATTGCTTCAACAGATCCCACACCTTCATACAAAGTGTATATAGCCTCATTTATCATAGGAATTAAAATCCGGTTTACGATAAAAGCTGGAAAATCTTCCGATCTTGCAACTGTTTTACCGAGTCGACCGACTACTGCCTTGCATTTTTCAAATGTATCTTGAGTAGTTGCTATACCGGGAATAAGCTCCACAAGCTGCATTATCGGAACTGGGTTCATAAAATGAAAACCTAAAAATTTTTCTGGTCTGTCTGTACTACTCGCCAAGCGAGTTATTGAGATTGAAGATGTATTAGAAGTCAGTACGGTATGTTCCTCTAAGTAAGGCATAATAGACAAGAAGACTTTTCGTTTGAGTTCCTCTTCTTCATTTACTGCCTCTATTATTAGGTCTGTGTTTGCAACTGCTTCCAGATCTATGGAGGTCTTAACATGGCTCAAAGCTTGAGAAGCTTCATCGCCAGAAATTTTCTTTGCTGCAATCTGCCGATCAAGATTTTGAGTTATTTTATTTTTCGCTGATATCAAATGTTCCGGCAAAACATCGTTGAGGATTACGTCGTAGTTCGCTAGAGCCATTACATGGGCTATGCCTGTGCCCATTTGGCCTGCGCCTATTATTCCAATTCTATTGATACTCATCATAATTCCTAAATATTTTAAAAAGCTTTTCTTTGAGCTTGGCTTAGAACAATTTTTCTGGGTAAAATAAAGTGTAATATTTGATCTGATAATTCTAATTATTAATTTTTCTACTAATTTGTTTCTGCGCCAATATAAATTTCTGGTTGAAATTCATATGCATGAAGATTACTTAGGATCGACGTAGGGGTATAGCTCAGCTGGTA
>CABZJF010000045.1:0-4951 GCA_902525915.1 Paracoccaceae bacterium | reverse complement strand
ATGAGTACATATGAAATGCTTTTTCATTTTGAGCTCCCTACATTTATTGTGCTGCTTAAACGATTTCTAGTATGATATGTTTTCTCTTTTCCATCATTTTTAAGTTTATTGCATCTATTTTTTTATTTTGCATTATGTCACGGACATTTTCAGATTTCACCAAAATCAGACTGGGATGAAGTAATAGCTTTTTGAGCGTCGGCTTTTGCCTCAAACTTTCCTGCAACATTTTCCTGAAATTCTTTTAATGATTTGAAAGCATTATTTAGGTTCTCATTTGTATCGAAATAACAAATGCTCATACCTCTATCCGGCGCTATGTGAAAGGAACGCATAGCAATCAAGCCTTTTGGTTGTGGAGGCATATGCTTATCAATGTAATCGTGGGCACTATGCATCAACGATTTGTTGGTGTATCGCATCGTGAGAATTGCACAAAATTTAACTGGTTTATGCATGAATTAATCTCTCATAAAAAGGTATGTTAGCAGAAGTATAGAAGTTTAATAATCAACACCAAGTAAGGAATTTAAAATGTGGACACTTTTTCTAGTTTTTTTAAGCGCTGCTGGAGACCCCATTCAATTCGAACCACTAACGTCATATCCTGAAAAAATGATGTGCAACTGGGATGCTAGCCGCTTGTCTCGAGATAAAGCTGAGATATTAACTCCAAATACAGAGAGGGATTTTGTAGAACTTCCAGTCCAATATGCTTGTGTTATGACACAACAAAAGTAGTTTCCTTCTAAAGGTTTTAGGTGCAACTTTATGAATTGGTTCGAAACCATCGATGGTTATTGTGAGAGAATTGATGCTTCGTTTTGGTCTGAACCCTTAAATGCAGTTACCAACGTTATTTTTTTGATGACTGCTATTTGGGTTTTGCGAAGAGACGGGCTCAACTATAAAGCGCGTGCTCTAGCTTTTATTCTTGGAATGATTGGTATTGCCTCTTTTCTTTTTCATTCCGTTGCCACTGCATGGGCTGGAGCGTTAGATGTATTATTCATCTTGCTATTCACCCTTTTATATATTTTTGTTGCTACACAAGATTTTTTGGGCCTTTCAAGACGCAGCGCGCTGGGTGTTACATTAGGATATTTTCCATTTTCAGTTGTTGTGGAATGGTTGACGTTGCCTTTAAGCTTTCTTGGTTCAACCCGAATTTACATACCCATACTGGTACTCATTTCACTTTATTCACTTATTTTAAACAAAAAATTCCCGGATGTATCGAAGGGTCTTGCAGTAGGTGCGTTATTGTTGACGATATCAATGTTTGCCCGCTCTGTGGATTTGCCGTTATGCGCGATAATCCCGACTGGCACTCACTTTTTGTGGCATATAACTAACGCCATCATGCTGGCTTGGATGATTGAAGTTTATCGTCGGCACATAATATCTCGAACCTTCGACTTTTAAGCTAGTTAGTTT
Source organism: Paracoccaceae bacterium (assembly GCA_902525915.1). GTDB lineage: Bacteria > Pseudomonadota > Alphaproteobacteria > Rhodobacterales > Rhodobacteraceae > Salinivivens. The sequence continues at coordinate 3,514 of CABZJF010000045.1, read as the reverse complement.
TTTACATTTTTTATGTTTCGTTCCCTTAAAACAATAAAATACCCAGAAAATACAACTATAAGGGCTCCCAACCATGTCAGTAGATCGGGGCGTTCACCTAAAATCAGTATCGATAATAACAGCGCAAATATGAGCCTTGAATACCTAAATGGGGCAACCAAAGAAGCATCACCGTAACGAGTCGCTCCTACTAGCAGGTAGTATGCAGCTACGCCTGATGCAATGCCCACCATTAATATTGTTATCTCACCAAAATTTGGCCAAATAAACTCACCATAAAATGGAATAGCCAATATACCTGCCGCCGCCATTGCTCCAAACCCGTAGATGGAGATTGTTAGGGTTGGTAAAGTCGTTTTCATTGCTCGCGTCGCTAGATCACGAGCAGATAGACAGATAACGGCTATAACTGCCAGTAAGCTTAAAGGATTAAAATCTGCTAATCCGGGTTTGACAATTAAAATTATACCAAAAAAACCTATGAGAACCGCTAGCCAACGTCTGATCCCAACGGTTTCTCCTAAGAAAATAGCCGCCCCAGCAGTAATAGCCAATGGAGTTCCCTGTAGAATGGCTGAAGCTGAAGACAAGGGCGTTAGTACTATTGCCCCTACGAAAAATAATGCGCCAAATAAGTCAGCTAATGTCCTAGTAATGACGTGCTTGTCTAGCAGGTCTCGGCTAAAGACTGGTTGCTTTGAAACAATAGCGAAAAATAAAAAGATTATTGAGCCACTTAATCCCATGATTACCATTATTTGAGAGGCTGGCATGGTACTTGATAAAAGTTTTATAAAAAAATCTTCCAAAGAAAAAAGAGCCATGGAGCCGACCATAAATAATATGGGTTGGAATTCAGAATTTTTCAACACACTGTCCTTAGTGAGAGCTGCAACTGTAAACGGCGTATAGATAAAAGTAAGCTTTGGCTATAAATTGTTTGAGGAGTTTTTTTGGCGATAATTGATCCGAATCGATTATTTGCATTTCGAATAGTACCCGGATTATAAAAATTATTGATTTTTTAATTGCCAGCATGTCTAATTTCATTATTGGCTATGAAACTTATCCCAAGACCATTCAAGAGGTTTAGAAGCTAAGAGGTGAAAAATATGGAGTATTAGGGAAATTGCTTATGTGGTGCGGTTAGCTTTAAATTTCCATACGACCCAATGATGCAATTTAAATGTCATTGTAATGTTTGTCAGAAAGTCGTTGGGAATACTTTGCATGCCTTGGCTATGCCACAGGACGAATTGGAGATTTCTGGGTCTATTTCAAATTATTATATAACTGGCGGAAGTGGTAACAAACTACATTATAACTTTTGCCCAACTTGTGGTACTTTTATATATAACAAACCAGATCTTTTAGATCCTATGATTTACGTACCCGCAGGATTACTTGATGGTCAAATAGAGTTCACTCCAACTGTTGAATTATGGACGTCACAAAAACCTGCCAATATTCCCCAGGCCACTTCAACTAAAGCGGCATTTGAGGATAACGGGACAACAGATCGGCTGAGATGGATATGCTCGAAAACTTAGACCAGAGGGGATAAAAACTTTTAAAATCAATTCTGGCCGTAACAAGGCCGTTCTATTTTCATATATCTACATTTACTATATTATACCCAGCGGTTTATCTGATAGAATGATAGATTTCCCCACCAAGGCTGATCACTTTCCCATAGCTACCTAGTATTTCGGCAAATTGAGGGAAGTAATCATTTTGTGACGCATTTTCGACGTGACGCTGAATACTTGCCATCCCGGTAAAACGCTCGTTGATTGTGAATAATGTATTACCAGTCACACCTTTTTCTGGATCAGTAGGGTCGATGAACTCGGGAGCTTTAGTAAAGTAAGCATTAAGTAAATGTTCGCTCCCATTATTTGCCTCTGAGTAAAAATCAGTCATCCAAGCAGCATGTTTCCGGAATACTTCTTCGACAGATGCGGCCTCAGCATTGGAGCAGACATAGCCAAGGTTAATACATTTAATTTCAGACATCTTGTTCTCCCATAATGATTTAGCTTAAGTTTAAATGGCCAAGTTGCTTGATACTAGTACAGCTTTTGGACCTAAATGTATTTTTGGTTCGGTACACTATGGAAGTAAATCTAATTAAAATCCTTATAAACTGCCATAACCCCTGTAAACACGTTTTCCGATGGATTTGATTTGCAGAACTTGAGTAATGCCATCCCAAAAACAGTTTCATCCGCATGGATTGATTTTTTTGATATCCAATTAGCCCCACCTACAAAACCGGTCACCCAAGCATCAAAAAAGTTTTTATCAAAAAAGCTACCTCCCTCCCATGCTTTTACGAGCGCCGAGCATGGTTTATTGCCTGGGCCATAGATTACCTGAGCCTCAGCCTTGCTCAAATTAAGTGATAAAATTAGTCCTAATATTAGAATTCTCATTATTCACTACTTATAAAATTATCAAATCGAGTAAATTTTAAGCTGCTAACATAATATGAAAAATATGAAGCGGCTAAAATTACAAAGAGTATGATAAGTTTTGATTTTTTATTCATTTTTATTGTATCATAAACATTCTAATAGCTAGATATTATCCATTTCATTTTGATGCAGGACTATGCCCGAGAATGCCTTGGTGCGGCTACCGTTTTCATATAGTTCTAAAATAGGGGTAATGCTATCTAGCCAATCTAAGCCCGAAACCACATCCATGCTTCTATCTTCGATGCTGTCGTAGGTATTTAAAGCTGCATACTCACTATCTCCTAAGCTTAGTATCTGCCAAGATATAGAGTTGGAATTGTCAAATTTTCTGAGTGCATCTATTAGCTGATCTTCAAATCCGATCTTGGCTTTGAATCTCGTGATAGTTGTGACCAATGTCATAAAGATTTTCCTATTCATTCAAAGTAAACTTTTATTTACCAAGTTTATCTAAAATTGCTTTTAAAAGCTCGTTGCTGTCTTCCTTGAGCTTATTTTGTAGCTTAAGCTGCTCTACTATTTGACGTAAGTAAACTTCTTCAAGGTCCATTTTGTTTCCTTCCAAATTAACTAAGTGAAAGATTCTATCTCGTGTAGCTTCACATTGCTATCTAAATTACTTTTGTTAAAGTTCATGGTAATAAAGAAGAGAATTGTAGAAAGAAGTTTTGTTATGCGGTTAGTAGTTCTAGCTTTTTTGATGTCACTCTCTACAGGTGCCTTTGGTGAAATTAGTGATTATCGTTTGCGTGTCTTGTTAAATATTTGTGATGCGGCTCAAAAGTCAGCTGATTTAGGGACGGTTAGAAATATTGCTTCACAGATACAGAGTACAAAACTACCAGAAAATGAGCAATTAGCTGCTTCGTTTGAGAAGTGTCTATACACTGCATCTGGGGAAACGACGAAAAAACCAAATGTTAATCAATTAATTGAGGAAGTAGAAAACACATATTCAAAACTTGAAGCAGGTTGTCGTGCATTGCTGAGAGTTGGACCTGAGGTCGCAATTGCCCATCCTATTTGCAAGCCTG
>CABZJF010000044.1:0-5112 GCA_902525915.1 Paracoccaceae bacterium | reverse complement strand
TCAACGGCCTTTATCCAAAAAATTTGTGAGATGCCCAACGCGAGGCAGGCATAGATAATTAAAAGACCTACGTTTGAAATATCTAATGCTCCCACCGCTGACCAAGAGTACGGAAAAAACATAGCAACCAAGCAAGGAATTGCTACAAAGCCGAACATACCGGAAGTGGTAACTGCAGTTCGCGTCAAAGGAGACAAGCTGGGAAACGATTTTACAGTTTCCCGCGACCCCCATGCAAAAATACCTGACGCCAATAGGCCCAACGCAAAGCCTAGACTAATTGACGTCTCTCCCAGGTTTACGCCAGCGGCTAATGCACCTCCAAAAAGAACTAGAACAACGGCTAATAAAAAACGGGCACTTAACCGACGCCCATCAAGCGCCACCTCTAAACCGACGGCAAAAATAGGCATAGCAGCAGCAGCTAAAGCTGCTGTAGTTGCATCTGTCATTGCCTGAGCGATCAAAAGAAGCAGGGAACCAAAACCGAAACCTATCCCTCCAATCCAGAAACCCTTGAACCAAGGAAGTTTCCGAAGAACAACGCTTTTCTCCAGAAAAAAAATTAAAGAGATCATTACGATTAAAGCTAGTAGATTCCTTAGAGCAATGAGCGGTATTACCCCCCAGGTCTGTAACAATTTGTCCGCTGCTGGAAAGCCTGTAGCAAATAGAATAATAGCTGTCGCACCAAATATATTACCGCGAATATTCAACGAAAATTACTCCTCGGGACGCAATAGCCATACAAATGTTAATGTTCAGACAGGGTCTGGGTATTGATATAAGATGAATTTAGAGCAATCTTACATTATTCCGACACTGTTGTCGCAAACTGCAGTAAAACTTGGGGGATTAAATGCTAATTAATGTGACTATTCAAACATTTAGAAATGCTAGAAGCCTATAATTCATCAGGAGGCGATGATAAGGTTTTCACCGTAGTTTTTGAGCCTAAGGAAGAATAGCTTTTCGTAGATTAACAGCGACGCTTACCCTAAATAACTTTTATTCATCTGATAATCAGAACTTCTGGTAGAAAATTGTAGTACTTTGCGAACCTTTTTAAGGAAAAATGCTGAGAACTCAATGAACCTCACCCCTTTTATGGGTGTCATAATGTCGGCTAGCGTTAATTTGTCAACTTGATCCAATTACGATAGATATGAAAGACTGTAGTCAAGATTTTATAAATTATAGAATTCCTTAGGGTTTAAAGACTTTGGCAAGGGCAGATCGTCGTTTGCATGCTTAGTTGTAATTTTTTTTTGAAACGCTTTGGTCGCTTTATATAGTTATAAAATTATTTTGTAAGTTAAAGAGTTTATCGTGTGGATTAAAATTTTAAGTTATTTAATTGAGCCGCTGATCAAAATTGGACATCTTGAGATCGAGTTTCCAGGAGGAGAAGTTCTTACTTTTGGCCAAGCTAGTGATAGTAAGGTTAAGGTTACTATAAATGATTTTAAAACTTTGCGAAGTTTGGTTTTGACTCCAGATCCTGCGCTGGGAGAGGCTTACATGGACAAATCTATCATCATCGAAGACGATAATTTGTATGACCTTTTGAGTTTATTGGCGAAAAATATCTCTAACCAACCAGATAGTCGTCTGTCAAAATTTTTGGCTGTCAACAGCAAATTAAGGTTCTGGTTTCAAAAAAGTAACTTGCCCACGCGATCAAAAAAAAATGTGGAGCATCATTACGATTTATCCCCTGAACTTTACAGGTTGTTTTTAGACGAAGATCAACAATATTCTTGTGCGTTCTTTCAAAAGGAAGATGACTCTCTCGAGCAAGCGCAGATAAATAAAAAACAGCACATTTCAAAAAAATTATTGCTGGAACCAGGTATGACTGTTCTTGATATTGGCTGTGGTTGGGGGGGATTATCATTATCATTGGCTAAGCACTATGACGTCAATGTGCTCGGAATTACTCTGAGTGAGGAGCAAAAATTAATTGCTGAAGCAAGAGCCAGCAAAGAGGGTTTACAAGATAAGGTAAGCTTTAAAATTTTGGATTATCGAACTGACTGTGGCACTTTTGACAGGATTGTCTCTGTAGGCATGTTTGAGCATGTTGGTACTCGAAACTACATAGACTACTTTGAGGCAATTCGAAATAAACTTAAAAAAAATGGGATCGCGTTGATCCACACAATTGGTCGGATGGCTCCTCCTGGTAATAATAGCCCTTGGCTAGATAAGTATATCTTTCCTGGAGGGTATAGTCCTGCTCTATCGGAAATGGTTGCAAGTGTCGAGAAAAATTATCTTTGCATTACGGATGTTGAAGTTTGGCGCCTACACTATGCCAAAACGCTACGCCACTGGCATTCAAGATTCACGGAAAATGAAAAACTAATAAGGGAAATATATGGCGATAGATTTTGCCGCATGTGGCGTTACTATTTAATCGCTAGTGAAATTTCATTTCGGTACTATCAACATGTAGTTTTTCAGGTACAAATAACTAAAGAACAAGAAGCTGTTCCTTTGACAAGAAATTATCTTTATTAAATTTAAAAGGGAAGCAGAGGCATACCTGTTTATTCCTACTACTAAAAATTTGTTATCATAGTTCTCAATTGAGAAATTAAACCTATCCTTATCCATTTTATGAACAGACTTGCGCTTCCTGTTCAGTTCAAAAATTAGTTTGGTACTTTAGAATTGATTGTAATACTTTCAAAAACTTCAATATTTCTTAGAATAGGTAATAGATTTGTAAAACCCTGCTGTTTGGCAATAACAGCAGCCTGTTTAAAATATTTTTCATATACCTCAAACGTTTCTATAAATTCGTTTTTGGCAAGGGTTTGCAGATGTAAATCAATATTTTCCCATACAGGCTTTCTCGGAGTCCAAATCCATCTATCAATCACCCATTCTTCATCAAATTGCGCAGTAGTTAAGTTCATATCATCTTCAATTAGTACTTAATTTTGTTGAAGGTTATCTAGCATTCACCTCGAAGTGTAGTGTAATTTCGTAAAGTACCTTTTTAAGAAAAAATGTCAGAGCAGGATATTTGCATATTTTATCTCCTCGAGTTTTGTCCCCCCTACCTCTCCGGATGGTCCACATAGTCCACTCGTCCACAGGTAACCTTACGTCTACTAACTTTAATTGGACTGCTTATAATCTTTGTGTAATCATAAACGTTGTCAAAGTTATAGAAATTTCATGCCAGATAAAAAAATAAATCGTAAAATTGCAGTAATTTTTGCAACCGATGTGGTCGGCTATAGTAAACACATGGAGGCAAATGAAAGCGAAACCATACTCAACCTCCGCGAATGCGAGGCTATTTTAACGGGCCTATTTTCAAAATATGAAGGACGCTTATTTAATACGGGAGGGGACTCATTTCTCGCTGAATTCCCCAGTGCAGTATCGGCCGTTGAGTGTGCGGTAGAATTTCAGAATGCAATTAAAAAACGCAACTCGACTAACGATCCGAGTGTCAAATTAGATTTCCGTATCGGCATTAATTCTGGCGATGTAGTTATAGAAAACGAGAACTTGTTGGGAGACGGAGTTAACATAGCAGCCAGACTTGAGGCACTATCTCAAACAGGTGGTGTGACAATTTCTAAATCTATCCACGATTTTGTAAAAGGCAAAACCAAGTTTGAGTTTAATGATGTTGGACTGCAAAAAGTAAAGCAAAACGAATTTCATGCTTTTGACATCTTGTTAGAAGGATCGCAGAAGCGAAGACCTCAAAAATCAGTCAGTAAAAATAAGAACCTGATAGTGATTGCTTCGGTAACGGCTATATGCGTGATTACGGCTAGTCTTTTTTATGAAAATTTCTTCTCCAGACCAACGGGAGAAATTGAGAAAAATAATATAGTTTCAAACAAACCAATAATTTTAGTCAAACCATTTTCATCTAGTAGCGAAGATGATGATTTAGCAAGCCAAGCAATTACAGAAAGCTTGATCTCAAGCCTATCGCAGTATGGTGGAGTCAGAACACTAGCTAGTAGCACATCATACGCTGCCAAACAGAAAGCCTACTCCGATGCTGATCTTATGGAAAAGTTCGGTGTAAACTTTGTCGTGTCAGGTTCGATACAAACCTTTGGAACAAACTCCCGTCTTTTTGCAGAAGTTTCTGATTTAAAAACAAATCAGGCACTGATGTCTATTAAAGAAGACTTTAAACTTGAAGAAATATTTGATGTTCAGGACAAAATAGGCAGAAGCATTTTAGAAAAAATTCAAGTGGAAGCCGTCGAAGGTACAAAAGCACTAGCCTCTAAGAATGATTTTAAAACTTATGAACAGTATCTGCTTTCAATTAACCATGATGTAGAATGGAGAAAATGGACTAAAGAGGGAAATTCTACTGCGATTGAAATTACTGAAAAACTGAAAGAATTAAACGTCGACAAATACGTAATAGAAAATCTAGAGGTATGGAACATACACCAAAATATATTGCTTGGACATTCGGAAAACCCTGAAGCTGACAAAGCAATAATGTTAGAATTGTCGGATAATTTAGTTTCCAAAAGAGGAAGGGATGATGATTACTTAATTAGAGCAATAATTGAACTGGAGCATTTTGAAGAAAATTGTGAATATGCTGCAGATCTCCTGAGTAGAATTGCAGACCCCAGTGCCGATACTAATAACTTTATTGCTTCTGGCTTCATTCATAGTAGATGCACAAATCTAGAAAAAGCAGCAGAATCGTTCCGCCAAGCATTAGTATTGGAACCCGTAGATCTAGGCTATCAAGTCACAAGAATGTACTCAGGAATTCTTTATGCATTAAATGAATATGAGCTTCTAAAAGAACTATTAGAACCGCTACTTCCTGATCCAGATTTATTGGGTATGCCGTTTTGGTTCTACGCGGCAGTACTTTCAGAAGAGGGAAGAGAGGATGAGGCGAAAAAGTATTATGAATTAGGTATTACTTATGGCGCTGATGAAAAGTGGATAATGCCGATGCTCAATACGCAAGAAGCGTCTGATAGGCTACGACGTAATCTTTCAGATTATATGAACGCATCTAATTAATTCAGATCCCAATGCCTTTCATAGTCCACTAGTCCAAAGGTAACCCCATCCCAACCCACAATACCCCTGCTC
>CABZJF010000043.1:0-5352 GCA_902525915.1 Paracoccaceae bacterium | reverse complement strand
GGTTTCAGGGCGTTGAATACATGAAATGGGCTGCCCATTAAGCATATGTCCTATACATGCTTGATTACATCCAACGCACGCAATGATCTCATCAAATCTACCAGTTTCTGCTTTGAGGGGCATTTCTGGATCTGAAATTATTGCCCTCGTCATGCCGCACATGTCTGCCGACCCTTCTATCAATGCTTTATCTGCGAGTTGGGGTGTGTTAATGCGGCCTGCTACAAAAACTGGTTTGTCTGAGACATCCTTAATGGCTTGTGAAAGCGGTAATGTATATCCTGGTTCAAAACGCATTGAAGGAACGATATGCGTTGATCCTTTTAATCCTGCAGAAGTTCCCGCTGTAATATTAATGTAGTCTATGCTTTCATTCTTGTTCAGTTCCTCAATCAGCTCGAGTGTTCCCTTTAATTCCATCCCTTGGAATTCTTTTTCATCTCCCGACAATCTTACGCCAACTAACATTTCATCGCTTGAGCCATCTTTAACGGCGTCAATAATTTGATCTAAAATTCGGTACCTGTTTCTAAAATTGCCGCCATACTTGTCTTTTCGCTGATTTACGTTTTTATTTAAAAATTGACCGATAAGATAACCGTGAGATGCAACAATTTCTATACCATCGAGCCCGGCTGTTCTTAAATTTTGGGCTGATATTTTATAACCTGTTACAATCTCATCAATCATTTGTTCTGACATTTCACGAGGCATGATATGAAATCGTTCGTTAGGGCTTGCGGATGGAGCATATGCTACTGGAATAGTTCCATCTTCCAAATTTGTCATTTCTCGGCCAGGATGTGTGAGCTGACCAAAGACAAGACAGTCATAATTATGGCATTTGGTTGCCAATTTTTTATATCCGGAAACACATCTAGGGTCGTATGCGCGTATTGCGGGTCGTCCAGAATTTCCCGATGGGTGTACGCGCGCTGCTTCTATAATTGTTAGAGCGGCCCAGCAGGAATGAAAGCAACTGCAGTTGCAGCTTCGCGGGGGCATTCAGTAAAATTGATTGAAGCCACTTCTAAGTTGGGAGGTCAAGTAAATTTGGCAGAACGGCTACCCGGTAGATCCGAATTTGGAGGCATAAGGACAAATTTGGAAAATATGTTACGTACACAAGACGTTGAAATTAAGCTGAATACAGAAGCATCTTTACAGCTTATTAGAGAAGAGGCGCCAGAAGTTATTATCTTGGCAACAGGGGGAAAATCATTTGAACCAAAAATAGAGGGCAAAGAAAGTGCTCACGTAGTTACTGCTTGGCAACTATTAGAGGGCAAAGCTAATGTGGGCTCACGAGTAGTAATTGCCGATTGGCGTTGTGACTGGGTTGGTTTGGGAGTGGCTGAGCTATTAGCACGCCAAGGCTGTCATGTAAGACTAGCATGCAACGGTATGGTTCCGGGGCAAACTATTAATCAGTATGTCCGTGATAATTGGCTAGGCACCTTACATAAACTAAACGTAGAAACACTCACTCACTTGAGGTTACGTGGCGTAGACTCTGACGATACTTATTTCCAACACACTTTGAGTGAACAGCCCGTTATTTTAAATGATGTTGATACCCTTGTGACTGCATTTGGTAGTGAAGCCACAAATACTCTAGAAAAAGACCTCAGAAACAAAGTTCAATCTGAGCTATATGTGATTGGTGATGCATTGAGCCCGCGAAGCGTAGAAGAAGCTATTCTCGATGGCCTCAAAACCTCCGCCAAAATATAAACACATTACTTAAAGAGTTAGCAATACTTCTCAGGACCTATCCACTGTTTGTCAGAATATCTATCACCTTGTGCCCACCCAACTGGAAGTACTTCCTCAATTTGCAACATCTGTTTAGTTGAGAGTTTCAACCGGGCGCCCTCACAATGCTCTCGGAAATGTTTAACGGAACGGGTTCCTGGGATTGGAATAATATGTTTGTTCTTATTCAAAAGCCATGCAATCGCAAGTGTGGCCGCAGCAACCTCATTTTGAGCTGCAAGATCCCTAAATTTTCCCGTAGCTTCAATATTGAAGGTAAGATTGGGTTCATTAAAACGTGGATTTTTACTTAACCAATCCATTTTCTCTACTTCAACTGATGAGTGCGGTCTGTCGGTAAGCAAGGATCTGCCCAACGGCGAAAATGCAACGAGTGCTGTGCCAAGCTCTGCAGTAGTTTGCACTAAACCTAATTCTGGACTTCGTACTGAAAGGGAGTATTCAGACTGAACGGCTGCGACATGATGAATAGATGCCGCTCGCCGCAGTGAGGATGGCGCAATTTCTGAAAATCCAAAGGATCGAATTTTCCCTGCTTTTACAAAACTTGCAAGGGTTTCAGTTACCTCCTCTATAGGAGTATTCTGATCGCGGCGATGGATGTAGTACAGATCAATGCTTTCAACTCCCAAGCGTTTTAAGCTGCCATCCAATTCTTTTTTTAAATAATCAGGACTGTTGTCAAATTCCGTTTTGCCAGTTTGAATATTGCCTTTAATTCCTACTTTGGTCGCAATCGAGAAAAGAGTGTTTCGTTTTGAGCCTTGTTTGGCGAGAAAACTACCAATCGCAGCCTCTGATGCTCCAGCTCCATAAACGTTTGCCGTATCTATATGCGAAATCCCCTGATCCAAAGCCTCAGCCAATATCGTATGTGACTCTTGTTCATTCGTAGGGCCATAAAAATTACTAAATGACATGGCGCCTATTCCGATAGCAGATACGTCAGCACCGTATTTGCCGAGTTTTCTTTTTTCCATAAGTAAAAATCCTTCAAAACGTCATGGAACATTCATACCAAAACTACTGTCCCTAAATTAAAAAGAATGGACAAAAATTCAAGTGACCTCGGGGGCCAAAACAAACACATAAGGTGTACTAAAAGTTATTTGAGATCAAAAACGGCCACAATCAACCTTAATTTTATCACCTGTAATTGCGGAGCTGAGATCGGACGCCAAATATAGAGCAGCTCGTGCCACTTCATCTGGATAAACCCAGCGTTTTAAGGCAGCTACTTCAGTGTAGTTATCACGCGCAATCTCTTCTACCGAGCGACCTTCAGCTAATGAGCGACGTTCTAATACGCCGTCCATATTCTCTCCAGAAACTGCACCTGGTAACAAAGCATTTACGCGGACATTATGTTTACCAAGTTCTCTGGCCATTGTTTCCGTTACGCCAACCAAAGCAAATTTACTTGCTACATAGGCAGAGCGCATTGGATAACCCTGCACTCCCATAAGCGATGACATATTTATTATGGACCCCGCTTCTTGATCAATCATAATTTTAGCGGCTTCTTGGAGGCAATGCATGGCCCCAACCAAGTTGATGTTGAGACACTCAACCCAAGCATTCATGTCCACATCTGCTACCTGAGCGATTGGACCTGGGCCACCGGCATTATTCACTAACACATCCACCTTTCCGAAGACTTTAAGAGCCTCACTGAATACGTGTTTAACCTGTGCATGATTTGAAACATCGCAAGCTATAGCGTGTCCATTTATTTCATTGGCCACACTTTTTATGAGATCATTACGACGTCCAGTTACAACTACTTTCGCACCTGCATCTGCAAAAACCTTTGCAGTAGCTTTTCCTATCCCAGATCCACCACCAGTAACAATAGCTACCTTCCCATCTAAACGGCACAGTTCTTCAACTTTATTCTTCATAATCATACCTCACTAAACTCACGTCCTGGGTCAAACAAAGGCAATTCTGGCTCTTGCCCAAGAATATAGTCACCCATTAATCTACCCATGTAAGGGCCAATTGTATAACCTCCCCTTACACATCCCAGCACAAAAGCATTTTCAATGCCCGGCAAAGCACCAGCAAGCGGATAAAAATCTGGTACATTTGCCTCGAAGCCAACCCAGCTACGTGTCACACGCGCATTTGAAAGCTCTGGCAACACATGTTGTGCAAGGGATAGATTTGGGATCAGCGTTTTTGCTGTAACATTCCCGCGTCCATCTTGCGGAACTCCCTGTCCCTGCCATCCGCCACCAATGAGAATTGTACCATTGCTTTTCTGTTTCATGGTTAAAAGTCCAGTTGCGTGACCGACGATACTGGATATGAGAGGAGGCATTCTCTCTGTCACAGACACAGTATTGACACGCGCACTGATCGGCAAATCAACACCTAGATGAGCAGCTATGGGTTTAAGCCAGGCCCCTGCTGCTAAAAGCAGACGCGTTGCGTGGACAGTGCCGCAGGAAGTTGTTAAATTGAAGCCAGAGCTATTTCTAGTGATTAATTTAACATTGCATTTCTCACGAAATTGCACGTCGTTCTCTTTTAAACGTAAGCGATAATATTGACCGGTGAGTGACGAATTTGCGAAACCATCTTCAGGACAGTAACTTGCGGCCAGAACTTTATGGCTGAGATTTTGCTCCGCAGCTCGCAGTGCATTAATGGACACAAATGAAATCGGTGCGCCCGCATCGGCCTTCAAAGCCTGACGTTCGTACAAAAGTTCAGCCTCATGTTCCGTAAAAGCAAGCGTAAAACCACCCGTCTTTTTAAATCCAACGGCCTCGCCCATGGCTTCCCATTCACTATGACCCTTAAGCGCGTATGTCATAAGCTGCACGCGCTTGATCTGCAGCGATAGTGTTCCCGCATTTACCCCTGATGCACCCTGCCCTAAATCCCCCTGATCTAAAACAATTGTTTTCATACCATCTTCAGCAAGTCGTAATGCGGTACTGCAGCCCATAATTCCACCGCCAACAATGGCTAAATCATAAGTCTCAATCATAGCGGAGCGGGTTTCGGTATTTGTAAATCTGTATATTCAAACTCGCCTGAAAGCGCAGATGCCGAAACAGGCCGCAAAGGAGGTCTAGGTGTGGGGGGTGCAATTTTTTCTTCAGATTGATTTTCTCTATCAGCTATTATCTTGGCTATAGTTGACTGACAGTATTTTCCACCGCACGGCCCCATCCCCGCTCTCGATCCAGATTTGACAGCATTGGTAGTAGCCGCGCCTGTTTCGATCTCGTTTTCGATATCACAGCGCAGCAGGCTCTCACATCTGCACACGATTGTCTCTTGTGTTATCAATTTTTGAAAGCCCTTCCGCGGTATACTTAAACCAGTCATTGCCATTCCAAACCTTGATGCTCGTCGATAACTATTCAGCAGTGCCAAATTTGAGGAATTGACCTCAGGCCTTATAGATTTCGCAGCAGAAAGTCCTGCTAATTTCCCTTGAATTTCTGCTGCAGCCGCACCTCGGATACCAGCTCCATCACCACAGATAAATAGTCCGTTAATTTTCGTAATACCGTCTTCCTGAACTTCTGGCACCCACCCACCTAGCTCAAGTTGATATTT
>CABZJF010000042.1:0-5764 GCA_902525915.1 Paracoccaceae bacterium | reverse complement strand
TACCAGCTTCTAAAAGGAGGGGTGCTGAGAATGGAGATGGTCTTTTCAAATCAACGTGAGTTATATGGTGTTTGGTTTTTTCAAGCATATTTTCTATTCTTCCAAAATCAACCAATCCTTGCATTGCCTCTATCTTAGTTGCTTTTAAGAGCAGATGGTTTGGGTCATATTTTATCAGAGTATCATACAAAATATCTGATGAAAAAGTGGCTTGGCGGCCTGACTTTTTGACCCCGGGTAAATTACGCTCTATTAACCCAGCCACTGTTGCAACAGCTCGAAATGTTCTCTTCATAACCGCATTATTAGAAAGCCAAAGGTCTAAACCTCTTAAAATATTTTCTCCCTGGAGCAGTTTCTTTGGTTCAACTACCTTAGTTAAACCCCACACCAAAGTGGTGTAGTCATTCGCTACAAAACCTACTGGGTTTAACCCCAGTTCTTCCATACGCTTTGTTAGTAACAAGCCAAGGGTTTGCTGAGCATTTCTACCAGCAAATCCGTAGACGCAGGTATAGTTAAGTTTATTTCTTGGAAAAGTTTCAATTAGTACGCTATTGGATTGTGGTAACTCTGAAAACGACGCTTGGTGTTCAAGCCATCGGCAGAGATACTCGGGTAAATTATCCCAGCGTTTCTCTTCCAAAGTTCTCAGAATTCTATCACATAATAACGTTGATGTGGAAAATTTAGTTCCGCTAAATACGGCAATCTTGGGTTTCTTTTCAGGCCTCGGCGAGACCTCAACTACCATTTCTCGAAGTGATTCAAATTTTACAATTTTACCGCCAATCAAAAAGGTATCGCCTGGAGTAAGAGAAACAGCAAACGCTTCTTCTACTTCTCCGATAGTTGAGCCTTTTGATTTGCCGCGCTTAGACTTGTATCTAACTTTTAATGTATCGCTGTCCTGAATGGTTCCCGCATTCATTCTTAAACGGTTGGCTATGCGTGGATCTCTGAGTTTTACAGAGCCATTACTGGTCTGGATAAGCCTGTGCCACTGGTTATACTTTTTTAGTGCGTATCCTCCACTTATACAAAAATCTAGACATTGATCGAAATCTTCACGGCTAAAATTTTTATATTTCTCAATGGTCCTTATTTCATTAAATATATCTAGCGGCATGAATGGCCCTGCGCATGCGACTAACAATAAATGTTGGCAAATCACATCTAGTGGAATTTGAGTTTGTAACTCGCTATCCAGTTTGTTCTCATAAATGGCATCAAGGGCCATAAAACACTCGAGTACTTCTAAGCGATTGGCAGGGACAATAAGAGCCTTACTAGCCCCACTGTGGCTATGATTCGCTCTACCGATGCGTTGTATCAATCGTTTTACTTGCCTTGGAGCGCCTATTTGTATTACCAAATCTACTGATCCCCAATCAATACCAAGATCAAGACTTCCCGTACAAACCACTGCTCGTAGCTCTCCTCGAGCCATCGCAGTTTCAACATGATTTCTTTGTTCTTTGTCTAAACTCCCGTGGTGTATCGCAATTGGTAAATTTTTGCGATTTGCTAGCCACAGATTATGAAAAAATATTTCCGCTTGAGCTCGGGTATTGTGAAAAATTAAGGTTGTTTTGTATGTCTCAATTTTAGTTATAATTTCCGGGATTGAATATAATCCTCCGGCTCCAGCCCATGGTGGAGGTTCTGAGGTTTTAAGAATTGAAATTTCTGGAACCAGTCCTGGGTCAGAAAGAATAATGTCGCAATCATTTGTTGGAGCAAGCCAACCTGCAATTAACGAAGGATCATTAACAGTGGCCGATAATCCAATTATCTTAGCGTCAAGACAGTATTTACGTATGTTTGAGATTGCTAGAAATAACTGATCTCCCCTTTTACTTTCAGTAATAGCGTGGATTTCATCTACTATAATTCGTTTCAAACTTGAAAATATAGATGGCGCTTCCGGATATGACATCAACAGAGCCAGACTTTCTGGAGTAGTGAGAAGTATGTTTGGAGGGATTACCCTTTGTTTTTTTTTAATGGACTGTTTTGTGTCTCCCGTTCTATCTTCCACGCTGATGTTAAGCTCTAACTCCTGTATTGGTGTTTCCAAATTCCTTTTTATATCCGAAGCCAATGCTTTAAGTGGAGAAATATACAGCGTATGTAATTTTTGAGATGGGTTTAGATAAAGATCAGCTAGTGTTGGTAGAAAACCTGCTAGCGTTTTACCTGAACCCGTTGGAGCTATCAATAATTGAGCTGAGCATTCAGCACTTTTGAACATCCTTATTTGGTGATCATGTAACGTCCAATTTTTGGCGCCTATCCATTTTAAAATTTTGTCAGGTATATGCACTTTGGCCTGGCTATTTTAGACTAAACGATGTCATCATCCACTTTTGTTGCGAACTAGAGTTCAAACCTGCTTTGTCAAAAGATGTTAATATAAGTAATCGTTTTACTGTGTGAGTTATTGAGTAGCGGACATACTTTTGAGTAAGTGAGATATTACTTACCTTTTTTGCTTTTTCTTTTTCGAAGGTCCTTTTTTACTTTTCTCGGAAATTAACCGCACAGCAGTTTCAAGGTCTACCCTTGCTGGCTCTATGTCTTTTGGAAGTGTTGCATTTATTTTCCCCCACTTCACATATGGACCATATTTTCCACCCATAACATTTACTGGACCACCTTCATCGGGATGTTCTCCTAATTCTTTAATAGGTTTTGAGACTGCTGATTTACGCCCACCGCTACTTGCTTTAAGTGCCAAAACTTCGACGGCTCGATTCATGCCGATTGAAAACACTTCATCGACCTCTTTGAGATTGGCATAAAGACGTCCATGCTTAACAAATGGTCCATACCGTCCGATACCGGCTTCTACTATTTCAGCATCGTCGGGGTGCTTCCCGATCTCCCTTGGCAGCTCTAATAATTGAAGGGCTTTATGAAGATCCATCTCTGATACCTCCCAGCCTTTCGGTAAGCTAGCTCGCTGAGGTTTGGGATTTTCGCTGGTGACCTCGCCGCGTTGAATGTAGCGACCAAAGCGTCCAGATTTTAATTGAATAATATCCCCTTGGTCTTTGCCCAAAATTCGATCAGCATTATCGCCATTATCCCCAGAAATTGGCCTAGTGAAATTACATTCTGGATAATTGCCACAACCGACAAATCCTCCTGTTTTTGAGGATTTGAGATGCAGCTTGCCGCTCTGGCATTTTGGACATAATCGGGGGTCTGATCCGTCGCTTTTTGACGGATAGAGCTGCGGTGATAGAGCTTCATCCAAAACATCCAAAACTTGAGTAATACGAAGTTCTGAAGTTTCTGATATCGCCGAAGAAAAGTCCTGCCAAAAGTCTTTTAAAACATTTGTGTATTCAAGTTTACCAGTACTGATTATATCAAGTTTTTCTTCAAGACCTGCAGTAAAATCGTATTCTATATATTTTTTGAAAAAGTTTAATAAAAAGATTGTTACAATCCGGCCTTTATCCTCTGGCGAAAGACGGTTTTTTTCTTTACGTACATACTCGCGTTCTTGAATTGTTGTTACAATAGAGGCGTATGTGGATGGTCGACCTATGCCCAACTCTTCCATTTTTTTTACAAGAGTTGCTTCGGTGTAACGAGGTGGAGGCTGTGTGAAGTGTTGATCTTTGTTTACGCCTAGTTTTTCCAATTGCTCATTTTGAAATAGTTTTGGCAAACTCTTACCATCCTCTTTGCTATCATTATCGTCTCGACCTTCCTCGTATACTTTTAAGAACCCATCAAAAATTACCACTTGGCCGTTAGCTCTAAGAAGTATCTGCTGGTCCTCGCTGGTAATATCAATTGTAGTTCGTTCAAGTTTTGCGGCTTCCATTTGACAGGCAATCGTTCTTTTCCAAATAAGATCGTATAATTTCTTTTGATCTACATCATTTATTTTTGCGTTTGAGGCGTCTTTAGAAATATCAGTGGGACGTATACATTCATGAGCCTCTTGAGCGTTTTTTGCTTTATTTTTATACATACGTGGGCTTTTAGGGACGTAATTATTTCCGTAACGCTTTTGAATTTCTTCTCGAGTTGCCATAACTGCTTCTGGTGCCATATCGATACCATCAGTTCGCATATAAGTAATGTGGCCTGCTTCATATAGACGTTGCGCTACACTCATTGTTTGCCTAGCCCCCATGCCAAATTTACGACTTGCCTCCTGCTGAAGGGTCGACGTCATAAATGGTGCATAAGGATTTCTATTTGCTGCATTTGCTTCTACACTCTTAACTTGAAGGTTACGGCTTTCAACTGCTGCAACAGCCAATTCGGCCTGCGTTTCATTATGTAAATCAAATTTTTCTAATTTATCACCGGCTAAATTAACGAGGCGGGCATCAAAAATCTGCCCTCTTGGGGATTTTAAAGATGCATGAACACTCCAGTATTCTTGAGCGTTAAATGCCTCAATATCCATCTCTCTTTCTACAATTAATCGTAAGCATACTGATTGGACACGTCCCGCAGATCGGGCCCCAGGTAGTTTCCGCCACAGCACTGGGCTCAAATTAAAACCCACTAAATAGTCCAAAGCTCTCCTCGCCAGATAGGCTTCTACAAGCGGCGAGTCTATTTCTCTTGGAGCTTTCATAGCTTCTGAAACAGCTGATTTTGTGATTGCATTGAATACGACGCGTTGAATTTGCGTGTTTCCATTTATTGCACGCCTTTTACGAAGTGCCTCCTCTAAATGCCAACTTATCGCCTCGCCTTCCCGATCTGGGTCAGTCGCCAGGATAAGAGTGTTATCTTTCTTCAAGGCATCTGAAATTGCTTTAATGTGTTTTTTACTATCAGCAGATACCTCCCATAACATCTCAAAGTTGTTTTTCGGGTCAACTGATCCATCTTTTGGGGGTAGGTCTCTTACATGACCATATGATGCAAATACGCTATAATCTGTCCCCAAATATTTATTGATCGTCTTCGCTTTAGCTGGAGACTCCACAACAACTACAGGCATTATGTTTCCTTCCGACTCGACGAACATCTTGTTGCGGCGTTTAATGAATTGACTAACTGGGTGTTGTCAATCCGTTGTCTGAACTTTAATCAAAAATATTTGGTTTACTATTGCAAAAACTACAAACCGATAAGCGATAGATCCTTAATTAAAAAAATAATCCTCCAAGTTAATCACATTTAAATTATTTTTTTATTTAGGTTTGTGATCCACCGACAGTTAAGCCTCCTATCAACAGTGATGGTTGACCAACCCCTACAGGGACCCATTGTCCCGCTTTTCCGCAAGTGCCCATACCCGGATCTAACGACATGTCATCGCCGATCGCGCGAATTTCTTTAAGAGCTGAAGCACCATCCCCTATAAGAGTTGCACCCTTTACGGGAGGACCAACTTTACCATCTTTAACTTTGTATGCTTCAGTGCATGAGAAAACAAATTTACCATTAGTTATATCAACCTGTCCTCCGCCAAACCCAACGGCATATATCCCATTTTTTAATGAAGATAGCATATTGTTTACATTTTCTGTGCCATTGAGCATGTATGTGTTTGTCATTCGGGGCATTGGAGGATGCGCATAACTCTGTCTTCTCCCGTTTCCGGTAGATGATGTGCCCATTAAGCGAGCGTTTTGTCTGTCTTGCATATAACCCACTAGTATCCCATCATCGATTAGGGTATTTTTTGCGCTTGGAGTTCCTTCATCATCAAAAGAGATAGAACCTCTTCGATCAGGGATTGTACCATCATCCAAAACTGTGACACCTTTTGCTGCAACTC
>CABZJF010000041.1:0-5838 GCA_902525915.1 Paracoccaceae bacterium | reverse complement strand
GGAGGTTCAACTGACCGAAGAAGGAGCTTCCGGAATTTTATTCGATGGTATACCCGAAAAAATATCCTGCCTTCAATGGCATGGTGCTGAAATAAAGAAACTTCCAGTAGGTGCGAAAGTTCTTGCGACCTCTAAAGATTGTGCAGTTCAAGCGATGAGTTGGGGTCCTAGAGCCTATTCGATGCAGTTTCACGTCGAAATCGAGCACTCCACGATTGCCGACTGGTCAACAATATTGGAATATGCCGACAGTTTGAAAGCGGCCCTTGGCCCTAGCGGGCAGGAAAAACTTGAAAAGGATTGCGCGGTCCATATGAATGATTTTAATACGATGGCAGAACGTCTCTATCTTAATTGGCTCCAGACTTCTGCGCACGTTTAGGCCCTAATACTAAATCTAAGCTGCTGCAGCTCGTGTTAAAGATAATCTAACAGTTTCTAAATGGTCTTTCATACTGTTGGCCGCTGCCTCAGGCTCGCGTCTATACAGGGCTTCGAGTATTTTACGGTGTTGGTTATTATATTGATCAATTATGGTCGGATTAAGTGTGAGGCCGCGCATTCTCTTCCAATCACTTTGGCCTCTTACCGAGTTAATTTGGTCAATAATCCAAATGAGTAAAACGTTCCGTGTACATTGCACGAGCGTGTGATGAAATTCTGTATCTGCTGCTGAAAATTCTAAAGTATCATGCAGGCTTGAGTCCATTTTGTCACAAAGCAAGGTTAATTTGTCGAAATCTTCTCGCCTACCATGTAGTACTGCAAGACGGCAAATGTGGGGTTCTAAAGCAAAACGTGCATCTATCAATTCTAATGGATTCGCCGATTGGATCGCGTTTGGCGTGGATGCTATTCCCTCACAAGTTACATATGTACCACTACCATGTTTAATTTCAACTAGTCCATTTTCCATTAATTTTGTTAGTGCTTCTCGTACTGTGCCTCGGGAAACGCCATAAGTATCCGCCATATCTCGCTCTGGTGGAAGTTTGTCATTGCGAACATATTGACCAAGATTAATCTCGCTTCGCAATAGAGAAGCAAGGTCAGCTGCATTTAACTTTTTTTTATTTTCCGTCATCACAACCATTATTTGCTCCAATTTTGAACCAATCTATACAAATTTGAAAAATAAATCAAGTATTGGAATAAAAAAGGTTGACTTTTGGTTCATAATTCACAGAAAATATAACGGGATAAGTTTTCCAAATATTGCGAAATCAGTTGTTCGCTTGAATTAAAAGGGGAGTAGGTTTTATGGCATTTCCAACGCATGCGGATTATTTAATTATTGGGGCTGGTATACATGGTCTCTCAACTGCTTGGCGTTTGGCAGAGCGTTTGAGTTCCAATGGTGAAACTGTCGAAGGACGTATAATTGTCTTAGATAAGTCAGGAATTGCTTCTGGAGCTTCTGGGATTGCATGTGGCGTTGTGCGCAACAATTACTTTCAGCCAGCAATGCGTCGCTTGATGGCTCACTCCGTAGATGTCTGGGAAAGTGACCCAAAAGGCCTTAGCTATCACCCAGTAGGTTACATGCAGATCTCGTGTGAATCTATGCGTGAGGATGTGGCCTCAATTTATGAGCAGCAGAAGGCCATTGGGTATGAAAGTGTTTTTATAGAAGGTGCAAGTGCCTCAGACGCATACATGAAAGATATGTTTAACGATTGGCAGGCAAAGAATATTACGTCTGTTCTGCATGAAAAAAGAGGCGGCTATTCTAATAACACTAAATCGATGTACGGGTTGGCCAAAAAAGTTGAAGACCGAGGGGTACGCATCATTTCTGGAGTCGAGGTGAAATCCCTGAATACCGAAAGTGGTTCTTCAAGCATAAAGTCAGTTTATACTTCGCATGGAATAGTATCGTGTGACAAACTAGTAGTTGCTCCAGGTCCCTGGGCGCGTGACTTTTGGGAAATGTTGGGCATGCCGAAAAAGATCAGTCTGAAGGATCTATCTGGTGAAATGCATCATGATATTGATATGTGGCGGTTCTGGCAACTTGAAGAGGGCGTTCTGCAATTACCACCAGAGGTTTTGCAGACGAATGATGGCAAAACCCCGCCAGTGGTGCATGTAGATACAGATGCACCCTTACACTCTTGTGTTGATGGGTCGCTAATTTCAGATCAAATGTGGGGGATTTATTACAAGCCTGATTGGCACTTCAACGGCATTCAGGGTGGAGCCTCTCCATACAAAGTTGACACGGAGGTAGACAAAGTGGCTATTGATCCATATGGCCCTTCATCACCGGAGTTTGTTGCCTCCGACGGATTTGCACATATGTGGGTATCCGCGCTCGCTCATTGTCATAAAAGATTTGAGGGCATGATGGGTAAATACCATAGGGAGGCATCTGGCGGTATTGGCTGCTTTACAGCCGATAGTTTCCCTGTTTTTGATCACTTTCATGACAATGCAACTTTAATCGCTGACAGCAATCATGGATGGAAGATGATTGGAGTTGGTCACCTTATAGCTGACGAGTTATTGGGCGAGAGCCAAGAACTTCTCGAACCCTTTAGGTTTGATCGTTTCGAGAAGGGTAATCTTCACCCTGTATCGAATAGTCCATATCCTTGGAGCTAAGATGCGTAAGAAGATAACATAAATTCGAATGGCTAAATGCCAGGAATACTAAACAGGGAGAGTTAAAGTGGCTGAAATGGATATTGAACGTTTTGTCGAAGCGCCTGGGCGTGCAGAGAAAATTAAACAAGTGCGTGAGATGATTGACTCGATGGGGATTGAGTACTTGTACCTTCAATTCGTATCGGTGACCGGAAAGATTATGGGTAAAGGGATACCCTCCGATCATTGGGAATCAGTCGCTATGAAAGGATTTCAGCTGGTTTATGGTGCAACTGTTAATCTATTCACTGACCGCGCAGGTAATTACTTGGGGTATGGTCCGGAAGCGGCAGAGTTGGTGGGAATACCAGAGCCCGAAACATTTATGCAATTACCGTGGGCGCCAAAAATCGGTCGTTTTTATTGCACACTATTTCGCAACCGTGAGGAAAAAACAGACCCGGGTGCATATTTAACAGCTGATTGTCGTGGGAACTTGCGCCGCATGCACGAAGACTTCCAAGCTAAGCATGGCAGGCAGTTGAGGATCGGAACAGAACCAGAAATGATGTGGCTAAAATTTGATGAAGATGGAAAGCCAAAAGACGGTTTTTCGAAGCCATATTGTTATCACATTGATCAGTTCGAAAGCCTTCGTCCAGTTACTATGAAAGTCATGGAATACACTCGAAAAATGGGCTTGGATATGATCCAAGGTGACCATGAGGACGCCCCAGGTCAACTTGAGCTGAATTGGATGTTTGATGATGTTTTGCGAAACGCAGATCGTCTTACTACTTACAGGCAAATTTGTGCCCAAGTAGCCAGAGAGCATGGTATATTTGCTTGTTTTATGACGAAACCATTTATGGGTGTTTCAGCATCTGGTTGTCACCATAATATGTCTCTCTGGAGAGGTGGTGAAGATCAGTTCGTTAAGTGTGGAAATGATCCTGATAACCTCCCAGGCATGCGCGAAAACTACATGTATGTTAAAGGCGGCAGTAACACATTTATGCCAGATGATGATGATCCACAAATGCCTGGTGCTGAAGGGTTGGTCGCGATCGGTGGTGTTGTTAAAAACCTTCAAGCTTTGACCGCTATTGGGTGTTCGACTGTTAACTCATACAGGAGGCTATGGGATACAGGTTTCTGGGCACCGGTTTTTGCAGATTGGGGTTTTCAAAACCGAACAACTGGCCTTCGTGTATCTGCGCCTGGGCGCTTTGAATATCGTTCTGTCGACTCTATGGTTAATCCTTATTTGATGGGCTCAACTTTGCTAGCTGCTATGGATGACGGTATCGACAATAACATCAGCCCAGGAGAGCCTGAAGAGAGAAATATTTATGAGGCGATTAAAGAAGGTAAAGATGTTAAAAAGCTTCCAATGTCGCTAGGTGAAGCTCTTAGCTATCTTGAGCAGAGTGAAGTCGTGCGTAGAGGTATGCCGGGTGAAATGTATCGATTGTATCATGAATACAAATTCGATGAATGGGCTCGTTTTATGTCTACAGCCACCGATTGGGATAACGATATGTACATGGAGTGCCTGCCCTAGGGCACACCAGTAATTTTTTAAGGCAATGAAATGCTTGTTTTTTATATAGCCGCGAGGAGGTGAACAATATTATGTGTGGTATCGCTGGATTAATACATAAGGGAAAAAAATCGAATGTTGGGGGCGAGATGACAGCTATGCTGCAAGCTCTCAAACATCGAGGCCCAGACTCTACAGGTTATGCTGTTTATGGTGAGTCTAAAGAGGGTGTCTATGTGCTTCGTTTAAAGGTTGGAGAAGCTGAGGACATGGCTACAGGTCGTGGTATACATAAAGTGCTTGCTGATCGGATTTCTGCAGTCGAAGAAATTATGGAAGAACACAGCGTGAAGGTGATTTCAAAAGAGCAATCTACCGAATACGCGTTGCGTTATTTGATTTCGCATGATGGTGACACTGCTGAGTTGGCCGAGCATATCGAGGAGACAGAAAATGTTGAAATTCTATCACTCGGAAATGGGCTTGAATTAATTAAAGATCTGGGCGATGCGGCTGATGTGGCTGGGCTCTATGGTTTGAATGAATTCAATGGCACTCATGGAATAGGTCATACGAGAATGGCTACCGAATCCGACGTTGATATTAGGTCTGCTCATCCGTATTGGGCCTTTCCATATAACGACGTGAGTGTAGTTCATAATGGTCAAATTACTAATTATTGGATTATGCGTAGAGAGATGGAGCGAAAAGGACACCGTTTCATGTCAAATTGCGATAGTGAGCTTTTAGCAGTCTACACGGCACATAATTTAGCTAATGGCCTGACACTGGAGCAGTCGTTGCGTAACTCGATAGAAGAAATTGATGGTGTCTTTACGTATTTGGTGGCCACAAAAGATCACCTTGGTATGGCAAAAGATACGATGGCAGCAAAGCCGCTCGTGCTCTATGAAAGTGATGATTTGATAGCGATGGCTTCTGAGGAAGTCGCCATACGTGCTATTTTGCCGCAAGAAATTGATACATATGATCCATATGATGAGGAGGTTCGGGTATGGAAAGCGTAAGTGATGCAGAATTGAAAAATATGACACAAGAAGAGCGTGTAACAGCCCTCGGAATGAGAACTGAAGCGCTCAGCGGAAAATCGCTTTACATCGAGTTTGATCCTGACGCGGAGGAGCGCTTCACATACCCGTGGGCTCCAGATGTGGATTACAATAAGCGGACCGAGCTTGATACCGATAATATGACCACTACCCAAGTAAACTCTAATATCAGAGCTCTAATGGCAGAGGGATACGGAACTATCGTATTGAAGAATCCCCGCGGCAAGCACTCACTTGGTGTTGGCATTCTCAGTCGGCTAAACCTTATTATCGAGGGTTCCTTAGGGTATTTTGGAGTAGGTTTGATCGATGGTCCTAATGTACGGATCAATGGGCGTGTTGGCTGGTCGTGTGGAGAGAACATGATGGCTGGTACAGTTGTAATCGAAAAAAATGCAGGTTCAACTTTTGGCGCAGCTATTAGAGGTGGTGATCTCGTGTGTCGAGGATCAGTTGGCTCTAGGACTGGTATCGATCAAAAGGGTGGAACGATAATCGTTGGTGGGGACACCGGGGCTCTTTCAGGCTTTATGATGCAACGAGGGCGTATGATTGTTTGCGGTAATGCTGGTAAAAATCTTGGAGACTCTATGTATGATGGCACCATATTTGTGGGTGGTGAAATCAAATCCCTCGGGG
>CABZJF010000040.1:0-6103 GCA_902525915.1 Paracoccaceae bacterium | reverse complement strand
GAACGATCCCATCAAAGATTATCATACGATTGTTAAGGAGATTGAAGCGTACGGTGCTAAGTTAACTTCAAAGCCGCGTCTTACGGTTCTGAATAAAATTGACGCTCTTGACGAGCAGGCAAGGCTTCTTCTTGAGCAGGAATTTACCGAAAGATTAAATTCTGATATTTTAATCATGTCAGCAGTAAGTGGTGAGAACGTTGAAAACGTATTGCGAGAGCTTAAAAAATTCGTAATTAAAGATAACGGCGAGAATTCGATCCAGAGCGAGACTGAAAGGGATGACTCACCATGGAATATTTAAATGGTGCGGCGAGGGTGGTCGTAAAAATTGGGTCGTCTCTGTTAGTGGATGATAAAACAGGCTCCATAAGATCTGATTGGCTACAATCACTGTCTGAAGATGTTAGGGATATGCAATCTCAAGGTCTAGAAGTGGTAATAGTATCTTCTGGTTCTATTGCTCTTGGTCGAAAAGTGCTCAGCTGGTCGGAGAAATCACTGTCGTTGGAACAATCACAAGCTTCTGCTGCGGTTGGTCAAATTCAGCTTGCGCAAGCCTATCAGGAGGCACTTGCGCAATATGGTATTAAGACGGCTCAGATACTTGTCACACTTGAAGATAGCAAAGATAGGCGGCGTTATTTAAATTCTCAGGCCACTGTAGAAACGCTTTTAGAAATGGGTGTTGTCCCAATCGTAAATGAAAACGATACTGTGGCTACCGATGAAATAAAGTATGGTGACAACGATCGTTTGGCGGCTCAGGTCTCAGTAACTATTGGAGCTGATCTGCTTATACTCCTGTCAGATGTGGATGGATTTTACTCAAGTAATCCAATGACTGACGCAAATGCAAATCATTACACTAAAATAGAAAAAATAACTCCTGAAATTGAGGCAATGGCTGAGGATACAAAGTCGAAGGTCTCAAAAGGAGGTATGAAAACTAAGTTGTTAGCTGCAAAAATTGCTACAGCGGCTGGCTGCGATATGATTATTGCAAAAGGAACAGATTCTAATCCTATTTCTTCAATGGGCAATATAAATAAAAAGACACTATTTAAAGCGCAGATTAAGGATCCTCAAACGGCTCGAAAAAAATGGATATCAACAATGAAGCCTGTTGGTGAATTAGTAATTGATGAAGGTGCGGTCAATGCGCTTTTTTCTGGTAAAAGCCTTTTACCGGCTGGAGTTTTAATTGTGCGAAAGGACTTTGAAAGAGGTGATGCCGTATCAATTTTGAATACCAAGGGTGAAGTCTTGGGGCTTGGATTATGTGCGTATTCTAGTGATGAGGCGAGTTCTATAATGGGTCATCAGACTAGTGAAATAGAAGAAATTCTTGGATATGCTGGTCGAGGCGTTATTGTGCATCGCGATAATATTGCTTTTTAATCGGAGAAGTTTCTATGGCTAGTATTGATAAGCAAATGCAACTTTTAGGCTCACAGGCTAGGGCAGCTGCGGAAACTCTTGCTTTTTCAACGTTTGAGCAGCGGTCCTTGGCCGTTTCAGAGGGCGCGAAGTCTATCTCAAATCAAATCGACTTAATTTTATCAGCAAATGAAATTGACATGTCGAATGCGCGCGGCCAAGGGCTGGACGATGCAATGTTAGATCGTCTTTATTTAGACAGAACGCGCGTTGAGTCCATCGCAAGCAGTCTTCAAGCTATCTCTGAGTTACCAGATCCACTTGGTAGGGTTTTAAGCCAATGGGAGCGACCATCTGGTCTCAAAATCAGGCGTGTAACGACTCCCCTTGGAGTCATTGGGGTAATTTATGAAAGTAGGCCGAATGTAACCGCAGATGCTGGTGCTTTGTGTTTAATGGCGGGCAACGCAACGATCCTTAGAGGGGGATCTGAGAGTTCTTATTCATCAAAAGCAATTTTTGACTGTCTACTCTATGGATTGCAACTGGCAAACTTACCTGTCTCTTCAATTCAAATGGTTCCTACTCAAGATCGTGAAGCCGTAAAATATTTGCTACGCATGACGGAATTTGTCGATGTTATAGTGCCTCGTGGTGGAAAAGGTCTTGTTGGTTTAGTTCAAGAAGAGGCTCGGGTTCCTGTTTTTGCCCATTTGGAGGGAGTTGTTCATATCTATATTGATAAGATGGCAGATGCAAAAAAGGCCTTAGATGTTGTTTTGAATGCAAAAACAAGAAGATACGGTATTTGTGGTGCTGCTGAATGCCTGTTAATTCATCAAGATATATCTCATGAATTGGGTGTTGAAATAATAAACTCACTTAGTCAGCAAAACGTTGAATTGAGAGTTAGCCCAGAGTTTTCTAAAATAAATGGTATAAAGTTAGCGACGGACGACGATTGGGGGAGAGAATATCTTGCCCCTATCATGGCGGTCAAACAGGTAAAGAATATAAGTGAGGCTATTCAACATATTACCATGTATTCTTCAAGTCATACGGACTGTATAATTACTGAGGATATTTCTGCAAAAGATCTTTTCTTTTCGAAAATTGATAGTGCAATAGTTATGTGCAACGCGTCTACTCAGTTCGCTGATGGTGGGGAGTTTGGTTTGGGAGCCGAAATTGGGATTGCAACTGGCAAAATGCATGCAAGAGGACCGGTGGGTGTAAACCAGTTAACTTCTTTTAAATACTTAGTTGAAGGTAATGGTGCCGTCCGTGATTAAAAATAGTGTCAATTCTTTTTATGTGTTTTATTTTGGCTCTATATTTAAATCGTGATTTGTTGATCTGAAATCTTAAAAATGTTTGGAAGCAAGATATGGTGAAAGAGAATATTGATTTAAATCCTTTTCTAGAGCCTGGAGCCATTGTTTTCAATCCAAACGCACCCGAGTGGGGAAACGGCCAAGTGCAATCAAAAATAGGCAATAAAGTTACAGTGAATTTTGAAGATATGGGAAAGTTAGTTATCGATGGATCCTTAATTGCGTTGGAAATGGTGAATTGACTGCTAATATTGTGTGCTTATAAATAGTTCTCAGTGCCCTTTCTATAAGTTGAAAGATGTATAATTTTTGATGTGGGACAAATACAGTTTTGAAAACTTCACGGTACGGCTCGCTCGCAATTTGAATGAAATTAAAGCAGCTCAACGACTAAGGTACGATGTTTTTATTGAAGAGATGGGAGCAACTTCTGACCTAGTAGATCATAATGCTCGTTTAGAAATCGACAAGTTTGACGAGTATTTTGATCATCTACTTTTATTTGACCGCAATAAACGGGAAATAAATATGGGAGTTGTGGGTGTTTATCGCTTGTTACCAGACCATAAGCTTCCAATATGTGCGGAGTACTATTCACAGGAAGAGTACGATCTAAAAAAGTTAAAGAATTCGGGCAGAAAAATTATGGAATTGGGACGATCTTGTGTTCATAAGTCCTATCGTGGAGGAACAGCTCTGACGCATCTGTGGACTGGGCTGACAGAGTATGTGTACCAAAATGGTATTGAAATTTTGTTTGGCGTTGCAAGTTTTCATGGAACTAATCCGTCAAAAATTGCGCCTTCGTTAAGTTTACTTCATAGTAAATATCTTGCTCCGCCGGATCTGATGGTAACGGCAAAATCACCAAACAAGCAAAGGATGGATTTAGTTGATATGCATAAAGTCGACCGTGTCGTTGCTATGAAGCAAATTCCATCATTAATAAAAGCGTATCTTCGGATCGGTGGCTTTGTTGGGAAAGACGCTTATATAGATCACGCATTCAATACAATAGATGTATGTATGGTTCTTGATATTGAGAGGGCGAATTTGAAAAAGCTGTCCGCATATAGAAAAGAAACTTATTTTCGATGAGTACTTCGTGGCGAGGCAGAAAAGAACCAACAGCTGGAGAGCTTCTACTGGTAAACTGGGCACTCGTTCTTTTGCGTGGTATTCCAGTTGCCATCGTTGTTTTCGGCGGGCTAATCCTTCACACAGTTTTGCGTATTTTTGAATATCCATTTCTGGGCTCTCGGCGGCCATTCACACAATATGTTACGCAGGTCGTATGCAAGACATCGTTATTTCTTCTGGGTATTTCAATAACTGTTGAAGGTTTCCCCATGAAAGAGAGAGGAGCGGTAGTTGCTAATCACTCATCTTGGCTCGATATATTTGCTTTAAACGCCACGCAGAAAATTTATTTTGTAGCGAAATCTGAAGTTGCGAATTGGCCAGGAATAGGCTGGTTGGCCAGAGCTACTGGCACAGTATTTATCCAAAGAAAAGCACTTCAAGCTCATGAGCAAAAAAATATCTTCACTGAAAGGTTGCTAGCCGGTCATAAACTATTGTTTTTTCCTGAGGGCACCTCAACGGACAGTTTACGTGTACTGCCATTCAAAAGCAGTCTATTTGCGGCTTTTTTTGAAACTAATGTGCCTCGAAACTTATTTATTCAACCAGTTACCGTGATTTATCATGCACCTATGGGATCAAATCCATGGTTTTACGGTTGGTGGGGAGAAATGAGTTTTGGTGCTCATTTAGTACACACACTCGCAAGTGCCAAGCAAGGATGGATAGAGCTAATATTTCATAAGCCTAGAGCGATTGCCGATCAGCAAAACCGAAAGCAACTGGCAAAACTACTAGAATCAGACGTCAGGAGTGGTCATGTACACCACGGTAAGTTTGATGAGTTTGATTAAATCAGGTTTCATTTAAAATTTTTTCTAGAGCTTTGGATGGGTTCTCTGTATTCCAAATTTCCTCTCTAAACGCAAAAAAATCCGCGTTATTCTGTATTTGTCTAACCAGCTGCGAGGTCAGGCCAGTTTCTGCAATTACAGGAAATTCTATCATTTCACTCCACCATGCGAACAAGTCAGGGTCGGCATGTTTTCCATCTCCCAAATCTCCGGACATAGGGCCAAAACTAACATAGTCCGCGCTAGCTTCTGTAGCATTAATTCCATGATGTTTAGATTGAAAACAGTAAGCTCCAACTATGAGATCTTTACCAAGAACTTTTCTGGCAGTTCGAACCGATTTAGAGCCATCCTTTAAATGCACTCCATCAAGTCCGAATTTTTCAACTAACATAAAATGGCTATCTATAATAATTGGTATGTCCCGCTTATGACAAATCTCTCGTAACGTGTCTGCTGATTTACCAATAAGCAGTTCATCTCTCGATGACTGCTCCAAGCGAATGCACGCCACCTCATGATTATCCAGAATTCGTTTCAATGTTTCTGAAAAGATTCTTAGTTCAAATTCAGAGGGTGTAATCAAATATATTTTTGGATTATTATGGTTTATTTTTTTACTAATTGGCATTCGTCTTAAAATTCAAAATTTGCGGGAATATAAAGGTTTTAATCTTTTCACTTCTATCCTAAGTCTTTTGATAAGAACAGGATTTAAAATATGCATGCAAGTAACAAACAACCAGCAATAATTTTGGTAAAGCCGCAAATGGGTGAAAATATTGGATCAGCAGCGAGGGCAATGTTAAATTTTGGATTGGAAAATATGAGAATTGTTGCTGCAAGGGATGGCTGGCCTAGTCAAAGTGCCGTAGCGACGGCCTCTGGAGCGGGCAGAATACTAGACCACGCAAGACATTTTTCGGTGTTCAACGATGCGGTAAGCGATTGTCATTATGTATTTGCAACAACTGCAAGGAATCGTGATATCACCAAACCCGTTTATGGCCCAAAGGAAGCGATGCTAATAGCTTCAGAAAAAATTTCAGAGGGAGAAAACGTTGGTATTATTTTCGGCCCTGAAAGAGCTGGATTAGAAAATAGGGAGGTAGTCCGATCAAATGCATTGATTACCGTACCGGTCAACCCCAACTTTTCATCTATAAACCTAGCGCAAAGTGTATTGCTTTTATCTTATGAATGGTTCTTAGCCAAGCACAGTCAGGCAGAGAATTTTTCTTATGAGAAAAAAACTGAAATGGCTTCAATGATGGAGATTGAAAAACTCTCCCAGCAGTATGAAACTGAATTAGACAAAATTGGTTTTTTCTTTCCCAAAGAAAAAGCTATCTCAATGAAGAGTAGTCTAAGAAATATTTGGTCAAGGTTGCCGTTGACTGTGTCTGATGTACGAACATTTCATGGAATTTTGCGTCACTTGTTAAAGTCACG
>CABZJF010000039.1:0-6477 GCA_902525915.1 Paracoccaceae bacterium | reverse complement strand
TGGTATGATTAAAAAGTAATCACAACTCTTAACTTAACCTGTAAAGACTAAATAGATGGAGGAGAATTATGTCTAAAAAAATAATGTGTGCATTTGGAACAGACATCGATTCGGTCGCAGGGCAGATTGGGTCTTACGCTGGAGGAGATTCACCCTCAGATATTCAAAGGGGTATTTTTGCAACTGAAGTTGGTGTCCCTAGATTATTAAACTTGTTTAAAAAGTTTGATTTGACCACTTCATTTTTTATTCCTGGCCATACTATTGAGACTTTTCCGAAAGAAATGGATATGATAGTGGAACAAGGCCACGAAATTGGTGCTCACGGTTATCTTCATGAAAACCCTATAGCTATGACCGAAAATCAAGAAGAAGATGTGTTGGTTAAGTCGGTTGAGCTTATAGAAAAATTATGCGGTAAAAAGCCGACTGGATATGTGGCACCGTGGTGGGAAATGTCAAATTCTACAGCTGCTCTACTTTTAAAGCACGGATTTTCCTATGACCACAGTCAAGGTTATCGAGATTTTCAACCATTTTATGCTAGAGTAGGTGATGAGTGGAATGTCATAGATTACACAGCATCAGCAAAAGATTGGATGAAGCCATTGAAGCACGGTTACGAGATTGATCTAGTCGATATCGCTGCTAATTGGTATGTTGATGATTTGCCACCCATGATGTTTATGAAAAAAGTTCCTAATAGTCATGGATTTGTTAGTCCGCGAGATATAGAACAAATGTGGAAAGATCAGTTCGATTGGGTATACCGCGAAATGGACTACGCTGTTTTTGCGTTTACCATTCATCCAGACGTATCAGGACGGCCGCAGGTATTAATGATGCTGGAGAGATTAATTGAATATATAAATCAACATTCAGGCGCTGAATGGATGACATTTGACGAAATTGCTAATGATTTCCGAGCAAGGTTTCCCTTTGAAAGCAAAACCAGGCCAGAAGTTATTTAAAATGTGTGCAAATTGTGGTTTTCCGGAAACTTTAGGTTATTGGTCTGATGCTGGTAGCACAACAGCTAGTGATAGAATTAGAAGTAGGATAATAAGAGCTAAAAAAATCAATGACATCCTAGTAAACTATAATTTGCGCTTCAGTGATGACGGGACGAGCCAATATTGCCAGGTATCAAATTTGTTAGGAGAGGTAAAAGTTATTACTCAAATTGACGAAATATGGGAAGCTGCTGCGTCTTTACATGGGCGACCGATAGATCCATTAGAAAAGAACTTTTTCGCTTGAAACGTTTTAGGTTCACAGTCAGTGGATAGAAGAATTCAGCTTTCAATTATTTCAGGATTTCTGGGGAGTGGTAAAACTACTTTCCTTCAACATAAAATTTTCAAGAAAGACTATAGTAGTATCTGCATTGTAATAAATGAAGCAGGCGATATTTCTATAGATGATGTTTTGTTGGATGATAAAATTGAAAAGATAAAAATATCTGGCGGATGTATATGTTGTGATAGTAATGCTGAATTTGTTGAAAAGTTAGTTGACTTGTGTGGTATACGTAACCACGCTAGTGCAAATTTTAATAATCGCATAGATACAATACTGGTAGAGGCAAGTGGGATATCTGATCCAGCAGCGATATATGATAGTATTGTAAATCACTCGATTTTAGGACGAAATATCGTTGTCAAGGGGATATCAGTTTTACTGGATGCTTTTGATAACAATACTTTTATATCAGAGCCGTTGATTGCAAAACAATTAGCTTGTGCAGATGATATCTTCATAACTAAAGCTGATTTAGTATCCGATGAAGTGGTTGCACAAAAGTATAATATTGCCAGATACTTTAATCCTTCTGGTTTAATTAGATTATGTTCCAAGGGTGAAATACAAAATTTAACTGAAGAACAAACTAAGCAGTTTGATATAAATTCTATTTTGCGTGATGCAAAAGCTAAGAGAGTGGATAATTATGAAACATTTGTTGTTAACTTAGAGGAACATACTGATTGGAATAATTTAGTCATCTGGGTTTCTGCTTTACTTTCATGCCACGGTGATAAAATACTCCGTTTAAAAGGTATAATTAACTCGCCTGCTGGTAGATTATTGATACAGGGTGTCGGGCCAAATATACAGAAACCTCAAAGGCTTCCTAAAGACTTTCATGAAAGTCAAAATTTTTTAGTTCTCATAGGTCGAGGCTTTGATAAAGAAAGTATTAAGAAGTCGGCAAATTTTCTAAACACGTAATTTTGACTGTGAAAACCCTATTGGTTGGAGGGATGATTTTAGGAAGTAACATATAAATTTCTTCATCCACGCCGCTAACACGAATATTGCGTATATCTGACTCGGCGGTGTGGCGGACGTTCGAGATCGACTTTTCAATATATGTAAAAATCTTTTGCGCATCTTGCACAAATTCTGATCCAGCTTGGGTCAGGCTTATTTGCCGAGTGGTTCTGAACAATTTAAGCGGGCGCGGCAAGTCCCCACCCAAAAAAAGACCATCGTTATGGGTCTCACAGTGTGTTTTAATTACTTATAATAAGATTTAGTAAAAAGTTTTAAATAATTTTTCCCATATTGCATAGTGAATTTTCCGCAAAATTACCAATATTTTTGTTAGCATAAATACTATGTGACTCTTTGTATCAGTGTATTAGAAATTTTGATAATTCTCTTTAGCTTAACTCTTTATGAATATATATGTCTGGCACTTTATTAAATGTCTATCAATTTTACATCGGAGAAATAATAATGAAACTATTAGCAGCTACATTGACGGCGGCGGCTTTAACTATGACCGCTCAATTGGCGTCAGCCGCTTGCGACAGTGGAGAAATTGTTATCAAACTGTCCCACGTTACCAATACTGATAAGCATCCAAAAGGAATTGCTGCAACATTACTTCAGACACGGGTAAATGAAGAAATGAATGGCAAAGCCTGTATGGAAGTTTATCCTAACTCAACTCTTTACAACGATAATCAGGTTCTTGAAGCTATGCTAAATGGCGACGTTCAGATGGCGGCACCCTCCCTTTCAAAATTTGAACAATTTACAAAAGTTTTCCGCATCTTTGATTTACCGTTCATGTTCAAAAACATCAATGCAGTGGATGAATTTCAAAATTCTGAAATTGGCCAAGCTATGAAAGAAAGTATGGTTCGGAGAGGCCTAATAGGCTTAGCATTTTGGCACAATGGTATGAAGCAGATGTCTGCAAACAAACCGCTGGAAATGCCAACAGATGCTAATGGTCTAAAATTTAGAGTTCAAAATTCTGAGGTTTTGAAAGCGCAAATGGCAGCTCTTGGGGGCTCGCCACAGCCTATGGCTTTTTCAGAAGTTTATGGTGCTCTGCAAACAGGAGTTGTTGATGGTCAAGAAAATACTTGGTCTAATATTTACGGCAAAAAATTTTTTGAAGTTCAGGATGGTGTAACGGAAACAAATCATGGGATTATTGATTACATGCTTGTTACTTCTACTGACTGGTGGGATAGCTTGGATTCAGATATTCGCAGCCAACTTTCGACTATCATTGCAGAAGTTACGGAAGCTAGAAACTCCGAGTCAACTTCGGTAAATGAGGCGGCAAAGAAAGAAATTATTGCTGCTGGTGGAGTTGTACGTCAGCTAAGCGAGGAACAGCGTTCCGCTTGGGTGGCTGCGATGTTGCCAGTATGGGATCAGTTTAAAGGCGATGTTGGCGAAGCTAATATAGCAGCAGCACAGTCGATTAATGCAAATCATTAAATGAAAAAACCTGGCCTTTAAACTCTAACGGCCAGGTTTTTTTCTCTCTTAGCTAAGCGTTCAATGAGTTATACAAAAGATACAACGAATTCTTCCAGATTTTCTAGAATTGTAGATGAGATAGAGGAAACTTTTATAGCTATTTTATTAGCAGCTATGGTTATAATAACTTTTATAAATGTAGTTCTCCGATATGGTTTTAATTCAGGCCTTATTTGGGGCTTAGAGTTAGTTACATATCTGTTTTCTTGGTTGGTTCTTTTTGGTATCAGTTACGCTGTCAAAAAGACATCTCATCTTGGTGTTGATGCTGTAATTAATGCAGTTTCCATTAAAACTAAAAAATTCATGGGGTTAATTGTTGCCACCTTATGTATTTTTTACGCTTTTTTACTTTTAAAAGGCTCATGGGACTATTGGGCAAACTTTGCAAATTTACCTAAAACAACTGGACGATGGTTCCCTACCGGCTTTGAAGAAATGAAAAGGACATCTTACAGATCTTGGTATGAGGTGAATGATATAC
Source organism: Paracoccaceae bacterium (assembly GCA_902525915.1). GTDB lineage: Bacteria > Pseudomonadota > Alphaproteobacteria > Rhodobacterales > Rhodobacteraceae > Salinivivens. The sequence continues at coordinate 2,210 of CABZJF010000039.1, read as the reverse complement.
TGATGCCAGGTTGGTTACGTTGGATAGAATCCATTATGAATTATGGGGATGCATACGAAAAAATTCCACGATTTTTACCATATGCTATTCTACCTTTTGGGAGTGCTCTTTTGTTGCTAAGGTTTCTACAATCCGCGCTTCGAGTTCTTAAAAATGAACAAAAGAGTTTGATTGTTAGCCATGAAGTTGAAGAAATTCATCAACTGAATGCTACCAAAACAAAAGGCAAGTAGTGGTGGAAGTTGCAGCCTTATTTTTGTCCGTTGTGGTAATGCTACTAATCGGCGTTCCAATAGCAGTTTCTCTTGGTCTTTCATCTATTTTATTTCTTTTGGTTCTAAGCGACACGTCTTTGGCATCAATTGCTCAGTCGTTTTTCCAGGCCATGGCGGGGCATTATACTCTGCTAGCCATCCCATTTTTTATTTTGGCATCTTCATTCATGTCAACTGGCGGTGTGGCAAAGCGAATAATTAGATTTTCAATAGCACTGGTCGGACATTTACCGGGTGGTCTAGCTATCGCTGGTGTTTTCGCTTGTATGCTCTTTGCCGCCTTGTCTGGCTCATCTCCTGCAACGGTAGTTGCAATAGGAACCATAGTTATAGCCGGTATGCGGCAGGTGGGTTATTCAACAGAGTTTGCAGCTGGCGTAATCGCTAATGCAGGCACCTTAGGTATTTTAATTCCTCCTTCTATTGTCATGGTTGTTTATGCCTCTGCTACTGATGTCTCGGTTGGGCGCATGTTTTTAGCTGGTGTAGTTCCGGGAGTGTTAGCTGGATTTATGTTAATGCTTACAATTTATCTCATCGCTAAGGTTAAAAATCTCCCAAAAGGAGACTGGCAAGGTTGGAGGGAAGTTATTGACTCTGGTCGTGATGCAATTTGGGGTCTTTTCTTAATCTTTATTATTTTAGGAGGAATTTATGGCGGTATATTTACTCCAACAGAGGCTGCAGCCGTGGCTTCGGTATACGCATTTTTTATAGCCACCTTTGTCTACAGAGATATGGGGCCTTTAGCCACTCCTGAAGATCAACCGAATATCCCCATATGGCGTAAGCCAGAGGCATTGTTTACTGCATTTTTTCACAAAGACACCAGAGACACACTTTTTGAAGCAGGAAAACTGACAGTTACATTGATGTTTATTATTGCCAATGCTCTCATCCTTAAACACGTTCTGACTGACGAGCAAATACCTCAACAAATAGCAAGCGCAATGCTTTCGGCAGGCTTTGGACCAGTCATGTTCTTGGTTATTGTCAATGTTATTTTGTTAATTGGTGGTCAGTTCATGGAGCCTTCTGGTCTAATTGTTATTGTAGCCCCTTTGGTTTTTCCAATTGCCATAGAACTGGGAATTGACCCAATCCATCTCGGTATTATTATGGTCGTAAATATGGAAATTGGAATGATTACTCCCCCCGTTGGATTGAATCTGTTTGTAACTTCTGGGGTTGCTGGCATGCCAATGATGTCAGTTGTAAAGGCTGCTCTCCCATTTCTTGGAGTACTTTTCGTTTTCTTAATCTTAGTAACATACGTCCCATGGATTTCCACATTTCTACCGAACCTTGTTATGGGCCCAGAAATAATTTTAAAATAAATGTATTGTAAGGGATAGTCTGGTAGCTCCTGTCATAGTCCCTTGATCTTAAGTATTCTTTAGAGTTTGCAGCAAGATTTCACAGTTCTGCTTAGCAAATGAAATTAAAAATTATCAGTATATTATTCGGGTCGATTGAAAGCAGATAAGACCTGTGCAGCAAGCGCCTTCGTATTTTCGCTTGGATTAACTGCGGTACGAAGCACGATTTGCGTATAGGGAAGCTTAGGTAGCTCATCATTTATACAAATTGGTTGACTTGCATTTCTAATGCGGCTGAATGGTAAAGCTGCTACCGCCAAATCTGCGCGAACCGCTGCAAGCTGTGATTCTGAAACATTCGAGAGATAAGCAATTTGATATGGAATGCCAGCGTATTTCAATGCATCGAGTGCTGCTAGTCGCCATGGGCATCCAACACGCGCCACAGCTAAGCGCAATGGTCGCTCCTTGAGGCATTGTCCGTTTTTATGAACTGCCCATGCTACGGGGTGCTCGAGTAGAAGCCTATCTCTTTCTTCAAGAGGCGCGCCGCCGCCAGTGGTCAGAATCGCAATGTCTAATTCACCGTTCGCGAGCATCAGTGCCAGGTCCTGAG
>CABZJF010000038.1:0-7369 GCA_902525915.1 Paracoccaceae bacterium | reverse complement strand
CAATTAAAAACTTTCAGACCACTTTAAAGCCAAAATTCTATGTTTTTGCTAAAAAAATGGAACGAATGGAATGTCGCATCCTGATAATGGCAATATCAATGTTAGTGTAAGTAATCGCATTAGAGCCTCTATTTTAATTGCCAAAATATAATAACTTAAAAATTTAAAAATTTGGAATAATTTTTTAACCGTAAAAATTCAATCCAAATATTCCTATCTGAAAATTACATAGCCTCTGTTATCATTAAAGGATTTTCAAAGGGTGGATCAGTTAATGGGGTTAAACTGATCCATAGTGGGGTGATAAGCAAGGGTGGATCAGTCAAACTGGGAGGTTAAAAGCTGATCCATAAAGCCCTTGCGTTAGGGGAATTTAGGCTTTTATCTAAGTACTTCAACGCATAAATTGTCGCAGTTTCTGTGCACATTCTTTTTTCCTTTAGTTTTTGGTGTAAACAAAGTGAGTAATGTGTCGTTACTATTAATGTAACACATATTCATTTTAAGCTCCCTAATTTAATTACCCCTCTCTCTTGAGGGGGTTTTTTTTTGCTGGAATCATGGGTCTCTTTTTGTGTAAATATTTCTGGTTTGGAATGCGTAATTTAACATGAAGATAATTTGGCGGTAAAATTATGTTTGAGCACTTTCAATAGCCGAACTGTTATGGCATGGGGTGATTATTCAGTGTAATAAATTATTTTAGTACCACGAAATAATTTAATTATTAGGTATAAAGCCATTAGTATCATAGAGAGGAATTAATAATGAAAAGTTTTCCAGAGTTGATTAAGGAAGCAAATGATCAAATAAATACTGTTTCAGTGGAAGAGCTTCAGTCTGTAATTGATGATCCCAATCTTATACTTGTAGATGTTCAATCAAAAGATGCGGTGGAGGAAAACGGTATGATAAAGAATGCAATACATGCCAACCGTGGTTTCCTAGAATTTTATTTCGATCAAAGAGCAGATAATCCATTTAAGAAAATAGATGTGAAATCCGATAGTAAAATAGTGATTTATTGTGGAGCGGGCGGGCAAGGTGCTCTCGCGACAAAAACGCTAATAGATATGGGCTTTAATAACGTCAGTAATTTAGAAGGCGGGTCTGCGGCGTGGCTTGAGGCAGGAAATATCCTCTACTCATAATTGGATTATGATTTAATTCATCTTCCAATAATTTTGGTTCTAGCAATCTCGATAACTAGTGTTGGCATCAGGAAGAACAGTTTTGCATAATTTAGCATTATTTAGCTGCTCCTCAGATATCGCAGCATGAAGAAGATACGCTCCAACTAGATTCACATTAATGAAAATTGCTTGGTTAAAGTTTGCCAACTCTAGTTCTGCACCCTCGAAATCAGTTTCCACTAGTTTGGTGGCTGAGAGGTTTGCGCCATTCATATAGGTGTTGCTTAAATCACTATTTGAGAGATTTGCATTGCTTAGATCAACATTAACCAGGTAACTATCGCTGAGATTCGCACCGCTTAAGTCGACTCTCTGAAGATCATGCAAACCCAGGTTCAATCTTGATAAATTACATTCAATACAGGACCGGTTTTCCATTAAAGATTTTAGCGTGTTGCTTTCGTTAGCATAGCTATGGCCAGCTGAAAGGCAAAAGATTATTACGGGCAAGAGTTTGATCATGAAAATACAATAGCAAAGTAGTTGGCTGCAATAAATGTGTTAGTAAAGTTTTTAAGAGATATCAGTCAAATTATCATCTGTTTAACAAGATAAATTATCATACTGACTTTCTAATTAATGAGAGGAAAAATAATGTGGACCCTATTTATCGTTTTTTAAGTTCGGGCTGGAACGAGTCTGTACAATACAAAGAACGAAATAGCTTTAAAATCCATCTAATTAATAGAGTTTATCCGTAAACTAATTTAATACTGGATCGAGCGCTTGCTTGCTTTGCAACCCGTTTCACATTCGGAAAATTACTCAGTTTTGGATGCCCTCGTGAGGGCTCAAGCCAAGTGGTAAGCATATACAAATAGATATCTACGGCGCTAAAGGTTTTACCCAGAATCCATTTTTTGTTGTCAATTTGATTGTCGATTATCTGAAGTGTCTCCATTAGCCTCCTGTGACCACGTCTTTGTGATCCTGGTTCATCTTTTATTGTATCTGCAAATCGATATGGGTGATAATCCTGCTGAAATGCAGTTTGAACAGAACTAGAGAAATAAACGAGTGTTTGAAGAAAAAGGCCACGCAAGGGCGAATTAGGTGCTGGTGCTAGATTTGCATTTTTATGACGATCGCAAAGAAATATTGTAATGGCCGCGCACTCGTACATTGCGCCGTCTTCCCAGATAAGTACCGGAACCCACCCATTTGGATTAATTTTTAATTGCTCTGTCGGTCTTGGCTGGCCTCGGCGAGTTGTCGTCGGTATAAGTTCGTAAGGGGCTCCTATCTCCTCGAGAAGTACTCTAACACCCATTGATGCAGTACGATCTGCGTAGTATAATTGATAGGTCATTGAGTTCCCTTTTTTATATAAAGGCTACAGAGCATTGAGGATAGGTTACCGTATTTATTTCTTATCACAAAATACATTGTAAATTGTTGTATAATTTGCAGCCACATCCAGTGCCCACTTAATCCTTGCAGTATGTTCAATGAAATCCGGTGTTCCCTCTTGGTTGGTTTCTAACGCTTTCCAATTTTCATCAGCGACTGTAAGCAAATAAAGTACACCGTCTTTTATTTCGTTACAGTCTTTTTGGGATAGAATCTTTTGGTCGTCTGCTACGGTAAAAGTTGCCCAAAAAACAAATGCTAGCAAAGGCATCAATTTTTTCATCGCTGATTACTTTCGTAGGAAGTGCGTGAGACTTACAAATTAGGGTTTCATTTCGTCACTGTCTGGACCAGCTACATGCCATTTGCCCTCAAAAATTGTTTTAATCCATGCTACTTTTGACTGTCCAAAAATGTGCTTCGCTGGGGTTAGTGTGTGATGCTGCTTCAAAAAACCTGTTCGAACGTTGAACACTGATTTATCGGGAGCTCTTGCATAAAGTTGACATCCACAAGTGCCGCAAAAGCCTTGAATTCGCTCGTTTCCACTATCGGCAATTTTGGAATACTCGGTAACCTGCCCTTCTACTATTATATCGTCCTTTCTTATAATAACCACTGGCCTGAAGGGAGCACCACTAAATTGCTGACAATCGGTACAGTGACAGGCAATAACCATGCCTGGCTCAACTTTAGCGCTAATTTTAATTTTTCCGCAGTGGCAGTTTCCATTTACGTTTATAGGGTCTGACATGTTAATCGCATTTCTTTCGAGTTCGGATGAATTAGCTTACGAACGAAGTGTTATGTTTGATTACAGTACTTACTTCTGAGATCTCACTAGCAGGCACGCCAGCGCGCTCGGCATGTTCTCGAACAAGTTCCGCACTATCAGCATTGTAGACGCAGTAAATTGCATCACCAATTACGTAACTCTGTTCCTGCATAATATTTTTGCCCTCTGATCGCATAGCCTCGAGTACTTCTTCTGATCCTTTGCCTGCGTTATTTAAGTCGTTTTTTGCGAGGCTTCCCGCGCCCGCCATTTCTCTCTTAATCAAAAATTTTTTCACCTTAATTTCTCCCATTCGTTTCTGATTAACTAGAATTAATTAATCTGATGCAATTGACATTGACATTGTTTCTGGATCTGTATCACCCCCAGCTGAAGCGATGAGCTCTGCTTCATTTTCCATATGTTCCTGTATTACGTCCATATTGGGAGTATACATTACAACATGAATGGTATCATTATCATTTACATCCTGACCCCTGTAAATTGTTTTTATTCCATATTTACTATTTCTTAAACCTTCAGCACCATCGAATGCCGCGAGCCAGTGATCATACCCTTTCGTAATTTTTTGTTTTAGAATGAGTGTTGGCATTTAATTACTCCTATAGCTTTGCATTCAAAAAAGCATACAATCAGAATAGAGATTTCATAGTACAGCTTTTGTAGTGTTTTTTATTTTTGGGCTCGCATTATTATTCCTAAATTAGTTATTAATATTGTGAAAAAGATATTTGATGAAAATCCGATCTATGAAAGTCAGATTGAGGAAAAAATAGTGGTAGGAGAATACAAACTATAAAAGAAAGCAGCAACAACTTCGTAGCATTAAAAGATTGGATTTATTAAATGTTAAAACTTGTTTATTTTAAAATGAGAGCGTTGGCTGAAGCTCCACAATTACTGTTGAATTACTGCGGAATAAATTATGAGTATATAATGTCTTGGGATCACTTTGATGATGAGTGGTCTAACGTCAAGCCAAAGCTTGCTTTCAAACAACTGCCGATGATGGAAGTTGAGGATGGTACTCAAATTTGCCAGATTATAGCTATACTTCACTATATAAAAATTTAGGTGGGTTAAAAATTAGTGATCCGGTAAAGGCTGCTGAAGCTACGGCTGTATTGCAAAGTGCTCAAGAATTCTTCGCACCACTAAATCCAATAGTAAATTTTGCGGTTGGCCAAGATTTCATTAACAAAAGAGATAGCATGAGGATAAACTTAGAAAGCCGGTTTTCCGATTTGGCTCGCTATCTTGGCAAACATGAGGGCAGGTACTTTATCGATGATACTCCAAGAGCTGCGGTATTTGCCTGCTTTCATCACCTTGATTTATCCAAAGAGCTTGACGCAGAAATCGTTGAAAAGTTTCCCCGTTTAATAGAATTTGTGAAAGACATTGAGGGTATTGATATAGTCTCAAAGTATTTGAAAAATAGGCCTAAATTAGTTGGCGTGGGCATAGAACCTAAGCTCGTTATTAGCGGAACTGAACATCCAACAGGTGTCAATAAAACCTAATTGATAATTACAGGCTCTAGAACCATCCCAATCCATGCTTCATAACAAGTAAATTAGGTAAAAGAAGGAAAAATGCTACGCCTAACACCTGGGCCCTGCGTCCCCACTTTAAAAAGCTTGAATTGTTATTGGCCAGGATCAATGCACCTGCTGCGTACCCGTTAGCCTCAACTTTTCTACGCCTAGCTTCTACTGATTTCATTGCGGCATCAAATTTTTCGTCATTTCTTGTATATGTCATTCACGCGTCCCATTGCAAAAGGAGGTTGAAGCGACCCAACCTCCAAAATAATATATCAATCAGCGGTCGATTTTGCGCTTTGTCTAGCGTCATACACCGATTTCTTTTCCTGATATTGCTCTTCTGATAGGCTATGCCAGCCTACGCATTTACCTGTAGGGCTTCGACCACAACTGCAATCTGCCATATTTTAGCTCCTATATAATTTCATAAGTTAATTATTTAAAACATGGGGTTCATCAAGCTGAAGGTCTGATACCATTCGGATCCTTCTGTTGCTAAAAGCATCACGACGGGTATTCCGACTATAAAAAATATACAGCTTAAAAATGCCCAACCTAACCCGCCATTATTTGATGTCGCCTCTCTCATGCGTTGGTGTCCATGCACATGCCTAATTCTGCATTCCACTCCTGTCCTACTTCGCAAGTCATCGCGGTGTCGGTGCCATGTTTGCTGCAACCGTCTGCAAAGCTAAATGAGGTTGAAAGAATTATTGCAAATAGTGTTGTACTTAAGTATTTCATGCTGATCTCCTATTATCTTTAGCAGAGATAGGCTTAGGAAAGCTCATATCAATGCGACTTTCTGTCAAGGAATGCATATAGCTCAGGTATCCTGAAGCGTTATTTGTGCTCTAAAATTACTATTTAATTTTTTAAGTTTTTAATTGTATCGACAAGTGTGTCTATTTCGTCGATTGTCTTGTCGATCATTCCTTTCACAAACAAATTCCGAAAACGTCTTTCTGAAGCAGTAATCGCAACTATTGGTTTTTTATTTGCATAACTAAAGCCAATTTCGGCCGCCGTTCCAGAATCTATGTCTTGCCCAGTTAGTAGAGCTACAGTTAAATCAGCGGTTTTTAAGGCATCGATATCGTTATTGAAAATTTTTCCTTTTGTTGCGGTAGACATATTAAGCTGTTTCAGCTCTTCCTCCGATACCCCTTTTTGGTCTCTGTGAGGGAGAAAACACTCAAAACCATTACTTTCCAGTTCTATTGCAATTTTTTCTAAATATCGTTTTTCGTGAGTATTAAATAGGGGACCAGCAACGTATATTTTCTTAAACAACTATTGGCCTTTCTTTATTATTTGCGGGCTGACCCTCGTTTAATAATTTTCATCAGTTGATCCAATATCCATTCTTGCCAATTCATTAGTCAGGCGATTTTTATACCGCCGTTGCCTACGCCTTGCCTTGCTTGAATTGGCTCTCCAGCTTTGCCTTTTATCCTGAACCAATTCTTCCAGGTCATCGACCGTTTCGATTAGCTCAGCATCGGCTTCACGTGTTCTTCGAGCCATTGCGAAGCTTCTCAGAACATTCCTTTAATTTATCTCGACACTTTGGGTCAGAGAGAGCGGCAGTCGCAACAAGAGCTCCGGCCGTAAAAAAGACTGCACCGGTGAGTAAAATTTTAGTAGCAATTAATTTATGGGCTATAAACATAGAAATCTCCTTTACATAAACCGTAGACTGCCTATGTAAGTTTTCAAGAAACAAAACTACGCAGTTTGAGAATTTCTAAAAGTTTAAAATCAAAGTTTCATTTTCACTTAGCTGGATCGGTTAGTTCTGATAAATCTATCCATTCCGGTTGGACGCCAACTTTATTCAAAAACTTTACTAAATTGTCGGGTGAAATTCCCAACGTTCTGTCATTTACCAAAGGATGAACATATATTTTAGCGCAGTTTTTTAGTTCATGGTCGATGAACAAAGTTACACCTTGCTGAGCTCCAGTGATCATTGCGAGCGGCGTAACAGCACCCGGTCTAACACCTAGGTTATCCATCAACCGTTCTGCGGAACCGAATGACAGTCGGCCCACACCGAGCCTCGAGGAAAGTAGTTTGAGATTAATTCCTCGATCTTGCTCAGCAACTATCAGAATATTGCGTTTTTTATTATCCCTAAGGTAAAGATTTTTAATATGACCTCCACCTTCATCTGAAGATAAAAACTGATGCTGTATTTTTTTAGAGTCCTCTACGGTTTGCAGAGGCACGTGGTCGGTGCGACTATAAATGATACCCCATTCATCCAACAGTTTTATAAGATCATCGGATGAGACCGGCAGTGTTTTTTGATATTCTGAGGATGCATCGGGAATGAGCGTCATTGGCACCAATTATAAAAATAATACAGGGTTTATCTAACCTAAAAGGTTTTCTGTTCAGTTGCGGTCAAATTTTTTATTTTGTGAGGTCTGCAGGATTTACCATAGGCTGTCCAGTAAGAGTGTCATGCGATACATACC
>CABZJF010000037.1:0-7536 GCA_902525915.1 Paracoccaceae bacterium | reverse complement strand
TTGTTTGCAGCATTGCCTGGCGTAAATTCGCATGGAATTAATTTTGTGTCCTCGGCAATTCAAGCTGGTGCTTCCGCTATCCTGACTGATAAAATCGGATACTCTAAATATTTCAGTAATTCAAACACTTCCAATGTTGTTTTTGTTGTGGTTGAAAATCCGAGAGAAACACTGGCTCGCTGTGCTGCTCTTTGGTTCGAACAGCAGCCCGCTCAAATAGTGGCAGTTACTGGTACAAACGGTAAAACATCTGTAGCCAATTTCTGCCAACAAATCTGGAGTAGTTTAGATATTGAGGCAGTCAGTATTGGAACCAATGGAGTTCGTGGAGCGTGGACGCAGTCATTAAGGCATACAACCCCTGACGCATTGGAAATGCATCAACTGCTCTTCAACTTGAAAGCGAATGGAATAGATCATGTTGCACTAGAAGCTTCGAGCCATGGTCTTGATCAAAGCCGGCTAGATGGTGTCCAATTTTCGGGCGCTTGTTTTACCAATTTTTCTCAAGATCATTTGGATTACCATAAGTCTAAAGACGACTATTTTGAAGCTAAAGCATTATTGTTTAAACAACTCCTCACAAGCGATAAGACTGCAGTATTCAATGTCAGTAACAACAGAATAAAATTATTGGCGGAAGAACTTAAATCACAGGGTAACTTAGTTGTTACTTTGGGCAAATCTAAAGGCTCAAATATACAATTAAAAAGGCAAACTTTCGATAGTTCTGGTCAGGAAGTTTTCTTCAAATATGATGGGATTCCTTACCAAAAAAGATTAAATTTAATTGGTGGTTTTCAAGCTGAAAATGTACTTATGGCGGCCGCATTGGTCATTTCCCTTGGTTCTGAGCCGCAAGATGTTTTCAATGTTCTTCATAATTTAATCACAGTTAGAGGTCGTATGGAACTTGCAGCCTCTAGAGCGAATGGAGCGAGTGTATTTGTCGATTACGCCCATACTCCGGATGCAATTGAGACTGCAATTAAATCGCTAAGACCGCACGTTTTTGGAAGAATAATTGCTGTGATAGGTGCAGGTGGGGATCGTGATCAGTCCAAAAGGCCTCTTATGGGAGTCGCCGCCTCTCAAAACGCAGATTTTGTAATCGTTACGGATGATAATCCTAGAAGCGAGGATCCAGCTAAAATTCGGCAAATGATTATCAAAGATCTAAGTCGTGATGCCATCCATGAATATGGCGATAGGGCAGAAGCAATTTTAAGAGCAGTCGATATGCTTGATGTGGGTGATGCTTTAATAATATGTGGAAAAGGACATGAAACTGGCCAAGTAATTGGTGATGATACTCTTCCATTTGATGATGCCGAACAGGCTTCAATATCTGTTGAAGCATTGGATGGAGTTTAATGATGCTGTGGTCCCAGAGTGACTTAGTTAAAGCTACTGCTGGCGATCTGATCGGTGACTGGCGAAATGATGGCATCGCAGGAGTTTCAATAGATAGTAGATCGATTAAATCAGACGAACTATTTGTGGCCGTTAAGGCAAAACGTGATGGTCACAATTTTATTAATGACGCGATAAGATTGGGGGCTAAAGGTGCTCTGGTTGATCATATTCCTGCTGATATTTCCTTGAACACTCCTTTGCTTTTAGTCCCATCTGTACAAGAAGCACTTGAAAACTTGGGCAAGTATCGAAGAGAAAGAAGCCAAGCAAAATTGGTTGCTATAACTGGATCAGTTGGGAAGACCTCATCAAAAAACATGCTCAAAACCATTCTAGAGCTTCAGGGTAAAACGCATGCTTCGCCCGCCAGTTTTAATAATTATCTTGGTGTTCCTTTGACACTAGCGAACTTACCAATCGACGCAACTTATGCCGTAGTAGAAATTGGAATGAATAAACCTGGTGAAATTGAGCCATTGGCAAGAATGGCTTCTGCGGATGTAGTACTAATAACTGCAATTGGCAAAGCTCACTTGGAAGCCTTTGACGATATAGCTGGAATTGCTCGTGAGAAAGCCCAGATCGTGAAGGGCCTAAAAAGTAGAGGGATTGCGGTATTAAATGCTGATACTCCCGGTTACGAGATTTTGAAAGAACAAACTATAAAAAATGGCAGCCAATTTATTTCTTTTGGTGGAACAGATGGTAATCTCAGAGCTAAAAAAATGCAAAAACTTAGCGGCAGAATTAAGGTCCAGTGCCAATTTAATGATAGAGATTTAGAGTTTATCGTTGGTTCATCTGGCTTCCATTTTGCGGAAAACTCTTTAGGTGTTCTGCTTTGTGTAGACTGTCTTGGGGCTAACATTGAAAAGGCATCGCAAGATCTGGCTAAATGGGAGCCATCGAGTGGTCGGGGTTCTTTTGAAAAAATTCTCTTACCCTCCGGTAATATTTTTTTGATTGACGACGCTTTCAATGCAAACCCATCCTCGATGAAATCTGCTTTGCAGCTTTTGACTCAAAGAACTTTAAACTGCAGTCGAAGAGTAGCTTTTTTAGGTGACATGCTAGAGCTAGGTGAGAATGAAGTTATGCTTCATGAGGAAATAATATCCTGGCCAGAGTTAGCCGATGTCGATATTGTCTATACTTTGGGACCTTTAATGTATCATTTACATAAAAAACTGCCTTCTAATATAAAAGGTTGCCATTATGAGAGTAAAAATGAGCTAATTTCTGATTTGGAAAATATACTTCAAGAGGGTGATAAAGTTTTAGTTAAATCGTCAAAGAGTGTCGGATTGTCGTCTATAGTGGATGCAATTCACGCCATGAAAAAATAAATTAAGTCTAAATATGCGAAAGGGATGTTTAAATGTTGTACTGGCTTACGGCTCTGTCCGATGGAGGAGATTTCTTTAATCTTTTCCGTTATATAACCTTCCGAGCTGGTGGAGCTTTTTTTACGGCTCTGATCTTTGGTTTTGCTTTTGGCAGGCCATTAATTAATGTGCTACGCCGTAGACAGGGCAAGGGACAACCTATTCGTGACGATGGTCCTGCAGCGCATGCGGCAAAGTCAGGGACTCCCACAATGGGAGGCTTACTTGTTTTATCGGCATTAGTTTTTTCAACAGTTATGTGGGCCAGGCTTGACAATAATTATGTAATTATAGTCCTTTTCGTAACAATTTGTTTTGGCGGGATAGGGTTTATCGATGACTATCTTAAGGTAAGTCGTCAGAATCCAAAGGGTGTATCAAGTAAAATACGTTTGTTATCTGGTTTCTTGGTAGCCGCCGTGGCAGCATATTTTATTGCTACTAATCATCCAGACGCATTGCAAAATCGGTTAGCTCTCCCGATTTTTAAAAATTTGCTGGTTGATCTTGGGTTTTTATTTGTTCCCTTTGCAATGATTGTAATTGTCGGGTCGGCGAATGCCGTAAATTTGACTGATGGCTTGGACGGATTAGCCATAATGCCAGTGATGATTGCAGCTGGCGCTCTTGGGGTAATTGCGTATGCTGTGGGCAGAGTAGATTTTACGGAATATTTGGATGTTCATTATGTCAATGGTACGGGGGAAATTCTAATTCTTTGCTCTGGAATTTTTGGTGCTGGATTAGGTTTTCTATGGTATAATGCACCACCAGCTGCCGTTTTTATGGGCGATACAGGGTCATTGGCGCTCGGGGGCGCTCTCGGTGCAGTTGCCGTTGCTACGAAACATGAAATAGTTCTTGCAATTGTTGGGGGCCTTTTTGTCGTTGAGGCGCTCTCAGTAATTATACAAGTACTTTACTTCAAAATGACAGGTAAAAGAGTATTCTTGATGGCGCCAATCCATCATCACTTTGAGAAAAAAGGATGGGCGGAACCTCAAATAGTCATTCGTTTTTGGATAATTTCACTCATTCTTGCAATGGTGGGTTTAGCGACTTTGAAAGTAAGATAATATAGATATAAAATATCAAGAGATTTAGTAATTGAGTTATGATACGCGTAGTCAAAGGGGAGTCCTGTGATAAAATTACAGGGATCTAGTAATGAGAGTTTCATAGTTTTAGGCCTTGGTCGGTCTGGGATGACCTCTGCTCACGCTTTAAATGCGAGCGGTGCCAACGTGATTTGTTGGGATGATGACCCGGAAAAAAGAAGTTTAGCATCATCACAGGGTTTGAGAGTTATAGGCTCGATTTCGGATTTTGATTGGGAAAGCATCGATCGCTTAATAATAAGTCCTGGGGTCCCACATCATTTTCCCGTACCGCATCCGATAGTATCGGCGGCGGTTTCTGCAGGCGTTTTGATTGATAATGATGTAGGACTTTTTTTTCAGTCTATTGCAACTAAGAGCTGGGACAAGTTTTCAGTACGACCTAGAATAGTTGCGGTTACCGGTTCTAACGGAAAGTCCACTACATCATCATTATTGCATCATATTTTTTTAAAGCTTGGATATAAATCACAGCTGGCTGGTAACATTGGACGCGGTGTTTTGGATATTGATCCACCTGAAAATAATGAGTTAATAGTGCTCGAGCTATCGTCGTATCAAACTGAAGTTGCAAGAATTTTATCACCTGATCTTGCTATTTTTACAAACTTTAGTGCTGATCATCTTGAGCGACATGGAGGCATTGGAGGTTATCTGGCGGCAAAGCGCCGATTATTTACTGAAGGTTGTCCAGATTACTCTATAATTGGAGTTGATGAATTGGAAGGACTTAATTTAGCTCAACAGCTTTCTGCAAGCATCGGTGATGAAAGTATTATTCGAGTTTCCGCTGCAAAACAAATAAGAAGATCTGATTGGTCTATTTTTTTGGATGCTGGCTACTTGGTAGAACACCGAAAAGGAAAACAAATAGCTTCAATTGATTTAAAGGTTCTTGATAATCTTGTGGGTCTTCATAGTTACAAGAATGCGGCTAGTGCATACGCTGCTTGTAGGGCACTTGGTTTGTCACCTCGTAAAATTGTCGAGGCAATAAAAGGATTTGAGGGGCTCGCACACCGATCCCAAAAAATTGCCACGTTTAACGGCATTACGTTCATAAATGACAGCAAAGCTACCAACGTGGAAAGTGCTATGATGTCTTTGAATGCATATGAGAATATTCGTTGGATATGTGGTGGCCAGCAAAAAGATGGGGGCTTGTCCAAACTAAACTCAGTGACACAAAAAGTTAGGCGTGCTTATATTATCGGAGCTGAAGCAGAAAATATATCAAAGCAATTAACATGTGAAAATGTCGTTTGTGGCGATATGCGACAGGCAGTTGAATGCGCTTTAAAAGACTCGGAGAGCGGCGATGTGGTTTTATTGGCTCCTGCAGCATCAAGTTTCGACCAATATGATAATTTTGAGCGCCGTGGTGAGGATTTTGCGGGGCAGGTAGAGAGCATTATTAACAACTTGCATGAAAAGATTACTTACTAAATGTGACACTTTTGACATCTACTTGCTGATTTAAAGCAAACTAATACTAGTATTTTTTATAAAAAATTTGTACTGTATCTCAATAGATCTCAGTAAATGGGACAATAGGCAGAGCTAGGCAGGTAAAATGACGGAAATGGCATATGGTTCCGTTGGAACTGTAGAAGGAGAAGCAGTTCTTTCGCGCTGGTGGAGGACATTAGATAAGTCTGTTCTTACCGCCATCTTTATTCTTTTCAGTATTGGATTGCTATTAGGTCTTGCTTCGTCACCGCCGTTAGCGGAAAAAAATGGGTTAGCACCGTTTCATTATGTGTATCGGCAGGCTATTTTCGGTTCGCTTGCGCTGTTTGTAATGGTAGTGTTTTCCATGCTGCCATCCAAAGTCATTAGAAGACTCGGTGTAATTGGATTTTTATTTTGTTTCGTGGCATTAGGTTTGCTACCCTTTTTTGGTACTGATTTTGGGAAGGGCGCCGTACGATGGTACGGTTTGGGTTTTGCATCAGTCCAGCCTTCCGAATTTTTAAAACCTGGCTTTATTGTGACGGTTGCCTGGCTAATTTCGGCGAACGGTCAAATTAATGGGCCACCCGGGCGTGTATGGTCATTTATTATTACAATGCTCGCTGTGGCTTTGTTAATTATCCAACCAGACTTCGGGCAAGCATGCCTAATACTTTTCGGTTGGGGTATTATTTATTTTGTTGCAGGCGCTTCCTTTATTTTGTTAGCAGCGGTATCCTTGATGGTTTTGGCTGCAGGGTCAATAGCGTATTCATATTCTGAGCACTTTGCGAAACGGATAGATGGTTTTTTGTCGCCGGATATTGATCCGCGTACGCAACTTGGCTACGCAACTAACGCGATACAGGAAGGTGGTTTTTTTGGAGTGGGTGTTGGTGAAGGGCAGGTTAAATGGTCTTTGCCCGATGCTCACACAGATTTTATAATTTCAGTTGCTGCCGAAGAGTATGGATTGCTTTTAGTTGTCTTGATTATACTTCTTTTTACCTGGATAGTGCTTGCTTCATTAAGTAGACTTCTAAAGGAAAGAGATGCATTTAACCGTTTGGCTGGTTCTGGTCTGGTTGCAATGTTTGGAATTCAAGCCATAATAAACGTGGGGGTGGCTGTAAGATTGCTTCCTGCTAAGGGCATGACATTGCCATTTGTAAGTTATGGCGGCTCTTCAATAATTGCTATGGGTATTACTGTAGGTATGCTTTTGGCCTTAACGCGGGTAAGGCCTCAAAAAGATATAGGCGATATTTTTAATGGGCGTTAATTTATGAGTGCTCCCTTGTTGGTTTTAGCCGCTGGTGGAACAGGAGGCCATATGTTTCCGGCACAGGCACTTGCTGAGGAAATGGTATCAATCGGTTGGCGAGTAAAGCTGTCCACTGATAAGCGAGGCGCACGTTACGCCAAAAACTTTCCATCAGAAGTTGAGGTTTCGATTATTAAATCTGCAACCTTTTCAGGAGGCTCTTTATTAGGAAAGCTATTTGTTCCATTGGTTATATTTTATGGGGTGTTGCAGTCCTTGCTTTGGTTTAAAAATAACAAACCAAGCTGTGTGGCGGGTTTTGGTGGATATCCGAGCATTCCTGCCGTTTTGGCAGCTTTTATTTGGCGGATTCCAACAATCTTGCATGAGCAAAACGGCGTTTTAGGGAAGGTCAATAAACTTTTCTCTACAAGGGTGGATTATGTGGCTTATGGTATTGATTCAGAACAGCTCAACTCTAGGAATGCCATATATGTTGGCAATCCCGTTAGAAATTCTGTTTTAAAATTTAGTGCATCTCCTTATATTCCTCCCGGCGATTATCCAATAAATTTATTGGTTATTGGAGGTAGTCAGGGAGCCAGAATTATGTCCGACATCGTACCTATTGCTTTATCAAAATTGTCCGAAAAGAATATAAAAAATATAAGAGTCGGCCATCAGGCTCGGCCCGAAGATATAAATCGAGTGATTAAATTGTACTCTGAAAACAACATCAAAGCAGAGGTTGCTAGCTTTTTTGATGATGCGCCTAGGCGAATTTCAGAAGCCCAACTAGTAATAAGTAGGTCAGGAGCGTCTTCTATTGCAGACATTGCTACAATTGGCCGCCCATCAATTCTGGTTCCTTTAAAATCTGCTATTAGAGATGAGCAGTCCG
>CABZJF010000036.1:0-8358 GCA_902525915.1 Paracoccaceae bacterium | reverse complement strand
ACGGCGACACCCATTTCCACTTGTTCTTGAATTACACTTCTGGTCACATCGTCTGCAATATCACCATCTATTTCCACGCCTCTATTCATAGGGCCTGGATGCATGACGATCGCATCGTCTTTTGCATGGGACAACTTTTTAAAATCTAAGCCGTATCGTTGAAAATATTCCCGTTCTGATGGAATGAAGCCTCCATCCATTCGCTCTTTTTGGAGTCTAAGCATCATAACGACGTCGACATCCTTAAGCCCCGCAAGCATATCGTGATATACTTCTACGCCAAATTCACTTATCTGCGAAGGCATTAATGTAGGCGGACCGATAAGCCGAATTCTGTTTTCCATCTTCCCGAGAAGGAGTAGATTTGATCTTGCGACTCTACTGTGTGCGATATCTCCGCAAATTGCGATATTCAATCTATGCAGACGTCCTTTTGCTCTTCTAATGGTGAGCGCATCCAGCAAAGCTTGAGTTGGGTGTTCGTGCTGTCCATCTCCTGCATTGATGACAGAGCAGTTAACTTTTTGTGCTAGTAAATCAACCGCCCCTGAATGAGGGTGGCGCACTACCAAAAGATCGGGACGCATCGCATTGAGTGTTAATGCCGTATCAACTAAAGTTTCGCCTTTTTTGATCGAGCTTCCTTGTAATTGCATATTCATTACATCTGCGCCAAGGCGCTTGCCTGCTAATTCGAAAGATGCCTGGGTACGCGTAGAATTCTCAAAAAACATGTTTATTTGTGTTAGACCTGCCAAGACATCTACGCGTTTATGAGTCTTCAGGTTTAAATCAGCATACTTCTCTGCTTTATCTAAAATTTCCAAAATAGCCGACTGTGCAAGCCCCTCGATGCCAAGTAGGTGTTTTTGGGTAAAGCTCATTTATTTCTCAGAACAGTTTTAAAACTGTAATAGTAATATCAAAAGATTAGCACAAGGCATAAACTACCATAGAGATTTATAGATTACTTTTAATCAAGTTTATTTAAGATTAAATTCAAAAGATGGAATCGGTTTTTGACTTAAAAAGTGCGAAAGCGCTTTTACAATGGTACGCAGAG
Source organism: Paracoccaceae bacterium (assembly GCA_902525915.1). Taxonomy (GTDB): domain Bacteria; phylum Pseudomonadota; class Alphaproteobacteria; order Rhodobacterales; family Rhodobacteraceae; genus Salinivivens. The sequence goes on along the minus strand of CABZJF010000036.1, from coordinate 7,295 downwards.
CTCGGCATTTCAGAGGCTATTTCTGAGAGACCAATTAACAGGTTCGAAAGCAAGGTCGAGGCGAATCTGGGTCCAAAAACTTCTGAGCCGAAAGATAATATTATACCAGATAATCCAACTGATGAAGCAGTTATGGTATCTGCAAATGCAAAAAATTTATCAGAACTGAAAGCTGCAATTGAGAATTTTCCACACTGTGATTTAAAATATGGAGCTAGAAATGCAGTTTTTTCAGCTGGTTCTCCATCTGCTAAAATAATGATTATTGGTGAGGCTCCAGGACGAGAAGAAGATTTGCAGGGCGAGCCTTTTGTCGGACGCGCCGGGCAGCTTTTGGATAGGATGCTATTCTCTGTAGGATTAAGCAGAGAAACGAGTGATGCGGAAAAATCTGTATATATCACAAATGTAATGCCCTGGCGTCCACCGGAAAATCGTGAGCCAACTCAAGATGAAATCGACATGATGTTACCATTTCTAAAAAGGCACATAGAGTTAGTTAAGCCCGATGTATTAGTGGCAATGGGCAACATTAGTTGTCAGTCTCTAATTGGGCGTCGAGGGATCACCAAGATCAGAGGTATTTGGGCTGAGGCATTTGGATTTCCTGTTTTGCCCATGTTACATCCTGCATACTTATTACGTAACCCGGTAGCAAAACGCGAAGCTTGGTTCGACTTATTATCTCTCAGAGAAAAGGTTTTTACTTGATGTCAAAGTTAGATATGAAACGTGAATTTGTTCCTGTAAATTTTGCCATTCTAACAGTTTCAGATACGCGGTCTTTAAGTGAAGATAAGTCGGGAGATGTTTTGTCAGAAAGGATCAAAGGTGCCGGTCATTTCGTAAATGCAAGAGAGATAACAACAGATGACGAGGCAAAGATAATAATGCAGTTGAGAACATTGGTTGAGCGCCATGATATAGATGTAATTCTTTCAACGGGCGGCACAGGTTTGACAGGCAGAGATGTTACGGTTGAAGCGCACAAAAAGATTTATGAAAAAGAAATTGACGCTTTTGGAACATTATTCACAATGATCAGCATAGAAAAAATTGGTACGTCCGCGATACAGTCGCGTGCCACCGCAGGTGTTTCAGGTGGCAAGTATCTTTTCGCCCTCCCGGGAAGTCCCGGCGCCTGCAAAGATGCATGGGACGGCATAATTGAAAAACAATTCGATTACAGGCATCGACCTTGTAACTTTGTTGAAATCATGCCGAGATTGGATGAACACATGCGGCGTAAGTGATCCATTGGTTGCTTTGAATCGTATCTTAAACAGAATTAACTGAATAGGACTTAATTATGAGGTTCTTAGGCAGAGGACTGATAGGGCTTCTTTTATTCTCTTTAGCACTGGGTTTGTTGGGACTTGCCGGAAATACTATAAAAATTGCAGTGCAGGACCGTGTCAACAAAGAACCTAGGGTGCAGAAAGCGCGCGAGAGGACTTTTACTGTAAAAGTTGTTCCTGCTGAAATTACTAGTATGAACCCTACGCTGAATGCTTTTGGTGAAATCCAAAGTCGAAAGACATTAGATTTAAGGATGGCGGCGGTTGGACAGATACAAGAGTTGTCAACAAATTTTGTTGAAGGTGGTAGCGTAAAGAGTGGGGAGCTATTGATACGCTTAGATGACTCTAATTACCAGTCGGCTGTGGATTTAGCAGAAAATAATTTGATTGATGCAGAAAATGAAGTGTCAGAATCTGGCCGTAATCTGTCTTTTTCAAAAGAAGAATTGGCCGCCGCGGAGGAGCAAGAGGAGCTAAGACTTCGTGCTCTTAAAAGACAGCAAGATTTGGTAAAACGTGGTGTTGGAACCGCGGCTGCTTTAGAAAATGCGGAGTTGGCGGCTTCAGCAGCTACGCAAGCGGTACTTTCCCGAAAAGCGGCTGTTGATCAGGCTAAAAATAGAGGCGCTCAAGCTGAAACGCGCCTAGTAAGGGCTGAACTTGCACTGAACGATGCCAAAAGAAAGTTAGAAGATACTGTACTGTATGCCGAATTTTCTGGGCTGCTGAGCGGTGTATCCCTGGTAAAGGGAGGTATTGTATCCACAAATGAGCGCTTAGGACAGCTAATCGATCCGGAAGTTTTAGAAGTATCTTTCAAGATCAGCACTCAGCAATATACAAGGTTGCTAGATGATAATGGAGATCTTTTAAAGGCACCTGTTTCTATTGCTTTGACCAATACAGATCAGGGTTTGACAGCCGATGGTGTAATTATACGGGACAGTGCTTCAGTCGCAAAAGGTCAAACGGGCCGCCAAGTGTATGCTAAGTTGACCAAATCTGTGGGATTTAAACCTGGTGACTTTGTAGCGGTTAAAGTTGAAGAGCCTACTTTAAATTGGGTAGTTGCGTTGCCGGCCACTGCACTTGATGCAAGTAATAGCGTTCTACTTCTTGGTGAGGGTGAACGGCTAGAAGAAGCTCAGGTTAAATTAATGAGACGGCAAGGTAATGAGGTTATTGTTCGCAGCCGAGATTTAACTGGGAAAGAAATTGTTGCTCAGCGCACGCCAGTACTGGGAGCTGGAATTAAAGTTAAACCAATACGCTCTGGAGAAGAAAATAAAGTAGCGGAAGTAGAAATGCTCGAGCTGACTGAAGAACGGCGAGCAAAGCTGATTTCTGCCATAGAATCGAACGGATACATTCCTAAGTCAGCGAAAAAAAGGATAATTGGGCAGCTCACGCAACCCAAAGTGCCAGCTGATGTCGTTGCGCGCATAGAAAGCAGAATGGGAGGCTAAACGTTAGATATGGTGCGTGATTTACCAATAGGAGCAGGCGGGATCCTGTCATATTTTACACGTCACAAGACGGTAGCTAACTTACTATTAGTAGTTTTGGTGATTTCTGGACTACTGACACTCCCAAATATGAGAGCACAGTTTTTTCCCGATGTGATAGTAGATGATATTTCTATTGGAGTTCGATGGAATGGAGCAGGTGCCGAGGATGTAGACGCGGGTATCGTTCAATTGCTCGAGCCAGTACTGCTTGGGATCGAAGGTGTTACTGATGCAACGAGTTTATCCAGAGAAGGTTCTGCGAGAATAAATTTAGAATTTGAGCCGGGGTGGGATATGGCAAGGGCGGAAGCAGATGTCGAGACCGCAATTGATCAAGTTACTGTCCTTCCCTCAGATTCTGACGATCCCACTATAATTAGAGGTAATTGGCGGGACAGGGTTGCTAATGTTATAATTACGGGTCCAGTTGCTGTTGATCAATTAGGTTTATTTGCAGATGAGCTTACGTCTCGGTTATTTGATGAGGGTGTAACTCGAACTACAATTCAAGGCTCTATTGCGCCCGAAGTACTGGTAGAAGTGCCATCAGCGAACCTTATCTTTTATAACATATCGATGAGAGAAATAGCACTCGCGATTTCTCAAGAAGTAGACACAAGTCCGGCTGGAGATGTCACAGGGGCAAATGCACGTGTCCGAACTGGCGTTGAAAAACGCAGCGCGACCGCCATTGGTAATATTGTGCTTCGACTAAATTCAGATGGCTCGTCTTTGCTTTTGTCTGACGTTGCTGAAGTTAAAATGAGCGGAATAGATCGAGAAAGATCATATTTTGTTGGAAACAACCCAGCTATAGGCATCCGTGTTGATCGCTCGCAACAGGGTGATGCTATAGACATACAGCATACCGTAGAAACAGTTGCTAAAAAGTTTGAACAGACTTTGCCGCTAGGCACGACCGTTGACCTAATTAGGACGCGTGCTGATTATATTACTGGCCGTCTGAAAATGCTGCTAGAAAATGGTCTTACTGGTTTAGGATTAGTAGTTCTACTACTATTCTTATTTCTGAATGCTAGAACGGCATTTTGGGTGGCTGCAGGTATTCCAACAGCAATGCTAGCCGCTATTACCGTGATGTACTTCGCGGGGATCACCATTAACATGATATCACTCTTTGCTCTAATAATTACGTTAGGAATTGTGGTAGACGATGCCATAGTTGTTGGAGAACACGCCGATCATAGAGCCCGCATGGGATTAGAGCCTTATGAGGCGGCTGAAAGTGCAGCAAAGCGAATGGCATTACCTGTTTTTGCGGCTACTTTAACCACTATTATTGCGTTTTTTGGATTAGTTGTAATCGGAGGAAGATTTGGAGACTTGATCGCAGATATTCCGTTCACTGTGGTTGCAGTATTGGCTGCTTCCCTAGTGGAATGTTTTCTGATCTTACCAAATCATATGGCACACTCGCTTAAACACGTTGGGAATAATTATTGGTATGACTGGCCATCGCGTATTGTAAACTTTGGCTTTGAATGGTTCAGAGAAAAGATTTTTGGTCCTTTCACTCGGTTGGTAATTTCATCTAGATACGTTGTATTGGCAGGTGCAATTGCTATCTTGGCATCTCAGGTTACAATGGTTATTTCAGGCAAAGTAAATTGGCGCTTCTTTAATGCCCCAGAACAATCATCCGTAACTGGTAATTTTGCAATGGTTGATACGGCCACACGAGAAGATACTCTGGCTATGATGAAAACTCTCCAGAAGACTGTAGAAGATCTTGCGAAAGAGTATGAAGAAAAACATGGTAAAAACCCTGTTAAATACCTGTTAGCTGAAGTTGGTGGTAACTCTGGGCGTGGATTGTCTGGTACTGAGAATAAATCAAAGGATCTTTTAGGGGGCATTGGCATTGAGCTGATTGACGCAGATCTGAGACCGTATTCTAGTTTTGCCTTTGTCGGCGAATTGCGTGATCGCGTTCCGCGTACGGCTCTTTTGGAACAAATATCTTTTAGGGGGTGGAGAGCTGGTCCTGGCGGAGATGCTCTAGATATTCAGTTATTTGGGTCGTCATCAAAGGTTTTAAAGGAAGCGTCTGAAGATTTAAAAAACGAACTTAGCAAGTATTCTCAAGTGTCTGCACTTGAAGATAATTTGGCTTACGACAAAGATGATTTAATACTTCAGTTAACTCCTCAGGGGCAAGCAATTGGCTTTACAATTGATGGTCTTGGTGCGATTTTAAGAAGTCGTCTTAATGGTATAGAGGCAGCAACCTATCCGGTCGGACCGCGTAGTGCTTCGATAAGCGTAAAGCTACCTGAAGGTGAACTGACGTCAGATTTTCTGGATAGAATGCTTCTGAGAGCACCTGATGGATCATATGTACCTCTGGCTGATTTAGTGAGTGTGGATAGGCAGGCAGGTTTTTCTACTGTTCGACGTGAAAATGGTATTAGGATCGTTTCCGTGACGGGAGATGTGTCTGAGGATGATCCAAAAGCCGCTCAGCAGGTCATGGAAACCTTAGAAAGTGAAATTTTGCCTGATTTGGCGTCAAAGTATCAGATTGAATGGCAGCTTGCGGGTCTTTCGGAGCAGGAGGATCGATTTTTAAATGAAGCACGCATTGGTTTGATTACATGTCTGATTGGAATTTATTTAGTTTTGACTTGGGTTTTTGCGAGTTGGACACGGCCTATTGTAGTCATGGCAGTAATACCGTTTGGGCTTGTGGGAGCAATTTGGGGTCATTATGTTTGGGATGTTCCACTTTCAATGTTTTCTGTCGTTGGTTTGCTTGGCATGACGGGAATAATTATCAACGACTCTATTGTTTTAATTACAAGCATTGATGAGTACGCCCGCGATCGAGGGATTGTCCCTTCTATTGTTGATGCAGTTAAGGATAGGCTGCGACCGGTAGTTCTCACCACTTTAACAACTGTATTGGGCTTGGCTCCTTTGCTTTATGAAAACTCTTCACAAGCACAATTTTTACGGCCCACTGTAATAACCTTAGTCTATGGTTTAGGCTTTGGCATGTTATTAGTGCTATTGGTAGTTCCGTCATTGGTTGCAATGCAAGGGGATCTAAAGAGGTTTTTTGTGGCTTTGCGTCATGGTTTAAAATTTCGTAATTTGAGAATTCGCCTTGGCTTCTATACTACAGCGTTTTTTATAGTTGCTTGGCTGAGTGCAACTGTCGGTTCACAAATACTAATAGGGGACTCATTAGTCGATTTTTCACAGCTGGGCATTTCAAATTTTAATTTTGGAGGTCTGTCTTCGGCTTTTCTCCTGTATTTACTAGGCGTTCTAGCCATTCTTTTTATATTTTATGCGGTAAATGCAATCACTTCAGTAAAGACTTCCAGACAAAGAGGCTAACCGGAGCATCCTACGAATTCTAGGGATTGGTTAGACCCAATAATTGTGGTTTTTACTGTTTCTCTTGAGATTACTCCAGGCAGTTCGGTTTCAACACTATTTTTTGTCGAGACTGTGATGCGATCATCAAAAACGTATGCCTTTTTTGAGTTTACATAAAACACTGAACTCCCTACTTCGATCACAAAAAGCTCGATATTTTCTATTCCGGTTTTAACGTTCTTTTCGTTAAATCCCATGATTAGTTCACCGTTCTTTATGATACATTGGGGAGGTTGAAAGCCTATATCATCTGATTGAATTGGTTCTGATAATATAGCACCTAAAATCTCGTAATTTTCTTGGTTTTGACCTGGTGTTGCAAAATAAGAAACGTTTAATGTAACTGGAATGCAAACATCCTCACAAAGTCCAATGTCAGCCTGTATTTCCAGCTTGATAGGTTTCGAATTATCGATTGGTGTTATTTCGAGGGGAAGTAATACGCTGTCCTTATAACCAATAGACCATAAGTTCTCTTCACCAAAAATAATGGGTGAAGGCCACATAATTTTTGCCGCAAGTACATTTTCAGATTTGTCAAAGGTGAATAAAGGCTCCAAACCAGCATTTCCTGGTAAACGCCAATAAGTTTTCCAGTTTTTATTTAAATCAATTTTTAAACCAAAAATGAGCTTCTGATCTTTTTCTATCCAACCATCAGTAATTTTTGCACTTACGAGCCCATTGGCATGAACAATCAGTAAGCTTGAAATAAGAAACCCAAAAACGAGTATTCCAAACTTAAATATTTTCATAGAGATGAGCTTAGATAACTGCATTGCTTGGTTAAGCTTAAATAAACATAGTATTATTTTGAAGCTCCTTTTTATAACTTTTATTCTTGTATTGAGGCTCTTTTCAAACGGTCATTAATGGCAAGACCTATTCCTTCGTTTGGAATTGGGCTAACAGAAATTGTTCTCGGATTAAAACTGTCTAGGATGTGGAGGAAGCTAAATAGGTTTTGAGCAGCTTCACTTAGACTTTTCCCTTTGGATAAATTCATATCACATTCAACGTCACCAAATCCTAGCTTTTTTTCTCCTTGCCTCCAATCTATTGCATCAAGACGCAACTTAGC
>CABZJF010000035.1:0-8393 GCA_902525915.1 Paracoccaceae bacterium | reverse complement strand
TTTCAAAAGGTTCGACGGATATTGATTTAGAAGCTCTCTTTGAATACATTTTTTATCCCGCGATAGAAAATTTCAAACCTGAAGCTTTGATTGTTCAAGGAGGTGCAGACATGTTAAAAGATGATCCGCTGTCTCGGTTGGAAATGACAAACAATTGTCTATGGAAAGTTCTATCAAGGCTTGCCCTTTTTGCCCCTAAATTACTTCTAACGAGCGGTGGTGGGTATAACCCCTGGTCTGTTTCAAGGCTTTGGACTGGCTTTTGGGCAATACTTAATGATATTGAACCGCCATCTTTATATACTGACGAGGGTAGGCGACTAATAGAAAACTTGCACTGGTTTCGTAGGGATAAAGTTAACCCTAACTTACTCTCTTCTTTGAAAGACGAGCAAATTTGCTGTGGAATAAAGCAGGAGACTTTAGATCTTATAAAACGGATGAACGTTATTCATAAGAGCTCTATTCGAATGACATGATATAATCCCAATTTAATAGAAAATATATTTTTAATTATTCTGGTATGTCTTAATGTACTTTAACTTTAAATAAAGTTATCAATTTAAAAATTGTTTTAATTTGTGAAGGTCGTTTATGATTTTAAATAGATTGATCTATTTGCTTGGGGTCTTTTCCATTGCGGTAGGCATGTTACTTGGTTGTAGTAATACTGCTGATGTAGGTTCAGACGAAATTGAAAATTATTCTGCAAAACAGATTTACGATAGAGCAGAATATGAAATGGCAAGATCGAAGCCGATAGACGCAATCGCTTTCTTCTCTGACGTTGAAAGGCTTTACCCTTATTCAGAATGGGCAAAAAGATCGGTAATTATGCAAGCTTTTGCAAATCACAAGGCAAAGCAATATAAAGAGGCTAGGGACGCAGCCGAAAGATATATTGAATATTATCCAGCTGACGAGGATTCTGCATATGCTCAATATATAATAGCTTTAAGTTATTATGACCAGATTGAAGATATTGGTCGGGATCAAGAAGTAACTGCAAAGGCCTTGCAAGCTTTCAAAAAGCTTATCAAAAATTATCCCGACAGTGAGTATGTTAAACCTGCGGAACTAAAATTTGACTTAGCTTTTGATCATTTGGCTGGAAAGGAAATGGAGGTGGGCAGATATTATTTGAAGAGACAACAATTTCCAGCTGCTATCAACAGATTTCGTATCGTTGTAGAGGATTATCAGACCTCATCTTACACCGCTGAGGCTTTACACAGACTCGTAGAAGCATATTTGTCTATGGGACTGGTCGACGAGGCTCAATCCGCAGGCGCCATACTTGGGCATAATTATCAAGCTTCAGCTTGGTATAAACGAACCTATAGTTTATTAAGGAATGAAGATCTGAGCCCAGCTGTTAAAGGCAATGGATGGCTTCTGAAGATCCATAGGCAGGTTCTAAAAGGTAGATGGCTCTAACTTAATGATTTTATAAAATGCTTGTTGGTTTAGACATACGCGATATTTTGATTATCGACCATGCAGAGATTTTATTCACTAATGGATTGAATGTACTCACTGGTGAGACTGGCGCAGGTAAATCAATTCTTTTGGATTGTTTAGGATTTGTACTGGGCTGGCGGGGTAAAACAGAAATAGTACGTCCAGGAGCTGATTTTGGAGAAGTAAGCGTTTGGTTTGAACTGAAAGATGACCATCCGGTAAGAAAGATACTCGATGAAAATAACGTTCCTTGGGAAGAAGAACTATTAATTCGGAGGGTTATAAATGTCGATGGTCGTAAGACTGCATGGATTAATGGAAGAAGAGCTCCAAGAGATTTATTAATTCGGATAGCGACACTCTTAGTTGAAATTCATGGTCAACATGACGATAAAGGTCTACTTGATCAACGATCACATATTCGTTTACTTGATATGTTTGCGGGTAACAGTACCCAAAGAGAGAGGGTCAAAGACGCTTGGCAAAAGCTTAAAAATGCAAAAAAAGAATATCAGGATGAACAAAAAAAGTTATCAGATTTTGATGCTGAAGAATCCTTTATAAAACATTCACTCGATGAGCTGAAGTGCCTAGATCCTAAAGTAGGCGAGGAACAAGAATTAGATACCAAAAGACGCATGATGCAATCAGCAGAAAAAATAAGAGATGACGTATTAAAGGCTCAAAGTGCTGTTGGCAGTAATGGTGCAGAGAGTTTGATTTTGGATGCTATGAGATGGATTGAAACAGCATCTGGCAAAAGTGACGGGCCATTTGATGAAGCATTGGCATCGTTATCCAGAGCATCAACTGAGTTAGGTGAAGCCGTACACATTATTGAGAGTCTCGTTGAGTTGCTGGACTTTGATGGGTATGAGCTCGAAGTGCTTGAAGAAAGACTATTTGAAATTCGTGGTTTAGCTAGAAAACATAAAATTGCGCCCGATCAGCTACCACAATTTAAGGCAGAACTAGCGGATAAAATAGAAGAGTTTTCATTTGGTGCCGAAAAGTTATCTTCATTGGAAAATCAAATAAAAGAGTGCGATTCTGAATATAATGTTGCAGCGTTAAAACTGAATGAGTCCAGACGTATTGCTGGTGACAAATTAGACAAATTAGTCACAGCTGAATTACCATTTCTTAAAATGGAAGATGCCCATTTTGAAACTAACATAAGATCTGCACCAAGTTCAGCTGATGGATATGATGAGGTTTCTTTTTTAGTTTCTACAAATAAGGGAACTGCTAAAGGTCCAATTGGTAAAATAGCATCGGGTGGTGAATTAAGCCGCTTCTTACTGGCACTAAAAGTGTGTTTAACTAGAGATTATAGCTCAGTTACGATGATTTTTGATGAAATTGACCGTGGTATTGGGGGAGCTACCGCCGATGCAGTTGGTAGAAGACTTGTTAGACTGTCCCAAAATGCACAAATTCTTACAGTCACGCATTCTCCCCAAGTAGCAGCTCTTGGTGATGCTCATTTTCAGGTTTCCAAATCTACAAATTCAATAAGCACTATTACTGAGGTAACAACCCTTCATGGAGATACCAGGGTCGAGGAGATTGCCCGAATGATCTCAGGAGACAAGATAACGGCTGCTGCAATTAATGCTGCTGCAACTTTGGTAGCAGGGCGTTAAAGATCTTAATTATTCGATTTTTTTTGTTGCGTGGTCCAACCAGATTTTTTCATTTTCTTCTAGGTTTTCTCTGATTTTTTTTCGACACTTTAAATGATACGCATTGAGCCAATCTTTTTCTTCGTTTGTCATCAGACTTATATCAATTAAATTTTTATCTATAGGGACAAAATTAAGGGTCTCAAAAATAAACATTTCGTCAACAGTTGAGTTTTCTAATTTTGGAGCTTTTGTGACTGCTAGAAGGTTTTCAATCCGAATCCCAAAATGTCCTTCTTTATAAAAACCCGGTTCATTTGATATGATCATTCCTGTTTCAAAGGGAACCTTTGACGTTCTACTCAATCTCTGTGGCCCTTCGTGAACAGAAAGAAATTGTCCTACACCATGTCCCGTGCTATGAGCGAAGTCTAGTCCTTCCGACCATAGGTGCACTCGAGCAAATGCATCTAAATCACATCCTGCCATTCCCTTAGGAAATTTTAACCTCGATATCGAGATCATTCCTTTAAGAACCAACGTAAATGCCTTCTTGATTTCGCCTGAAACCTCACCCAAGGCGGTTGTTCTAGTAATGTCAGTTGTTCCGCCTTTATATTGGCCGCCACTGTCGATTAGTATTACTTCATTTTTTTCTATAGCGCGATTACTATCGTAATTTACCCGATAGTGCGGTAGGGCCGCATTTGGTCCACTTGCGCAAATTGTTTCAAAGCTGATGTCATAAAATTCTGGATTTTGAGACCTGAACGCCTCGAGTGAGATAACTAAATCAATTTCGGTTAACTTACTCTCCGACTGGGAATTTAGCCAGCAAAGAAATTTACACATTGCTACGGCATCAATTAAATGGGCTTCTCTTGCTCTACTTAGCTCAATCTCATTTTTACAAGCTTTGGGTAATGCTGTTATGTCTCCCCGTGGGTCTAAAGTTGCTTTTGATGCAAGCAGAGCTTCAAAAGCAGCAAATGGCAGACTAGCCTTATCTATGCATATACTACCCGTAAGTTGTTCAAGGTGTGAAAGAAAATCATTTTGCTTGTATAAGCTAATGTTGTGGCCAAAATGTTTTTTCAAATCTTCTACTTTGGTTTTATTTACGAAAAGGTCAACTTTACAATTTGAATGCAGAATAGCAAAAGCGTGAACAATGGGTAAATGTTCGACATCTCCACCCCGTATATTTAACAACCAGGCAATTCCTTCTGGTAAAGTAATTACTGCTGCCGTATTTCCATTTTCCCTCAATTCTTTTGCTAATATTTTTCTTTTATTGACTTGTGTCAGACCTGCAAATTTGTTTTCGTATCGAAAAGCTGTTGCATTTGGTGGGGCTGGCTGATCTGTCCAGATTATATCAACAAGGTTCTGTGTTGGTTGTAAAACGATATTAGTGTTCTCTGTTGATTTTTTATATTGCTCAATTTCATCGACTGAGTGTAACCAAGGGTCAAAACCAATTTTACCCTTATTAGTGATTTCCATTATCCAGTCCGTGACTTTTTTATTTGGCCAATTGATAATTTCTATAGGTGGCAGTGTTTGATTTTTCGCCTGAATCGTGTAGCGCCCATCTACAAAAATACCTACCCGTTTATTAACTAAAACGCAGATTCCTGCAGAACCTTCAAATCCAGTAAGCCATCGTAAACGCTGATCTTTTTCAGCTACATACTCACCTCTGAAAGAATCGGAGCGTGGAACAAGAAAACCAGCAAGGTTCCTTTTATCAATTTGATCCTGCAACGCTTCAAGTCTTTTCGGACCCAATTTCGGATCGCCGGTAGAAGCGAAAGATTGAAACTTACAAATTTTTTCTTTGTTCATTAATTGTTAGCCTCTTTTGAGTTGATTAACTCGGGCTCTAGCTTTTGGATCGCTGTCGAATAGGGCAGCAAGCTGTTCAGTCATTGCTCCTGCTAGTTGCTCAACGTCTGTTATGGTAACTGCACGATCGTAGTAGCGGGTCACATCATGACCAATCCCAATTGCCAAAAGTTCGACATTTTTTATTTTTTCTACCATTGATATAACATCTCGTAAGTGTTTCTCCAGGTAATTAGCAGGGTTTACGGATAACGTGCTGTCGTCTACCGGGGCCCCGTCAGAAATTACCATTAAAATCTTTCGAGCTTCTGGACGCGCAGTCATGCGTCGGTGTGCCCACTCTAACGCCTCACCATCAATGTTTTCTTTAAGAAGCCCTTCCTTCATCATAAGTCCAAGATTAGAGCGCGCACGGCGCCAAGGGGCGTCGGCTCCTTTGTAAATTATGTGACGTAAATCGTTCAAACGACCGGGCTGTTGTGGTCGATCCTGATTTAGCCAGGCTTCGCGAGATTGGCCTCCTTTCCAAGCACGAGTTGTAAATCCTAAAATTTCAACTTTCACGTTGCAGCGTTCCAATGTGCGTGCCAACACATCCGCACATATTGCTGCTATTGAAATCGGCCTCCCACGCATTGATCCAGAGTTATCCAAAAGTAAAGTCACCACAGTATCTCTGAACTCAGTATCCTTTTCTATTTTAAAACTGAGAGAGGTCGTTGGATTTGTGATAACCCTAGCAAGTCTTCCAGCGTCAAGAATTCCTTCTTCAAGATCGAATAACCAGCTACGGTTTTGCTGTGCCTGCAAGCGTCTTTGAAGCTTGTTCGCAAGCCTGCTTACTGCCCCTTTTAGTGGTTCGAGTTGTTGATCCAAATATGCTCTTAATCTCTCCAATTCAACTTGCTCAGCAAGGTCTTCCGCCTTTATTTCCTCGTCAAAATTTGTCTCGAAAACTTGATAATTTGGATCAGCGTCAGAAATAGGTTGTACAGGTGGCGGTTCCAGTGGAGCTTCTCCGTCAGGCAATTCCTGATCGTCAAAGTCCTCATCAGAGCTGTCTTCGCTACTCATTTGCGCTTGTGCAGCATCTTGTTGTTCGTCCTGACTTTGTTGGTCTTCTGCGTCTAGAGTTTCATCATTGTTTTCATCTGTCCCTGAGCTTTCGGGGTCATCAGCTTGTTCCTCATTCTCGTCCTGCTGTTCTTGATTTTCATCGTCTTCTGCTTCGGGTTCGTCACCTAGCTGATCTCCGTAACCCAAGTCAGTAATTATTTGACGAGAAAATTTTGCAAACCTTTCCTGATTATCCAAATTTTCAGTTAGATTTTCTATTGTAGTCTCTGCTTGGTCTAGAATAAAATCCTTCCATAAATTTAATACGTTGTTTGCTGAGGAAGGAAGATCCTTTTTAGTCGTTAGAGTTCTAATTAAATAAGCTGCGGCGTCTGCAAGAGGGGCATCAGCGCGATCTGTCAATTTATCAAAACCCTTTCGTTTTGCTTCAACGCCGATTTTTGCATTAATGTTGCCAGTAGTACCTGGCATATCTTTTGCACCGATAGCTTCGCATCTGGCAGTTTCCATCGCTTCATATATCTCTCTTGCCATAGGACCGTCTGGGGCAAATCGTGAATGTAAATCGGAATTGTGGTATTTATGATGCATGGCGAGAGCATCAGCTGTTCCTCGAGCCAGAAGAACTTCTTCTTTAGTCATGCGTCTGCTGACTTGGGGAAGCCTGATATTATCTCCAGAGACACCTGATGGATCAACTGAGTAGTTAATAGAAAGTTCTGGGTTGTCAGCCAAAACTTTCGTTGCCTCTGCTAGGGCTTTTTTGAATGGATCAGCAGGATTGTCTGATTTTGAAACCATAATAGACTCAAGAAATGTTTAAGCTTTGCCAGATCATTTATATAAATTTTAGTTGATGGCTAATTATTGCTCATAATAATATTATTCTACTCCAGACTTACGCTTGCTGCACTTTCTGGTAGCTCTTCATCAAAACAACGTTGAAAAAATTCAGCTACTATTTGTCTTTCGAGCTCGTCACATTTGTTTAAAAAGGTTAAACGAAAAGCATAACCCACATCTTTGAAAATTTCTGTGTTACTTGCCCAATTTATAACCGTTCTTGGGCTCATAACGGTAGATAAATCTCCGTTCATAAATGCAGTTCTCGTGAGATCAGCCACGGTAACCATTTGCTTTATAACACGTTTGCCTTCTTCACTATCGTAACTTGGCGATTTAGCAAGCACTATTGCGCTCTCCACCTCCACCGATAGATAATTCAAGGTTGCAACTAGTGACCAGCGATCCATTTGAGCTTGGTTAATCTGCTGTGTTCCGTGATACAGACCAGTCGTATCACCTAACCCAACGGTATTTGAAGTAGCAAACAATCTGAAATTACTATGGGGTGTGATAATTTCGTTTTGATCTAGTAGTGTTAATTTCCCATCGTGTTCTAAGACTCGCTGGATCACAAACATAACGTCTGCTCTGCCTGCATCATATTCGTCAAACACAATAGCAACTGGATTTCTCAAAGCCCAAGGTAAAATTCCTTCATGAAATTCAGTAACTTGCTTGCCGTCCTTAAGCTTAATCGCGTCCTTACCTATCAAATCTATTCTACTAATATGACTATCAAGATTAACCCTTACTGCGGGCCAATTTAATCTTGCAGCAACTTGTTCAATATGGGTTGATTTACCTGTGCCGTGATAACCTTGGATCATAACCCTCCGATTATGATTAAAGCCTGCCAGTATGGCTAACGTTGTATCTGGATCGAATTTGTATGTTTCATCAACCTCAGGAACTCGATTGGCTCGTTCCGAGAAACCTTTTACGATCATATCTGAGTCGATACCAAAAACTTCTCTTACCGAAATATCCTCCGTGGGGTTGTTTTCCATGATTTTAGAGCCATCGGCCATAATTTTTTCCTTATAATCGGCTTATGAAATTAACTGGTGCACTAATAATTGCTGCTGTTCAAGAGTTCCAAGGTAAATAAATTGCATATTTTTGACTATTACTAACCTTCACAATATTTTTAACTCAATGCTTGAGGTTGATTTTAACCTGTAATGAAACAGATAAAACCGGTACCAAACATGACAAGAGATAATTTATGAACAGACGTTCCTTACTCAAACTAGGTCTAGCAACAATAGTTATTCCCAACCAGTCAATCGTTGCAAAAGAAGAGCTTGCTGAATTTCCTTTTCGGTTAAGTAAAAGTGAATGGAAAGCTAGACTTACTCCATTTGAATTTGCAGTGATGAGAGAGGAAGCTACCGAACGTGCGTTCACATCTCCATTGAATTCAAACTATGAGACAGGCACGTATCACTGCAAGGGTTGTGATCAAAAACTATATATGTCTCGCTACAAATATGACTCAGGTACTGGATGGCCAAGTTTTTCAAAAGAGATTGATGG
>CABZJF010000034.1:0-8973 GCA_902525915.1 Paracoccaceae bacterium | reverse complement strand
GCAGTCTTTTTGCGCTAGAGCAGGAAGGAATATTTGCTGATATTACCACATTGGCAAAAGGACTTGGGGCAGGTTATCAGCCAATAGCTGCCGTAATGGCGTCAGAGAGTGTAGTTTCTGCTATTAGAAAAGGCAGTGGAACCTTATGGAATGGACACACTTATATGTCTCACTCAGTTGCAACCGCTGGTGCCCTAGCGGTTCAAAAAGTGATTGAAGATGAAGGGCTGCTTGAAAATGTCAAAATGCGCGGAGACCAGTTAGCTCTTGCACTCAAGAAGCAATTAGATGGAGAAGAAAATATTGGCGATATACGCGGCCGTGGATTGTTTTGGACTGTTGAGCTGGTTGCAGATACTCTAACCAAGAAACCTTTCTCCGCCCATTTGCAATTAGCACAAAGGATACAAATAATAGCTAAAGAGCTTGGATTAATGTGTTATCCTGCCCAAGGGTGTGCAGATGGTGAAAATGGGGATCATGTCTTGTTAGCACCGGCCTACAATTCTACGAGCACGGAAATTGATTTGATCGCAAAAATAACCACTAAGGCAATTAGTATGGCTCTATCAGAGGTTACTTGACAAAATGAAGGTATCAGCGGCACAAATTTTACCCCTAATAGCACTATATCTGTACTGGATCATATCAGGTATGCATAACCGTTTTAAACACTTGGTCGATGTAAACCCAATGGCAAAACCCAAGATAAAAAACATGATACTGATAGAAAACACCCAAATTATAAATAATCCCAACCAAAGTTCAAAGAACAAGCTAATCCTCTCAAATAGATCTATTTATCTACATAGGCTGAAGAGAGGCAGACCCACGGTTTAATACTAATGACTAACAAGCAACAAACCAATATATTATTACCGACTAATGAAGACACTACGGGACCCTACTTCCCAACCTATTTCAACGATGAGAGCTACGAAGATCTTACACAAATTCATTCCGGTGTTATTGCAGGTCCTTCGGGGCAACACATAATTTTGCGAGGCAGGGTACTTGATCGCAATGGTAAACTTGCAAATGGGGTTCTGATAGAATTCTGGCAGGCAAATGCAAAGGGTATATATCGCAATCCTTCGTCTGAGAACCATCCAGATTTAGACCCGTGGTTTGACGGATATGGTCGCCTACGCAGTACGACTGGTGAATATACTTATCGAACAATTTTCCCTGGTGCGTCGAAAGATCGAGCACCAAATATCACCATAACCATTTTTTCGGATGGTATAAATCGTATAGTAACACAAATTTTCTTTGCTAATCAGAAAGCAAACGAAACAGACCCTCTCTTGAAAACCTTAAGTGAGCAAGACAAAACCCGTCTTACTGCCAAATATGAAGGACCTTCTCCAGATGGTGCAGAAGTTTATACACTTGACATCATTATGGCTGGCAACAACGAAACGCCCTTTTTTGACGATTTTCTAAGTTAGTATAGGTAGGAATTATGACCAGAATTGGGCGACAATTAAGCATCGGGAAAACAGATAATACGTCGGATCAACGCACTCCAAGAAAAAGGCTTCGCTTAATACCAACCGATGTAAGAGAAAGTTTTGTTCCAGTCATCCCAGCCAGAGCCGTTCAGCGTCAAAATGAATGGGATCTTACCCGCATAGCCCCAAACCGTCCTCGCGCTGAAGGATCTCCGATAGAAGTAAAAGGAACTGTCCGCAATGAAAGTGGCACCCTACTACGCGGTGCATTGATAGAAATTTGGAACGCAAACCACTACGGTCGTTACCGTCATGTAGAAGATCATTCTGGTCTAAAGCTTGATGAAAATTTCTTTGGGATCGGTCGTGTAATTACTGATGAATATGGAAACTATCGCTTCTGGACAATAAGCCCAGGTGCTTATCTTGCAAGACCAGATATTGGAAGATGGCGACCAAAACACATCCATTTGTCAATTAGCTGCGGCTCATCTCGATTAATTACTCAAATGTACTTCCCAAATGAACCAAACAATGCTTCTGATCCAATGGTGCTACTGATGGGCGATTCATTCGACCGTAACTTGGGGAGGCCCTACGAAACTAAAATTCCAGAATTGGATCAAGGTTACAATTTTGATATTGTCGTAGGTGGAAAAAACGCAACATTTTTTGAGTAGTTTCCAATAATTTTTTTATGCATTAGAGGCTCTATCATACCATTTAAGTCGATGAGAGCTGATTGCTCCTAAGGTGGCAACCAAAGCAACTCCTGCAATCATAGCAACAGGTGTACCATCAAAAAACTGGCCAACTATTGCGGCCAGAAGAACAGATCCTATGGTGGCAATCGCACTGACCAAACTTGCTGCAGTTCCCGCAATGTGCCCAACAGGCTCCATAGCAAGTGCAGTCAGATTTCCCATTGTCAGACCAGCTTGAAAGAAAATACTGAACATCCAGAACAAAAAACAGAAAAAACCAAATTGACCTTCGAAATACCCAAGCCAATAGACGAAAAAAACTAGAGCGCTAAAGCAAACCTGGGCTCTAAATGCAATGCTTGTGAGCATTCGCATGCCCAATTTGCGTACAAGCCGAGCATTCACATAACTCGACGACGCGGCCAGTAATGCTATTGTTGCAAACCAATATGGAAAAGTTGATGCGCGATTAAATACTTGTTCGAAGACCGGCTGGATTAGGAATATACCTATAAAAAGTATCCCATATGCAAAAACTAATGTGGTAATAGAGGTAAGTATCATTTGATTAGATAAAACTTCCTTAAATGCAAGACCTACCTGTTTTACATTAAATTCAATACGTTTTTCCTTTGTAACACTCTCATCTATTCTGAACGTCATCCACATTGTGCTAACGGCAACAAACGCTATGAACATAAGAAAAATAAAGCGCCAATTAAATGCAAGCATTACAAATGAGCCGAGGAGTGGTGCTATAGCCGGAACAAGAGCGAATATGATCATTATAAAAGATGAAATGCGGGCCATTTCACGACCTTTATAGAAATCTCGAACTAAAGCTTGAGCAACCACACGAGGTGCCGATGCTCCAACACCTTGAAGGAACCGGGAAATCAAGATCACTTCCAAACTTGGAGACAAAACACAAACTGCTGAGGTAAAAATATATAAAGACGCACCGTAGTAGATAATCGGCTTACGCCCAAAACTATCTGAGAGCGGCCCGACAATTAAAGTACCAGCCGCCATGCCAGCTACAAAAAACGATAATATCATTTGAGCATTATTAGGGCGCAGCGGCGTAAGCTCATCTGCAATTATTGATAAGGCAGGTAACATTCCATCAATTGATATGGCTACCGTTGCTACCAACATTGCCATAATGGCAATAAATTCGGCTGTTGAAATTCGCAACGAAGGGCTCCTCCTAAAGTGCAAATCTTGATACCGACATCAGTTTGCACTTCAGCTTTCTACAGCAAAGCATTTGAATGTGATAGTCACAAAGAATTAGAAAATAGCTAAATTTTGGATGCAACTTTTAGGTTTTGGACAATCATAGTTTTTATACCTCTAAACCATCCATTACTTTCTTTGCAGCCCTGAAGCATTCTAAAGCCTGAGGCACGCCACAGTAAATACCAATAACATGTATAATGGCTCTTATTTCTTCAGCACTGACACCATTACTTATTGCACCTCTGCAATGAATTTCCCATTCATGCATTTTCCCAAGTGCACCGATCATCGATAAGTTCATCATAGATCTGACTTTTGGAGGAATCACTTCATCACCCCACCCGAAACCCCAGCACCAGGCAGTCATTGCTTCTTGGAAAGGTCGGGTAAAGTCGTCTGCAGCCTCCAGATTGCTCTCCACATAACTTGCACCCAAAGTTGCTTTCCTCTGTTCAAGTCCTTTTAAAAATAAATCTTCATCAAAAACGCTCATTTCCAATTACTCTCTCTAATCATTGCAAAAATATCAGTCAAACCAGCAAAGCACATATTTGAACTCGTGACCTCAGTCTAGATAATAATTTCCCGCAAGTAGAAGCCTCAGCTTTTTGAAAAATTGAATCATGCGGTGACTACACTTATTTAAATTGGCCAGTCTGTAAACACAGCTACACCCTATTATGAGTTTGAGTGAAATCAATATCTGGACCCGTCGGCACAACTCCTGAGGGGTTAATTGTCGCATGACTCGAGTAATAATGCCCTTTAATGTGCTGCATATTAACGGTCTTCGCTACTCCAGGCCTCTGATATAAGTCACGTAGGTAGTTTGAGAGATTTGGATAATCAATTATGCGCCGCAAATTGCACTTGAAGTGACCTACATAAACCGCATCAAATCGTATTAAAGTTGTGAAAAGTCGCCAATCCGCTTCAGTAATTAAATTACCGGTAAGGTAACGCGCTTTAGCAAGTAAAGACTCAAGCCAATCAAGAGTATCAAATAATGGCATGACGGCTGCCTCATAGGCCGCTTGAGTTGTCGCAAATCCACACCGATAGACGCCGTTATTGAGGGTATCATAAATTCTATCGTTCAGCTCATCAATTTGTGTGCGCAAAACATTTGGGTAATAATCTCCACCGGTTGCACCTACGCCATCAAACGCTGAATTAAACATACGTATAATCTCAGAGGACTCGTTAGAGACTATAGTTCCTTGTTTTTTATCCCACAGAACTGGTACTGTAACACGACCCGAGTATTCTGGTTTGGATTTTGTGTAAACTTGGTGCAGAAAATTTGCGCCATTAACAACATCCGGAATGACACCATCGCCAGTTTCAAAAGTCCAACCATCTTCAGCCATGTACCAATGGGCCACTGAGATAGATATTATATCCTCCAAACCTTTGAGTACTCGGAAAATTAACGTTCTGTGCGCCCATGGGCATGCTAAAGACACATATAAGTGATACCGCCCTGCTTCAGCCTTAAAGCCACTGGAACCAGTCGGTCCAGCAGCACCGTCTGGCGTAATCCAGTTTCGAAACTGCGAAGACTTTCGAACAAAATGTCCATTGGATGCTTTTGTATCATACCACTTGTCGACCCATTTGCCTTCTTGCAGTAATCCCATTGGTTTTCCCTACTTCAATGATCTTGCGGTTTAATAAATTGATTGTTACGCAAGTCAGTGAAAGCTTGGTGTAATTCCTCTTGCGTGTTCATAACAATAGGACCATGCCAAGCTACCGGCTCACGAATAGGTGATCCTGCTACTAGTAGAAACCGCATTCCCTCGGGACCTGCCCTTACTACTACCTCGTCACCAGTGCCGAAGCGTACCAAAGTGCGATTGCCGGACAGGTCGCGAATATTAAGCTCTTGGCCAAGAACTTCTTTTTCCAGTAAAACACCCTGCGGGTCTGAAGCATCTGCAAATTTACCAGATCCTTCGAAGATATATGCAAACGTGTTGCGATATGTATCAACTTTCAATGCTTT
The DNA here is from genome assembly GCA_902525915.1 of Paracoccaceae bacterium. Taxonomy (GTDB): domain Bacteria; phylum Pseudomonadota; class Alphaproteobacteria; order Rhodobacterales; family Rhodobacteraceae; genus Salinivivens. The sequence goes on along the minus strand of CABZJF010000034.1, from coordinate 3,565 downwards.
TCTAAGCCCAGCAGGCAATGATATATCGAGATATAGGGGTTCTGCTGCTATCCCATCAACCGGACCGGTTTGTCCCCAAAAAGAGCCCGTTATGACCCGTACTCGAGTACAATCATCATCAATAATTTCTGGAATTTCTTTTGCGCCAACATCTTGATACCTCGGCGAGGTCATCTTTAGGCTACCCGGTAAATTTGCCCAAAGTTGAAATCCATGCATCTGCCCCATTGAATTGCCACTTGGCATTTCTTGATGCATAATACCGGACCCTGCTGTCATCCACTGCACGTCACCAGCCTTCAAGCTGCCAGTATTACCTAGGCTATCGCTGTGGTCGACGGTTCCGTTAAGAACATAAGTAATTGTTTCGATTCCACGATGCGGATGCCAAGGAAACCCTCTATAATAGGCTTCCGGGTTATCGTTACGAAAATCATCAAAAAGTAAAAACGGATCGTGGGCTTTTGGATCTTGAAACCCAAATGCTCGATGCAGATGAACCCCAGCGCCCTCTATTGTTGGGGTTGCCGTGCCAGTTGATATAGCAGGTCTTAGAGACATAAAAATTCCTTCCTGATTTCTAAAAGGTCTACCTAGTACGTTTTGACATAAATAAGAGTTCTAAATGTTAGAACAAGGTAGCCTAATATTTATTTTTAGACACCTAAAATAGAAATCGTTGGATATATTTAAGGTGCACATATAAATATCTAATGTTTCAAAAGTGTAATTTAGATGAGGGGCCTACAGGTATTTTTCATATACTTGAGCAACTCGTTTTCCCATGGCGGGTTACAACCTTGCTTTTCACAATTTAGTGCTGCAGCCTTCCCGGCATAATGCAGCAAATCTGTTTTTTCATGAAGCTCCAGTAATGCTAGTTGGTTTAATTTTTCATTTTTAACAAGCCAAGCTAGTATCGATGCCATAAATGTATCACCTGCTCCCACAGTATCGGATAACTTTTTTAATGGATGTGATGGTAATTCATGCCACTTTTTTCCATGGAAAACTGCAGAACCCTGCGCCCCTCTTGTAACTATAAGTAGCTCCGCGTTTGTAATCACCTCCAATTCGGCCAGTGCATTCGTTTCATCCGCACTATCATTAAAAAGCCAGAGAAGGTCTTCATCACTTAACTTTAATATATCAACTTCAGTAATAAGATTTTTTATTCTTTGTCGATAGACATCAGGTTCTGCTATCAGTGATGGCCTGACATTTGGATCTAAGGATACTTTTACATTATTTTCCCTAGTTATCTTAACAAACTCTTCCCAAACCAAAGCATCTTTCCCGCCTGTCAACGCAAGCGACCCAATATGAAAAATAGACACCTCCGAAGTTAGATTTTTTGAGAGAGAGTCCAAAGTTACTAATCGCTCCGCCGTCCCTTCCCTGTAGAAAGAGTATGACGGAATTCCATCCTCTATATGAACCATTGCTAATGAGGTAGGAGCCGTAACTCTTGGCCCAAGCAATGAAACATTAGAGTTTACCAAGTTTTGCGCTAACTGCTCGCCGTTTTTATCTTTAGAAATAGGGGTAACATAACCTACCTTTACTCCTTGCCTACCTGCAGCCATTGCTAAATTATAGGGAGATCCTCCGGGCACAGCCTCTAATAAAGCATTCTCATTCTGGTTGTCGATTTGGATCATATCCATTAAATTTTCACCACCAACGAGTATCATTTTTTACCTTTAAGGTTTACACAGCTAATTGTGCCATTTTAATTATTCATATCAAACAGTTCAATGGGTTTCCATAAAAAACATAATATTTTCATAATGTTACACCAAACTGATCATAAGACTTTTAATTCTTAGAGTAACAAAAATGACCTTTAAGCGCCTCTAAGTTGGCAACGGCTGATCTATTACGCTAGATAGATCCAATAGAAAGAACTATAATCCCACAAAGACTAGCAGCCATCAATAGGTTCACCCATTTTTGCGCTGAACTTGAAAGATTTAACTCATGAATTTTACAGCCGGCATAAAGCCACGCCAGGTGTAAAATTATCCAAATAAAATTCATAATGAGGAACTTCAAACTAATTTCAATTGTGAAACTATCAGGATAAAATGCGAAGCCTGTGAAGAAGGTCGTGTGTACTGCATACGCTTTAGGATTTATGAACTGCAGGGTCATTCCAGTCATAAAACCAGGTGCTTTGATCATTTCAATAAAGGAAATTTTTGAACCAGCAAGAGCTATACGAAATGCTAGATAGCCAAGATAAGCAGCTGATAAAAATAAAAGAATTGTGCGCACAACTGGCTCCGCCAAAAGAATAGCGGCCAAACCAGTAATTACTGCTACGCTCACAATGACGTGACCCAAAAACAGGCCAGTCATGTATAACAAACCCTGCCTCCAACCAAATGCTGCGCCCACACCTGCTAATGACAAAACGCCAGGACCAGGGGTTACAAACATTAAAAATGAAACAGTTGCAAAAACTAACATTAAGTAGCTTTTAATCGATTTCTATTAACATTCAATTTTGCCCAACTGATAAATTAAAGTGAAAGCGCATATGGAGACATCAACAAAAAACTCTTGTTCAACCGCTTAAGCCCGAGTTTCCATCCTTAAGCACCCAAATGTCAAAGCTATAAATGCTGCTGTCCCGCTTCAGACACTCTAGGAACCAATGCTTTAACCAAATCCTGCATATCAATCTGCCCAATGGGTTCTTCTCCATCAAGAACCCTGAATTTAGAAGAAGTATCCCCCTCGGAACGTGCTATTAAAGACTCCAAAGTGTCCGATGGACTGACATCACCAGCGAATTTAGATTTTTTATCCATTGGCGTCATTACTGAACGCACTCGTAAAACACGAGCTCGATTAATATCGCTTACAAATGCCTCAATATAGGGGTCAGACGGAGTTAACAAAATACTCTGTGGATCTCCCTGCTGAATAACAGCTCCATCCTTTAAAATAACAAGATGATCAGCCAAGCGGAGTGCTTCATCTAAATCGTGAGTTATGAATATAATTGTCTTTTTTAACTCAACATGCAACTCAAGCAACAGTTTTTGCATATCACTGCGGATTAAAGGATCAAGCGCAGAAAATGCCTCATCCATTAACATGATATCAGAATTCGACGTAAGTGCCCTGGCAAGACCAACCCTCTGCTGCATTCCTCCAGAGAGTTGGTAGGGATAGTGCTTCTCAAAACCACCTAAGCCTACTCGGTTGATCCAAACTTGCGCCTCTGCATGACGCTCACTTTTAGAAACCCCACGTACTTCTAACGGCAGTGCTGAATTATCAAGCACAGTGCGGTGCGGAAGAAGAGCAAATTTCTGAAAAACCATAGACATATCCGTGCGACGTTTATCACGAAGTTCATCTTGATCTAATAATAGGGCGTCCTCACCATCAATTAGTACCTGACCATCAGTTGGTTCAATTAGCCTGTTTATGTGCCGAATAAGTGTAGACTTGCCAGACCCAGACAGTCCCATTACCACCGTTATGGCGCTCTCGTGAATATCTATTGATATATTCTGCAAGCCTAAAACATGACCAGTGTCATTCAACAAGG
>CABZJF010000033.1:0-9609 GCA_902525915.1 Paracoccaceae bacterium | reverse complement strand
AGAGTTGGGCGTAATCCCAGAACTGGTGAGGCAGTCAATGTAGATCAGAAAAAGGTTCCATTTTTTAAAACTGGAAAACTCTTGCGTGATAGACTTAACGGGAAGGCTTAATATTTGACGCGTTACATACGAGTTATTTTCTTAACTTGTCTTTCCGTCATAATTTTGACCCTAGCTGTCGCTAATAGGGAATTAGTGATTGTCAGATTGCTGCCCAGTGAATTTGATGGTTTTCTTGGTGTTGATGTGAGTTTGTCAATTCCCGTGTTTGTTCTATTCTTAAGTGGTGTTATTTTTGGACTTTTCGTAGGATTTGTTTGGGAGTGGATTAGGGAAATGAAACATAGATCGGCTTCGAATAGAAAATCTAGGGATCTTGTTCGAGTAGAAAACGAGTTAAACAAGTTGAAACGTGACACTGGGCAAAACGAAGATGAGGTTCTTCTGCTTCTCAATAATAATCAATCAAACCAATGACCCACAGCTTAAAGGAAATTAGCCCAATTGCGGTTAAAATTTGTGGGTTAACGTCTTTAAATGATATAAAGCTGGCAGCTTCCATAGGCGCTAGATATGCAGGTTTTGTATTTTTTGAAAAGTCTCCTCGTGCGTTGACGTTCGAACTAGGTCGTAAACTAGCACTGGAGGCGCCAATCGGATTGGCTAAAGTAGCGTTAGTCGTAGATGCCGAATTCTCGTATTTGGATGAACTTACTAGCAAGGTTCCAATAGATATGATACAATTGCATGGTTCCGAAAGTCCGAAATTAGTACATGAGATCAAAATGCGATACGGTTTGCCGGTTATGAAGGCCGTTGGTATTTCTTCTGAAAGTGATTTAGACAAAGTAAAGTCATTTTGCGAAGTTTGTGATCAAATTCTATTTGATGCAAAACCTGCGAATAGGCACGCTTTGCCTGGTGGAAATGGGGTGCAATTTGATTGGTCCATTCTTGCAAATAGAAGCTGGTCAAGGCCCTGGATGTTAGCTGGGGGCTTGAATGCCAGTAATGTTCAAACAGCTTTGAAATTAACTAATGCAAAGCAACTGGATTTATCAAGTAGTGTGGAGCTAAGTCCTGGTATAAAAGATGCGACTAAGATGAAGAATTTCATGCAGGCTTTGGACAATTATAATTTTGGTAATTAATTTAAATAAAATCCCTTGAACTTGGCAGCAAGTAATATAACAAATTAGTGTCGGAACGGTAAATTTTTTAATAGGAGCTCGATTTTAGTGGCCAATGATCTTTTCAATAGTTTTATGACTGGTCCTGACGAAAAAGGTAGGTTTGGGCAGTTTGGTGGACGTTTTGTCTCGGAAACCTTGATGCCATTAATACTGGAATTAGAAGACCAATATGAAAAAGCTAAGTTGGATCCAGAGTTCTGGGAGGAAATGGACTACCTATGGAAGCATTATGTCGGCAGGCCTAGCCCTTTATACTTTGCTGAGCGTTTAACTGAGAGGCTTGGCGGAGCAAAAATTTATCTAAAACGAGATGAATTAAACCATACTGGCGCCCATAAGATTAATAATGTTCTTGGTCAAATTATATTGGCAAGGAGAATGGGAAAGAGCCGTATTATAGCTGAAACTGGGGCGGGTCAGCATGGTGTAGCAACGGCAACTGTATGTGCAAAGTTTGGTTTAAAGTGTATCGTTTACATGGGCTCACATGATGTGGAGCGTCAGGCACCAAATGTATTTCGTATGAAACTACTTGGTGCCGAGGTTATTCCAGTTACATCAGGCAGGGGTACACTTAAAGACGCTATGAATGACGCTTTGAGGGATTGGGTAACGAATGTAAGAGATACTTTTTATTGTATAGGTACGGTTGCAGGTCCTCATCCTTACCCAGCGATGGTTCGCGACTTTCAATCTATTATTGGTAAAGAGGCTAAAGACCAAATGATGGAGGCAGAAGGTCGATTGCCCAATACATTAATTGCAGCAATCGGGGGTGGGTCTAACGCTATGGGTTTATTTTATCCCTTCCTTGATGACAAAGATGTGGAAATAATTGGGGTTGAGGCAGGTGGTAAAGGCGTCAATGGCAAAATGGAGCATTGTGCTTCGTTAACCGGTGGAAGGCCTGGCGTACTGCACGGTAATAGAACATACCTACTGCAGGATAATGATGGCCAAATATTAGAAGGCTTTTCGATTTCAGCGGGCTTAGATTATCCTGGAATAGGTCCTGAGCATGCGTGGTTACATGAAATTGGAAGAGCAAAATATGTTTCAATCACAGATAAAGAAGCTTTAGCCGCTTTTGAACTGTGCTGTAAAGCAGAAGGTATCATTCCTGCTTTGGAACCGTCTCATGCACTTGCTCATGTAGAAAAAATTGCTCCTGATTTACCAAAAGATCATATAATTTGCATGAACATGTGTGGTCGAGGAGACAAGGATATATTTACGGTCGCACGGCATCTTGGATTTGACATGTCTGGTCCAGAGGGTCGTAATTTAGAATAAATAATTAGTCTCGTTAAGGTTTTGGCGTACCATAATATATTTCAATTCGCTCTTAAATTTCTTCTAGCCTTTTTAGTGCATTCGTAATTTGTGCTTCTTCCTCTTTTCTTTTCTCTAGATTTTCCCTTGTTTCATTTACGACTTCCGGAGGGGCACTTTTAACAAATTTCGGATTGTTCAGCCTACCTTCCATTGAACTAATTTCCCTAATTAATTTTTCGTTAGTTTTAACCAGACGCTTTTTTTCAGCGTCAATATCAATAACATCTGCCAGAGGAAGGCCAAATATTGCCCCTGAGGCACTGACAGAAACGGTTCCTTTAGGAAATCTACTACTTTTTTCCGAATGACTAATGCGTGCCAATTTCATAATCATGATCGAATTTTGTTCAAACGTTTTTTCAGCCTCTGTGGTCATTTCCTGATAAATCAGAGGAATTTTTAGTCCCGCTGGTACGTGCATCTGCTGCCTCGCACTGCGAATGTTTTCTATTAAAGATATAACCCAATTCATTTCTTGGTCAGCTTCGGGGTCAACCAAGTCCAACGCATTATAATTTGGCCAGTTCTGGTGAACTAATAGATTACTGCGCTTTCCGAGTGAACTCCAGAGTTCTTCTGTGATAAACGGCATTATTGGATGCAATAATATTAAGCACTGATCAATTACCCAACCCATGGTTTCTTGAGTTTCAGCAATTACCTTTGTATTTGATGAACTAAAGAGTGGTTTAGACAGCTCTACATACCAATCGCAAACCTTTCCCCAGACGAATGCATAGAGAGCATTAGCAGCGTCATTAAATCGGAAGTTTTCAAATGAAAATTGAACTTCACTCAATACTTTTGCGGTTTCACCCATTATCCATTTATTAAGATTTTCCACTGGACTGGGTAAATTTCCGTTATTTGGTTTAGCTCCATTCATTTCAGCATAACGGGCTGCATTCCATAACTTTGTTCCAAAATTACGGTATCCTTGTATACGCTGCATATCTAATTTCAGAACGCCCCCGATTGACGCCATTGCCGCATTTGTAAAACGTAAAGAGTCAGCCCCGTATTCCTCAATTATATCCAAGGGGTCGATCACATTTCCTGTCGATTTCGACATCTTTCTACCCTTTGCATCTCTAACGAGGCCGTGTAAATAAACAGATGAAAATGGTATTTCATTAACCACTGCTAATTGCATCATCATCATTCTGGCAACCCAGAAAAATAGAATATCATGGGCTGTGATTAAGGTGCTCGTTGGGAAATAATCCTCCATCTGTTGCGTTTCTTCAGGCCAGCCCAGTGTACCAATAGGCCAAAGTCCAGAAGAGAACCATGTATCCAAAACGTCGGGGTCTCTTGTTAGCTTAGCTCCGCTACCTGCCAGTCGCTGAGCGTCTTCTTTGTTAATGGCACAGTACTGGTTTCCATCTTGGTCAAACCAAACTGGGATTTGATGTCCCCACCACAACTGGCGAGAAATACACCATGGTTCTATGTTTTCTAGCCAATGATAATATGTTTTCTTATCACTATTTGGTATTATCTCTACTTTCCCCGACTTCACGGCATCCAAAGCTGGTCCAACTATTTTTGCTGTATCAACGAACCATTGGTCGGTAAGCATGGGCTCTATTACGACTTTGGACCGATCGCCAAAGGGTTGCATAATTGGTTTGTCTTCAACAAATGGGATTTTTTCACTGTGCTCCCCATTTGGTTGTTCTTTATCAGTATATACGGCCAAGCCTTGATCTGTAATGTGAGCAACAATTAGCTTTCGCGCTTCAAAACGATCCAAGCCACGAAACTCTTCAGGTACAAGGTTTAAACTGTCTATTTCTGCTTCACTGAATTCGCCACCTTTGGAAAAATTCACTGCCAGTGATGCGGCTTCTTTATATGGAGCTCCATCGCTTCTCATTCGTCCTTTTGTATCCATAAGCCGATAAAGTGGAATATTATTTCTTCTAGCTACCTGATAATCGTTAAAATCATGAGCCCCTGTAATTTTAACAGCACCAGAACCAAAGTCTGGATCGGGATATTCATCAGCTATGATAGGAATCAGTCGTCTCTGTTCCTTTGGCCCAACCGGAATTTCACAGTATTTTCCGATAATTGAAGCGTATCTTTCATCTTTTGGGTTTACTGCAATGGCACCATCACCTAACATCGTTTCCGGTCGAGTTGTGGCGATAGAAATGTAATCGCGAATTTCTTCTTTCACGATATTACTGTCAACATCGCGTTCGATATGAAGATAGGTTTCATTATTTTGAAGTGGGTATTTAAAATGCCACATTTTTCCAGAAACTTCGATATTTTCTACTTCTAAATCAGAAATAGCAGTTTCAAAATGTGGGTCCCAATTTACTAATCTTTTGCCGCGATATATCAGACCTTTATTATACATTTCGACAAATATTTTTATAACAGCATCATGAAAGTTTCCGCTGTCTTCGGCCGGTGAGCCAGGGGCGCCAGACATCGTAAAAGCTGTGCGTTCCCAATCACAACTTGCACCAAGCCTCTTCAATTGATTGATGATTGTATCTCCGGACTGTTTTTTCCACTTCCAAACATTTTTTAGAAATTCATTTCGGCCCATTTCCTGGCGAGTTTGATTCTCCGGATTTTTTGCCAACTCCCGTTCCACAACCATTTGCGTTGCTATGCCCGCATGATCCGTCCCCGGCTGCCATAGAGTGTTATATCCTTGCATCCGTTTCCATCGGATAAGTATATCTTGGAGAGTATTGTTGAATGCATGTCCAATGTGAAGAACTCCAGTAACATTGGGAGGAGGGATCATTATGGAGTATGCTTCCTTTCTCGATGCGTTTGCTCCTGCTCTAAAGCAATTTTCTTTTTCCCAATTTTCATAAATTCTTTTTTCTGCTGATTTAGCGTCGAAAGTTTTTTCCAGTGCCATCAAATTCTCGCCGTTTCCTCGATTTAGCTGCAATTACCTTTTTTAGAGTGAAATTAAAAGGCACAAGATAACAATATCTCATTAAAATTAAGTTAAATAATTATAAAGTTAGTTTAATGATTTTAACGAAAATTACGTTTTAACATTCTCTATGATGACCGCAATCCCTTGGCCGCCGCCAATACACATTGTTGCCAAACCATATCGACCATCTTGCCGTTTTAATTCGTAAATTAGCTTGGTGAGAATTATGGCGCCAGATGCTCCAACAGGATGTCCAAGAGCTATTGCCCCGCCATTTGGGTTGGTTATTGCTGGGTCAAAGTTTAATTCTCTCGCCACTGCACAGGCCTGGGCTGCAAATGCCTCATTTGACTCAATACAGTCAATTTGTGAAATATTTAGTCCGGCGAGTGATAGCGCCTCATGTACTGCTGGTATTGGCCCGAGCCCCATTAAATTTGGAGCTACGCCTTTAAGTCCATATGATATAATTTTAGCCATGACAGGCATAGAGTACTTTGAAACTGCATGCCCGTTGGCAAGGACTAAAGCAGCAGCTCCGTCATTTATTCCAGATGAGTTACCTGCCGTTACCGTGCCTTCGCTATCAAAAGCAGGTTTCAGTTTAGTAAAATCCAGTAAGCTTACTACCTTTCTGTAGTGCTCATCTGTATCAAAAACCTCTTGCTTTTTTCCGATTTGGGTTGCTATTGGCAGAATTTGCTCTTTGAAATACCCCGCTTTAATTGCCTTAGCAGCTCGTAGATGACTGTTATATGCTAGCTCATCTTGTGCGTCTCGCGTTACGCTCATTTTTTTTGCTATATTTTCGGCAGTGTTTCCCATGTGCCCGTTGCCAAATGGATCTGTAAGTGCTCCTGTCATCATATCAATTGCACTTACATGTCCCATTTTTTGCCCAAATCGAGCTGACTGTAGAATGTGACCGACGCGGCTCATGCACTCTGCGCCTCCAGCCAGGTTAACGCGGGAGCGACCTAATAAAATTTGTTCATAAGCCGTAACTACAGCCTGTAAACCGCTGCCACAAAGACGGTTTAAGGTCAGAGCAGGAGATTCTTGTGGGACCCCCGAGTTTATCGCGGCCACGCGCGATAAATACATATCTCGAGGTTCAGTGTGAATAACATTTCCAAAAACTGTCTGTTCAATTTTATCCGGAGCTATTCCAGCCCTATTTATCGCTTCTTTTCCCACATGGGTTGTCAATTCAGTCAGCGATAAGCCTGAAAGTGAACCACCAAAAGATCCTATTGCGGTCCTTACTGCTGAAGATATAAAAATATCTGCCATTTTATGTATCCGTAATAGAACCGTTGTTTTTTATCCATTCGGTGATGCCACCGGCCAAATTTATCACTGGTTTAAGTCCCATATCTTTAGCTGCAACTGCTGCTAGTGCTGAGCGTGCGCCAGAAGCACAATAGAAAATGTATGTTGTGTCCCGAGAAAAGTCTGATTTATGTAAAGGACTATCAGGGTCGATATGGAATTCGATCATACCCCTTGATGATAAAATAGCTCCTGGTATGACTCCTACTTTTTGCTGTTCAGACTGTTCCCTAACGTCTACAAATTGATATCTATGGTTATCGACCAATGATTTTGCTTCCTGGACTGAAATTGAGTCTACCGAAGTCATGGCGTCTTTAACTATTTTCTTAATACTGTTATTTATACTTTGACCCATTTGGTGCCCTTTAAATTAGTGTTTTGATTAAGTCGATTTCATTGGGATAGTCAGTCAGCGATCAAACCAGACTGAAATGCTATATTTTAAGATCTAGCCTAGGTTTCCAGAAGGGCCTAAATAATTCAATTTTAGGACATCTATTCATGACGACTTTCAATCCCGCAGCCTCTGCTAATTTGGCGGCTTTGTCGTCATATACACCTATTTGCCCCCATAGGACTTTTGCTCCAACCGCGATAGCTTGTTCCGCTATTCCATAAAGTTCGTTTGCAGGCCGGAAAACTTCTACCATATCAATTTGCTTATCAATATCTTGAAGAGAACGGTAAACTCTAAGTCCACGTATTTCTGTAATTTTTGGGTTTGGGTTTATAGGAAGTATGTCATAACCTATTTCGCTTAGTTGTCGTAAAACCCCGTAACTAAATTTTGTCTTATCTCCGCTCGCACCCACCATCGCAATCGTTTTAACTGATTTAAGAATATCAGCGAGGTACATTGGGTCGTAATCATAAATTCGATCTATATCCGCTTCTGGCAATTAAATGTCCTCCTTTGAAGCAATATCAGCCTTTAGCTGGTATGATTTCAATGGTTCTAAAAATGGGTTTCGGTACAATTTGTCATGACTTTCGGTGCCTATTTCCAGAGAAATATCAGACTTAGCCCTCGCAACGCATAAAATAACGTAGCCGTTATCCAGCTGCCAATTATTAAGAGCAACTTGTCTTTTCTGGTCCACATCTCCGGAGGTCAACTTTGCGGCGCAAGTTATGCACCCGCCATATTTACATCCATATGGAAGATCTACACCTTGGTTTCGCAGTTCATCCAATATTGGCCGCGTGGCATCTACTTCATATTCCACATTATCGCGGTTTGTGATCGTAACCTTATATTTTGTCATAACCATATGTCACTTGTGCAATCACCACCAGGGTAGCGGGCTTCATGGCATCGGCTAGGCCCATTTGGTTCTTTGCCAAAGTTGATCATAAAATTGGGGTTAACTTTCATTCCACCATTCTCTGGATCGCAGTCAATCTGAAGCATTACACCGCCTTTTTCTCGTATTTCGGGATAGAACTGATTATCCCAGGTCGAAAATAGAGATGTGGTTACGTAAAGCCTCTTCCCATCCAAGCTGAGCTGAAACATTTGAGGTCCACCAGCAACCTCAACTCCATTAACTTCTGGTGCTTTACCTAAAAGGCCACCCATGTAAACTTGACCTGTCAGTACTGGGTTATGAGGGTCGGAGATATCGTATTGCCGCATATCACCATGCAGCCAGTTATTAAGATACAAGTACTTATCATCCATTGATACAAGTATTGCTGACATAACGCCTGGTAGTGGAATGGGCCACTCTGGATGCATCTCGTTTTCTATGTCTATTATTTTTTCCCACTGCCATTTCCCATCACTATTTTTCCACCAATGTATAACATTTGTGGAAAGTGCGGCCCCGCAGAAACCATGAGTGCTGTCTGGATTGTGGTGAAATTTTACTTCTAACGGTACTAATCCATCCTCGCCTAAATAAAAACTTTCTACTGGTTCTCGTTTCTCAAAATCCCAAAAGTGTAATTCACGACCATACTTGAGATGTCCTACTTCTTCCAAATCAAAACCAGGCATAAAGGTATTTGGTGCCGCCCATTCGGAACTTACCATTATATTGTGACGTGGTTGGTACCAAAAATCATATCCAAACTTAATGCCGCCCATAGAATTCTCCCAGCGACCAATAATATTAAATTCTTTATCTAATTGGAGATATCCTCCGGGTGCCTCACCTTTTGCATTGCCAAGAAACGATATAATTATTTCGGATCCTAGGCAGTGTACTGTATGTGGGCCTGACAAGTCGGCCTTTGATTTAATTTCTGCTCCTTCAATTACTTTATATAGTCTTGGGGCTTTGGGGTCTGTCGCAGTATCAACAATATGAAGATTATTAGAGCGTACACCTGGAAGTATTAAATATTTTCGCGATATTGAGCTATCATCATGACACGAGGAGCAAGCATTCCAGCCCATATGATGAAGCTCATCACCAATCCCAGGCATTTCCAGCCTATGAATAACTTGACTGTATGTTGGACTGTCAGGGTCAACGTCGACGGTCGCCAAATAATCTGGTTTTTGTATGCCAGTACCGGTATAGATGGCGATAGTATATAGTAGTTTTTCCCGCGGAGCGTTTATGGCCTCGATTGGTGAAGCGTAACCAGGTCCGCAACATACTTTGTTCATAAAAATCTCCTAAGCACGGGTCGCCATGTAACTTTTGCAATTAACTGAAATTTAAATTTAGTAATTTTCATTATGGAACACAGGATTTATAACGATGTCAATTATACGATTAGCGAAAGTTACGTATGGTAACTAAGTTACTAAAAATCTTTACGAATAATTTTTATTGCATTGACAAAAAAATAGCAGATTGTGGCTAGGCACCTTAGCAAAAC
>CABZJF010000032.1:0-10356 GCA_902525915.1 Paracoccaceae bacterium | reverse complement strand
AAGCTTGGGGAGAGAGGTCACCAGTAATTTTTATAACAGGATCGTCTACCCTTAAACGTCAAGGTGCTGGAGGATTTAAAGAAATAGACGATGTTGCGATTGCCAAACCGCTAACCAAATACTCCGTTCAAATTACAGATGGATCAAGGATAAGCGAATTTGTAGATCGAGCTTGGCATGCAGCTACGAATGGATATCCAGGGCCAGTCCATATTTCGTTACCTGTAGATATAATGTTTTCCTCATTTGCAAAGGATGTTGGGCGTGAGGAGCGTCCCTTTGACCGTTCTGAAAAATCGGTATTAAAAGCTTGGCCCAATCCAGAAGAATTAAAAAAAATTATATCTCTTGTAAGAGAAAGTAGTCGGCCAGTAATCATCGGTGGGCATGGAATTTGGTGGTCACACAACGAGCACGCATTAGCCTCGGCAGCAACTAAGTTAAAAATACCAATCTTTAATGTGCCATACCACACAAAGTTACTTGGTGAGGACTGCAGCGCTATGATGGGGCTTGCGGATTTTCATCAATATCATCCATCCAGAGATGCAATTCAAGAAGCAGATGTGATTTTAATGGTTGGTTGCAAACTTGATAACCAAATGAACTTTGGGAACCCGCCCTTCATCAATAAAGATACTAAACTTGTTTGTATAAATGGAAGCCATGAAGAGTTAGAATATAATATTGGAGCAGATATTCACCTGCTATCTGATCCTGGGGCGTTTTTTAATGAGCTTATAAAAATAGACCATTCTTGGGACGCATGGTTTGATCTGCAGAGACAGCGTAGGGCTGACTGGGTTTCTCAATGGGTCGAACACATTGAGAAGGAAACAGTAGATGATCTTAAACTTGATCGAAAAATTCATCCCTTACAGTTGGCTTTAGACGTGCAGTCCATGATGAAGGATGATGATTGGTTGGTTTTTGATGGAGGTAACACGCATTTCTGGAATGAAATTGCTACAAATATTGCAGCGGCGCGAGGTAGAAAACTCGGCGGCATACTTCATCCAGGGAATTATAGTCTTTTGGGCGTGGGTGTTTCGTTTGCACTATCTGCAAAAAGGCTCAATCCAACCAAAAATGTTGTTTTAGTCACTGGAGATGGAGCCTTTCTGTCCGGTGGTTTGTCTGTTGAGTCATGTTTTCAGGAAGGTACTCCAATTGTTGTTGTGATTGATAACAACGGTGGTCTAGACTGTATTAGCCAACAACAGGAGCGACTTTTTGAAAGTGGGCAACACTATGCAACCGATTTTCGCGATATTCCATTTCATAAAATGTTTGAGGGTCTTGGTGGCTTTGGTGAGCTTGTTACTAAGCGTGATCAGCTGCCGGGCGCTTTCGAGAGAGCTTATAAAAGTGGAAAGACCGCATGCATCAATGTAAAATGCCGAGGTGTAATTAGTCCGATTGTTGCTGCCACTTCGGATAAAAGGGATAAGGCATCGATTGAATAATGGTTAGTATTACATCGCATATACTAAATGGTACCGATGGAACCCATGCCATGAACATCCCGGTTAGGCTTGTTGAATTGAAGTCTCAAAAGCTTTTGGTAAGTGGCAAGACGGATGGTGGTGGACGGTTGTCGTTAGAAATCAGATCCGAAGATATTTATTCTTCAATGGCGTGTGAGTTAGTGTTTTCGCTTACAGAATATTGGAAATTAAAAGAAATAACTGGGGGAATTGCTGAAATAGCTCTGAGGTTTTCAGTATTTCAAGAAGAAAGATCTTATCACCTTCCTATTATAATTAACCCCCATTCTTATTCGACATGGATCTCGAGTTAATGAACGGTCTTAACATGTCGATTAGGCTTCGAAGAACACCTTATACTAACCGGGTGGAAAAGTTGGGCGTTTCTGGCTTCTCCATTGTAAACCATATGCTTCTGCCCAAAAAGTTTAAATCATCTGTTGAAGAAGATTACTGGCATTTGCGGGAGCATGTTCAAATTTGGGATGTATCTTGCCAGCGCCAAGTAGAAATTGAAGGTCCAGACGCTCAAAAGTTGGTACAACTAATGACTCCTAGAAATATTGCAAGGGCTTCGATTGGTGACTGCTTATATATTCCATTAATTGATGAGAATGCAGGATTAATAAATGATCCAGTATTATTAAAGCTTTCAAAAGATAAATTTTGGCTATCAATTGCTGATAGCGATGTACTTTTGTATGCGAAGGGCCTAGCCATAGGTAGTAAGTTCGATGTTAAAATCAGTGAGCCAGATGTATACCCTCTGGCTGTTCAAGGTCCAAAAGCTGAAAATTTATTATCTGAGATTTTTGGTTCTCATGTAAAAGAGATTAAGTTTTTTAAATTTGGCTGGATAGATGTTAATGGATCTAAACAGTTAATTGCTCGTTCCGGTTATTCGCGTCAGGGTGGCTTTGAAATTTATTTAAAGGGCAAAGATTATGCAAAATTTTTGTGGGATGTAATTTGGGATGTTGGTCAGTCATATCAAATAGCGCCAGGGTGTCCTAATTTAATCGAGCGAATTGAGGGGGGGCTTTTTTCTTATGGCAATGAAATGACACTTGCAAATAATCCATTTGAGATTGGTTTTGAAAAATTCTGTGACTTAGATGGACCGACACAGTATATTGGAAAGAGTAAATTGCAGGAAATCCGTGCCAGCGGTGTGCAAAAGATTATTCGGGGGTTTGTCTTCGGCAAAATCCCTTGTCCAAGCTGCTCCGAACCTTGGCCTGTTTTTGTAGATGGTAAAGTGGTTGGTAACATTACTTCTGCAATTTGGTCGCCACGCCTAAAGGCAAATGTAGCGCAGGGCATGGTAGACAAAGACTACTGGAACATAGGCCAGAATGTTAAAATTAAAGTTCAGGATGGGACTGAGATGATTGGTATGATTAAAGATTTCCCTCTCTGATGTCATTCTGTAAATTCAAACTCTAAGAAATAGGATCTAGGTGAAAACTAGTTCACAAAAAAGGGTGTTTATTTGTCTAATCGATCGCGCAGGAGACAGCAAAAAAGAGTTGCCCCGTTGTCAAATAGAATAAGTCCGAACACTGGTCGGATAAAATTTTTTTCTGATGAGCAGTTGTACTCAATTCATGATGCAACTTTGCAAATTCTGGAAACTATCGGTTTAAGCGATGCCCCGGAAGAAGCTATCAGACTTATTCGTGATAATGGTGGAAAAGTTACTGACAGCGGCAGACTTACCTTTCCTCCTTATTTAGTAAATGAAGCAATTTCAAAGCTGAGAAAAAATTTCATTTTGCACGCTCGCGGTAATGATCAAAATTTAGATTTATCTGAATATAAGGTTCACACCGGTACAGGCGGAGCAGCACCGATGATAGCTGAAATGTCGACGCAAACCTTCCGGCAATCAGTCTTGAATGATTTATATGATGCATCTCGTTTGGTTGACAACCTAGATAATATTCATTTTTTTGCCCGACCGATGGTGGCAAATGATATGTCAACCAGTATAATGTTGGACATTAATACTGCTTACGCCTCATTAGTTGGAACATCGAAACATGTAATTAGTAGTATCAGTGCTGTAAGCAATGTCAAAACAGTCCACCAGTTATGTTCAATTATTGCTGGTTCTGATAAAAACTTTTTCGATAAACCTTTCATGTCTCTCAATGTGAATCATGTTGTTCCACCACTCAGATTTGATACTGAGTCATGTGAAGTTTTAATTGAAGCATCAAGGTTTGGATTTCCAGTTATGGTAAATACATTTGGCCAAATGGGTGCTTCAAGTCCAGTAACGATAGCTGGCTGTTTGGTACAAACAAATGCCGAAACGTTAGCAGGTATGGTGCTAGCTTGGTTAGCAAATAAAGATGTAAATGCTATTTATGGCGCTCGCCCAATGGTTACAGATTTGAGAACTGGAGGAATGGCTGGAGGAAGTGGGGAGCAATCTTTATTGACCGCAGCTGCAGTTCAACTTGCTCAATATTATAATTTCCCTAATTCTACAATCTCTGGCGCTACTGATAGTAAGCTTCCTGATAATCAAGCTGGTTATGAGAAAGCTATCAATTTAACACTGGCTGTGCAAACTGGCGCTAATCTTATTACCCAAGCTGCGGGCACCCAAGCGGGTTTAATGGCAACTTCACTTGAGGCTTATGTAATAGATAACGAAATGTTGGGTGCAATCCTCAGTACTGGGAAACAGATTGAAGTAAATGAAGAGACCTGCTCAGTTGAAGCAATTAAAAAAGTAGTAGAGGGCGATGGTCATTTTCTTGGTCAATCTGCGACTTTTAATAGAATGAGTACAGATTTTGTATATCCAGAAGTTGCTGACAGACAGGCTTATGATAGTTGGGTGGCTAATGGTAAGCCAAATGTAAATTCAAATGCAAAAACAAAAGTTGAAGCTATATTACAGGAACATAAGCCTAACTACATTCCAAAAGATTGTGATACGCAAATTCGAAAACTATTCGACATAAAGATCAGAATTTAGGCAGGGAATATGATGAAAATCACTATTATTGGATTAGGTGCCATGGGGTCAATATATGCAGCTTTATTCGCGGCGGCTGGCTATGAAGTGATTGCATATGACCCCTGGGTTGAGCATATTGATGCGATCAATAAAAAGGGACTTTTAATTGAAAGCCCAAGCGGAACCTATACAATCAAAAATATAAAAAGCTCCTCAGTTTTTGAGGCACATAAAGATTGTGATCTTTATATAATTGCCACGAAGGCATCTGGTGTTGAGTCTGCGGCTAGGAAGATATCTCCATTATTGGGGCCAAATGCTACTGTGGTTACCATTCAGAATGGTCTAGGTGCAGACAAAGAGCTAGAAAAACATATTAGTTGCAATCATATTGTTCTAGGAGTGGCTGATGGCTTTGGAGCATCAGTCAAAAGTCCGGGGCATGTCCATCACAATGCTATGAAACTCATACGACTAGGTGAACTTAACGGTAAAATTACAGATAGGCTTAAAGATCTAACTGGCCACTGGGAAAAAGCCGGTTTCACTGTGCAGGCCTATGAGGACATACAAAAACTAATTTGGGAAAAATTTCTATGTAATGTTACGTTCAGTGCTCCTTGTACGGTTTTCGAAAAGACAGTTGGTGAACTGATGGATGATCCTCTTGCTTGGCCAGTGGCGTTGGGAGCCATGGATGAAGCTTATAAGATTGGAACCGCAAAAAAGATTAATTTCAGTTTCAACGACCCAGTTCAATATGTTTCCAAATTTGGAGAGAATCTGCGCAATGCTCGTCCATCTATGTTTTTGGATCATCTGGCAAAGAAGAGGTCAGAAATTATGTTTATCAATGGAATAGTACCTAATCTTGGAATTGAAGTTGGAGTTTCCACACCTATCAATTCAACTTTGACTGCTTTGCTTCTCAACAGGGAAACCCAATTTAAGGAAATAATAAAGTGAATGTTGGATCTTTTATAACCTCTGAAAAAGAAACATATGGAATATTTTCTGAAGGGTATGCACAATCAGTTACAGATGAATTTATATTTGAATATAATAGCTTAAGAGATGTTCTTGAGAAAGATTCTCTTTCATTAATGTATGAAAATGCACTGGGAACTTCAAAATTAAAGCATAGTAATATACAGTTTTTACCCCCACTTATTAATCCAACTAAAATTATATGTGTGGGAATGAATTATCGTAAGCCATACCCCATCGATGGACAAAGTGTGCGCGATCCAAACAATATAATTCTATTCGGTAAAAATCGTGAAGCAATGCTGGCACATCTTGATTTCCTAGAAAGCCCCGTTGGGGATGCTTCCAATAGTTTTGATTATGAAGGTGAAATAGCAGTAGTGATTGGAAAGCAGGCGAGAAACATTCCACCAGCTAATGCACATGAATATATATTTGGTTTTTCAGCCTTCAACGATGGCTCTGTACGGGACTGGCAATCGCATTCAATATATGCCGGCAAAAACTTTTCTGGCTCGGGATCGTGGGGGCCATGGATAACGCCCTTAGAAGATTTAGTCTGTCCTAGCGATTTAGAATTGACAGTGCGTTTGAACGGAGAAGTTGTGCAAAAGGCTTCTAGTAAAGATATGATTTTTAGTATAAATGAACAAATTTCTTATATTTCTAGTATAATGACTTTGAATCCTGGAGATGTGATAGCCACGGGCTCCCCAGATGGAACAGGGGCTAGTTTTAATCCTAAGCGCTATCTTAAATCAGGAGACGATCTGGAAATTCACGTAAGTAAGATAGGTAGTTTAAGAAATTATATTTGACCAGACCAATATACTTATTGTGCGATACGAGATTTTTTTTCCTCAATTCCAGATTTAGATTTACGGCTCCCCAACTCGTCCGTTATATCACTAAGTTTTACCCCATTTGAATGAAGCATTACCACAAAGTGGTATAATAAGTCTGCTGCTTCGCGTATCAGTCCAGCTTTGTTTTTTTTTGCTGCTTCAATTATAATTTCGATTGCTTCTTCCCCAAATTTTTCAGCACATTTGTCTGAGCCTTTTGATAGAAGTTGAGCAGTCCAGCTTAACTCTGGATCGCTTTTTGCTCGATCTTCAACAACTTGAAATAAATCATCAATTTTCATAATTTAAATCCTTACGGGAATCCCTGCTGATTTTAAATACTTCTTAGCTTCTTCGATTGTATATTCTCCAAAATGGAAAATAGATGCAGCAAGAACAGCTGATGCACCTCCTAATTTTATTCCGTCGACTAGATGTGAAAGATTTCCAACCCCTCCAGATGCGATGACGGGTATATTTACAGCAGAAGAGATTTTTTTTGTTAACTCTAAGTTAAAGCCCGATTTTGTGCCATCTTTATCCATCGAAGTAAGTAAAATTTCTCCAGCCCCCATATTGGCAATTTTTTTTGCAAACTCAATAGCATCAATGCCAGTTTCTTGTCGTCCGCCATGAGTAAATAATTCCCATTTTTGAGAATCGACAGTTTTTGCGTCTATTGCGCAAACAATACATTGACTGCCAAATTGATTAGCTGCTGCGGTTATAATTTCTGGGTTAGCAACTGCAGCTGAATTAAAGGAAACTTTATCAGCGCCCGCAAGTAGAAGCTTTCTTACGTCCTCGACAGTTCTTACCCCACCCCCAACCGTCAAAGGAATAAAACATTTTTCTGCTGTTTTTCTAACCATATCATAGGTTGTATTTCTGTTTTTGTATGTTGCGTTTATGTCCAAGAAACATATTTCATCTGCTCCAGCTTGGTCGTAGCGATAGGCTGCTTCTACCGGGTCGCCTGCATCTTTTAGATTAACAAAATTTACTCCTTTAACGACCCTGCCATCAGCTACGTCGAGGCACGGGATAATGCGAATTTTAAGCATTAAAGAATTTCCAAGGCTTTTTTCAAATCAATCGCTCCATCATACAAGGCTCGTCCAGAAATTACTCCGTTAAGTTCTGCTCCGCAACTTTTCAATGCAATTATATCATCCATTTTTGAGACACCTCCTGATGCAATTATGGGGATTGATACCTCATTAGCTAACTCTGAAGTAGCCTGCACATTTGGTCCTTGCATTGCTCCATCTCTATTGATGTCTGTATAAATTATCGAACAAACACCAGCATCTTCAAAGGATTTTGCCAGTTCTGTGGCGCTAATATTTGTGGATTTTGCCCAGCCCTCAGTTGCTACTATCCCATCTCTTGCATCTACACCAACTGCTATTTTCCCAGGAAACTCCTTTGCTGCTTCTTTTACCAGTAGGGGGTTTTCGACTGCTACCGTTCCAAGAATGACTCTTGCTAAACCCTTCAATAGCCAATTTTCTATTGTCTTAAGACTGCGAATTCCTCCTCCAAGCTGCGCAGGAATATTTACCTGAGACAAGATTTCTTCAACGGCTCCTGAATTAACAGGTTCACCAGCAAAAGCTCCATTTAAGTCTACTAGGTGTAGCCACTGGCAACCGGCCTGCTCGAATTCAAGAGCCTGTTTACTTGGATTTTTATTAAAAACAGTCGATTTGTTCATATCGCCTTTAAGCAACCTGACCGCATTACCGTCTTTTAAATCAATTGCTGGATATAATATCATTTTTCGCGAACCTGCAGTTTTGAAAATCCGTAAAGCATGCTTCATAAAATAATGCAACTTCATCTCCGCAGGGGCTTGCTCTAAATCAAGTTTGGTTGCAGACTGTGATAAATAAGGGAGGTTCCAATGAAAAATATTTTAAAAATAGCAGCTACCTTGAGCTTGCTGTCTGGCGCGGCGGTGGCGGATCCGGTACTTGGTGTCTGGAAAACAACTCCAGATGATAATGGAAATTTTGGTCACATCAAAGTAGCGGAATGTGAAGGAGAAATTTGTGGTACTCTTATAAAGTCATTCGACTCCACTGGAGCATCATACAAATCAGAAAATATTGGTAAGCAAATTATATGGGCTATGAAAAACAAAGGTGATGGCAAATACGGTGGAGGGAAAATATGGAGCCCTGATCGAGACAAAGTTTATAGTTCTAAAATGGTTTTAGAGGGAAATGACCAGCTAAAAATTTCAGGGTGTGTTTTAATTTTATGTCGTGATGGTGGCACTTGGACGAGGATAGAGTAATATTTCCAACGGTTTAAGGCGCCCATTCTAAAAAATTTTTTATAAGTTTCATTCCAGATTGAGAACTCTTTTCGGGATGAAATTGTAATCCGACCATATTGTCTTTGGCAACAATAGCAGTGATGTCACCGCCATAGTCGACGTGTGCAAGTCGTTCTTCGTGACTAAATACTCTCATTTGGTAGGAATGCACGAAGTAAAAGTGATCTCCATTTTTAATATCCATCAGAATGGCGTGGTCGTGATCGATGGCTATTTCGTTCCAGCCCATGTGAGGTATTTTCAAACTTGGATCATCTAATTGTATTCTTTCTACTTGGCCGTTAATCCAATTGAGACCATTAGTTGGCTCAAATTCAAAACCTTTTTTTGCCATTAATTGCATTCCGACGCAAATCCCAAGAAATGGTCTGCCTTTGGCTAAAACGGCGTGTTTAAGTGCCTCAAAGACCTCTGATTTTTCGAGGGCGACTTTACACGCTGGGAAAGCCCCATCGCCAGGCAAAACTAATCTATCTGCATTACTAATAATTTCAGGGTCGTTTGTGACCGTCACGGATCCAAGCGAGTTTTCACTAGAAATTTTTTCGAAGGCCTTTAAAGCGGAGTGTAAATTACCACTCTCATAATCGATAAGCGCTGTAAGCATTATCTCTAGAGTGTTCCCTTGGTGCTCGGTAAACTTTTAGCCATTCTCGGATCAATTTCGATCGCTTGTCGCAAAGCTTTCGCTACAGATTTGAATATCGCCTCTGCGATATGATGGCTGTTTATCCCATGTACCATATCTACATGCAATGTTAATCCAGCGTGTGTTGAAAAAGCTTGAAAGAATTCACGCACTAGCTCTGCATCAAAATTTCCTATTTTATTTGTTGAGAAACTGACATTCCAGATAAAATAAGGCCTTGAAGAGAAGTCCAAAGAAGTTCGAATTTGTGCATCATCCATGGGTAAATGGCACGAGCCATATCTAACTATGCCTTGTTTATTACCCAAAGCATTTTTTACCGCCTGTCCGAGTGCTATGCCGGTATCTTCCACGGTGTGATGGTCGTCAATTTCTGTATCGCCTGTCGTTTTTACTTTTAAGTCTATGAGCGAGTGACGAGATAACTGATCCAACATATGATCAAAAAAGCCAACATTTGTATAGTTAGAATACTCGCCTGTACCATCAAGGTTAATAGAGACCGAGACCCTAGTTTCGTTAGTTTCGCGTATAATTTTGTTTTTGCGCATCGGTCTTTTCCTCATGCTAGATGCGGGGCTTATAGCTCGGCTGGATAACTTGGAAAACCCTAAGAATATTTCTAAAAGTATGCTGTTTATTTCATGCCACAGCGCTATTATTTTTGTATGACATCTTTTCTAATTTCTTCAGATATATATCGCAATACTCACTATGGAGGAAAACATCCTTTAAATATACCAAGGGTGGGAGCTACACTCGATTTAATCAATGCTATGTCATGGTACGATGAGGCGAGATTTATAACAGCGCCTATCGCTAAGCCAAGTTTACTTAAGAAATTCCATTCTAACGATTATGTTAATGTCCTTATAGAAGTTGATGAAAAGCAGGAAATTGATAAAAATCAATCTAACAAATATAACTTGGGAACAACGTCTAATCCTATTTTTAAAGGAATGTACAAGCGGCCAGCTACCTCAGTTGGTGGGTCAGTGGTTGCGGCAGAATTTGCATTTTTACATGGTCGCGCCTTTAATTTGGGCGGTGGCTTACATCATGGTCTAGCA
>CABZJF010000031.1:0-14252 GCA_902525915.1 Paracoccaceae bacterium | reverse complement strand
GACTCCCGCTGATACACAACCGGTTAAGTTCCGCTATGATTTCGTCGTGTACCTTGGACCAATGGATTTTTCCGACATGCCAGAAGTCAAATATATCTCCAACCAAATAAATTGTATCTACACGACACTCCCTCAGGAATTCGATTATCGCTTCCGGCTGGCAACCTCGCGCTCCCAGATGTAGATCTGAAATAAAAAGGGTTCTGTGAGATTTTACCTGATCTTTATTCGCAGATGGACATTGCAAGTACCCCTCTCCATTCCTACTCCAACAGACTTACCTCTTTTAACTTACAACATATTGTTACCTTTTTATGACTGTTACATAAATATTGTGTGACATTAGCAATTTCGAGCCAATAGATAATCTGCCATGCGGTGATGATATATATCCGGGTTTCACCTGGTACGCGTACTCGTTCAGCACTCTTAAAAATATCTACGGCTGCCGCCCCACCCTAAAAAGAGAGCACCTTAATGTGTCTCAGGGTGTGTTGTGAGAGCATTTAAAGCAAGGGTAGTAAGCAATGCTTGAAGTGAATCAAACTAAGTGCTCTGTTGCTAGAAAAGCATGGAGAAAAAATATGCCCAAACATACAGGTGGATGTCTGTGCGGCAAAGTCCGTTTTGAACTCAGCAATGATCCAGAAGTGGCCTATGGCTGTCACTGTCGGTTTTGCCAGAAAGCCACAGGCACAGCGTTTCGCTCTGGTATGAGATATAAAAAAGGAAACGTTTCGTTAAATCACGCTGATCTAAAAACTTACATTTACACCAGTCCTGAACACGGTCGATCATTGAACGTTCACTTTTGCCCATCGTGTGGAACCACGGTAACAGTCACCACGGAACGTTTTCCTGAAGCCCAAGTGATGATGTTGGGAACATTGGACGACCCATCATGCATAACAGTGGATATGCACATGTTTGCAGATGAAGGTATGAAGTGGGTATCCTTCGGAGAAGATGATACGGTTTACGGCAAACATCGTCTTAATTCTGATGGCACTCCTGCAACGCCACTGAATGTTTGATAATGTTAACCAATGAAAAAGCTACTAGTTATACTGTCTGTTGTTCTCTTTGCTAATCAGGCGAGTGCAAGCGCAGATCAAGTTTATAGG
Organism: Paracoccaceae bacterium; assembly: GCA_902525915.1. Taxonomy (GTDB): domain Bacteria; phylum Pseudomonadota; class Alphaproteobacteria; order Rhodobacterales; family Rhodobacteraceae; genus Salinivivens. Next base: position 13,128 of record CABZJF010000031.1, on the reverse strand, counting down.
AGTTAAAGTTGAATATAGTTACAGTCGTAAAATATAAGGTAAAAGATGGATATGTTGATGACTTCATAAAGGCTATTAACGAATATGATTACTCAAAAGCTCTTTCTATGCGTTTGATTTCCACTAGCGACAATGAGTTCATAAGTATTATGGAATATGATGAAATAGATAAAACAGGTGATGATGAAGTAGATGGAGTTAACTGGCTAGACACCGTAGAACATATGCTCGAGTTCTATGGAGAGAGCAGGACAGATTCATGTTCTGGCTTGGTGTTGGCTGCATATGACCAATAACAACTACTAACCCTGCAAGCTACGATACACCGACATCCTGCTAATGTTTAACTGCTTGGCTATAAGCAACACCCTAAAAGAGTGTGTTTGTCGTGTCGCCAAATTGACTACGGTAACATTCATCAAAAATAACAATACAGTGTTTATTTTTTACAGTGGTTGGCGACCCTTGTAAAAGAACCAAACAAAACCAATATAATAACTACTAGTTCCTTAATAGAATGGTAGACCCAATGACCATAGTGCACCTTTTGAGGCGGCATGGTGGAAGGTATGTGGTTTATGACAATGAGGGCAAAATAGTAGTAATGACCCGCAATAAAAAAATAGCCTTGAACTACCTACCAAATAACGAAGCTGCTTAACAAACACATATCTGCATAATGGATCGCTGAACTATGATTCAGTATCAACTATTATGCCCATTACGCAAATTTCCCTAATTATGGAAGTTGAACATTTAATTGGGTTTAAAATTTTTTATACAGCAAAATAAATTTTGTTAATGTAAGTATTTAATACAACTAAAACTGTATACCATCCACTTTAGTATTTGCGAACCTTGCACCTCTTAATTTGGCATCTACAAAGCTTGCTCCACTTAAATCAGCATCACCAAAGTTAGTGTATTTCAAGATCGCACCGTTGAAGATTGCGTTTCTAAGGTCTGCCCCTCGTAATCTTGCGTTACTCAGATCTGCACCAGTAAAGTTAGCTCCACGAAGATCAGCGTACTCTAAGTTCGCCCTATACAGATATGCCCCACTAAAGTCTGCCCTTCTAAGCTTTGCCCCCTCTAATTCTGCATTATTAAGGTCACATTCCACACATTTATTAGTTTCCAACAAGCGTGTTTCGGCGCCTTCCTCTGCAGTGACTGAGCCAAAGACAATTAGTGAAATAACAATGGCGCTAATAACTGGCTTTAATTTGTGCATTTTTGCTCTCCAGATGGTGCAATATTTATTGACATTAATTAAACAATGGAAAGTAACAAGTACAGTAATAGGACTTAGCTTCAAATTAGGCATACTCATTTGTAGCAGTTGAAAGTTTAGAACCACTATATGTGGTCAGCTGTTGGTGTTTACTGCGAATCTGAATACGATAGTGCTATGATCCAGTTAAAACGAAATAAGTCTCACCACTTTTACATTGAATGTAAGAACGATAAGTGCCGTCACAATGCCATGGTTCCAGTTTCCGCTTTGTTGAAAGAGTATGGCGAGGACATTACCTCAGTTGAAGTGCTGCGTAGGGCTAGATGTACGAAGTGCGGCTTTCAAGGGAATAGCCAAATGCGTCTAGTCTATGTTGGGAAAAGTTTTTTGGCGCAGACAGGTAGTGCTGTAAATAATTATAGCCATAAAGATGTGGAGGTTTATTGGTGAAAAAGGCATTGTCACTAATAAAGAAGCTCAATCCGCAAAAACGTACAGTGTATTTAATGCTGTTCATAATTATATCATTCCACTTTGCTATAATACCGATTTGGATGTGGAATCTAGGCCTATGACTGTTTGGTTAGAGGCTTAGAGACGGTTGCCTAACTGACAAATTTTTAAACCTGACCAAAGCGCACCGCGGCGACCCTGAAGACAACTCAGGTTGGTTTTTTGTTGGAGACGAAGGCAGTATCCGAGTTATTACTGAGGATGAGGCAGTTCAAAAAGCATAAACGATTTATGCTTGGATGGAGGTTTAAGGTACTTTCTCTAAGCGCTCACCAAGTCACTGCCACCGCAGCCCACGCGATTTAAAAATATTTTTTGCGCGATCTGTGTAATCAGTTATAATACCATCTACACCTATATCGATCATATTTTCAATATCTTCAACTTCATTTACTGTCCAAGTGCAAACCGGCAAACCTAAGCTATGTGCTTTGGCAACAAGATCTGCAGTTACATCTTTAAAACATGGACACCATAAGTGTCCACCTGCGGCTTCAATGGCCTCAGGTATAGACCCATTGAGGGAAGAGAAATCAGGTGAAATTTCTTCAGAAGGTTTATCGTATGGATCATCCAAACTTTCGGGCAGCTGAGATAAGTATGATCGCGGCATGTTTGGGGCCAAATGATTACATTCTTCTAATAACTCCCAGTCAAAGCTGTGCAAAACTGTACGGCTAGCCAAAGATCTTTTTTCGATTTCAAAAACTGTATTTTTAATAATCGTACTTTTTTTGACTGAGGGATCAGATTTGATCTCTAAAAGTAAGAATAGATTTTGACCATGCGGGAGGCTGGCTAGATCCAGCAGATCACTTAATTTGGGTATGCGAATATCTGATAAGAAAGCTTGTTCTGGATATAAACGACCATAAGAGCTGTTCTTATCCACGCCGCCAACATCAAACATTTCAAGCTGAGAGCTTGTAAGATCAACTATTCGAGGCCCATCTTTCGAAAGCCAATTACCTTCAGAAGTTCTTGTTATCGCTTTTGATAAATAAAAGTCATGAGTAATTACTGGTATTTCGTCTTTTGTAAGCAAAACGTCAAACTCGATTGCTACTATATCATTATCTAAAATGTACTCAAAACCTTCGATCGTGTTTTCTGGCATTAATCCCCGAGCGCCACGGTGACCAATCAAGCTGATAAATCCAGGCTTTCTGTGAAAAGCATTTAGCTGAGGAAAGTTTTGCAAATGTGGAGAGTTTTTCACTGGGAAATCCTTTTCCCTGTATCCGATACTTCTTAAACTTTTACATGCCCTCTATAATCATAAGGTCAGTATCAACACCCTTGTCCCGTATAGATTTTGCAGCTTGATATTCGTCACTAAAGTAAAATTTTTCAGCAGCTTCTTTACTTTCAAATTCAATAAGTGTGACAATACCCGAAACGCTTCCCTCATGTCGATCTGCATGTGGACCTCGGGCTAATAGCTTGCCACCGAAGCTTTCTATTAATGGCAGTGCTACAGATGAAAATTCTTTAAAAATATCTTGGTCGTTTACGCGCAAGTTTGCCATGAGGTAACCTTTTGCCATTTTATACTCCTTTTTGAAAAGTTTTGGTACAGTTAGTCGTAGTCACTATGCAAAATTATTTTAATTTACGCTAAGACGCAGTTTAAAAGTATAAATTTCGATTTAAAAGTACTAATTTTATACTTACCACTGGAATTTAATCGAGATGGTTTCGATTTGGTAGATAACAAATTAGAAAGGTAGCAGAATAATGAGGTATGTAGGTCTCGCTTTAATAGTCATAGTCGTAGTTGGTGCATTTAATGCGGCAGGTGATATCGGACCCGCAATAGATCTTTTGGCGTTTTTATTTGTGTTGGGTATTGCTGTAGGCCACATGCTTGGTGCTAAGGATAGTGATAATAGGATAACTCGCTTTGGTGATGGGGGTGTTCGAGGTGGATGGTTGGGGTTTTTAGTCGGGATTATAATGATAGCGAGCAGCCCTTCTGCATCCCAAATGAATTTTTCGGCTATAATGCCCGCATTTGCAGTGGCGGCTTTAACTCCTTTGTATGGATATTTTTTAAAACTTATCTCAATGCAGTTGGATTGATAGAAAAATAGTGAAACTATTTTTTAATAAAATTTACTATGCATCTTATGCCATAAGAACGGTGTTTGCTGCATCTGCGACTGCACTGATCCCTTTTAACTCTATCACGGTAACAATTGAGACGTTTACTTTTGGTAAGTCTAATAAAATCATATCGAAATTAAAAGATGCAAATTATGTTTAGTTTTATCAATCTAGTAAACGAAAAATGACTCTAATAACTTGGGTTCTTTTGGTTTCTGCCTGTTTTGCTGGCGCAGCTTCGCCTGGCCCCAGTATCGCGTTATTATCCAAAACAGTGATGGATGGAGGAATTCGAGCTGGTGTGGTATTCGGTTCGGCTCATGGTCTCGGTATCTTTTTATATGCGTTATTAGTCGCATTTGGTTTGAGTATTACCTTATCTTTTGTCCCTCTTTTAATTGGTATTCTTAACGTTGCTGGCTTAGTATTTTAACTTTGGCTAGCATATATCATGTTTAGCTCAAGTTTTGCACTTTCAACCTTAGACCACCAGAAATTTCAAATATCTAATACTTTATTGGGGAATTTTGGATCTGGATTTTTGATAGTATTCTTAAACCCTAAAATTGCTCTTTTCTTTGTGGCAATATTTACCCAGTTTGTGGGTGACGCCTCTTCATTTCAAGAAAAAGCAATTATGGTTTCTACAGCAACTATTATTGATACCATTTGGTACATTTTCCTCACTTTTATTATTGCACTGCCAAAATTTAGGAACTTCCTTCAATCAGGGGCGAGGGGTTTCGAGTTTGCATTAGGATGTTTCTTTATTGTTCTTTGTTTATTATTAGGACATAAAATTCTTGTTGATATTTTAATTTAGCCTAGGCTTAATTTTTGAATGATCTTATCAAATTAAATTGCATCAAATCTTGGTGCAATAATCTTCGCCGCATCTAATAAAATATCTTCTCGAAACTGTGATGCAACCAGTTGAACTCCTACAGGGCGATTTTTATTTCTATCTGTTGTAACGGTCAAACCAGGTAGACCCATAAACGGCAATCCAATTTGTAATATTTGATCTTCAATTATTTGTTCAAAATGCCCCTCTGATTTTAAATCCTGAAGATCGTCAAAAGGTAGAGAGCATGAAACGGGGCATAATAGAATTGGGTAATCAAATAGAAATTTTTTCCATTGTCGTGTCAGATTAGCGCGCTCTTGAAGCGCAACCATAATTTGATCTGGACTTTTGTATTTGGAGATTTTTCTTAAACGGTCGTAAACGAGAATGGCATCTGGGTCATTTTCTTTTCTCACTAAATGCTTTGCACTTTTGTCCATTTCTGCCATCCAAAGCACTAACTGGTTTTCCATTGCACTACGCAAGGGTGGTATTTTAACTTCGTCTACTTTCCAATTAGCCTGCTCCAATTTTCTTAGTGCGCTACGAAGGGCTTCTTGAATTCTGGGATCAACTTTTATTCCCTCTGGCGAGTCGCAAAAAGCAATTCGTTTTAAATAAGGTTTGCCTTTTAGTGGCATATCGACTGACCAGGGATCGCGATGGTCGTGATTAGCCATTACTTCAATGCCGAGTTCTAGGTCTTCAACGGTTCTTGCGAGTGGGCCAGATACAGCCATAAGTTGAGCTCCTATGAAACGATCGGGACCTGAAAAATTGTGAGCAGCAACTCTACCCAGTGATGGCCTTAGCCCATGAATGCCGCAGGCATAGGCTGGGTAGCGAATTGACCCAGCTATGTCAGTACCGTGACCAATAGTGCCTATACCGGCTGCTACAGCGGCTGCAGCACCTCCTGATGATCCACCTGGAGTAACCAATGGATTAAGTGGATTTTTCGTATGTCCATGAATTGTATTTCGTGTGAACCATCTTAGTGAAAATGCAGGGGTATTGGTCCGGCCGATAATGATAGCACCAGCTTTTCGTAAGTTGTTTACAACAGGATTATCGATTTTAGCTACAAGGTCCTTCCGCAATTGAAGGCCATTAGTGGTTGCATAACCTCTTTGGTCTACGTTTATTTTCACAGTTATCGGCACACCGGCAAGTGCGCCTAGTTCATCTCCTTTGTGACGTTTGCTGTCTATTAAGTCCGCTTCTTGGAGAGCTTCTGTTTCACAACTTTCGGCAACAGCATTTAGTTTGCCATTTACTTGATCCATCCGAGACAAATGACTTTCGGTAGCTTCACGGGCCGATATTTCGCCTTTCGAAATTTTTTGCCTTAGTTCCGTAGCTGTGAGTTGCCAAATCTCCAAAGTTATACCCCAACGTAAACATTACTAATAATAAGCGGTAGTCTATTCAATCATCAGAGAATTAAAACCAGTTATATAAAAATTTATGTGAAAAGTTTTGCGCAAGCGAAGGAAAGTGAATATCAATAAAGAAATTATAAAAGAGGCTTCAATGGATTTATCTGGCAAAAAAGCAGTAGTATTTGGAGGAACATCTGGAATTGGGCTAGCAACTAGTCTTCTCTTAGCAGGGGAGGGAGCTGAGGTTACGGCAATAAGCCGCAAACCGGATAAAGCGGGAGATGTGCCAAACGGAATAAGCACTCGGGCGTGTGATGTTTTGGATCGAAGAGCTGTTGAGGCAATCTTGGATGAGCTGTCGCCAATAGATATTTTGGTTACAGCAGCGACGGGCGGGAAACGTGCTTACGGCCCGTTCCTTGAAATGGACTTGGACGGCTACAAAGCTTCTTTCGATAAGCTTTGGGGTTATGCGAATGTTGTTCGATTTGGAGCTAAACATGTCTCAGATGGTGGATCAATTACTTTGGTGTCTGGAGCTCCTGCGCGTAATTGCCAGCCTGGTCAAGTCGCCTTATCGTCTGTTGGTGGAGCAGTTGAAGCGATGATGCGTGCAGTTGCTCGTGAAGTGGCGCCAAGTATCAGAGTAAATGCAGTATCTCCGGGAACAATAGATACTCCAATGGTAATTGTTCAGGGCGCTGAGCGTGAGGAACTATACAGAAAGACGACAAAAAATAATTTGATACCGCGTGCTGGAAGAGCTGATGAAGTTGCTCAAGGAATTTTATTTGTAATTAAAAATAAATTTGTGACTGGGACAACCGTAGATGTTGATGGCGGCTGGCTATTAAGAGAGCCATAATCACTATTTCAATCAAGTTTCGAACCCTATCTAAGTAAATTTTAGCGGAGCTTAAGAAATTAAAATGGAACATAAAACTAGAAAACTACCAACAGTAGCAGACTTACTTGCGCTTAAAGGTAAAAGGCAACTAACTATGCTGAAGTTTTTTTCTTTGGATGAAGCTGCCGCTGCAGAAGCCGCTGGTATAGATATAGCATCAGTCCCAGCAGATGTATTGTTTCATCCAGAGTACCGCACTGTGGCACCAACGATCTTTTCAATGGCAGGACAAACCCATACGGAATGCGGTTCGCCTAGCGAGTATTTGAAGTGGTGTAATTCAGCTGTAGAAAAGGGTGCAGATGCGCTGTATTGCTCGGGATCCTTTGAAACTGTTGCGATGCTTTCTAATGAATATATTCCGGTTGTTGGACATGTAGGGTTAGTTCCTGCACGAGCTACTTGGACAGGTGGGTTTAAGGCTGTTGGTAAGACGGCAAATGAAGCGTTAGATTTACTACAGCAAGTCAAGTCTTATGAAAGCGCTGGAGCTATAGGTGTGGAGTTAGAAGTTGTTCCCGTAGAAGTCGCAAATGAGATTTCTGAAAGAACGAGTATATTGGTTTGGTCAATGGGCGCAGGGGCTGGTTGTGATGCCCAATATTTGTACTCAAGTGATATTTTGGGATACACGGACGGACATATTCCACGGCACGCAAAAGTCTACCGAGACTTTAGGGGTGAGTTTGAGAGGCTTCAAAATGAACGTGTTGGAGCGTTTAAAGAATTTGTAGAAGACGTAAATAATGGCAAATTCCCAGAAGAGCCACATCTTGTTAGGATGCAACCAGAGGAGCTTTATAAATTCCGAGAGCTTTTGGATAAAATCTGATTTTTTTAATTCTTATCTTGCCTAAAATTACTTTAATCCAAGAAAATTTATCATAGCCTTCTTAAATTTTGTAACCATGTCAGCCATTTGCTCATTGGGGTTTACCCCCGATTTTTCGATATCTTCCATGGCAAGTTTTCTTTTTGCAAAAACATGCGCAATATTGTCGTAGAAATCTTTGTTATTTCCAAAAAGTGTCCTAATTATTTCTTTGTCAATCTCTAAAACAACAGTATTTGTTAAAGCCTTTACTGATGCAGATCGAGGTTCACCTGTCATCAAAGACATTTCTCCAAAAACATCTCCAACTCCTAACTTTGCGATATGAATTCCCTCACTATTCGCGCCAACTTTATCAACACTGACAACTCCATCTACGAGTATAAAAAGGCTTCCGCCCTCGCTGCCTTCTTCGCAGACCATACTTGATGCTTTGATACTTTTCCTAGAACAGTCCTTTGCCAGTGATAATAATTCTTTTTCGTCTAATGAAGTAAAAATCGGAACCTTTCTAAGGAGTGCTTTATTTCTAACGGTTTCATTATATGGGTTCAGCTTATCCTTAATATCGGGGTCAAAATCAGTTGGTTGCCTAAATACATCGCTGAGGGCATTCAGTCCAACATCTTGATCGAGATGACTGGTGAGCCTGCCAACGGACATACTTATTCCTGCGTGCGACAGAGCTTGATGAATTTCTGTTAAAACCAAATTTTGTTGTGAACTTTTCAGGAGTCTCTTTGTACAATCAAAGGCAACAGCAAACTTTAATCCAAATTCATCAACGTCAACAAACTTTACCCACTGGAGGTCAAGGGCCTGACGTCCATCAATAGGCGTAACTTTACTTAGTGCATTCTGTAGAAGTGTTGAAATATACTTTGGGTCATGCTTAGGATGAAAATGCATAGTATTAAATATGTGAAAACCTTCACTCATCATCTCTTTGTCGGGACGGCTCCAATTTTGTAATGTTGATTTAGCCACAAGTTCATTTGGAATAACAACTTCTGTATTTTCAAAAGTACGTATTTTAGTAGACCGCCAATTTACATCAAGAACAACACCTGTTTTATCGTCAATAGTAATCCATTAGTTCGGCCGGAAAGGCCTCTCAAGGCTCACAAATACACCTGATAGAATATTACTTAAGTTTGGTTGTAGAGCTAAACCTAGTATTGCAACAAGGATCCCCGACGTAGTTAAAATTGCTGTGAGATCTATTCCAAATAAAGTTGACGCCACAAGTATAGCTGGCAGAGCATAAAGAACAGTTTGGAAAGCTGCCACTAGAACTTCCGGTACTTTTTTCTCAGATTTTACTCCATCAACCCATCGTATATTCCAGTGCCCGAAAATAATAAGAAAAGGTAAAATGAAGTAATAATATCCTACCAAAATATCTGAAAATAAGTTATTAAGGAGATCACCGAAACCATACGAATTCAGGATGTTTGCAAGATTACTTTCGATACCCCACAGTATTGCTAAACTACTAACAGGAAGGATCAAAAAAATTGAAGTGAGCATATTCACTTTTGATAGCTTCTGGATGAAAATGGCAATTAAGATTCCTAAAGAGGATAATATGAGGAGTATAAAAGTGGTACCCAATTTGATTTCTGAAACTGCAAAACCATGTAATGAGATCAAGAAAGTAATAACGAACAAACCAATAAGGCCTATTCTGGAAATTATATAAAAAAAACTTGTTATCACTTTATGATCTGTTTCAATGTTTGCTAAAAATAAAAGTTAGTATCCAGATATTTAGAAATCAAGTTCTTTGGACAAATGTAGATAAGCTGTACGTGAGGTCGTATCTCTGTAAATTTACTTGTTCATTTATTTACGAAATGATTTTAACCAATCTTTAAAACTGTAATACTTGTTAATCGGCGGTAAGAACCAAGGGTTTCCGTCATAGAACGGAAGTTTAGCTGGAGGTAATCCGTAAAATACACTTGGGTTATTACTTATGCCTAAGGCCATTTCGGCAGCTTTTTTCCCCAACCAACGTGCCCATACTGTTCCAGACCCGGCAAAGCCTGCAGCGTAATAAATATCATTATGTTCAAAAACAGTAGGTAATTGAGACTTTGTGAATGCTACATTTCCGAGCCAGCAGTATTCAACTTTACAATTTACTAATTCAGGAAAAATTTTGATTAGGTTTTTCTTTAGATAAATCACTGATTTTTCAGATGGTTCGGATCTGTCAAAACTGCGAGATCCTAATAATATGCGCTGTCTATCCGGTGTCGGCCTGAAGTAGCTATATATATTTGCGGTGTTACCACACATCCTAAGCTTGGGTATATATTTTTTCACCGTATCAATGCCCAGTTTTTCGGTAACGATAATACAGCTTTGCGTTGGTACAAGCCTCTGCCTAAGGAATTTTGTAAAATTATATTTTCTTCCAGTATAAGCGTTGGTGGCTACAATTACTTTTCCAGTGTTTATGGTACCCATGCTAGTAATTATACTTTTCCCACCGGTTTTGCGGTCTAATAATTCTGTAACCTTATTGTTAAAACTTACTAATACGCCGGCTCTTTCCGCAACTCGTAACAGACCAGAGAAAAATTTACCTGGATGAAATCCACCAATCTCTTCTCGCACCATTCCACCAAAAAAAAGATTTGTATTTATTTCATTCTGTTGATCTTGTTTTTTGACCATATAAGCTTCATGACCAGTGATTTCATTTAGATTATCTGCCTCGCGGCACTGCTTGTCATAATCTGATTGGCTCATCGCACCTGTAAACCTTCCGGTCATTTGCAATTGGCAGTCTATTTTTTCGTCTTCACAAAATTTAATTAAATCATATCTTGCATCTACACCCTCTGAATAAACTTTATTCGCAAAGTCTGCACCAAAATTTGTCCGAAGTGCGCTTATCGAAGGTCGAATTTGTCCACTACAAATTCCCCCATTTCTTGTGGATGCACCGAAGCCAGGCATTCCTCCATCCACGACGATTACCGATTTCCCTTGGCGAGCCAATGTCAGAGCTGCTGATAAGCCTGCATAGCCAGCTCCAATCACAACAAAATCAGTGTTTACTGGAAGAGTATCTAATTCCTGAGTAGGCTTTAGAGCCTCTCCAATTTCCCACCAGTACGATTTTTTATGAAAATTCAATCATGACCCCGCTGTTATCTAAGTATATTTGGCAACCACGTTGCAGCTGAAGGTAAGAAAATCATTAATATACCGTAAAGAATACCCACACCTACAAAAAGAGGTACTTCTTTGAAAGCTTTTGCTGGATCATCTTTGATCACCCCAGCTGCGGTGTAGACACCCACGCATACAGGTGGCGTGATCATCCCGATACCAGCAAAGGCAACAAAAACAACATATAAATGTAAGAGATTTTGATTGAGTGACGTGATGATAGCAGCAAAAATTGGAACAGTGAGATAAAATACCGGTACAATTTCGATGAAAGTACCCAAAATAAGGCAAATCAATGCCAGAGCGAACCAAAAAACATAAATACCAGCCCCAAGTTCAGTAAAGTATATTATAATCTTTTGTGGTAATTGGGTGTATGTCAGCACGACACTTAGAAATGTCGCCGTTGCAATAATAGCAAATATCACCGCCGTAATCGAAGCTGTTTCTTTTAGGCAAGCGATTAAACCAAAGACCGTGAGTTCTCTATAAATAACAAACCCCATTATCATCGCCCAAAGACCTGCAATCGCCGCTGACTCTGATGGTGTGAGTAATCCTGCATATATGCCACCTAAAATAATACCCGGTGTAATAAGTGCTGGAACAGCATTTTTTGCTGCTATCAAGCGTTCTCGCGTATTACTTTTTTCTGCGCTTTTTATAGAACGACATTTGAGTAATACGACACCGACCATGAATAGTAATAAGATTAAACCTGGGACTATTCCTGCGGCAAACGTTTGCGAAACTGGTACGTTTGTTAGAGCGCTGAATAAAATTGCGGCATTAGACGGGGGAATTAATGCTTCTAATAGAGCCGCTGAAGCTGCAAGTACAACAACAAAAGGTTTCGGATAACCCTGTTCTATCATTTTCGGCATCATAATGGTTCCAACTGCTGTAATAGCAGCTAAAATGGATCCACAAAATGCAGCAAAGAAGCCCATAGAAATCACCATTGCTATACCTAGACCGCCAGGCCAATGGCCAACTAACTTCGTAGCAAAGTCAACGAGCCTGGTAGCAGCGCCACCACGTAACATCACCATGCCGGCAAATATAAAAAGAGGCACGGCAATTAGCACATGTTTAGTAAGGGCCCCAAACGATACTTGGATTAGAACAGACCAAGGAAGGTTCAGACCTAATATTGCCGCCATGGAACTACCTATTCCAAACACTAAAAATATTGGCACGGAAAAGCATAATAGAAAAAATGATATTACGAACGCTAATATGTACATTAAACGCCCTTCGTTTTTTCCTGTTTAAGATCATAAATCGCTTGGACGGTCAGCTCGAGAGAAAACGATGCTAACATTATAAAACCAACTGGAAATGACAAATACATCCACCATATCGGAATATCTATCTCCAACTCCATCATTTGACCCAAATTGAAGTATAGAAATGTTGCTTCCATTCCTGCTTTGAAAAATACCAAAGAGGCAACAAGTGCGGTCAGGTTCATTAATAGTTTTAGAAATTTTGATTGTTTGTCAGATGTGATCGCTGCAAGAAAATCTACTTGAATGTGGTTTCCCTCTCTCAACAATGGGCCGAGAAGAGGAAATACCAGCCAGCATACTAATACTGGAGGTAATTCTATAAGCCAGTCATAGCCTGTTCCAGATACATATCTGGTTATGGCACTTAAACTAAGTGCCATAACCATAATTGCAACGATAAGGATGCCTATTAAATATGAAACCTTGGCCAGCAAATTATTTAATCTGGTCAAAATTATCATGGCCAAATCCTTAATCTAGTGAGATCCTTACTTTTTTGCGTAAGCCTCTGCTGCCAAAAGTACATCTTTATCGAACATATCAGCCATCGCCGGCATGACTTTTTCGGTCATCATTGCATCAAATTTGGCTTTTTCCGCACCACTTAGCGTGGTAACAACACCACCGCGCTCAACAAACTTTGTTAGTGTGCTTTCGCCAGCATCTAAAATTGTATTTGTTGCGAGCTCACCAACTTCAGCTCCAACTTCCATTACAAGCTCTTGAAGATCTGCTGGCAGTGAATCGAACCAATCTTTGTTTGCCATGATGTATGCATCAGCAAAGTACTGATAGGGCTTTTGAGCATAGTTTAAATATTCCCACC
>CABZJF010000030.1:0-17291 GCA_902525915.1 Paracoccaceae bacterium | reverse complement strand
ATAGAATTACGCCACGCACGACAGAAGCGTTAGAAAAAGAAATCGAGACATATTGGGGTCATGACGCCCAATCACCGGTGCATGCAGAAGCATTTATTCAATGGGTTTTGGAAGATCGTTTTGCCTCTGATTTCCCTGATTTGTCACAGGTCGGCGTTGAGATCGTCGCAGATGTTGTTCCATATGAAGAAACCAAAATCCGAATATTGAATGGTGGGCATACGGGACTTGCTTATCTTGGTGCTTTGGCAGGTCACGAAACATTTGATCAAGCCATGCAAGATCAAGAAATTCGTGCACATTTTGATGCATGGGAGCGTGATGAGGTCCTCATTGGCCTCGATAAAAATATCCCTTTCGATACTGTTGCCTATCTTGGGGAGATCTCACGCAGATTTGAAAACGGTGGGATCGCCGACGGTTTGGAACGCATTTGCATGGACGGTTACTCCAAAATGTCGATTTATATTCGACCAACTCTGTCGGCATGTTTGAAATTAGGCGTGTTGCCAAAAGCGGGATTTGATTGCATTGCATCTTGGGTTGTCTACACACGGTGCGTACAAGAAGGTCTCTGCAAAGTACCTTACCACGAACCACTATGGGACCGTGTCGCACCACTTGTGGCCGAGGGAAATGAAACGCGATTGGCGAATGACAACGAACTTTGGGGCGACCTTCCAAACCGATACAATGAATTTGTGCCTGCACTTGTTGCAGCAATTGAAGAGATGGATAAGAAATGGCGGGCTTAATTCTACGAAACGTTGCAAAATCCTATGAAGCAACAAAAGTAATTGAAAGCATTGATTTGGAAATTAAAGATGGAGAATTTGTTGTATTTGTGGGGCCTTCAGGTTGTGGAAAATCAACGCTATTACGCATGATTGCGGGCCTAGAGGAAATCAGCAGCGGTACAATCACAATTGGCGATCAAATAGTGAATGAAGTTGCACCCGCTAAGCGTGGTGTTTCAATGGTTTTTCAAACATATGCCCTTTATCCCCATATGACGGTATATAAGAATATGGCGTTTGGACTGAAACAGGCAAAAACCCCAAAAGATGAAATCGATCAGCGTGTACGTAACGCCGCAGAGATTTTGGAGATTTCCAGCCTTTTAGATCGAACGCCCAAGGCCCTGTCCGGTGGTCAAAGACAACGCGTTGCGATTGGTCGTGCGATTGTTCGCGAACCAGAAGTGTTTTTATTTGATGAACCGCTTTCGAATTTGGATGCTGCACTCCGTGTTCAAACGCGCATTGAAATCGCTCGTTTGCATGAGCGGCTAGGCACGACTATGATCTATGTCACGCATGATCAGGTCGAGGCGATGACCTTAGCAGACAAAATCGTGGTCTTGCGGGATGGTAACATTGAACAAATTGGCTCACCAATCGAATTATATCGTAATCCTTCAAATATGTTTGTGGCACAATTTATTGGAAGCCCGAAAATGAATTTTTTTGATTCAGATGACTTGACGGATGCTGGCCGCGCATTGATTAATTCAAGAGCAGATATTCTGGGGATCCGGCCTGAACATTTTATTGTTGTTCCGACAGGTTCAGGTGTTATTCAAGGAAAACCAAATTTAGTTGAACCCCTGGGCGAGTACGCTCTTGTGCATTGTGAAACTGTTCGAGGCAGTCCGTTCATCGTCAAAACGACTGACCCAGAAAATATAAAAAAAGGGTCTGTAATGAGTTTTGATGTCGACCCTGCGGTTACCCATCGTTTCGATCAGTTATCACAAGGCAGAATTGTTTAACTTGGCCTAAACCTTTTATTTTCAGCCTAACGCTTGGCGACATTACAACACCCTATAAAGGGTGTGTTTGTCGTGTCGCCTCTATAAGCAGTGCGTGCCGACGACAAATCAACGTTTGTCGCCAAATGTCGCCTTGTCGCCAAAGCTGTAATAATCATCCTCAACTTGCAGAATTCCTTTGCTTACAAGGTCACTTCTTGCACGGGTAAAGGCGGTGTTCTTAGATTTTTTATTGTCGCCAGTATGTCGCCTATTAAATACGGGTCGCCACTCATCCAAGTGGAGGCAACATTCCGATTTGCCCTCAGATGTCGCCTGTTTTGCTTCTAAAGCTTCTTCAAATGCGTCTAAGGCAATCCGATCATTTTTGCCTAGTTTAGCTTCAGCAGGCCTTTGCTCTAGGTCGGTTTCCTCAAGCACAATACTATTTCTGATTGATAATTTCATGAACTGCATTGGCGTAAACTCAGGCGCGTCCTTTTGTTTACCACAAGTTACTTTAATATCGTGCTGTCTATGTTTGGCGATACGGATTTCAGTATCTAAAGCAGCATAAAAACTGGAGTGCCCTCTAGCCCCAGCGGATTGATCCTTGCCAACGTGGTGCAATACAACGACCGAGCAACCGCATTCATGTATAATGGAACTACAACCCTCAATAAATTCCCCCATATCGCCGGGCGAGTTTTCATTGCCCCCACCAAAATTCCGATTAAGGGTATCAATAACCACAACGCTTACTTCATTGATGCGTGTGATTTCTTTTTTGACCCGATTAATGAGTTGGTCATCACGCAGGTTAATTGGCATAGTTGATAAATAGAAATCCAGCTCCTTATAATTTACACCATGTACGCCACACCAAGCATCAATGCGTTGCATGATGCCGTTTTTACCTTCTCCCAAAATGTATAGGACCTTTCCTTTCTTTGTTTTGCGACCATGAAACTCTAGTCCAGCTGTTAGAGATAAAAACATATCAAGTGCGAAAAAGGTTTTGCCGGAGTAACTTCCTCCAGTGATCGCAGCGTAAGTCTGTTCAAAAAGAATAGTATCAATGATCGGGGAGGGAGGAGTTAAATCTATATCGGATATCTTAACAAAGAGTTTTGTCGGACGTTCGGGTTGTTTACCTGCTTTTGGAGTCTCTTGGTTTGAATAGTGATCTTTAAGCTTAGCAATGGCGTCCTTCAGGTCACCGCCACATTCATAATGCAAAAATAAATCAAAACAGTTCGCGAGCCATGCCCCGTTTTTACTTTCGTTACCAATACCTTCATCACTGCCACTTAAACTCATTATAGCACTCTTATCGTCCGTGAGTTTAACTTTGTGGCCACTCTGACTGTTTGGGCTTACATATTCATCACTTGATACTTTTCTATATCCATATTTTGGCAGTAAATCATATAAGTTGTTATCAGCCTTAAAGCGCTCAATAAGAGTTGACTTATCAGTCTCGGGCATAACGCTCCCCTATAATTTTACGCTGAAAGTAGAAGAAAGCTTCACCATTATCGTCACGCTTATCGGGAGGAACATTGGGAAGAAAAAGCAATTGGCCGGTTCTCTGAAAAGCGTGGTCACATATGATGCCTTCATTAGCTAATTGATCAAAAAGCTCAGCTTGTGCGGATTGCCATTCATAGCCATTCAGAGGAGTTCGCAGAGGGAGTATGCATCTATACTTCTTCTTTTCCTTTGTTGCGCCAGAAGATGTGTAGATGAGCATGTGTACATCACCTAAAACCGCCTCTAATGATCCGATAACTTCAGCGTCTGATGGACTACCCTCATCAATGTCGAGCGTTAAGCAACTGAAACGTCCAAGTTCTCTTTGAATGCTATGGTTTCTTGCCCATGAGCCGAAGTAGTTGGATGGAATAAACCAAGGCGCTTCTGACTTCGGTACAGCCATGGGCTTTAGCATCATTTGCTGAATTTGATGTAAAGTTATTGTTGGATATATGTTTTCTCTTTTACTATCCCTTTGGCCCATACCATACGGAAAGGTCTTTTTATCGCCATAGTAACTTTCAATACTTTCTATCATTTTGACAAACCTCAAGAGTTTGCCCATCGCGCAGAAATGCAGTATCCTTTAGTTGATTACAGAATGGCCTGACTGCGTTCTTCGCGGCAGGCTTTTCTATTTAAAATCTTTCGGACGCTCCGGTAAATCAAGTAGGCTTTGCAGTATCTTTGGGTCATCCAGCAGCTGTAACCTCGAACAGGCTTCGATTAGCGATTGTCTGGTAGTATGAAAGCTCTTGCCTATGAACACGCCTCGGTTCGGCCTTCCAGTCGACCTCTTTTGAATGATCCATTGCAAACCGCGCTTGCAGCGAATGATCCGCCAGTTATCTCGGCATTGAGTAACAATTTGAGAATAAGATTCATCACGCTCTCTGTGTGAAGGCGTCATATACTCAGCTACCGCCATGTTGTTAGCTCGGGGTGGGGGGGTTTGAAGCAGATCACTCATGATGCTTCCTCCATGAGTTTATCCATAAAATCGTCTATGACCTGTTCTTTCCAATAGCACCGCCGGCCGATCTTTACTGGTCTGGGCAGGCGTCCATTTTCAAGATCGCTATAGATGGCAGAGCGCGACCTATCTCCTAGTTTTGTTTGAAGTTGATTGAATGATAAATATTTGTTCATCGTGTACCCTCTTTGATTGGATACACCCCATTATGTACATAAATAAGCGGTAAGCACTCTCAATTAAATCAGCTATTTATCAGAGAATATCCGCCAGCTCTCTAATGCCTTTTCTAAGCGTATTTTGGATGCTTTTTACATCAATCGCCCAGAGGGATTTTTCGTCTTCACTCAACATACCGAGCTTATAACGGCTATTGGCAAGTTTAATACATGCATCTATAACTGCTTTGTTGGTCAGTGGCGCTTCAGTCGTTTGCTCCATCCTGTTCATTTGAGCGAGAAAGATCACCGCGCGTCTGGCGTTATTGGAAATAGGCTTTTTGGGAGCACCCTTCTTTCTAGGCAAGGATTTTTGCCCAAAAAAGGCAAGCAGCTTCATTTCGTAAGGCACGCTCGTGGGAAAGTCTTTTGCAATTAGCCAGTTATCTATTTTTTCATCAAGCTCTGTCATAAATGCTCACTACGTTTTCTGATCCTGTAATATACCTTGCCCAACGTTCCATAAGTACTGAACGTTCTTCAAAGTGATCTGTTCTTCTATAAGCGCGTATAGTCTTTGTACCAACTTTGTGTGCTAGGATGATCTCTGCGACTTGCTCACTGGCGTTAGTCGTTTCAGCCAACCACGTTCTTAAACTAGACCGAAAACCGTGAGGGCGTTCTGTCATTCCTCGCCTTTCCATCAGGCGTGCCAATGACGCGTCTGATACCACTCCAGAGCGTATGCCCGGAAATAAAAACCCATCGCGTGCAAAATGCATGGCAGTGCTTATGATGATTTGAGACTCAGATGAGATAGGGACATGAAAATCAGACGTCTGAGCAATTTGACCTTTCATGTTTTCTGCAGGGATAATCCATGTATCACCATCAAATTGATCAAGATGGGCGTTTCGAATGGCATAGCTTCGGACACCTGTTAAAATAAGAAGTTTCAAAGCCAAGTGGACAATGGTTGGCTCTCTGAGGCTAGCGTAGAAATTAGGTAATTGACGCCAGTCTAGGGCAGGGATGTTTTGGGTTTGATGTCTGTGCTTACCAAGAAGCGCTTTCGCTTTTGCGATTGCGTTTAGATCAACGTCATAACCAGCTGCAGCGGCATAAGTAAGAACTATGCCTAGTCTACCAATAGCTTTCTTTGCCGTCGCAGCCTTTTGATGCCAGATGGGTTGCAGTGCCTCAGCAATATCTTGTTGAGTAATGTCTTCAACGGTGAGCTGACCTAGTTTAGGCAGAACATGTAATTGCAGCGGACTAAACCAACGAGCGTTTGTTCCATCATTTTTAAGTTCTGCCTTTTTGGCATCATAGGCTGCTGTTGCAATTTCTGTAAGACTCCTACCTGGCTTCAGCAAAGCCCGTTTCTCAGCCAGCCTTAATTTAATCGGATCAATTCCTTGCTTTGCAAGCTTGCGATATTCTGATGCTAATTCCCTAGCTTCTTTTAATGAAACGTCCTTGCCGTTGCCTAAGCCCATCTCGCGACGTTTGCCTGCAAGTGAAATTCTCAACACCCACTGAGAACCTCCATCAGCCCGTTTTACTAACCACAATCCCTGCCCATCAGCATGCTTGCCATGGGGAGCGCTTTTAATGAAAGCAGAACTTAAACGATTAAGTTGCGTCAAATCCTATCCACCTTTCTATCCACCCTTTTATAATGGATATAGATGAATAAAGATAGACATAAATGGCCATAAAACATCTTTAAGTTACTGTAATATATATCAAAATGATATCACTAAGCACATTATAATATAAATGTTCAATGCCGTCTTGGGGCACCAATAAAATCAATAGGTTAGCAGATACAGGGCAGGATGCAAACTTCTGTGGGGGAACTCAGGGGGAACATTTTACTGCTAACTTTGTGATCAAGGGTGGGGGTCAAATCTAGCAGCTGTTAGTTTGCTAAGATACTGCTCTAGCAATTTTTCAGAAAAAGATATTTGTCTTTAGTTATTCTTTAATCACAGGTTTACATCGAGACTTATACACCTAACGTTCCATTATACTCCCCTAGAAAAACAATAAGACTCCATATCCCAGTTAACCTATAGTTAAACTATCAAGCATGATTAAGCTTGATAGAAAGAGTGTTTGTAATAGGAGATAACTATGGCTGAATTAAGTAGTTGGCGTTTACCGCTCGAGGAACCACATGAGATAAGTTCATCAGCAAGTAATCTTTCTTTTGTGGGTGGGGCTGGTGATTTTGACGAATTCGGCAATATTCAAAATCCCTACAAGCTAAGGACACAATTGGAAGGTACTCTGGAAAATATAAAATCGGCATTGGCCAAAGAAAACTGCGGTATAGTTGATATCGTAAGATTAAAAATATTTTACACCCCAACTAAAGAAATCGATGAATTCGAATTAATACAAATATTGCTTGAGTTGCTTCCCAAAGATCCAGCGCCAGTCATATCCTCTCTACCTGCCCGACTACAGCCGTTCTCTGGACAAGAAGTGCAAATACAGGTCATCGCACAGAGAAATTGGCGTTCTGAACAAAACTACAGATTTGAAACAAAGGTTTTAAACACACTTTCCAGTTCTTCGCATAAACAGGTTACTGTTACCTCAGCTTTGCGTACAGGCGAGTTTATTGCTTTAGCCAATCGTACTGCTGGACTCTTTGATGGTCTTACTTCTGATGAGACTGATGGGGTTAAACAAACGCATCTAATTATGCAATCTTTGGATGAATCGCTTAGGTCCGTTGGTGCCTCACTTCAGGATAGTATCAAGCTGGAAAGCTACTACTTTGGAACGAGTAGAAAGGAGTGGTCGCCTTTGGCAAAGGCCCGTGCGGATTATTTCAAAGAGCCCGGACCACCTGCTACCGCAATTCCGTATAACGATATATTCCCCTATGGTTCCAAGACTAAAGTGGGCGCACTTGCCATGCGCGAATTGCGCAACACCTATGACAAATACATTCCAAGAGAAGACTCTTGGCCTCCACGTGTTTGGGATTGGCAGTTGAACTTACCGTGGCGACAGGCGCAAAAATTGCGGGGTATGGTTTGGCTAGGTGGGCAAGTGCCAGCAGAGCCATTTTCAAATACAGGAAAAAGGATGTTTCCGGGAGAGCTCTTGCCTCAAACCCGGTTTACTATGAGCTATGTTGAAGATCTATTACGACCTTTTAATTGCAAAACGTCTGATATCAAACTTCTCGTCTGCTATTTTCAAAATTCAAATGATGAAAACATAATTGGTAAAATGCTTGAACTTTTACGAAATTGTTGCGGCGGTGTTTTACCACCACTAACGCTGATACCAGTCCCTCACATGCAAACGCCTGATAGCACTGTCGAGATTTGGGGCGTTGTGCAAAGCTGAAATGAATTCATCAGCCGAATGCTCAAAAAAAGCGCTGCTAACAAATCTATTAGCTAAGACAGAAATTTTTAACTTCTGCTGTTAAAAACAAGTTTTGGCATTGGGGGGGGTGGAGCATTTACGTCTAAGCCGTGTACATCCTTTGCAAATTCTGCAAAATCCGCAGGCATATTTTGCATTATCTGTGCGAAACTTGCCTCTGGATCATCACCTTCGAAAGTTAATATTACAAAATCGCCAGCAGGGGTTTCTTGCAGAAATGATCGTTCGTGGACCCCGGCATTTTCCCTAGACGCCGCAAAATTCGGATCATTGGTTACCTGATCCATCATTGCTTGCCATTTTTCTTTTTTTCCAGCCAGTATGGGCATACACATTGCAAGCATTGCCATATTATATTCCTCTCGTTTTGAACTAATTAATACAAAAGAATTGCTTTGAAATTATGTAAATGGCAAGGTTGACCCAGCGTAATTCAATAGTTTTCCAAGTTGCGGGTCTAAGTTACGAAATTAAAACAGGTTTCATTGATCTAATGGCAGCGTTTTATTTAATATTGCTTGTCCGGTCTAGTCAGATATTTTAGCTAGACTACGCCATGATATGAGGGAAAGAATGGCAACAATGCCAGTACCTACAATTGGAGGCAATGCTGATATTTTTCCTAAAATTTGCAATACAAGTGTCGTAGTGCAAACCACGCTGAACGCCAAAGTGTAGCCTCTCATTACATGCGCCTGGAAAGCTTGTCCTTCAATATTTCGCAAATGATAAGTGATGATTACTAAAGCAAGGACTAAACTTGCTATTCCATATCTCACTGTAATAAGGTCAGTAAATCCTTGACCTTCGGCATTTGGAAACTGCTCACGAGTTACAAATTCTGGTGCAATGTACATTACCGATGAAAAAATTAGCCCAATTAGAGCAGTTATTGTTAAAGTAGTTTTTGGCGTCATAGCTACCTCCTCGTTATTTCTAATTGTAAAGGAGATTATAGGTCTTGCAAAATAAGATGCTGCGTTCGTAGCAAACGACCTAATCCAAATAAACGCCTTTGTGAGTGAGCAGGGGTAAGGTTACCGGTGGACTAGTGGACGATGTGGACCATCCTGAGAGGTGGGGGGTGGTCAAAAGTCGAGGCAGTGATATAGGTAAATATCCTACTCTCATATTTTTTCTAAAGAAGGTTCAGTTATGATCCAAACTTAATGACGGTGCGTATATTCTATGTGTCACGACACAAATAGTGCGAGTTAACCAAGGTCAGTTAACATCTCCCAAGAATTCCTAAGCATTGGGATGGGGCATGGAAAGCGTCACTTCTGTGCCCCACTTCATTTAGTGGAAATTTTAATTTTTGATAACACTCCGTTCGAAATTACTAAGTGATAAACACACCAAATTAAACTTTGAGACTAGACTTAGACGTACTCGTCGGCAGCACATGAAAATGTTAAGCCAAGAGGTGTGATGAGGCATTGGAGTTTGACACAAAACTGAATATGATTCAGACATTTTTATTTATAATCTTTTTTATCGTCGGCGTTACCCTAGGTAACGCTTTTATTCGCTGTTTTACTAGTTAATCATTTAAAAGTTTATAAATTTGAAGAGATAAAATATGGCTGATGACGGTGTAAGACTGGTAAAACCTGGTATGAGATATAAAGGAGCTCAAGGGGTCACATACGATGCTGGTGTGTCTAGGAAAACCGTTGGATCCGAAAAGGTTTGTATGAACATTTTACCTATGCCTCCTGGTGTCAAATCAAAGCCACACATACATGAAGGCATTGAAACTATAGCCTATATGCTAGAGGGTGAATGCACACTATTTCATGGAAAGCAGCTTGAAAACCAAACTTTGATCAAGCAGGGTGAACAGATATTTATTCCCGATAACGTACCCCACGCACCTTATAATTTGAGTGACAAAAAGTGTGTGTGGGTTGTTGTTCATTCATCAGGTGATGATCAAGATGAACTTATCCGAACAGAGGAATTAGACTATGTTCTCGAAAGCTATGAACAAAGAGAGCCATAAAAATGTAGAGGTTTATTGGTGATGGTATTAGAGAAATTTATCGAAGGAATATCCAATCAAGATTTGGCTTTTTTAGAAAGTCTTTTGCATGAGGATATGCTTTTCGTTCAAGAAACAACTTTAGAGACAAAAGAAGAGTGGATTAAAGATACCAAAGAACAGTTTAAAAATGGTATGCTGGATGCAACTAAAATGGAAGTCACAAAAAAATTTGAAACAAAAGATATGGGCGCACTTGAGGTTACCATGAAGAAGGATGGCCACTTGATAAGATTTTCAAACGTGTTTTTGTATAAAGATAATAAAATTTACAGACATTTGATAAATGTGGTTACAGATAATTTAACAGAATGAATAAATGAAAAAACTATTAGCCCATTCTATTAGGTAGAATAGGTCAAAACTTTATGTTGTTAAGCCTTGAAACTCATCTGAGACAAATTCGTGAAGAACCACTCCTCGGGAACCAAACACTTGAGTAGCCAGACCTTCAACGGCTGAAAGGTAATGTTTCTCTAGGAGAGGTTTACAAGCTTCAAAAGCGGCTTGATCACGGTACTCAAATACTATGCCAACCCGAAAAGTGTGTTTTTTATTCCAAATCCGAGTTATAACTCTACGCAACATACCTGCGTCTGTAAAAAGTTTTGTAACTTCCGGCGAGAACGCAGCATCTTGACGCTCCAGATATAGTTCCAAGTCTTCTTTACTGGCAAAGTCTCGTGTCGAGTAATTTATAAGCGTAGCAGCTGTCATTTAACGATCTATATGTTGTTTTAAGTTATTCGAACATAGGTTCACAGAAACTCGACTGCCAACTATCACACCTTTAGAATTAGGTATTTCTCAGAATGCTAGTTTGGGTTGAGGTCACCTGTGGACTAGTGGACTATATGGACCATCCTGAGAGGTAGGAGAGGTCAAAAGTCGAGGCAGTAATATAGGTAAATATCCTGCTCTCACATTTTTAGTAAGGGGAGCGAATTAAATATCCTTTTTCAATATAAGAAGTTTTTCAGTAACATTTTGCAAATTAATTCAATTAGTGTTTAAGAAACCACTTAATATTTTTGTAAAATCCTCCGGATTGCTTATCATCATTTCATGGCCTGAGTTAGGCAAAATTTTAACGAGAACACCAAAACTCTCCAAGCGCTCTACATTTGGAATGTCGGCCGTTGCAGGTGTACCTTTTGCGGGAAAATTTTCCTCACTAAACATGAAACATCGTGGGATATCGAGAGTCAGAAAATCTTTTTCAAATCTTTTTGGGAGATTTACCAATGAAATGGCATTTTCATATATCCCGCCAACATCCGCGATAGACCATGAAGAAGCTAGCACATCTGAACCGCTTTTTTTAATCAGTGCATCTTCCCTAATTCGATTAAGCATTTTTGGGAAAACCTTATTTACGAATTCAGCCTTCGAGTTTGCCGCAATACTTCTACTACCAGGACCTCCTCCCGGAAGTAGATTTCCTTCAGCTATAAATAAACTTTTCACTAAATCAGGGCGAGTTAAAGCTAGTTGTATAGCTACACTTCCACCGAAAGAGTGACCAACAAAATGACCGCTAGTGTACCCTAATTCTTGTAACACGAAAGCGACTGTTTCGGCATGTGCTTTTAAAGAAAAACTAAAGCTGTCAGAATGGTCGCTTACTCCTGAACCGATGTAATCGAGCATAATTCCTGTCTTTCCGCCCAAGAGGCTATGGGCGGCTACTGGCAGAAAGCTGCTTACGGAGCTCATACTTAACCCTGGAAGGTAAATGACAGGTTCTCCACTGGACCCTACAGCATGCCATCTAATAAATGCTTCCCAAGCTTCAAGATATAATCTTTGCATTATTAAACTTTCCTCAATTTACCAGTTAAAAGCAAGCATCTCTAACGTATAAAAATTTGCTCTGCGATACACGTAGCAAATGACCAGCAGCTAATAAACGCCTTATTGAGTGGACAGGGTATTATGAGTTGGTATGAGGTTACCTGTGGACTACAAAATATGTGAAAATTGTGAACTTGAATACCAATGTTTATTAAGCTCTATCAAAAGTATATGCTCAGTTACTAATAAATAAACGAGCTAGTTTTAAATCGTAAAAACTATTAAGAAATTCTGTTTTCAACTTGTACTTTTGAGACCATAATGAAGCTAATCGCCGCTACAAAGCATACAAGGCCTGCAAAAGTAAAAGCAGGAATATAAGAACCTATCAAGTCGCGGCTTATACCTGTAAATACTGTCATTAAACCTGCAGCAACATGATGCGCAGCGAATACCCATGCAAATATGGCTGGGCCCATTTCAGTCCCAAATTTGGCAATCGACAGTTTAACGGTTGGAGGTACAGTTGCAATGAAGTCAAGCCCATAGACTACAGCAAAAATTGTTAATCCCACAAAGGTTGGATCAGTCGAAACCAACCAAATAAGTGCCACTCCACGGAATCCATAGTAAATCAATAGGAGTAATCGATTGTCATACCGATCGGACAACCATCCTGAGCAAATTGTACCGATCAAGTCGCAAATACCAATCACTGCAAGTAACCATGCAGCTGCTGCGAAGGGTACTCCCAAGTCTCCACAAAACGGTACTAGATGAGCCTGAGTTAAACCGAAACTAGATATGCCGCAAATTGCAAAGCTTAAAGCAAGTATCCAGAAAATGTATGATCTCCTGCCAATTTTTAAGGCCCTAAAACTTAGAAAAAGAAAATTTTCGGTATAAGCCGGTGGGGATCGGTTTTATTTCGTCTTCGCCGTAGGCAGGTAAATTGATTTCTTGAGGCCGATCAAAACCAAAGAAAAGGAAAGCACTTAATGACAGTAATGATCCGGCGGTTGGTAGTGCAAGTGCTACTCGCCAATTCCACACATCGCTTATCCATGCTGCAAGCGGCATAAATATAAGTGTCCCGGTTGCCACTGCACCGCTAAGTATGCCGATTACAAGACCTTGGCGTTCAGCAAACCAGCGAGATGCAATTACAGAACCTAGCTGCATTGCAATCAAGCTGGGGGCAACTCCTAAGAATACTCCCATTCCTAACCAAAGATGCCACTTTTCTGTAGTAAAAATGGAGATAAAAAGACCTAGTATAAGTAAAAAACCTGAGAATTGGACCATTTTAAGAGGGCCATAACGTAACATAAGGCCGCCTGCCAGAGGAGCGCATAGTCCAAATAAGGCTAGTCTTAACCCCTGTGGAGCGGATAATTCGCCAATCGTCCAGCCCAGATCTTCTGCCATTGGAACAATTAATACACTGGGCACTCCCATCGCCGCAGCAGAAAACATACTGTGTGTGAAAGCAAGGATCACCATCAACCAACCATAGTGTATTTCTTTTCTATTAAAGAACGCGGTTAGTTGATGTCTTGGTGTATTAATTAGCATGAGTATTATGGGACAGTGTTAACACCTAGCTTGAAGTTATTCTATCGAGGTGCCACGATTTCTCTATTATATCCAGAGTGATGTGAGCGAAATCGAGCACCCCAAGCACTTAATGCCTCTACTGCGTTAGGTTTCGCATTACCTAAACATAAGACGTCAGTTATATCGATTAGCTCGAGAACTTCAGAGGCTAATGGGCTTGCAGCATGATTTCCTAAACGCACCATCATTGCATCACTGTCTTTAAAGGCCTCTATAAGTGTGGCTTCACTACCGTCCTCTGAGATGTGCCATTCATAACTAATGCTATTTTCTTCTTTTAGTTCGTAGACATACTTCGCCGCACGATCTCTAGCCCAAGTTTTAAACCCCTCTATATCTTTTACATTGCAATCAATTATAAAGACCATCCGATTGGATGCAGCATTTAATTCAGTCATTACCCTCTCCCAATTTTCCAAAGAGTATCTCATCACTCAAAGCATGCAAGATAAGACGTTACGTATGTAGCAAATGATAATATCTAAATAAACTAATTTGAAGCTTTTTGGCAGTTAAAAATACCTTATGGTTTTACATACTACGCGTAACTCCTCCATCACTACGAATGCTTTGACCGGTTATGTAATTACTATCCTCAGTGAGTAGGAATGCTGCCGCTCGAGCTTGCTCTTCGGCACTGGCGAGGCGTTTAAACACAGACATGTCTGCAAATTTTTGAGGTAAATCTAAGCTGTCAGTGAATCCGGGTAATAAGCAGTTCATGCGTATATTATCTGCTCCATAGCGATCCGAATAAAGCTTAGTGAATGATGATACACCAACGCGATAAACACTTGAGGTTGGAAAAGTCAGGCTAGGTTCAAAAGCTGAAAATGTTGTAATGTTTACTATAGAACCACCGCCCTGAGATTGCATTACTGATGTCACTAATTTTGACATGCGTATCACTGGTAATAAAACCATTTCATTTGCTGTTATCCAGTCTTCATCTGAGATTTCTAGCAAGTCTCCTTTAGGAGGCCCACCAACATGAATTAACAAGCTATCAATACGTCCATATTTCTCCATGGTGGTGTTGAATAGTTTCTGTAAATCTATGGACTTCTCTGCTTTACCGCGAACAGCTATACCTCCGAGTTCATTAGCAAGTATTTTGCAATTTTTTGATGGTGACATCAAAGCTAGGTTGTAATTTCGTTTATTCATCTCTTTAGCAACAGCGGCACCCATTCCGCTACCGCCGCCAATAATTACACACACCTTATTTGTCATAATTGCTCCATAGTAATAAATATATTTCGCTTATACTAACTCTTTAGCAAATCGAGCGAGTCCAATAAACGCCTGATTGGGATATGGTCTAATATGATCTCAGGAGTGCCCCCAGTCGTTTGGATCATCATTATTGTTCGGTGATAAACCCAGGATATCACCCTTAGTAGAACAACCAAGTCCAAGAACGGTTCTATTGGCGTAGCTGAAATACGCACACACTTGATTGATTTCTAAGATCTCACCATCTGTATATCCATCAGCACGCAGTTTCTCTATACTTTCTTTACGTATACTTCCTGGATTATGAGTGAGCTTGCGGGCATATTCCATTGCGGTTTTCTGGCAATTTTCTAGAGGAGCCTCTTCAATTTTATTGGTATAGATGGCAGACCGTATTTGGGTTGCCTTTTCGTCATCATTTAATAAACGTTTTAGTCCGGCAAAATGATGTTCGACGCAGTATTCGCATTTATTCAACGTGGAGACCCAGACACCAAGGGTTTCGAGGAACCATTTATCGATTGTATTGTCACGGTGATGTAAAACGTATTTGTATATTGCCATATGACCTTCCATTGTGTGAGGTCTTAAAGAGTGCATCATCATTATGTTATCTACGTTGTTGTTAGGTCCTTTTACTCGATCATAAAGAGCCTTCAATTTTGCATCAGCTTTTTCATAGGAAATTGTGTCAATCCAAGACATATGCACTCCTTTTGTGAAAGTTAATAATTATGAATAAGAATTCATCTACTTTCCAAATTTTCTAATAATGCATTCAAACGTTCTGCAATGCCACTATCATCAAAACTTTCTGATACGCAGTCGTCAGTTTTTAGAAAAGGCAACTTTTCAGATGTCCATATCTCTACTTTAGGTGATAAATTTTTGGCTGTATCAAAAATTCCTAGAGGAATACCAACCATTCCTTCCATCACTTCAGGGGCTGGGTGGGTTTTGCAACGAACATAACAATGAGTACAGAAATGCACTGTGTTAATAAAGCCGCTTCCACCTTCAAATTCGTAAGTTGTTGTTGTACCTTTTTCTTCAATTTCTTCCACTGAGTAAAGACATCCGATTTGGTAGCTGCCGGATAATTTTCGGCATTTTGTACAATTACACTGAATGACAAGCATTGGGTCTAGTTCAGTTGCAAAGCTATATTGCCCGCAGAGGCAGCCACCAGTATGTTTCATAATCAACCCTTTTAATTTATCCGAACAGCAACAATTTGATATTATCAAAATTGCAGAATTTTTCAAAAAACATTTAGTTAAATAAATTTGTATCTTTTAATTAAATTATTAATTATTTGATAAAGGCAATATAATAGTTAAAATTGGTATAAGGCGATTGGTATGGACAATCATCAGCATCCCTCCAATAAAAATATTCAGAGATGCCCACGTTGTTCAGCTCCTCTGAACACAATTGTAGTTCATGGACATGAAGCTTGTGCACTTTGTAAATCAAATATATTTGAGTGTTGTACTGGCGATGTTGTCGGAACGGATGCAAATCTTGATACAGGTTACAAGCGTGCTTAATGCTTTATTTCCTTTCGGCCTTATACAACTTGGAACAGCACTAGTATGGAAGCTGCAGTATGGGAAAGCTAATAAAAGGCGGGTGCCTTTGTAAAAAAATACGATATGAAGCAGCCGTAGAGCCTAAATGGATCTCAATTTGTCATTGCCGTATGTGCCAAAAAGCGTATGGTAACACCTCTGCAATTTTTGTAGCTTTTGAGCCAGGGCAATTGGAATTTACAAGCGGGTTTCCAAAATACTTCAAATCCTCAGATATCGCAAAAAGAGGTTTTTGTTCTGAATGTGGAAGCCCTATTGTTTTTAGTTACCAATCATTAGATGCAGTTTTTCTCGGAACTCTTGATGATCCGGAAAATTGGCAACCGAATGGTGTCCATTTAGGCATTGAAAGTCAGATCCCGTGGGACATTATACACGATGACTTGCCGCAGTATCGAACAGAAGATGATCCTGAGTTTATTGATGCTAGTTCAGTATAACAATTTGCGCTATGCTAGTTAGATTTCTAACCTGGCATTTCTTCCATGCCGTAAACTGTGTATTCGCATCCGTTATCTTTATCCCACTGTAACTCCTCCGGGCTGCTCATGAATGCTCCCATTGCTTCCATATCAGTCACGTTCATACATGCCATAAATTCTTTTTCGTTTACTTCAGCAAACCTCCAATCGGTAACAAATTCTTCGGCGCCCCTTTTCATATCGTCTTTAATTTTTTCGTGAAGAACACGTGCTCCAGTGGCTACGGTTCCGCGAACAAATACATTCATGATTTTTTCTCCTTAAATTAATTCTTTAAGCTTTAATAATCGAGTTTTTAGTTCAAATTTTTTGAGAGAGTAATTAGTTGTCTGCAATTCCCCCAAGTTTACGTTCAGAGCAGTCTGCGATAAGTTTCATTTTCTTTTTTGCAGAGACTGCATTCCCTTCGAAAATTACATGTTTCACTGATGGTGATAGTTGTAATTGCAAAGACGAATTTACCTTTGTGTTCAATTTTGCTACCCCATTTTTAAAGGATGCACTTTTCCCGGTTTTAAGGTCACGAACAATGAAGTAACGAGATTCTAGCTCGCATTTATTGATTAAAGTAATTTCGGCCTTTATTTCCTTGCCAGAACCGAATAACCAAGAAAAGAGACCGTCTGACTTTGCCTGAGAGGCTAAGGTCAAAAACACTATAGCTGCTACAGCTCGCAATTTAAACTTCAGACATT
>CABZJF010000029.1:0-17473 GCA_902525915.1 Paracoccaceae bacterium | reverse complement strand
AAACAAGCGGCCCAATTACCATCCTCTAAATAATGTTCTGTAGCAAAATGCCGATCCCCAAACGCATCGCGAAACGGTTTGTACCAAGCTCGCTCGAATTCGTCTAAACCGCGTTTTGTTCCACAGCCAAAATTAGCAATCCAATCAAAATCGTCGTGAAAATAATCTGAACAGTCTACCTCTGCTCGTTCAAGTGCTTGCTCCATTTCTTTTACTATTTGTAAAGTTGTTTTTTTCATCAAACCCACCTCACTAAACCTTCCTTATTAACTTTTGTCTGGTCGATAGCAGAATTGTGTTTCAAGATATTCGCTCCCCATTTTTGGCGTTAAATAGATGGCACGCTTTCTGTGGGATTGACGCTGACACAGAGTGCCCGATTTCAGCACGGTAATCCTTCGGACCTTTTACTGAACATATTGCCCCACCAAGTCTCATTGTCGAAATTGTCGCGTCCCCTAAAAGCTCGATAGAGTATAATGGTGCAGTAGCATTTCCTTTCTTGGCCATTTCTGCATCTTCGGCTCTAAAGCCGAGAGTAATTTTACCATTTAACTTCTGATCGAAACCTGAAACCTTGACATTTTCTGCGGTAAAATTTCCATTAGAAATCTGGCCCTCAATGAGGTTCATTGCAGGACTACCAATAAATCCAGCTACAAAAACATTGCTTGGCTTATCATAAATTTCAGTTGGGGTGCCAACTTGCTGTATGACCCCTTTGTTCATTACAACAACTCGATCTGCTAGCGTCATTGCTTCAATTTGGTCATGTGTCACATAAATAGTTGTAATCTGTAGCTCGTGGCTCAAATTCTTAATTTGATGTCTTGTGGATACTCTCAATTTTGCATCCAGGTTTGACAGTGGCTCATCCATTAAGAAAACATTTGGCTCTCGCACAATTGCTCTTGCAAGAGCAACTCTTTGCCTTTGCCCTCCTGATAATTCGGCTGGCCTTCTGTGTAAGAAGTCTGTTAGCTCTACCATTTCTGCGGCTCGCATAACTTTCTCCTTTTGCTCACTTGGGTTTGTTTTTCTCATTCGCAAAGGGAATCTTATATTTTCATACACATTGAGATTTGGATAGAGAGCATAACTTTGAAAAACCATTGCAACATCCCGGTCCTTCGGGTCGAGATCATTTACAATCTGGTCATTAATTGAAATTTGCCCTTCCGTTACCTCTTCCAAACCGGCGATCATTCGCATCGTGGTTGTCTTTCCACATCCAGAGGGACCAAGGAGTACAAGAAACTCTTTATCAGGAATCACCAGATTGAAATTATCAACTCCAACAAACGAACCCCATTTTTTAGAAATATTTTGAAGTTGGATTTTTGCCACTAAATCACCTAATTTAATGCATACGCTTGCATCCAAAATGGTGCTCTTTCTGTGCTATACTGTCAAGTTTTTTTTGTGTAAAAAATATCAAGCTAAATAATTATTCAACACATATTTTGCAAGATTTTGCATAGTTATTCTTGATTAATATAACAAAAATAAATTGTTGCATTGCGATAGTATTATGCTAACGTTTTGCACGCGTATGCAAAATTTAAATGGAAGTTTTAATTGAAGGCAAGCCTCGTCTCGAAACGAGCGAGACCTTCTCCAATATATTTAGAGTTGAAAAGTTTTAAGGGAGAAACCTATGAAATATATTAAAATACTGAGCTGTGCTGCTTTGATGACAGGAGCCAGTTTTGGGAGTGCTTTCGCAGGTTGTGGAATTGAAAGTGGTAGAATTAGTATTCTTGCTAATGACTTTCCAGCACTTCACGCAGTCGTTTCGAAAGCAGAAGAGTGTGCAGGTGGTGCTGTTACGTTCGCCAAGAACCACACCGCAAAACACCAAGAACTACAGGGACCAGCCTTAACCGCGAACCCCGCCGAATATACAGCAAAAATCGTAACCAACGGATCCATTGTACCACTATTAACAGAGGGGCTTTTGAGGCCTCTAGATGATCTCGTTGCA
The DNA here is from genome assembly GCA_902525915.1 of Paracoccaceae bacterium. Classification (GTDB taxonomy): domain Bacteria; phylum Pseudomonadota; class Alphaproteobacteria; order Rhodobacterales; family Rhodobacteraceae; genus Salinivivens. The sequence goes on along the minus strand of CABZJF010000029.1, from coordinate 15,489 downwards.
AAGCATGGACAAAGTTTGGGCAAAAATCAGCTGATCACAATTGATGGGAAAATTATGGCTGTTGCATTTATGGCTAATGCCCAGCACCTAGTAGTTAGACAAGATATATTGGAGAAAGTTGGAAAGCCTATTCCAGCAACATATGAAGAGGTCCTGGAGACAGCTGAAGCAATTCGTGCGGCAGGTATAATGAAGTATCCTTTCGCAATGCTCACTAAGGCAGACTGGAACCTCGGAGAAGAGGTTGTAAATATGTATCTGGGTCATGGTGGCGAATTTTTCAAACCTGGTACAGCCGAAGCTTCAGTTAATAACGCAAAGGGCGTTGCTACTCTTGAAATGTTGAAATCACTAATGGAATATTCTAATCCGGACTTTCTCACATACAACACTGGCGCAGTAGTTCCACTATGGGAGTCTGGAGAACTTGCAATGGCGGAGATATGGGGATCATCAATGGGTAGTTTGCTTGATGATGAAGGGTCTACGCCAGCTGTCGTAAGTAACACCGTTCCCGCAAATGCACCAACCGTTGGCGGTGGATCTAATCCTGCTTCAACGCTTTGGTGGGACGGATTTTCGATTGCTAAAAATATTAGTGATGAAGATGCTGAAGCTACTTTCATAGCGCTAGTAAATGGTGTTTCTGCAGAAATGGTCAAAGCAAACAACGATAAAGCTGTTTGGTTGATGGATGCGTATGTTCCAGGCAAGTCTGCAGAGGGTGTTTCTATGGTGGCAGCAGCAGGAGCGGATCCTTATCCAATGTTACCTTACATGGGCTTATTGCACGGTGCTTTTGTTGCAGAAGTTCCAGATTTCCTTCAAGGTAACGAAAGTGCAGAGCAAACTTTAGCTGATATTGAGGCTGCGTACACAGCATCTGCGAAAGAAAAAGGCTTTCTGAAATAAATTAGGAAAACTAGATGGCGCTTTCAGAGCGCCATCTTTCAAAGTATCTTACACATGAAGCACCGCACTTTTTTCTGGTTTATTCTTCCATCACTTCTTTTCATGTTGCTATTCATAGCACTACCAATAGCATCGGTAGTAATTCAATCTCTGTTCGTTCAGCATGAACAGGTTATGATAGAAGTTGAAAACTGTGGACCTTTTAAATGCGAGACGGTTATTCAAGCAGATCCTGACGCTACTGCTGCTCTTAGAGAAAGTGCCCCGCTCGGGAAATATAATGCTTTAAAGACATATACCAACAGAAATCATCTTGCTTTCGATGAGTTGGGCGATATTTGGTCTACATCGGAAACATTCTTCGGTTTTGTAGGTGGAGTTTATAATCTACCGTTCTACAAAGCGCTCTTCTTCACACTTACTTACACTTTTTTAGTAGCGCCCTCAGTTCTTATCTTAGGTTTATTTATAGCACTTGGTGTAAATCGTTTGCCCGAGTTAGTGAAAGGCCCTACAATTTTTGCATCTTTATTGCCTATGATTGTTACGCCGCTCATCGGGTCATTAATTTTATTTTGGATGGTTGATGCAGACGGGATAATTGGCGCAACCCTACAACTTATTTTTAATAATCCGGACCTCAGTCTAAAAGCATCAGCACCATTAACTTGGATAATGCTTATAATTTATGGGATTTGGCATAGCACACCCTTTGCATTTGTCGTGTTTTATGCAGGGCTTCAAACCGTTCCTAGTGATACTCTAGAGGCAGCCCAAATCGATGGGGCTAGCAGATGGCAGAGAGTCAGATACGTAATTGTTCCTTACATGATGCCACTGGCTATATTTATTCTCCTTATGCAATTGATGGATGGTCTTAGAGTTTTTGAACCGATAGTGGGCTTCTCCGCATCTGCAAAAGCTACATCTTTATCGTGGATTATTTTCAATGATCTGTTTGGTAATGCTAAGCTTTATGGCTCCGCTGCTGCAACATCAATGCTCACCATAATATTTGTCTGCATTATTTTGACGCCAGTACTTATACGCACTTGGCGTGATTTCAATCGGAAGGGGATTTAGTGGATGACAAGTTCTTCTAAAAATAATGCGCCACTTTTAACATGGTTTGCTACCAGTATGGTAGTCCTTTGGCTGTTGATTGCTATTGGACCTTTTATCTGGACGGTGTGGGGATCCTTTAAAGTGGAGGGAGATTTTTTTTCTAAGGCAGATTGGCGAAATGCAATTTATGGCGTAATGACAATTGTTGAAACTGGAGGCTCATATACTGGAAATGGTTACTATGGCGCGTGGATTGAAGAAGAATTTTGGTTTAATGTATTTAATACTACCGTGGTTGTATTTTTCACAGTAACAATATCTCTCACAATGGGAACATTGGGCGGTTATGCTCTCGCCCGGTCTGGGTTTAGATATGCTTTTTGGCTTCTAATATTGGCTTTGATTTTTAGGGCCATGCCTCATATCACATTGGTGTCTGGCTATCTTCTGCCATTCTTTGAGTGGAATGTTTGGGGTAAATTGTCGACAACTATTGTTGTTTTAGTAGCTATCAATCAGCCGTTTACTTTATGGATGTTACATTCATTTTTTCTCAATATCCCTAAAGATATGGACGAAAGTGCCATGGTAGATGGGTGTACAAGATTTCAAGCTTTTAGGCATGTAATTATACCCGTTATGTGGCCTGGTGTAATCACAACAGGCCTTTTTAGTTTTCTTCTCGCATACAATGATTTTGCAATAACGTCTATGCTTTTGAGTTCTGAAAATCAGACCATGGTTCCCCGGATAGCAAGCTTTCTAGGATCTGTTAGGGAACAAGGAAATGTTATGTTTGCTGTGGCTGCAGTTGTGAGCGCCATAGTGCCCTTGTTCTTTTTGGTTTTATTTTTTCAAAGACAAATAGTGAGTGGATTAACTGCTGGTGCAGTGAAAGGATAGATATATGGCTAATATCAACCCTAACAGAAAATCTTTCCACCCTGCAAAGCCATTAACTAGAAACCATATGCCCTCTGATTTTTCAATTTCGTTGGATCAGTATACATCTGGTCGTAATGTACGTATTCCAGCCGATTTTGGGCCAAGTCAGGCTTTATCTGGTTTTGATCCAAGCTATAAAAATATTGTTGATTATATCGTTCGTATAACTCACCGAATTTGGGAAACTGACAAGCGCGAAGTCGAGTATATTGGCAAGACCTATTCTGAAGACTCTCGGGTTTTTGACGATTATGGGCTGCAATTAGGCAGTAAAAAAATTATTAGTGATACCCATCATACTACTGGTGCTTTCCCTGATATCATCCTTGATGCAGAAGAAGTTATTTGGGCTGGTGATGACATTATTGGATTTCACACCTCTCACTTAACAAGAATCATTGGAACTAACACTGGGAAAAGCCGTTACGGAGACCCAAAAGAAAAACGAATTAGTGTAATGGTAATCGCCAATTGTATTGCTTTAGAAAATGAAATTTTTCATGAACATGTTTTGTATAATACGTCTGCGATGTTACAGCAGCTTGATATTGATTTGTGGGAAGAGGCAGAGCGGCTAATTAAAGATCCACCAGCAGGGTGGCCTCGATCCAACGAAGTATGGCTAGATCTTCGTAATTCGGCCTCGCCTAAAAAGCCTCTGTACTTGTCTGAGCCGTCCAAAGATTTTGACCCTGATAAGTTTGCCCGCGATATTCACAATAATATTTGGAATGGTGATCTGAGTGCATTGCAAGATTGCTACGTTGATAATCTTAAGTTTGAAGGAACTACAAACCGTCTTTTTGAGGGGCTTAATGCGTACAAGTCTTATGTACAAACAATAAGGACAGCGTTTCCGGACCTTACCTTGCAAGTAGATGAGGTTTATTGGATGGGTAATGAGCATGATGGCTGGTTAATTTCAGCTCGTTGGAGTGCTGAGGGTACACATCTGGGAGATGGAATTTACAAAAAGCCAAGTAATGCGTCATGTCAACTGTGGGGGATAACTCAATGGCGGGTAAGTTCTGGTGTGATTGAGGCGGAGTGGCAGCTTTTCAATGAATTTGACCTGATTATGCAAATAACCAAGGCCCGAAAAAAAATCTAAAGCCTTATTAGTTTAAACATTTATATTTTGGAAGGAACAAAATGGTGGGTTTTAAAAATCAAAAGGACCTAGTACGTGCCTATTATTCGCAACTAGATAAAGATCCTATAAAAGCCGCTAAATACTGCGCACCAGATGCACTTTGGCGTGGTTATCATCCATTTAATGAAATTGCTGATCCAGCGGAAGTAGCAGAGAAATTCTGGCTTCCTTTAAAACATTCTTTGACGAAGATGCAGCGGCGTATGGATCTTTTTATGGCGGGTGAAAATAAGCTTGAAACTGGCGGGCTCTGGGTCGCGTCAATGGGTCATTTGATGGGTTTATTTGATAATTCTTGGCTAGGAATACCTGCCACGCGGAAGATAGCAATGTTACGTTATGCAGAATTTTTGCGAATTGATGATGGTAAAATTACTGATACTGCTATGTTCTTTGATATCCCGCACTTGATGATGCAGTCTGGTCTTCAGCCCTTTCCAGCTCAAACAGGTGCTCAGCTCGTTCAACCGGGCCCTATGACACATGATGGTCTTATGTTCAACGATGCTGACCCAAATGAGGGAGTAAAAACTCTCAAAACAATAGAGTTTATGATCGATGATATAAGGGATTGGAAAGGTCGAGACGAAGAAGGTCTAATGGTCGAACTGCCCAGAAGTTGGAATGATGATATGATCTGGTGGGGGCCGGCAGGTATTGGTGCTGCATACACCATCGAGCGCTACGCTGAGCAACATGCAGGACCATTTCGAGATGGTCTTTCAGACAAAATCTTTAATGGCCATGTGGCGCGAATCGCTGAGGGGAGCTTTGGCGGTTTCTTTGGCTGGCCAAATTTGACTTTAACTCCCGCTGGTGGATTCATGGGAATGCCTGCTACGGGTAAACCCTCTGACATGCGTGTAATTGATATGTATAGACGAGCAGGCGATAAATTAACCGAAAACTGGATTTTTATCGACTTACTGCACTTCTGGTATAATCAGGGAGTTGACATTTTGTCGAGGACGACAGGTATTGGGAGAGTTTAAAATTATTATGTTTGGAGCATTTACCCTCAAATACCACAGAAATATGGTTCAAGTATGATCGACGCGCACCATCATCTTTGGGATTTAGGAAAGGTCTCCTACCCATGGCTCGAAGCCAAAGGGGTAGCAAGGTTTTTTGGTGACCCATCTCCAATCCAGAGAAATTACCTACTCACAGAGTTCCGTGAACATGCAAAAGTGGAGGGTTTTCGGGCTTCTGTGCATGTTCAGGTAGGTGCAGCTGATCCGTTTGATGAGGCAAAGTGGATTGACTCCGTTGCTCAGGCCAATCCAGATTGGCCATTAGTTCAGGTTGTATACAGTGATCTAACATCGCCTACTTTTGAAAGCGATTTAGACCTAATCCAAAAGATTCCAAGCGTTCGAGGTGTCAGGCAAATTGTTGGGCGCTCATCAGAAGAAGATTCAAAAAGTGGAACAAATGAATTATTAAGCTCTGCAGCTTTTCGGAATGGTCTTATCGAGTTGGGAAAACGAAATTTAAGTTTTGATTTGCAGCTTACGCCCGAACTTATTGTACAAGCGGCCAAAGTAATGAGTTCTGCTCCAGATACAAAAATTGCGCTCTGCCACGCGGGAAGTCCGGCAGATAGATCTGCGCACGGTCTAGAAAAATGGTCAAGTGATTTAAGGCTATTATCAGATATGGATAATATTTTTTGCAAGTTATCTGGTTTAGGTATGTTTGATCATAATTGGACGGAGAATTCTATTGCTCCAATCGTAAACGAGTGTATTCAGCAATTTGGCCCAAGCCGTTGCATGTTTGGCTCCAACTTTCCGGTAGACAGCTTATACTCAGATTACTCGAGTTTGATCAAAGCTTATCGAAATATTATATCGAAGTTTGCCTCTGAGTTGGTATTTGATAAGACCGCGAGAGATTTTTACAATATAAATTGATAGGATAGTGATATGTCTAATGCACTAGATGAAATAACAGAACGTATCGTCCGTTATGGTGACTTACTGCCATGTAAAACAGCATTTATTGATGCCCATACTCCTGGGTCGGATCAAAAAGAAAACTTCACGATTATTGGAGGTGGGGTTTCGGAAAGTGCGGACCAACATGTACATATAAATATTCCTCATGGATTTAATATTGGTGCGGCTGGGCAACCACCTAGATGTAGAAATTCGCTACATTCACACAGAACCGCAGAAGTGTTCTTTGTACTATCAGGTCGTTGGAGGTTCTTCTGGGGTCGATGGGGAAAAGCTGGAGAAGTGGTTTTAGAAGCAGGTGATATATTTAATATTCCGACAGGCATATTTCGTGGATTTGAAAATATTGGAACAGATTACGGGATGATAATGGCAATACTGGGCGGTGATGATGCTGGTGGGGGAGTGATTTGGGCACCCCAAGTCATAGAGGATGCATCTAACCATGGTTTAGTTCTGTCAGAAAAAGGTCGTCTTTATGATACAAAAAGGGGTCAGTCTCTTCCAGAAAATGAGAAACCAATGCCCCCTCTAAACGATGCAGAGTTACAAGATTATCCCGAGCCATCGACTTCAGAAGTAGTTCCCAATCACGTTGCTCGATATTGGGATATGGTTGCTTTATCAGACACATCGCCCGCCAAAGTTATCGGTGAAACCGGTATGTTGAGAGACAAGCCAGGTTTTGAGGTTGAGTTTTTGACCCGTAACTCATGTGGAAATGCGATGGAGGAACTAAATCGTAGTGATGTTATTATGCCGGTCAGGGGACACTGGAAATTAATTTATAAGGGAGGATCATTAACTCTAAACCCAGGTGACACTGTATCAGTTCCTAGCGGTGTGCCACACAGAGTAGAACCAGCGATGACGGGCCATTGTTCGCTGTATAGAATTAGAGCGACCTCTGATCCCGCTGGCCCAACTTGGAAAGGGTAACCAATGAGTATAAAAACGACCCACGTCGGTTCTCTTCCACGCACTCAAAAGGTAGTAGACTATATCTTCGCTAGAGAAAATAAGACGCCCTTTTCTCAGAACGACTTTGACTCAACAATGAGTGAGGCTGTTCTGGAAACTGTCAAGAAGCAAGTTAGGGCCGGAATAAATATTGTCTCGGATGGGGAAACTTCGAAAATTTCATATGCAACTTATGTAAAAGATAGATACACAGGATTTGATGGAGACAGCCCACGTAACGCTCCCGCTGATCTGCAGCGATTTCCCTCGTTTCTTAAGCGTCTGGCGGATGATGGTGGAACACCGCAGTATTCAAGGCCCATGTGTGTTGGAGAGGTAAAGTCAAAGGGACAGGGTGAACTTGAAAAGGACATTGCGAACCTGAAGTCTGCACTTTTAGCATCTGGCGCTGAAAGGGGCTTCATGAATGCAGCCTCCCCAGGTGTTATTTCTTTATTTTTACAAAATGATTATTATCCATCTCGTGAGAACTATTTAGAAGCATTAGCTAACGCTATGAAAGCTGAGTACGAAACAATTGTGGCGGCGGGTTTAGACTTACAACTTGATTGCCCGGACTTAGCACTATCCCGCCATATGTTGTTTAATGATTTGAGTGATGATGAATTTATTGGGATTGCCGGCTCTCATGTTGAAGCTCTTAATTATGCTCTTTCGGACGTACCTAAAGAGAAAGTTCGCGTTCATATATGTTGGGGAAACTATGAGGGTCCTCATGTTTGTGATATTCCGATGTCGAAAATGTTTGATACGCTTATGGCCACTAAAGCGGGATATGTCTTGTTTGAAACATCTAACCCAAGACATGGCCATGAATGGACAGTGTTTAAAGATCGCAAGGCAGACATACCAGATGATAAAATACTCGTACCAGGCGTTGTGGATACCACTACAAACTTTGTAGAACATCCCGATTTAGTTGCCCAAAGATTGGAGCGCTTTGTAAACATAGTGGGCAGAGACAGAGTTATTGCTGGCAGTGATTGTGGTTTTGGTACTTTTGCAGGTTTTGGTACGGTTGATCCAGAAATAGCTTATGCAAAGCTTGCAAGTCTTTCCCAAGGTGCGCAAAAAGTTTAGGAATGGAGCAGGTTGTTCTTCTACCAGGTTTGATGTGTGATGAGCGCTTATTTGAACCACTCATAAAACTTCTAAAGCCTAATTATCGCGTGCATGTTCCAATAATGGATACCCAAAAGAGTATAGATGGGATGGCCAAGTATCTGTTAAATACCATAAGTGGCTCATTTCATCTGGTTGGCTTATCGATGGGGGGAATCATCGCAATGACGGTTGCGATAAAAGATCCAAGTCGTGTGAAATCAATGGTTTTGATGGACACAAGCCCACATTCGGATAGTGTACGGAAACAAGCTGTTCGCGATAAGCAGATAGAAACAGTTAACCAGCCGTCAGATTTGGCAAGAATAGTGGCCCAAGATTTAAAGCCAAACTATGTACATGATAGATCCTCAAATGAACATGTACTGAAGTTATGTATGAAAATGGCTATGGATTTGGGTTGTGAAGTATTTATTAATCAATGCTCGGCGTTGCGAAATAGAAAGAGTTTAATGGACTCACTCTCATTTATTGACTGTAAAACCCTAGTTCTCTGCGGTGAACATGATAAGCTTTGCCCTGTAACTGTGCACGAAGAAATAGAGGCAAAAATCTCAAACGCAGAATTATCAATTATTCCAAATTGTGGACATTTACCGATTCTAGAGAAGCCAAAGCTGTCTTCGGAGAAAATTTTAGCATTTCTGGGTGAGGGGAGGAATAAATGTCTCGTATAGGTTCATTTAAATCTCGCGTATTATCACGTGAACTTATGGTGGGCACATTTCTGAAAACACCTCATTATGTGATGATTGAGATTTTTGCTAAAAGTGGATTTGATTTTTTATGTTTAGATGCTGAGCACGCACCATTTGACAGGCGCGCGGTTGACGAATGCATGGCGGTTTCTCGGGCGTTGGATTTTCCAGTTTTGGTGAGAGTTGGGGATACTAGTCATCGCGAGATTTTATGGGCATTAGATTGTGGCGCTGTTGGTATTGTTGCACCCCATATTGAAACTGTAACTCAAGCAGAAGAATTAGCAAAAGCCACAAGATTTGGACTTGGTGGAAGGGGATATGCAGGATCATCGCGTTGGGCCGGTTATGCGACAAAAAAAATGCCAGATCTTTTGCAAAAATCAAAGAATGAGACGGTGGTAATTGCCCAAATAGAGGAACCCGCTGCAGTTAAAATTGCAGGTTCAATCGCCAAAATAAATGGGATCGATGGGCTTTTTGCAGGTCCGGCTGATCTGTCAGTGGGAATGGGCTTTGAAAATCAAGAGTCAAATGAGCTAAAGGCAGCACTTAAGAGAGTTGGTGAAGCAGCCAAGGCGAGTGGTAAAGGGTATGCAAGTTTTGTTGGTGATGCTAGTCAAGCAGGATCCTGGGCAGAAAACTATGATGTTAATATATTTTTTGTTGGCTCAGAGCACAGTTTTATACGCAACAAAGCAGATGAAATTGCAGCACAAATTAAGGCAATCCAAGAAATATAAAAAGGTGTTTTATGTATTATGACCCAAGTAAAGGACATGGGCTGCCCCACAATCCATTCAATGCAATCGTATCGCCCCGGCCAATAGGTTGGGTATCAACGCGGAGTAAGGATGGTATTGACAATTTAGCACCATATTCTTTTTTCAATGCTGTTGCGTATACTCCTCCACAGGTTATGTTCTCAGCAACCTCCGCCAAAGCTGATCAGGATGGAACCAAAGATACGGTGGCTAATATCCGAGAAACGGGTGTATTTTGCGTAAACATTGTTTCGGAAAAGCAGCTGTCTGAAATGAATAAATCTTCTCAAGCATTGTCTAAGGAAATAGATGAATTTGAGTTTTCTGATATTGAGAAGCAGGAATGTCACGCCATAAATTGTTCTTTGGTTGCCGGGGGACCAGCAGCATTAGAGTGTAAAATGACCCAAATAGTTAAATTATCTGGCCAGGCAAATTTTGCCGTTTTTGGGCAGGTCATTGGGATTCACATGCGTGATGATTGTATAATTGATGGTCGTTTTGAGATAAAAAAATATAATCCTGTCTCTCGGTTAGGTTACCGCGACTACGCAATTATAAAGGACTATTTTGAGCTAAGGCGTCCAGATGATAATTAAAAATTCATAAACTGTCTCGTTGCGATGTAATGTCCTCGATCGCTTCTGCGATGTGCTCTTGCTGGATATTATAAGCCCCTTTGCCAATTCGTATTCTATGCGCTTTAATCATAACATCTGCGATACGGCTGCCTTCTGGAATAACAAATGTGTAATAGGCAAGTTCAATTAATAGACCTAGCGGATCTCGAAAATATATTGATTTCATAAATCCACGATCTTTAGGGCCAGTGTACGTTATTTGGCGTTCCCTAAGTCGACCTTCAACCTGCTCGAATACCGCTTGGCTCAATTCAAAGGCTACATGATGTACCGCACCGGTCTCTTGGGAAACTTTCTTACTTATATCTTTTCGTTTTTCGTCTGTAAAAATTGTAATCAACCGTCCATCGCCGGGATCAAAATAAAGATGAGATTCATCAGCGTTGTCTAAATTTGGTTGTTCAAAGACAAAGGGCATTCCAAGGACGCCTTGCCAAAAATCAATAGAAATTTTTCGAGAGGCTCCGACCAGTGTAAGATGGTGAACACCTTGGGTTGGGATAGTTGCGAAAGTCTTATTTGGCAATTTTAACCTACTTTGTTTTGGCTACGTAAGTATGAGTTACAATATTAGTTGTTGATATACTTGCTGAGGCTTGTCACAAAACACGTAGTTAATACTATAACAAAATATGTCAAATTTATTTCAGCAAATCTGGAACTATTGTCACAACCTGCGGAAATAAAGCGAGCAGTCCCAAGCCAACCAACTGAATTAGAACAAATGGCAAAACGCCTTGGTAAATTTGACGTGTAGTAACATGGGATGGTGCGACGCCTCTTAAATAAAATAAGGCAAAACCAAAAGGTGGGGTTAGAAATGATGTTTGTAAATTTATTGCAACCATTATCGTCACCCAACTGGGGTCAAATGATCCGCCATAAATCACAGGGCCAACAATTGGAATGACAATATAAATTATTTCCAAGAAATCCAATACGAACCCAAGAATAAAGAGCACAAGCATAACAATGAAGAATGCAGTCCATTCATTTGAGAAGCTTCTCAAGAATTGTTGGATGTAGTGTTCACCACCAAACGATATGAGCACCAAATTTAATATTTGTGAGCCGATTAAAATCGTAAAAACCATTGAGGTTACTTTTGCGGTCTCACGCACTACTGGCGCTAAAATGTCTTCTTTATAGAGATACCAACAGGACCAAAAGATACCAAAAATAGTATAAATAAAAGCCGAGAAAGCTACAATAAATGCGAGTGTGTTTTCTAGAGACATTTCCGGCCCAAGTCGCATATCAAAATTTATGCCTACCACCAGCATTATTACGATTGCGAGCGATATTCGTAATACTGGCGTGACCTTTAGTCCATTGCTGCTAAGCTTTCTCGCAGTAGCGAGCAAAATTGCTCCCCCAGCACCTAGTGCGGCGGCTGGAGTGGGGTTAGTAATTCCCCCTAAAATAGAGCCAAGGACTGCAACGATTAAAACTAGTGGTGGGAATACTATTCTTATGAGGTCATTTGCAAATAAACGGTTTAATGCTTCTCTGAAACCGTGCAGTGCCATTAGTCCAGGTATAGCAATTATTAATGTAGTCATGCCTGGACTAGTCAGTGCTGAAATAAAGAGAATATCACATAACAATATCAAAACAATGCCAAGACCGCCAATAAGAAGCGGACGTGTATCTTTTGTAAAGTCTACTGCTCTCCCAAGCATGAGTGTAACGCCCAACAATAAAACACTAAGACCGATGCCCGTGCCGATGGGTGACATTACTGCTAACTTTTCATCGAGAAGTATTGCGCGCTCTTCATCAGAAAGTTGTCTAGATTCCTGAACACCACCAGCTGCTTCAATTGCCGCTTGTTGAGCGACTGCCGCGTCCCACGCTTCCTGCCCGTGGAGTTCTATCATAGATGCCGCACATTCAGGATCAACATTTGTGCGCAGCGCAGCACCTTCCATAATATCAGAGTATGTATCTACAATTGTAGATTGGCTACCTACTAAGTTAAATTCAATCGAAAGAAGAAATACCGCTAAGGCTCCAATGGGTAGAAACAGAGACCACATTAGAAGTTCATTTCTTCCAGCACCGTAATAACTGCTATCACTTCCATCCGCTTGAATGGCCGGAGCCTTGGATGGGTTTAGTAGAGCATAGCCAAACGCATATAAAGCATACAACAGGGCAAGCATAATCCCGGGAAGAAGAGCTGCTTGGAATAGTGTACCCACTGAAACAACTGCAGGCTCACCTAAATAAGTTAATGCATCCGTACAGCCTGCCAGTTGAGCTCTATCCTCTTGCGCTGCAGAATAGATATCTCCCGTTAGTGTTCCCAATAAAACAATGACGATGGAAGGCGGAATGATTTGTCCTAATGTACCCGATGCAGCGATTACACCTGTAGCTAATTCGGGTGAATAATTATTGCGAAGCATCGTTGGAAGGGCCAGAAGACCCATTGTCACGACCGTTGCTCCTACAATGCCTGTTGAGGCAGCTAAAAAAGCTCCCACTACCACAATTGATACTGCCAGGCCACCTGGTAGAGGGCCAAAAACATTAGCCATTTTGGTAAGAAGCTCATCAGCGATTCGTGATCTCTCAAGAACAATTCCCATGAGAACAAACATTAAAACTGCGAGTAATGTTTCTATAGATTGACCCGCAAAAACCCGCTCATTCATTCGATTAACGACGAACGAGATATTTCGATCTAATGCAACTTCCCACCCCTGGGGAAACACTGGATATGCAACACGTGGTAGTTCAGGGTGCGTGAATACCGATATTGCTTCCGGCTTAAAACCAGATGCGACAACATCTTTAAATGCTTGTGAACCAGTATCGATTGCCTGGTGTATTAGTAAGCCTTGAGAATCTAATATTGCAATGATAGCAAATGCAATTACGCCAGCTCCACCTATAGCAAATGCTACTGGAAATCCGGAAAGAATAGCGGCAAATAATGTTACGAATACAATAATAATGCCAATTTCTACGCCATCTAGACCAAACAACATACTACTTCTCCGCCGCTTCTGAGGTGCGCACATCTAAATCCAAATATTTACCCTCGGATTCTTCGCCTTCACTCCATTCTAAGAAAGAGCGATAGAAAAACGCTAATGCATGGATTAAAATCAATGCTGTATAAGCAAGAATTAAGACCTTGAATAAAAAATAAGCATTAAACCCGTTGGGCGAAAAACCAATTGTCTCTACATTCCAACGCACGGCTCTAGCCTTCATTATTAATTTCTCAACCGTATCGGATGCCGAAGGTTTCGGGACAATCAAATGTCGCCATAGAAAAAACCAACTATACATCCAAATCAGGATCCCAGCGGGTAGCATGAAAAATATGCTACCGATCATATCTATAATCCTTTTGGTTCTATAGCTGACGGCGGAATAGAACAAATCCACCCTCACGTGTCCGCCTTGAACAAAAGTGTAGGTAACGCAAAGGGCAACGATCATTGCATTATACAGTTTTAAGCTTTCCGCCCACCAGCTAACGTCAAACGAAAATGCTAAACCAAAACCAATCGTAATTTCAGATACTGCAAACACGCGCTGTGCAAAGATAATTACGATTTGCACTAAAACCATAGTCAAGCCTGCCCAGGCGAAAAAACGGCCTGTATAGTTTGCGATTAGTTCTAGGGAGGTCACTGTTTTCCACATCAATGGTCTGAATAAAAATGCCAGAACGGTGTAAAAAGTAATTATAGCTGATATGATAAAAAATAGTTCAATCGAAGCGCCATAATATATGAAACGCATTAGTGACTGCTTGTCTTCCTTAGTATTACCCCAGGACAACCAATCCAACCACAACTCTGGCTGGCTCAAAGCAGAAAAAAGATTTGGAAAAACGGCTAAAAGGTTCAGAAAGAACCACATCAGGGGACTATCACTAAAATTTGGCCCTACTTCCATCAGTAAACCCCTGGAGCAATTCAATTATTTTCATGGAAATAATTAGAGCGGACAACGATATGTCCGCTCTGATCGATCTAAGAAATTAAGCTAAAAACTTATTTCTCTTTTGCACGTAAACGCCGTCTGACATGCTCATCCATCCATAGGTAGAGGCCATTGATGCCTCGTAGCTTCCACGAATAGTTGCGAATAGGTCATCACTCATTTCAGCATCCTGAGCTTCTTTAGCGGCTTTACCAAATGCTTCCCAAATTGAGTCGTCAAATTCCATAACCTTCACACCAGCTGCTTTCAAGCGCTCTAACGCTGCGGCGTTATTTGCGTTTGACTGTGCCAGATTCCAGCTGTGGGTTGCGTGCGCTGCTGATTCAACAATTGCTTTTTGAGTATCTGTAAAAGATTCGTATACATCCAAGTTGAAAGATGCACAAAGTGCTGAACCGGGCTCATGAAATCCTGATGTGTAATAAAATTTACAAATTTCTTGGAATCCAAGACGTTCATCTGCAAATGGACCAATCCACTCAGCGCCGTCAATAGAACCCGATGCTAACGCTTGATAAATTTCTCCGCCAGGCACGTTTTGAACAGAAGCGCCAGTAAGGCCAAGAGCTTTACCGCCAAAACCAGGCATTCTAAACTTTAGGCCTTGAAGGTCTGCAGCAGAATTAATCTCTTTGTTAAACCAACCACCCGGTTGGTGCCCGGTGTTACCGGCTATCATTGGTCTTAAGTTAAAAATCGAACCCAATTCATGGTGTAATTCTTGGCCGCCATTATGGTAGTACCAGCTCATAAATTCCGGTCCAGTCATTCCGAATGGCACCGACGTAAAATAAGCCAAGCCAGGATGTTGCCCAAGAAAGTAATATTCTGCTGAATGATACAAATCAGCCTGACCTGCACTGACCGCATCAAATACTTCGAAAGCGCCAACTAGTGTACCAGCTGGTTTTTTGTCGATGGTTAGTTGTCCATCTGTCATAGCAGTTACACGATCTGCAAAATTTTGAGCCGCGTCATCAAAAACTGCGAAGCCTTCTGGTACAGATGTAACCATGGTTAAAGTGCGTTTACCTTGAGCGTAAACGGGAGCTGCCAGTGTTGCTGCTGCTGCTGTTGCTGTTGCTCCTACTCCTACTGTGGAGTTTTTCAAAAAAGAACGACGATCCATTAAATCTCCTCCCGAGTTATTGTTCTCGTACAAAATAGTTCCCGTAACGTAAATTTGGTTCATTTTTCAGATTGTCAAGCAATCTGCCGGGTTCGTTACTTTAATTTTCTCTGTAATACCAGAACAAAAGCGCTCTTCCCGTCGCAAATAAC
>CABZJF010000028.1:5000-17781 GCA_902525915.1 Paracoccaceae bacterium | reverse complement strand
AAGGCCAATCAGATGGCCGACATCGGAGTAGTCATCGCTGAGTTTCCAGTCACGATCGAAGCCGCTAAAATTGCTGCGGATCGTGGTTTAATGATTGCCATGGGTGCTCCCAACGCGATGCGCGGTCAAAGTTATTCTGGTAACCTATCTGCCCGGGATGTCTATGCCGCAGGGCTCCTGCATATATTAGCAGCGGATTATCATCCAGCAGCAATCCTTCCAGCCATCAAAGCATTGCAAGGGCATCAACCTGACGGTTTGGTGGGGGCTGTCCGTCTGGCCAGCTTAAACCCTGCACGGGCCTTAGGCCTAACAGACCGCGGCGAAATCGCCCCCGAGATGCGGGCGGATATCTGTATTATAGACGCCAATAACAGGATCGTGACAACGCTAAGCAAGGGCGAAATCATTTATACAAATGGAACGCCCATTCCGATGGAGCCTAAGGCCTGATCAAAGCGGCCCAGTTTTACAGAGTTTTTACCTAATTGTAGAAAAACTTTCACCTAATGATAAGGAAAATGTCATTTAGGCTTCATGAAAATATCACAAAACATCGTCTTTAATGCTCCCAGAAACATTCGGATGATTAACAATGACAACAGCTTTAACTTTAACCAATATCTCTAAAATCTTCGGCGAAACTCGCGCTGTAGACAACGTATCGCTTAAAATAGAAAAAGGCCAATTCATTGGTGTGATTGGGCGTTCGGGCGCCGGTAAATCGACCATGTTGCGGCTGATCAACCGATTGATTGACCCTACCGCGGGCTCGGTTGCCTTTCAAGGGACAGAAATAACCACCCTAAAAGGTAAGCAGCTGCGCACATGGCGCCGTGATTGTGCAATGATCTTTCAACAGTTTAACCTTGTTGAACGATTGGACGTTTTAACGAATGTCCTGATTGGGCGCTTGGCCGTACACGGCTTTATTAGCTCAATGGCAATGCAGTTTACTGACCAAGAACGTACAATGGCACTAGAAGCTTTGGATCGTTTGGATCTTGTCCCACAAGCGTTGCAACGCGCGGGCACGCTCTCTGGTGGCCAGCAACAGCGTGTTGCAATTGCCAAAGCGCTGGTTCAACAACCCAAAATCATGTTAGCCGATGAGCCTATCGCATCTTTGGATCCGGCTAACGCGACTTTAGTCATGGATGGCCTAAAACAAATCAACACCGAGGACGACATTACCGTTTTGGTGAACCTGCACACATTAGACACGGCCCGCGCCTATTGCGACCGTATTATCGCGATGCGCTACGGTCGAGTGTTTTTTGACGGAACCGCGGCACAGCTGACCGATGATGTTGTCCGCGACATCTATGGAACCGAGGGGCTGCGTGAATTTAACGAAGGCTTGACCTCGAACCTAGAAGGCTTGACCTCGAACCTAAAGGAAACCGTCAATGCCTAAAAATACCGTCCCCTGAGGGACGTTTTTTGTTTCCCACTGCCAAACCAACCTAAGGAGAAATTCAATGAAAATATTGGCTACCACCGCGCTGATTGCGCTTTCAGCAACCACTGGCATTGCAGCTGACTGGAAAGAGGACTACCAAGTCATCAAATTCGGAATTCTTTCTGGCGAAAATGAAAAAGACCGGATCGCCCGTTATACACCATTCGAGCAATATCTTGAAAAAGAGTTGGGTGTGGAAGTTGAGATTTTTACTGCAGGTAGCTACGATGGCGTGATCCAGGCGCTCGGTGCGGATCAGATCGAATTCGCTTTCCTCGGTTCCTCATCCTATGCTGCCGCTTACACTGGCACAGATGGCGCTGTCGAACCTTTGATCTCTCGCCTGCGCAAAGATGGAACGACTGGATACTACTCTGTCGTCGTGACCCGTTGCGAAGATGGATACACTAATATTTCCGACTTGGAAGGCAAAGTACTGGCCTTTGCGGATCCGGACTCAACTTCAGGTTACGCTGTTCCTTATTATAATATTGCCCAAGAAGTTGACCCAAAAACTTTCTTCTCTGCTATTCCTTTTTCTGGTAGCCATGAAGCAGGCGTGGCAGGTGTTGCTCAGGGCACATTTGATGCGGCAGCAACGTGGCAAAATAACGAAACTCAAGGCCGCTGGCAACGAATGATCGACAAGGGTATGCTTGACGAAGGGGTCATTTGCCCAATCTGGGAAAGCCCAGAGATCACTTCGGGCCCATTTACAGCCCGCAAGAACCTGCCTCAGTCCCTCAAAGACGTTATGAAAGAGACCGTCATGGCAGTGGGCGACAGAGACGAGGCAGCGTTTAAGTCGATGACTGGTTGGAAGGCCGACGACCCAAACCCACAGGTCGGCTGGATTGAAGTAAATCACGAACGTTATAAATGGATTATTGACATGCGCGAGTGGTTGAAAAAACAGCGCCGGTCATAAACTCTAAAATTAAGGATGGCATCAAGATTGACGCCATCCTTCCGCATTTTGGGAGAAGGACCAATGACAGACACAATCGTGAAGGCCCCGGTGAGCCCGATTAGTCAATTCGACTTAGACTATGCCGCGCAACGCCGGCGTGCAAAACTGACTTGGGCATTAGCCACAATCATTTTTACCTTAGTTTTCGTGTTTTCAGCTTGGCTTGGCGATTTTTTCAAAGTCACACAGGTAACCAACGTCGATGGGTCTCGCGAGTGGCGTTGGATCCTGCCCGCAGGTTTGCCCCGTCTTGGCGAGTTTATTGAAAAGACACTGCCAGTGTTACGCTGGGACAGCCTTAGTGCGGATTTAGCCGAATGGTTCTGGCGCTGGCGGGTCTGGCTACACCTCTTGGTTGAAACGATTCTTATCGCCTTCATGGGGACTGTTTTTGGGTTAATTGGCGGGTTTATCATGTCATTTCCCGCATCACGCAACCTAGCACCCAATAAGTGGGTGCTTTGGTTCAGCCGTCGTTATCTTGAGATTGCACGCACCGTGCCTGAATTGGTTTGGGCTTTGATATTTGTGTTTTGTTTTTCCGTTGGCCCTATGGCCGGTGTTCTTGCAATTGGGCTGCACACCGCCGGTGCTTTAGGTAAACTTTATTCCGAAGTGAACGAAAACATTGACATGCGTCCCTTAGAAGGCGTCAAAGCCGCAGGTGGAAGCTGGTTTGACCAAATCCGCTATGGCGCTGTGCCACAGGTGATGCCAAATATAATCAGCTACACGCTGTTGCGCTTTGAAATCAATGTTCGCGCCTCTTCTATCATTGGGTATGTGGGCGCGGGCGGTTTAGGCCAAGAATTTCGCGAGGCGTTATCTTTGCAAGAATATACAGACCTATCAGCGCTGTTCTTGATCATCTTTGTGACCGTGATAGTCATCGACTACGGTTCAGAAAAACTTCGACACCAGGTCATCGGACTTGAGAAAGGGCCATCAACATGACTTCGCCAACACATACTCAGATTAAGGACTGGATGGCCAGAACGCCGCGCGCCTTTCGCGACACCGCCTTGGTTCGCACCCGTAAAATCGGCCTTTGGGCACTCTTCATAGGCTTATTCGCATGGTGCCTGTATGATTTCAATTTCTCACCTGACAGGATCTGGGTTGGGCTGCAACGCCTTGGTAGGGTTATTTCATTTATGTTTCCGCCGCATCTATGGGAAACTTGGGAGGAATGGGCCGAAGTGTTCAAGGCGCTAGGCGAGACTGTGGCAATGGCGTTTCTTGGGACGATGCTCGGGCTGATTTTTGCCTTTCCGGTTTCCTTTCTTGGAGCAAAGAATATTACTCGGATTTTCTGGCTACGTCACAGTGCACGTCGCGGGTATGACATCATCCGAGCCTTCGAGACGCTAATTCTTGCTTTAATTTTTATCCGCGCTTTTGGTTTAGGCCCATTGGCGGGGATCCTTGCAATTGCTATCTCTGAGATAGGAACGTTTGGGAAACTATTTTCAGAGGCACTGGAAAACACTTCCAAACGTCCCGTGGAAGGTGTTGTTGCCTCAGGCGGATCACGGTTCCAGTCAATTCTGTTTGGGATCATGCCCCAGGTCTTGCCGGTGCATCTGTCGATTATCTTATACAACTTTGAGTCCAATGTTCGTTCGTCCACGATCCTTGGCATCGTTGGCGCAGGCGGCATCGGCTTCATGCTTTCAGACCGAATCGCGGGGCTCTTTTGGGATCAAGTTTGGACTATCATCTTTTTAATAATCGCAATGGTCTATATTGTTGACTATCTGTCCGGCCTAATCCGAACCAGATTGATCGGCAAAGTAGATTTGGCAAAATGACCCCAAATCTGATCATAATCATCGGAAGGCTGGGCACTGAAAAATGGGCCCTGACCTGCCAAAAGATATTCCTCAGTGAAAGTCGGTGTGAAAAGCTTCGGCGCAATTTGCAATCATGAAACAATCAGCCCCAGGCATTCGCGTGCGCGGATTGCACGAGAAGCAAATCTTTCTTGAGGGTCTTAAATGAACCGTGACAACACGCCCGAGACATCATAAGCCGCGATGGTCCGAACCATCGCACCAACCTATCGCTAAGAAAGTTAACACATTATGGCCGGATCAGGATCAAAAAACCCACTATCTGAGTCTCCAACAATTCATGATGGTGCGATTATCGATGACTTCGCGCTTGGTATGTGGACCGAGGTTGGCAAAGGGACGGTATTAAAATACGGCTCTATGGGCGATTGGTCGTATATCACCAAGGATTGCCATGTGGTGTGGACAACAATTGGTAAGATGTGTTCCATCGCCAATTCAACCCGCATTAACCCTGGCAACCATCCAACATGGCGTGCAACGCAGCATCACAGCGTCTATCGAGCGCAGGCGTATGGGCTGGGCGAAGATGACCATGCGTTTTTTGAATGGCGCAAGTCAGATTGGGTTACCATTGGCCATGACGTGTGGATTGGGCATGGGGTAACCGTGACTGCGGGTGTAAACATTGGGACGGGGGCTGTTGTAGGGGCTGGTGCTGTGGTGACCAAAGATGTAGAGCCATATACAATCGTTGGGGGTGTCGCTGCGAGTGAGTTGAAACGCCGCTTTAGCAAAGAACAGGCCGAGGCGTTGATGGAAATCGCTGTTTGGGATTGGACCTATACTGCCTACAAGGCCGCCCTGCCTGACATCCGCGCATTAGACATTGATAGCTTTATTGAAAAATACCGCTAGCTGTCCAAGTCATGATACACATGCAACGTAGCGACCTTAAGTGACCATAAACTCAAACTTAAAAACAATGTTGATCACTATTGCGATTGGCTCAATGGGTGGCGGGGCGTTTTTTGTATTAAATTTGCCCCTGCCTTGGATGCTTGGGGCGATCTTCGCCACGACTCTCGTCGCATTGGCAAAGCTGCCGCTCGATAGCCCTTCGCAGGTTCGCCCTTTTGTGGTAGCAGTGATCGGTGTGATGCTTGGGTCTGAATTTGAACCTGATACGTTTTCACAGATCAACCAATGGATTGTATCACTTATTGGGTTGTTTACCTGCATTGCGCTTTCTGCCTTTATAGCTCAAGCGCTTTTGCGCCGCTGGGGCGGTATGGATCCTGTCACCGCATTATTTTCAGCCATGCCAGGCGGGCTGGTTGAAATGGTAGAAATTGGTCGCGCCGAGGGTGGAGACGATCGCGCGATTATCCTTAACCATACCTGCCGTATTGTTTTGACGATCGCGGCTATTGCCTTTTGGTTTCGGCTAGTACTAGGACTTGAGGTCGTCGGCACAACTTCCTTGCCCAGGGGCGAAACCGGTTTGATTGACCTCGCAATCTTAGCGGCATGTGCTGTGCTGGGCGCTGTTTTGGGGACACGGCTCAAACTGCCCGCGCCTGCGTTTTTAGGGCCCTTAATCCTGTCGGCTACTGTCCATATGGCAGGTCTGACCAATGGTGGCCCGCCCATTTTCATGGTAATTGGCTCACAAGTATTGCTTGGCGTCATCGTCGGCTGCCGGTTCGAAGGCATCGAGCCCGCAAAGCTTTGGCAAGCCATAAAACTGGCCGTTATTTCGACTACATTGATGCTTGCTGTCGCAATGAGCTTAGCCTTTTGCTTAAGCGGCCTGATTGGAAAAAGCACAGAGCAAATCTTTTTGGCCTATGCGCCAGGAGGTTTAAGTGAAATGAGCCTCGTGGCCTTATCGATGAATGCCGATGCGGCCTATGTTGCAACACATCACCTTATCAGAATTGTAATCCTTTTGGCCTTGGCTAGCACTGTACTGGCGCGGATCGCGCGCAGGGTCAAGGGGCGCTGACTTCGAATGCGCAACTTATGTTAGCTAATCTAAAGCATCTCGATGGGTGCATGTAGCAGGTCCCCCCCCCCAGCTCACCCAGAGGCTGATGCCAAAGATCAAAAAATTGGTTTCAAAAAACCGACTTAGCAAGATTTTTCGATCTATATCGCATCGTGACTCTGGACTATTTTTCTTAAATCCAAAGCGCATTTTGTAAGTGTGGCGCCCATAACGTCCTCAGTGCGCTCTTCGGATCCAATCAAAGGCTCATCGATCACTTCACTAAGCCGAGCCCCTGCAAGTAGGCAAAGCCTGCCGGGATCTCAGATTTACGGCGCAACTCAAGCACTAGATGCGGTTCGCTTTGGCACTCTGACAAGGCACGAAACACTTCTGACCAATGGATTTCGCCCTCCCCTGGCGCCCAATGGCGGTCTGCGTGACCGTCCAGGTCTTGCAAGTGTACATGTTGCAATTGATCGCCTGCATCTCGCACAAAATAGTCTACTGGCGGTGCGTTTGACATCCTACGCGCCAAATGCGCGTGACCCGTGTCAATGGATAGCGCAATTGCATCGCTGTCAAAACTATCTACCATGGCCCGCCGACTCGCAGGATCTACATCTAAAATGTTTTCGATCACCAATATGATGCCAATGTTCTCAGCCGCTTCGACTACCGGCATCATTACATCATGGATACGGTCGAGCTTGGTCTCCCAGTAGTTCGGCTTGTTGAGCCGGTTCCAAGCGTACCAACGATTAAACGGCGAATGCAGCACCATTTGCCGCGCACCGACCCGCTCTGCCGCTTGCAACGCTTTGAGATACCGAGCCGTCACAACTGGACGGACTTCGCAATCTTTGTTGTCCATATCGAGTCCTTCATATGGCCCGTGTATTCCAAGACGTCCCTGAAACCCAGCTAATGCTTTTCTTGCAGCGCTAATGCGATCTTCGAATTCGGTCGTCAGATCTTTATGCAGACTGAAACCCTGCAACTCAATGTCGCGATCAGAGTCAAAAAGCCAATTGCGGTGATCTTCAATTTCATGCGGCGCAAGGCAAGCGCCAATTTTAAGCGGAGTCATAAGCAAGGTTCCTTCTTGGATCTTCAATTTTCATATAGGCGAGGAATGAAACAAATACGCAAAGCGCCATGACTGCGAAACTCCACCATCCACCATAAGTTTGCGTTAACCAGGCAAAGACAAATGGAGCGGTTGCGTTGACTGCCATTGACACGGACGCAATCCATCCCAAGCGCACCCCGTATCCTTTATTACCAAAAAGTGCGAGTGGAAGCGTTCCGCGAACAATCGTTTTAATGCCATCGCCCATTCCATAGATTGCGGCTGCTATCATGAGTCCAGGCAATGTAAAGCCAATAAACAAAAGTACAGCAAAACCAATAAACTGGAGTGATAATGCGAGAAGGTAAGTACCCAGCGGGTGCATGTTTTTAGCGATAAGCATTTCAAAAAACCGCCCAACCGTCTTAAAGGGTCCTATGACGGCTCCGGCTAGGGCAGCCATAGCCACAGTATGCCCAAGGTCTTGTACATTAGTAACCCAAAGAGCCATTACAGCACCCATCAGGTAACCAGAGAAGATAAAGGAAATTACCATCCAAAGCATCCCACGCTTACGGGCAGCGCCTTGCAGCTCAGGCCAATCACTTCCTTTTTCCTGATTTCCCAATACTGTGAGATGTGCTGGACCACGTAGAGCAAACCCATGAATCGGTAGGCACACAATAAGATAAGCCACCCCGAGTATGACCCAGGTAGTCTGCCAGCCATGTTCATTGAATAGAAAAAGTGTCAGCGGCCAGAAAACTGTCGAGGCAACGCCACCAAAAAGAGTGATGATTGAGATTGAGCGCTGCGCGGGAACGCTCAGATCAAGGCGCACCACTGCGGCAAAGGCAACGTTATACAGTACGAACATGCCCGCGCCTTCAGCAACAATGATCGTGACAAGAAGCTGCTGCCAATTGGTGACTTGACCCATGGAGATTAAAGCCAGCCCCGCAACGAGCGAACCGCCTACCATTATCCAACGGCCCCCAAAACGGTCCGTCAGGCTCCCTGAAAAAGGCGAGAAAAGCCCGCCAAACAACAGACCTGCCGAAAGTACACCAAAGATCTGGCTCAGACTCAGCCCAAGTTCTATCGCCATATGCGGCAAAAGCACAGCGTAGGCGTACATGAGTGTACCGTAGCCCATGATTTGCGTGATACCCAGGCCAATAGCAGGAAGATAATCAAAATTAAACCTCATGCAATCAATGGCACCCTACTGTACATGCTCGTTTCATGGGCATATAAGAACTCCACAAATCGTGCTTTAGAATTAGTAATTGTTAAACTTTGTGAAATAAAATTCTTCAAAAATGCGTCTTTCAAAATAACGTTCCAACAGTTGGCAGCAAAGTAGGTTAACCCTTCAACCTTCGAACATGCTGAAGTGAAGTTAATTTAGCATACGACAATTCAGCGAAAATCATAAAGATATTCTCACCATTTTCTTCCATTGTAAGTCCGGTTAAGACCAATGCACTAATACTTTGATATAGAGACTTAAAAGTCGCCCCGCCTCGGGAGTTTCGAATGAGATCAAACCATTGAACTTTATTCCGAGCATGCGTTTTAAGACCTGATTTCGTTAATGAAATCCAAACCGCCTTTTCGTCAATCATTCTATCTAGCTGGTCTGGTATTTCTTGGTTATTATGCGCTTCCTAAGAAGCATTGATAAAATTATCTCCACAAGACATCAGTTACTCAACATTTTAATTATCAAACAGTTATAATATGAGAATGAAACAATTTTCTCACAGCCAATCAAAAATTTTATGACACGCACCTATGCTCAAGAACCTATTTATTATTCCTGTACTGCCACTACTTGGGCAGCTTCACTCTTATCAATTGACAAAGTTTACCTTATCCAACGTCCTACCAATGTATGCGTCAAACCCCCCTCATACTTCCGATAACGGGGACTTTGTCATTTCAATCGTTGGGGAATGAGTTATACCCATTTGAGCAAGCTAGATCTCCAACAGTTTACTAACGTATATTATCTGGTGTTGATTGAGTATCATCTCAATACGCCCAGATTTCTATATAACGCGAAAAAGAAGTTACAGGCATGTTTTACATTGTTCTAACGTAGCAACGAACGCGGCAATATTTCTGAGGCACTCGATGAGATACGAAGCCGTTACGTCTTAAGTTATTGTATTTGTTCGCTTAATTTTGGTTGCGGGGAGAGGATTTGAACCTCTGACCTTCAGGTTATGAGCCTGACGAGCTACCTGGCTGCTCCACCCCGCGACAAAGGGTGTGTAGATTGCATTTTATTAGGTTTGGCGGTGACTTACTCTCCCACACCTTAAGATGCAGTACCATCAGCGCTACAGTGCTTAACGGCCGGGTTCGGGAAGGGACCGGGTGTTTCACTTGTGCTATAGCCACCAAACCGAATAAAATGCAACGTACACCAATTGTACGTGATTGAGAGATACAAACTTTAATCTGACTATTTCTGAATCAAATCAAGCCTATCGGGCAATTAGTACCGGTCAACTGAACATGTTACCATGCTTACATCTCCGGCCTATCGACGTGGTGGTCTTCCACGGCCCTCAGGGATGCCTTGTTTTGAGGGGGGCTTCCCGCTTAGATGCCTTCAGCGGTTATCCTGTCCGATCATAGCTACCCTGCACTGCTGCTGGCGCAACAACAGGTCCACCAGTGGATCGTTCACCCCGGTCCTCTCGTACTAGGGGCAACTCCTCTCAAGTATCCTACACCCACGGCAGATAGGGACCGAACTGTCTCACGACGTTCTAAACCCAGCTCACGTACCTCTTTAAATGGCGAACAGCCATACCCTTGGGACCTGCTCCAGCCCCAGGATGAGATGAGCCGACATCGAGGTGCCAAACACTGCCGTCGATATGGACTCTTGGGCAGTATCAGCCTGTTATCCCCGGCGTACCTTTTATCCGTTGAGCGATGGCCCTCCCACTTGGGACCACCGGATCACTATGGCCGACTTTCGTCTCTGCTCGACTTGTCAGTCTCGCAGTCAGGCTGGCTTCTGCCATTGCACTCAACGAGCGATTTCCGACCGCTCTGAGCCAACCTTCGCGCGCCTCCGTTACTCTTTAGGAGGCGACCGCCCCAGTCAAACTACCCGCCACGCAGGGTCCCGGATCCGGATAACGGACCGCGGTTAGACATCAAGCAGAACAAGGGTGGTATCTCAAGGGAGGCTCCACAGGAACTGGCGTTCCTGTTTCAAAGCCCACCACCTATCCTGCACATGTTGTGCCTGATGCCAGTGCGAAGCTGTAGTGAAGGTGCACGGGGTCTTTCCGTCTAACCGCGGGAAGCCTGCATCTTGACAGGCAATTCAATTTCGCTGAGTCTATGTTGGAGACAGCGGGGAAGTCGTTACGCCATTCGTGCAGGTCGGAACTTACCCGACAAGGAATTTCGCTACCTTAGGACCGTTATAGTTACGGCCGCCGTTTACCTGGGCTTCAATTCGGAGCTCTCACCCCTCCTTTTAACCTTCAGGCACCGGGCAGGCGTCAGACCCTATACGTCGTCTTGCGACTTCGCAGAGCCCTGTGTTTTTAGTAAACAGTCGCCACCCCCTGGTTTGTGCCCCCAGCCAATACTTGCGTAGAAACTGGGCCTCCTTCTCGCGAACTTACGGAGGTATTTTGCCGAGTTCCTTCAACATAGTTCTCTCAAGCGCCTTGGTATGCTCTACCTATCCACCTGTGTCGGTTTAGGGTACGGTCTGATGGAGGGCTATTTCCAGGAACCGATTAGCAGCCCACTCAATCCAATAAGAGTGAACTACCTTCACGATCCGTCACATCCTCCTGGCCCAGGAATATTAACCTGGTTCCCATCGTCTACGCATTTCTGCCTCGACTTAGGGGCCGGCTTACCCTGCTCAGATTAGCTTTAAGCAGGAACCCTTGGATTTTCGGCGAGAGTGTCTCTCACACTCTTTGTCGCTACTCATGTCATCATTCTCACTAGTGATCTCTCCACCGGATGCCTTACAGCCCGGCTTCACAGAAAACACCTATTCCTCTAACGTACCCTTTACAGGGCACTAAAGAGGAGTGGTGTTATGTCACACTACGCTCCGCTACCACATCTTACGATGTCCTCAGCTTCGGCTCATGGCTTGAGCCCCGTTACATCTTCGCCGCAAGACAGCTTATTTAGACCAGTGAGCTGTTACGCTATCTTTAAAGGATGGCTGCTTCTAAGCCAACCTCCTGGTTGTTTTGGCCGTCTCACCTGCTTTCCCACTTAGCCATGAATTAGGGGCCTTAGCTGGAGGTCAGGGTTGTTTCCCTCTCCACTACGGGCGTTAGCACCCGCAGTGTGTCTGCCATCTAGTACTCCCGGGTATTCGGAGTTTGGTTAGGATCAGTAAGCCTGTGGGGCCCCATTACCCATCCAGTGCTCTACCCCCCGGGGTATTCGGATGACGCTCTACCTAAATAGATTTCGCGGAGAACCAGCTATCTCCGAGTTTGATTGGCCTTTCACCCCTAGGCACAGCTCATCCCGATCCTTTTCAACGGATGTGGGTTCGGCCCTCCAATAAGTGTTACCTTATCTTCAGCCTGGCCATGCCTAGATCACTCGGTTTCGGGTCTGATCCATCTAACTCATGCGCCCTATTAAGACTCGCTTTCGCTGCGCCTACACCTAACGGCTTAAGCTTGCTAGATAGACCAAGTCGATGACCCATTATACAAAAGGTACGCTGTCAGGGCTCAAGGCCCCTCCAACTGATTGTAGGCGTTCGGTTTCAGGTACTGTTTCACTCCCCTTGTCGGGGTGCTTTTCACCTTTCCCTCACGGTACTGGTTCGCTATCGGTCAG
Source organism: Paracoccaceae bacterium (assembly GCA_902525915.1). GTDB lineage: Bacteria > Pseudomonadota > Alphaproteobacteria > Rhodobacterales > Rhodobacteraceae > Salinivivens. The sequence continues at coordinate 5,637 of CABZJF010000028.1, read as the reverse complement.
TAAGGAGTACTTAGCCTTCGGAGGTGGTCCTCCGATCTTCAGACAGGATTACACGTGTCCCGCCCTACTTAATACGTGTCATTGAGCTTCCCATACGGGACTATCACCCACTATGGTCAATTATTCCAAATTGTTCTGGTCACTCTCAGACCTCGGCTGATCCGCGTTCGCTCGCCGCTACTAACAGAGTCTCTATTGATGTCCTTTCCTCCGGGTACTTAGATGTTTCAGTTCCCCGGGTTTGCTCTTAAAACCCTATGTATTCAGGTCTTAAGTACCTATCTCAATACATTATTGATACCTTAAAAGGTAACAATAACGAATTGTTAGGTGGGTTCCCCCATTCGGAAATCGCAGGGTCAAAGCCTATTCTCGGCTTACCTACGCTTATCGCAGAGTATCACGTCCTTCATCGCCTCTTACTGCCAAGGCATCCACCAAACGCCCTTCTCGCGCTTGATTTGATCCAGAAAAAGTCAGACTATCTGCAAGGAACCGCTGGTTCGGAGGCTCCACTTTTCTGGTCAAAAGTCATAATTTTATACTTTCCCGCATTTATTTCAGATAAATCTGAAAAATGCTTGGTTAGTGTATTTGACTTGGATAACTTTGTCTTTTTCAAAAAGCATATCAATGC
>CABZJF010000028.1:0-2500 GCA_902525915.1 Paracoccaceae bacterium | reverse complement strand
TGTAAAATTTCAAAATCAATGAAGAACCACTGAATCAGGTTTTACATTCTGTCTCGAAGATGCGTACTCACCTATGAGCAAGCCTTCAGGACCATCAGTAACCTCGATCACCTCACCTTCTGATAGCTTCCCAGCAAGGATCAACTCGGCTATTGGGTTTTGTAAGTAGGTCTGAATAACCCGTTTTAAGGGTCTTGCGCCATATACTGGATCGTACCCTTGCTGAGCAATCCAGTCTCTTGCCCCCGCCCCTAACTCAATTTTTAAATTGAGAGAAGAAATACGATCTTGAAGTATTTTAATTTGAATATCAACAATTCTAGACATGTGCTCTTTTGACAACCGATTGAATATAATGATTTCATCAAGCCTGTTTATAAACTCAGGTTTAAAATGAGATCGTAGCGCATCCATAACATTTGCTTTTGCAGTTTCAACGTTTTGAAAAGTTTTTGGATCGCTCAGAGCTTGTGCGCCTAAGTTCGATGTAAGAATAATTATTGTCTGCTTGAAATCAACAACTCTCCCGTGACCATCAGTCAAAATACCATCGTCTAATACTTGAAGTAGAAGATTAAAAACATCTGGGTGTGCCTTTTCCACCTCATCAAACAGGACTACTTGGTATGGCCTTCGCCGAACTGCCTCAGTTAACACACCTCCCTCATCGTAACCAACATATCCGGGAGGCGCGCCAATCAATCTGGATACTGAATGTTTTTCCATATACTCTGACATATCAATACGCACCATGGCATTATCATCATCAAACAAAAATTCTGCTATGGCTTTCGTTAATTCTGTTTTTCCAACACCTGTAGGTCCTAAAAACAAAAAAGAACCTAATGGTTGCTTTTCGTCATTTAGGCCAGCTCTTGCTCGTCTCACTGCATTAGCCAGAACATGAACAGCTTCTTCCTGACCAACAACTCTAGCCTCGAGATGATCTTCCATTTTAAGTAACTTTTCTCTCTCACCTTCGAGCATTTTAGATGTTGGTACGCCAGTCCAGCGTTCAACAACTTGAGCAATTTGCTCTAAAGCTACAGCCTCTTTGATAATTTGGCCTCCCCCGTCTTCGACTTCAACCAAATTCAATTCTTTTTCAAGTTGAGGTATAACTCCATACGACAGCTCACCAGCCTTTGCGAGATTTCCATCGCGCTTTGCAGCATCCAGCTCCGCTCTCGCAGTTTCTAATTTTTCCTTGATTACCCTTGCATTGGCCATTTTATCTCGCTCTGATTGCCATTGGGCAGTCAAAACAGAGCTATTCTCTTGTAACTTACCAAGTGATTCTTCGAGCCGTGTCAGCCTTTCAGTTGACGCCTTATCACTTTCTAATCTAAGGGCTTCAATTTCTATTTGCTTTTGCATTATTTCTCGGTCAAGCGCATCTAGATCTTCGGGTTTACTATCAACTTCCATCCTCAAACGACTTGCTGCCTCATCTATTAAATCAATCGCCTTATCAGGGAGAAACCTATTAGTAATATATCTATTCGATAGCGTGGCCGCAGCCACCAAAGAACCATCAGTAATTCTAACCCCATGGTGAAGTTCATACTTTTCCTTGATCCCACGCAAAATCGATATCGTATCCTCAAGTGTTGGCTCAGCGACAATAACTGGTTGGAAACGACGCGCTAAAGCTGCATCTTTCTCTACATACTTACGATACTCATCAAGGGTAGTTGCCCCTATACAGTGCAATTCACCTCGTGCTAAAGCAGGCTTAATCAAATTTGCTGCATCCATGGCACCATCAGTTTTCCCAGCGCCAACTAACGTATGCATTTCGTCTACAAAAAGTATCACCTCGCCTAATGAAGCAGACATCTCACTTAGGATGCCTTTTAAGCGCTCTTCAAACTCTCCTCTAAATTTTGTGCCTGCTATCAAAGCGCCCATATCCAAAGCTAAAAGCTTTTTATTTTTTAAACTTTCTGGCACATCACCATTTATTATTCTTAGGGCCATTCCCTCTGCTATCGCCGTCTTACCAACACCAGGATCCCCGATTAAGACTGGATTATTCTTGGTTCGCCGGCTTAAAACCTGCATTGAGCGCCTAATTTCATCATCTCGACCAATGATCGGATCTATTTTACCATCTTTGGCGGCTTGAGTGAGATCTATCGTATATTTTTTTAAAGCCTCGAAACTATCTTCAGCATTTACACTTTCAACAGTACGGCCTTTTCTAAAGTCAGAGATCGCCATTTCCAAGGCTGGTATTGAAACACCTGATCCATCCAAAATATTTTTTACATCTGATTTTACGGTTGCTAAGGCACACAATATCCGTTCTAAGGATACGAATTTATCAGCATTTTTTTTGGCAAGTGCTTGCGCTTGCTCCAAAACACGCAAAGTTTGCGTGTCAAAGAACATTTGTGAATTTTCAGATTTAATTTTTGGAACTTTACCGAGTAACAAATCGAGTTCTACCAATATTTTTTGCGAGTCCACACCAATCTTTTTGAGCAAATTTTTTGCA
>CABZJF010000027.1:0-18024 GCA_902525915.1 Paracoccaceae bacterium | reverse complement strand
TGAACAAGGTAGTTCTTATGAAAAAGCCAAAATGGGTGGTCGAGAAAGAGCGCCTTCGAAAATCTGAAAAAGAAGAAAGTTTTTTTCTTTTTGGGCTTCATGCCGTGGAAGATGCATTATTTAATCCTAGCCGAAAAAAATTGCGTTTAATAGTTACAAAAAATGCCCGAGCGAAGTTGGCGGAGGCAATTGAGGTTTCGGGAATTACTCCTGAAGTGTTAGAACCCAGAAACTTAAACGACTTTATTGATAAGAATTCCATTCATCAAGGCGCACTGCTTGAGGTGAGACCTTTGGAATGGGGCAGTCTTATGGATGTCGTAATGCATTCGAAGTCAAAATTACCAAATCTTGTGCTATTGGACCGGGTAACTGATCCTCACAATGTGGGTGCAATTCTGAGGTCTGCAGAAGTTTTTGGTGCTAGTGCTGTTGTGGGTACTAGGCATCATAGTGCGCCGGAAACTGGAGCTTTAGCCAAAGCTGCGAGCGGCGCTCTGGAACGTCAACCTTACATCAGAGTAAAGAACCTTTCGGAGTCGATATTGGAATTAAAGAAAATAGGCTTTGTAGCTCTTGGTTTAGACGCCACAGGTTCTAGTGACATTTCTGATGCAGCAAAGCTGTACTCTGATAGACCCATTGCTCTAATTCTTGGTGCTGAAGGGCCTGGGCTTAGATCGCGAACGAAGGAAGTGGTTGACGCTTTAGTTAAAATTGAGCCGATATCATCATTTGGCTCACTCAATGTGTCTAATGCCGCGGCTGTTGGTTTGTATTCTATTACCACAGTATGAAAACTTGTTATTATCAAGATTAGTAATGAATTTATCTTTGTTGTAAGAATTCTTTAATCCTCTCTGGTAAAGTTTATCTAAAATGGGTATCTCATGAAAATAATATTCACGGGAGAAGTTGCCTTTGAGTTTTGATAAGCCAGGTAAGGTAGAAAAAAGTTATAGTGACGTCATTTCGTCAATTTCTGACATAATTGACGATGCGAGAAATGGGCGTATGTTCATTCTTGTTGACCATGAGGATCGTGAAAATGAAGGGGACTTGGTAATACCTGCGCAAATGGCGACCCCTGATGCAATCAATTTTATGGCGACGCACGGCCGTGGATTAATATGCCTTGCACTCACCTCCGATCGTATCTCTCAATTAGGTTTAAGCTTGATGAGCACTCACAATTCATCGAGACATGAAACTGCATTTACAATTTCTATTGAGGCACGTGAGGGCGTGACTACTGGAATTTCTGCACATGACCGGGCGCTTACAGTTTCCACCGCTATAGACTCTAATAAGAACCAAGCTGATATCTCTACGCCTGGACATGTTTTCCCTTTAAAAGCAAAAGATGGTGGTGTCCTAGTTAGGGCTGGACACACGGAAGCGGCTGTAGATATTAGTCGCCTTGCAGGCCTTAATCCATCTGGCGTAATCTGCGAAATCATGAATGAAGATGGCTCAATGGCTCGATTGCCTGAGTTAGTGGCTTTCGCTCAGAAGCACGCACTTAAGATAGGTACAATTTCTGATTTGATATCATACCGTAGAAGGCATGATAACTTAGTTAAAGAGGAAAAAGCAGGAAAAGTTAAGTCGGAGTTCGGTGATGAATGGGACATGTCGATTTACGAAGACGAAACCCACGGCGATCAGCATATAGTCTTGACAAAAGGTGACATCAAAAGCGGTGACCCAGTGCTAGTAAGAATGCACGCCTTGGATCCAATGTTAGATATTTTAGGGGTTGGCCCGTTTGGCCGTGCCAATGAATTGAGAGAAGCTATGAAAATAGTTGCGGAGGAAGGCAGAGGAGTCGTCGTTTTGTTGAGAGATACAGATATGAAGCTATCTTCTACTGAGGCGGCTTCGCCCAAAACGCTAAGACAATATGGTTTAGGGGCACAAATTTTGTCTTCGCTGGGTTTATCCCGTCTCATTTTGCTTACCAATTCTCCAAAGCCAAAAATTGTGGGGTTAGAGGCCTATGGGCTGGAAATTACCGGTACAAAGAAAATATCGGAGTTGAAATAATGGTAAAATTGGAACCAGCCAGCGATATAAAGCGTCCAAAGTTTATTAAGCCAGTTAAGGTTCTTGTAGTTGTGGCTCCATATTATAAAGAAATAGCAGATGATTTGGTTGCTGGGGCAACCGAAGAGTTAAGTGCATCGGGTGCTGAGTTTGAAATAGTAAACGTACCCGGAGCGCTCGAAGTACCAACTGCAATCGGGATGGCTAGTCGCCTATGTGACTTTGACGCGTATGTGGCGTTAGGTTGCGTAATAAGAGGAGAAACGAGTCATTATGAAACAGTTTGCAATGACAGCTCAAAAGGCTTGCTTATGCTTGGTCTGCAAGGATTAAGTATTGGCAATGGGATATTAACTGTTGAGAATATTAATCAGGCCAAAGAAAGATCTGATCCCAAAAAATTGAATAAGGGTGCAGGTGCAGCCCTAGCCGCTTTGAGTTTACTTTCTTTAAGTCTTTCTTGGCAGGAAAAGAGTAAAGATATAGGCTTTAAATCTTCTGGTAACACATGAAGTTAGCTTACTTGTAATGGTTGCATCTAGTAAAATTTCGGGAAACCAAAGCAGAAAAATGAAGTCGATGAGCAGGCTTTATGCCGTGCAAGCTCTCTTTCAAATGGAACATTCTTCAGTCTCTGTAGATAGGGTCTGCGAGGAGTTTTTAGAGTTTCGTTTTGGCGATAATGATCAGGATCTAAGATTTATTGATGGAAATCAGGAGCTTTTTAAAAATTTAGTTTCAAATGCAGTTAAATTCCAAGCCGCTATTGATCAAATGACTAATAGGGCTCTGGTCGATAAGTGGCCGATTGATAGAATTGATCCAACTCTGAGAGCTTTGTTTCGAGTAGCAGGGGCTGAAATGAAAGGTTCAGATACGCCGTCAAAAGTAATTATTTCTGAATATTTAACTATATCTGAGGCGTTTTATCCAGATGGTAAAGAAACAAAATTTGTAAATGCAATTCTGGATTTCATGGCGAAGGATGCAAACCCAGCTGATTTTTAAGCTGATTTAAATAAATGTTTATTTGTCAATCTATTCAAAGCTTTAGTTAAAGCAGTGGGCCCCATAGCAACCGTCGGGTTATCTCATTCCCGAGGACCTGTTTTTACAGGTGGGCGCCAGGTAAATGAACCAAGATTCAAACAGAGCCAGCTCCCTCGGAATTGCTTAAGGCCACCGGAATGCAACCTGAGACGAGTTGAACAGTAACCCACCAGCGGTTTCGTAATCCGTCAAATAATATTTTGCAAGTAGCATTTAAAATAAGCAAAATATAATATAGGAGGGCAGCCTAATTGTTTTACCAAATAATAGATAATGGCAGATTTTAATTCATCAGGTCAAAGAATCGCGCGGGGGGTTGCTAGGCATTTGGCAAGATTGAATTTTGCTTCTTTAGAGGAGTTTGTTCCAACTCGCGGATTACGTGTGGATTTAATTGCGATTGGACCAAAAAGTGAAATTTGGATTATCGAATGCAAGTCAGGACGTGCTGACTTTATGGCTGATAAGAAATGGCAAAAGTATTTAGATTACTGTGATGGTTTCTTTTGGGCTGTAGATATGCAGTTTCCAACAAATATACTCCCGGATGAGGGTGGCTTGATTGTGGCTGATGCGTTTGACGCTGAGATACAACGAATTCCTGAAGAGAGTCCACTTAGTGCTGCCCGCAGGAAGAAAATAATTCACAAGTTTGGGCGAGATGCAGCGTTACGTCTGAGATCTTTCCGCGATCCAGATTTTCCGTATGGCTATTAAGTTAACTTCTTTTTGTGTCTAAAAGTTCAGCAGCAACTTTGGCTGCAGATAAAATTTCATCAGCGATTTCTCTCGCTTCGTCAGGCTCAAAATCCATCGGTATTTCTATGGAGTTATTTGATACATAAAGGCGTACCATTCCCTTTTCCGTTGGCCCAATTTGCAGACTAGCTTCAACATTGGATTCCGTATTAATCCCCATAAGTATTTCCTTTTGTGCTGGTTTTAAAACTTACACAATAGTTACCGTTAAAATAAGCTCTAAGCAAACATAATGACTGTAACTTTCATGGTTAAGAAATATATTTAAATTACTTGCAATTAGAGTTTTTGAGCGATAGATCCCAGATTAGTGCCGCCTTAGCTCAGTTGGTTAGAGCGCTGGATTGTGGATCCAGAGGTCCCCCGTTCAAGCCGGGGAGGCGGTACCACCAAAATATAGTTTACAGGTCTGTATTACATCAAAAAATTTGATGAAATACACAAAAAGTTAAATTTAATATTCATCTTCTTCCTAAAAGCATGTTTCCCAAAACATTATTTTTTAAAAATAGTTGTTGATAGAGAGTACTTGTAAGGTGCAGAGCAACTAAAAGTAAAAAAATTGATTTAAGCATAACATGCAAGTTTGCAAAAGCTTCGATACCTCTGAACCATCCAATTGCTCCAGTGATTGGAAGGGCAAGTAACAAAAAATATAGAGTATAATGATTTAAGTGCTTAATAATCTTGCCTACATAATTGATTTTAGTATCTTCACGGTGGTTAGAGTTATCAAAGCGCTGAATAAGACGCGCACATGCCAAGCAAAAAATTATAAACCCTGTTAAGATATGAAGCGAGATCAAAGGGCTTTCCAGGACTTCGTACCCGGTAAATCTTGCTTCCAAAGCTTTCGAGATTTTGTGAGAGAATAAAAATTGTGGTACGATCAGGATAACCACAAGCCAATGTAGTATTATTTGGATATTTGAATATTTTCCATCCAATTACATACTCCTTAAATTTATCCGTCCATTTTAAGGGCTGATATGAAGGCCTCTTGTGGAATATCTACTTTACCAAATTGACGCATTTTTTTCTTCCCAGCCTTCTGTTTGTCCAGGAGCTTTCTTTTTCTGGTGGCATCACCGCCATAACATTTTGCAGTTACATCTTTTCGCAAAGCTGCGAGGGTCTCGCGCGCTATTACTTTACCGCCTATAGCCGCCTGAATGGGAATCTTAAACATATGGCGAGGTATAAGGTCTTTTAGTTTTTCACACATAGCACGGCCTCTAACCTCTGACCGGTCCCTGTGTACCATTACTGATAGTGCGTCTACTGGTTCTTCATTTACCAAAATTTGCATCTTGACTAAATTATCCGTCCGATAGCCGGTCATCTGATAATCAAATGAGGCATACCCTTTAGTAACTGATTTCAAGCGATCGTAGAAGTCAAACACCACTTCATTTAACGGCAAGTCATATACAACCATCGCACGAGAACCGGCGTAGGTTAAATCTTCTTGAATCCCCCTACGATCCTGGCAAAGTTTAAGCACGTCTCCCAAATAATCATCTGGTACTAATATTGTTGCTTTTATCCTTGGTTCTTCTAAATGGTCCACTTTTGACAAATCAGGCATATCAGCAGGGTTGTGCAGCTCAATCATTTCTCCATCACGAGAATAGACATGGTAAATTACGCTTGGAGCAGTAGTAATCAAGTCTATATCGTACTCTCGCTCAATACGGTCTCTTATTACTTCAAGGTGTAGTAGTCCTAGAAATCCACAACGAAATCCAAAGCCTAATGCTGCGGATGTTTCCATTTCAGAGCTAAATGATGCATCGTTTAGTGCCAGTTTTTCAATCGCATCCCGTAAATCTTCAAACTGAGAACTGTCAACAGGAAATAAACCACAAAAAACTACTGGCTGACTTGGTTTAAATCCAGGCAACGCGGTATCTGTTCCCCGTTTGTCGTGCGTGATAGTGTCGCCAACTCTAGTATCTCGAACCTGTTTAATTGATGCAGTAATAAACCCTATTTCGCCCGGGTAGAGACAATCAACATTTTCCATCTGTGGTTTAAATACACCAATTCTATCGATAGTGTGGAGGGTTCCGTTAGACATCATTTTTACGCGATCACCCTTTTGCATCTTACCGTCCATTATTCGTACTAAGACTACTACTCCAAGGTAAGCATCGTACCAGCTATCGACCAGCATTGCCTTAAGAGGTGCGTCAATATCTCCGGTTGGTGCCGGCAACTTATTAACAATGGCTTCCAACGTTTCACCAATACCGATACCTGATTTCGCACTGACTTCGATCGCTTCGCTAGCATCCAAACCGATAACATCCTCAATTTGCTCCGCTACTCTGTCACAATCTGACGCGGGTAAATCAATTTTATTCAGAACAGGTACTATTTCATGATCGGCGTCGATTGCTTGATAAACGTTTGCCAGTGTTTGTGCCTCAACCCCTTGTGTGCTATCCACTACCAACAGCGACCCTTCAACAGCTCTCATTGACCTGCTTACTTCGTAGGCAAAGTCTACGTGACCTGGAGTGTCTATCAGGTTAAGAACATACTTTTCACCATCTTTGGCAATATAATCAATTCTAACTGTATTGGCTTTAATTGTAATCCCACGTTCGCGTTCAATGTCCATGCTATCGAGAAGTTGCTCTTTCATATCCCGATCCGACACAGTTGAAGTCGTTTGAATTAATCGATCGGCCAAAGTAGATTTGCCATGATCGATGTGAGCCACTATAGAAAAGTTTCTTATATTTGCGAGGTTTGTCATATTTCCGATATGAGTTTAAATTAGGCTTTGGTCAAGGTTCTTTTTTACAAATTCTTGACCAATATTGCGCGATATTTAAAAAGTAAAGTTACTGTTAAAAATCGTTTAAAAAAGTTCTAACTGCAGCTTCAAATTCACGTGGTTTTTCTGCATGAAGCCAGTGCCCAGCATTTGGTATTTTGGCAAACTTTGCTTTAGGAAATAGTTTTTTTATTCTAGGCCGATGTGTAATTTGTAGATAGTTACTTAATGCTCCAGATAAAAAAAGTGAAGCTTTTTCATATTGTCCTGGAAGCTGAGGAAAAGAAATTATTTTTTCCATTTCGCGCTCAAGCACATCTAAATTAAGCTTCCATCTTTTATTTTTTAAATCAATTGACTGAGCAAAAAAGCTCCGCAACTCTGGCTCTGGAACACTTTCTGCTAACTGAATTATGGCATCTGTTCTGGTGGCTAATCTATCTAATGAAATTTTTTTCATTGCTCTAATGTACTGAGTATTATCGTGGGAATAGCTAACGGGTGCTATGTCTGCTATAATGAGTTTTTCGACTAGGTTTGAGTCCAATATTGAGAGTACCATTGCCGCTTTTCCACCCATCGAATGCCCTAAAACAGCCATTGAGCCAAAGTGTTTAAGAAATTCTTGAAGATCTCCAGCCATATCGAAGTAACTTTGGGTTTCGCACCATAAACTGTCGCCATGGTTACGTTGGTCGATGGCAAAAACTTCTCTTTCATCTGACAGTCTTTTTGAAATTACACCCCAATTCCGTGCTGAGCCATATAATCCATGCACAATCAAAAGCGGGATTTTATTAGATTTGGTAGATGAGTAGTGTATATAATTAAGCATTATACCCCGAAGTCGCTTATTATAATTTGAAGGTAGAATAATACAGTGTGTGGTAGATTTTTATTAGAAACGCCATTAAAAGCAACTGCTGAAATTTTTAACGCCCAAATGGCAGAAAGCCTGGTTACAGTACCTAATTTTAACATTTGTCCATCTGAAAACATTAGTGTGCTCGTCAGCAATTCGGGTAAGAGAAAATTAGGACAGATGCGCTGGGGTTTTGTACCACATTGGTATAAATCGGTTACAGATGGGCCATTACTATTCAATGCTCGAGCTGAAACGCTTGCTGAAAAACCTGCGTTCAGAGACGCTTGCCGTAGAAGGAGATGTTTAATACCAGCGGATGGCTTCTACGAGTGGAAAAAAAAAGTTGGCTCAAAGAGTAAACCTTTTTATGTTAGGAGGTCAGATAGGCAGCAAATGATCTTTGCTGGAATTTGGCAATTTTCGGATGATCGTGAAGATAGAATTCCGACTTGTACGATCATAACTGTACCCGCCTCAGAGCAAATATCAGGGATTCATAATCGCATGCCACTTTTAATAGATCCGAGTGACTGGGCTGGTTGGCTCGGTGAGGGGCAGGGTGTCCAAGCGGCTAAACTTATGAAAACCCCGTCACACATCGAACTGGAAGTGCTCAATGTTACTAATGAAATAAAATCAACAAATGCGCCTGTATGATCATCGCCTCAGTGAAAATAGGATTTACCATTGTTATATGCTTGACGCTAAATTTTGACCGTATTAAGTAACAGGCACCTTGCGGGTATGGTGAAATGGTATCATAAGAGCCTTCCAAGCTTAAGGTGCGGGTTCGATTCCCGCTACCCGCTCCACTATTTTTCTATTTAAATCAATATTTAAACTCTTCTATGAGGTCTCTCAGTGTCTTAGTCAGTGCCTAATTTTAACGATGGGTAGTGGGTTTTTTGTTGCAATTTTAGCAGTCAACTGCACCAAATTCTCTCATGGCGCGGTCTCTGTTGTGAAAACAGTTTGTATTGTAAAAATAAGAGGTAAGATCCCGGCTAATCCAATTAACGAAATAGGTATTTCAGTGACAAATTTGTTTTCCATATAACAAATTTCAGCACTGAGCTGCAACTACTTCCACAACAGTTTTTGTGGAAATAACATAACTAAAATTCTGTAAAGTAATTAGATATACCAAAAATTCTTTATTGAAACTGAAAGACAGTGCGGTCGACTATAATTTAACCAAGTATTAAACCGCACTGTTTTAAACTGTATTAACTGTTTCAAACTGTATAAAAAGTTCACAACAGTCTCATCTAGTTTCAGCCCAATGCTCACTTGTTGCACATAAGCTAGACCTTTTGTGAGATGGATCGTTTTTTAATTTTTCTGTTACCCTTGCGGATATGTAGGCAAGCACACTTACGGCTCCAAGTGTACCAAACGCCAATATAGTCATGAGTTCACCCATGCTGTCCTCCTATAAAATCATTTGTAGGTACATGCTTCACAATCTAAAATAATCAATTAAAATATTTATTTTGTATTGAGATATTTTAAATAATGATTTTTTTTCATACACTTAAATATATGTGACAAGCTGTCACATAATTAACGAAAGAGAACTGCAGCAATTAGAAAATACATCATAAGCCCTTTCCAACCAAAGCTTGAAGCTAACAATGCTGCAGCAAATATAATTACTACAGTCAAGGCTATCTCCGCGTTAGTACGATGCTTTTTCTGTTTTTCTAATCGCGCCAACTCGGTTCGCAAATCCCGTCGCAGTAGTTTGCATTGCACATAGGCGGTCATTAACGATAACGTTTTTTGCAGATTGTGAACATTTAGTCTTGCTATATTCATACGAGCAACGCTTACTTTTGGACTATTCCAATACTAAAATACAAAACAAGCTTGGTGTAAACATAAATTATTCTGACTTTTGTCACTGGGAGTGCCTAACCAGTGCCTACCTTAGCATATATCACAGTGTCTGATAGTACCAAAAAGTCATTTTATTAAGCACTATTTATACAATACGGAACAGAAAATGCGGTTTCGACTCCCGCTACACGCTCCAAAAACCATCAGACCAAGGCAGGAAATTCAAAAAATTGTTAAAGACAAATTTTTGTATGCAGAATAAAGTGTGGCGGACTGTCACTATTCATTAGATTATATTGACAGCAAACAGTGACTCATGTTTCCATCTACTACGTTCTTGAGAACTGGGGCGAGTCCGATGGTTGTCGTATTGGGAGGCAACAACGATTGTAGACTCGCCACTCCTTACTTTTTTGGCTTAATTATGTAAATCCGCTGCAGACCGACATTCCATTCCACAATTTACAGGATTTGAATAGAATCGCTTATAATTTTTTTCTGCTGAAATATTAGAAAGTGTGGCTACTTTTTGGCCAAATGCTATTTTAAAGCTTAAAATTTATCAAAAAAAATAAAGTTAACGCATAGTCAATCTTGATAATGTGCTGCGGCGCAGCATAGTTAAATCTATAGAGATTTTCCTCCCAGAATTACTCTATTTATTGAGTGTTCCATCCTTCCCGGAACGGTCAGCAAGTACAAACCCCTCGTTTTCGCGAGGGGTTTATCTTTAGTTGCACACCTAAATGCTTAAAGTTATGTGGTTAGGGATCTGCTTCGCCATCCTAAAAGTGCGCTGAATCTGTAATAGACAACAAAAATATGCCTACTGCTATGAGCGTGGCCCATCCAAGTCGTCGGAAAGTTTCATTTTCTTTTAGAAGTAACCCGCTGGTAAAACAGATATTGGAATTGAAGCCTGCCTAATGGCGCTGACTATTGCCGCGTCTCCTCCCAATTCAAATGCGATTAAAATCAAATAATAGGAACAATATGAAACCACACCCGCTGACAATATTCGGTATCGGTCCAGTTGCCATTGTTCCATCAAAACGATCACAGTATTTTTTTTAATCCTATTATTGAATGAGAGCATTAAAAATAAAAATAACGATACCAGTATGTAGCAGCAGAAAAGTAGGGTAGACGGGGTTACTTTCTGAACTGCGATCGCGTCGCTTATTGAGTAGCTAGCTGATCCGGCCATTGCCATAAATGAAAGTGCTAGTGCTTTTTTTTCACCTAGAAAACCGAGCTTGGAGTTCTGAAGTATAATGGCCCCGACGAATATGACAACTATCGCTATCACAGATAAAGAAGTGTATTTTTCACCCAGAATAAGCCAGCTAAAAATAACTATCGCTATTGGAGAGGATCTGACTATAGGATAATAAATTGACATCTGCCCAACCTTCATAGCGGCGAGTGTTCCGTAATAATATAACGTCAATCCTGAAGCAGAGATAATAATTAACGGCCAACAATCTCGGGGAATTCGGAAATCATTACCTACTAGTATATTTTGAAAAGTTGCAAGTACTAACCAAACAACTGCTACACCAAGGTAACAAGCTAAAGAATTAGAAGCGTTTTTAAGTAGTAGTTCTCTAACTGAATGTATTGTGGCTGATACTAATACAAGTGATATCCAATGAATTTCCATTTTAAGTCTGGTGTAGAGGCTTACGATCTAAAAAATTGTTGAAGTGTATGGTTAATTGATCTTCATCAATTAAGATGACTCCGTACGCAGGAGGCTCATCGCAAAATTCACCCTGTACACTCTCAGCCACTAATGGACTTTGATGGTTAAGACTTGTTAAACTTGAAAACGTATATCCGTGCCATTTCACAAAAGTTAATCGGTGAACATGTCCATAAAATATGTGTTGAATATTTTTCCCATGCGAAAGTGTTGATAAAAACTGATCTGATCCAAATAAGCGGATATTATCCATATAGGGGATCCCGATGTCGAACGGAGGATGGTGCATGAATAAGTAAGTTGGTTTGTTACCTGAATTTATTAGTTGCTTCTTTAACCAATCCAAGCGGTTCTCGCATAACTCTCCGTCATGTACATTTTTACCTTGTTTTTTTGTGTCTAAAAATATGAATACTCCCTCATCAGTTTCGAATGATGACTGCACAAATTTATTTTCATCGCATGGATTATTGGTAAAAACTGATTGAAATAAATTCCGATCGTCATGGTTGCCGATCAATAAAAAACATGGGATTTGAAACTCCAGTAATTTCTTTTTCAATGATTGATATGCTCTCGTTTCGGCAAATTCTGATAAGTCTCCCGAGATGACACAAAATTTTGCATCTCCGTGCCATTTGGTTATATCTTCTATGCATTTATTCAGGCGATCCGAAGGAACACAGCCATTCAAGGGTCCGTCCTCAGAGACATAATGAATATCGGATATATGAATAAACTTCATTGATGCCACTAGAACTATTTTTTCTTTTGCCACATATGGATCAACACTATCATTTTTTTTGAGATAGTAAAAAGTTTAAGAAATTAAATTGCATGCTTTGCTAAAAAGAATACCCAATTGTCGTTTATGTATCCATGGATGATAAAAAGCTCATAGAAACTATTTGGAATGATATGGTTCTCAAAAAACGGTTTGAAAATAACCCTTATAGCTTATCGTGCAGTGAGATTGAGCTTTTACGAAACCAGGAAAAGTTTGAAGAGATAGTTAATTGGGAAAAAACTTCCACTCATGCACGGCTTTTGAACAACTTATCCTTGGCAGGTTATAAGCACTGAAGTGAACAATTAAACTAAGTTAATGAGTGACAATTTATTATATGGCAACTTTATTAATTAGCCACTTTAGAGTTTTTTTTTAGGCTTATTGTTCATGTTGTTAAAATACTTTTTGTATAATGGTAAGAAAATAATTCAACTAATTCAATATTGTAAGGGATCCAGCTAAACCTACTTTTTCATCATTTAAAATTTTTTGTTCATGCAAAAATATTTTTTAGTAAATAAATCTTTACTCCGCAGCTTGACGTCTGTTAGTTTCGCCGTTCTTAATCAAGCCACGACGAAAACCACGGAGAGGGAATGTCGCACGCTACGAGATCAAAAGAAAGAAAACCATCAAAAGAATTAGGTGCGTTGTCAGGTCTTTTACCGTTTTTAATTCCTTACAAAGGATTAATAGCAGCGGCTTGTCTGGCGCTTATTCTAACCGCTGGTTTATCATTGATACTGCCATTAGCGGTACGAAGAGTAGTCGATACATTTAATATTGGAAACGAAAGTATGCTAGATTTATACTTCGTTGCAATTCTAGTAGTAGCAGCATTGTTGGCAGCGGGCACAGCAATACGATATGCGCTTGTCACAAAATTAGGTGAACGCGTGGTTACCGATATAAGGGAAACTATATTTGAGCGAGTTCTCAAAATGAGTCCCCAGTTTTATGAGACAATAATGACAGGTGAGGTAATTAGCAGAATAACTACTGACACGACTCTTATTCTATCAGTTATAGGATCTTCCATCTCTGTTGCGCTGAGGAACATTTTGATTTTCGCAGGTGGACTTGCGCTTATGCTTATCACTTCTGTCAAATTAACCAGCTTGGTCCTTCTTATAGTCCCGGCTGTTGTAATTCCAATACTCACTTTGGGCAGAAAACTAAGAAGGTTGAGCCGCGAAAATCAGGATTGGATCGCATCTTCTTCAGGAAATGCATCAGAGTCGTTGGGAGCCGTACAAACAATTCAAGCTTATACACACGAAAACCTCAGCATTAATGCTTTTAACGACGTGAGTGAAAAAGCCTATCGCTCGGCACGAAAGAGAATTTCTACAAGAGCCTGGATGACCGCAATTGTCATATTTTTTGTATTTTCTGGAATTGTTGGGGTTTTATGGATTGGCGCTCGAGATGTTAGACTGGGCGTAATATCGACTGGTGTTTTGGTGCAATTTGTAATCTACGCTGTGATGGTTGCTGGAGCTGTCGCCGCTTTGTCAGAAATCCTGGGAGAACTACAAAGGGCAGCTGGTGCTACAGAGCGGCTGGTAGAGCTTCTTAATTTACGAGATTTTGTAAAAGACCCTCAGAAAATTAAAGAGTTTACTTTGCCTGTAAGGGGGGAAATTGAATTTAATTCAGTAAATTTTCGGTACCCGTCCAGGCCTAATACCCCAGCCTTATCCGAACTCGATTTTAAGATTGCACCTGGTGAAACTGTAGCATTTGTCGGTCCTTCCGGTGCGGGAAAGTCTACACTATTTCAACTGTTACTGCGCTTTTATGACCCAATGTCTGGTTGTGTAAAAATAGACGGAATTGATTTAAAAGAGCTGGCAAGAGAAAAATTTAGGAAAAATATTGCTGTTGTCCCTCAAGATCCAATAATTTTTGCAATGTCAGCAATGGAAAATATCAGGTTTGGACGGCCCGATGCATCTGATGAAGACGTTATAGCTGCTGCTAAAGCAGCATCCGCACATGAGTTTATCAAGAATTTACCAGAGTCCTATCAGACATTTGTTGGTGAGCGTGGTGTAATGCTTTCTGGGGGGCAAAAGCAACGGATAGCAATTGCTCGAGCAATTTTGAGAAATGCTCCGATCTTACTTTTAGATGAGGCAACAAGTGCACTGGACTCTGAAAATGAACTAGCTGTCAAAAGAGCCGTTGAGTCCCTGTCTAAAAGCCGCACCACATTAGTTGTTGCGCATCGGTTGGCAACGGTTAAAAAGGCGGATAGAATAATCGTTATGAACCAGGGCAAACTTGTAGCTACCGGCACACATGACGAATTACTATCTGCTGGTGGCCTATACGCCAGATTGGCTAGATTGCAATTTTCAGATGGTGAGGATTTGGCGGCCTAGTTCGATACTACAACATATTTACCCGTTGATCGGTATCTTAACTCTTGCAAGCCTGTTCTTTTCAAACCAAGATGTATTTATATTGGGTAACAGACCATAGATAGGGGAAAAGATGAGTTACGCGTCGATAGATGATATAAAAAAAATAGAAAAGCTTTCCAAATGGGAAGATCGCGACGTTCCAAAGACATTGTATGGTATGCTTTCGAGAGCAGCGCAAAAATACCCAAATCATGATGCGGTAAGTTATCAAATATTTTCGGGTCCAAAAGATAAAGCGGAAACGTTTTCATGGAAAGAGTTGTTCGATAAGGCAACCCAAGCCGCAAACATGTTCCGTAGTTTGGGAATTAATGAGACTGATGTGATAGCTTATGTGTTACCTAATGCAAATGAAACGTTATTCTCTCTTTTGGGTGGTGCAATTTCGGGTATAGTTTCACCGATCAACCCACTATTGGACACGGAACAAATAGCAGCTATTTTGCGAGAAACTGATGCAAAAGTTGTTGTAACCTTGAAGGCTTTTCCAAAAACTGATGTTTGTCAAAAAACTGCACAGGCAGTTGCTTTAGCGCCGAATGTCCACACAGTACTAGAAGTAGATTTGTTGAGGTATTTAACACCACCAAAGTCTTGGATTGTTCCATTGATTAGGCCAAAAAATGATACACAGCACTCTGCGAAAGTAATTAATTTTAACGAATTGTTAGAACAGCAAAATACCTCGCTTGATTTTGAGGATATTCAAGAAGACCGTGTTGCCGCCTTATTTCATACAGGAGGAACAACAGGCATGCCTAAAGTTGCACAGCATACATATTCAGGGTTGGCTTACAATGGATGGCTTGGTGCGGAATTAATATTTTCAGCTGATGATAATATAATTTGTCCGTTACCTTTGTTTCATGTTTTTGCTAGCCACGTAATTATAATGGGGGCCATAAGTTCTGGCGCCCATGTTGTTTTCCCGACACCGCAGGGTTACCGAGGAGATGGAGTTTTTGACAACTTTTGGAAATTAATCGAGAGATGGAAAATTACTTTTATTATCACAGTACCGACAGCGGTCTCACAATTGATGCAAAGGCCTGTAGATGCCGATATCTCTTCCATTAAACAAGCTTTCTCCGGGTCAGCTCCAATGCCAATGGAATTATTTAGACGTTTTGAGGGAGCTGCTGGTGTGGAAATAATTGAAGGGTATGGGTTAACTGAAGTTACTTGTCTCGTTTCTGTAAACCCACCTATCGGTTCAAAGAAAGTTGGTTCGGTTGGTCTCCCATTACCATATACGGATGTTAAAATCATCACTCAAGAAGATGGTAAATTTAAAGAATGTTCGGTGGATGAAATTGGAGAAATCTCTATTTCTAACCCAGGTGTTTTTGCAGGAAAGACCTATACTGAGGATGATAAAAACAAAGATCTTTACTACAAGAAAAAGTATTTAAGAACAGGCGATTTAGGCAGAAAAGATGGTGATGGGTTTGTTTGGATAACCGGGCGTGCCAAAGACCTAATTATTAGGGGAGGGCACAATATCGACCCCGCTGTGATTGAAGAAACACTTCTTGGGCATGATGCGGTTGCTTTCGCGGGTGCGATAGGTCAACCAGATGCTCATTCAGGTGAATTGCCATGCGTGTATGTCGAGCTTGTGGCCGGGGCGACTGTCTCTGATCAAGAGTTAATTGAGTACGCTAGTAACAATATTAATGAACCCGGCGCTAAACCTAAACACCTAGAAATTCTTAAAGAATTGCCTAAAACTGCAGTTGGGAAGGTATTTAAGCCTGATCTCAGGAAAATGGCCATTACTAGAATATTTGATCAAGCTCTGTCCGAAAAAAATGCTACAGCCCGAGTTTCCGGTGTTACAGACGATAAGAAATTAGGCCTTGTTGCACAAATAAAAGGTGAAGCATCTGATGCTTTAATTAAGGAGGTTTTGCAAGATTATACGATACCGTGGGAGCGTTCTTAAAGGCTAACTACTCGACTTTGGCGGAGCACCGCCAAGAAAAAAGTTTCCGTTTTTATAATCGCATGGGTCATCCTGCATCATAAGGTGCAGACCATCTCCGTCAAACGGGTTCTGCCTTGCAAGATTTTCATTGACCTCTATGCCGAGGCCCGGAGCTTGTGGGGCTTTTATATATCCATCGTCTACCCGTATCGAACTCTTAATAAGTTCGTCATGGAAATTCGTCTCAATAGTTTCGAGTATCAAGATATTTGGAATAGATACAGCTAATTGAATATTCGCCGCCCATTCAATTGGTCCAGCATAATGATGAGGAGCCATTTGTGCGTTAAATACTTCGGCTATTGCAGAGGTCTTCTTCATTTCCCAAATACCCCCAGCGCGACCTAATGCTGGTTGAAGAATTGAAATACCTCCACTTCTCAGTAAAGTGGCAAACTCATATTTTGTAGTTAGTCTCTCACCTGCAGCAATTGGTACTTTCAACGATTGGGCTAATTTTTGAAACTCTAATAAATTATCAGGTGGAATAGGTTCTTCAAACCACAATGGGTTGAAACGTTCGATGGCTTGGCCAAGTCTTATGGCTCCAGAAGTAGTAAACTGTCCATGGGTTCCCAAAAGTAAATCCGCCCTATTGCCTATTGCCGCTCTTATTTCTTCCATGAATGAAACACACAGCTCTATATCGCTTAGGGCAGGTTGATGACCTCCACGCATTGTATAGGGGCCGGCGGGATCAAATTTAAGTGCTGTATACCCTCGCGATACTAATTCAGAGGCACTTTCAGCTGCATCTTCTGGAGAAGTCCAAAATGACTTTAAATCGTGATTTTCAAGCGGATACAGGTATGAGTAAGCTCTAATACTTTCGTTCATTTTCCCGCCTAGTAAAGCCCAAACTGGTCTGTTGCGTTCTTTTCCAAGAATATCCCAACACGCAATTTCTAATCCTGAAAATGCCCCCATGACAGAAAGATCCGGCCTCTGAGTAAACCCAGATGAAAAAGTTCGTCTGAACATCAATTCTATATTTTCTGGTGATTGATTTAAAAAATATCTTTCAAAGACGTCTTCAATAACCGCCGCCATAGCTTTTGGACCAACAGATGATGCATAGCATTCTCCCCATCCAACAACATTCGTATTTGTCGTTAATTTGACCAAAATCCAGTATCTTCCTCCCCATCCCGGAGCAGGGGGGGCTGTTACAATTACATCCAGATTAGTTATACGCATCTGATATACCATTAATTAAAAACAATCAGATTTCTCTTTGCTGAACCAGATTTTGTGTCGAAAATTGCCTCATTTATTTGATCCAGTTTCCACTTTTTTGAAATTAGTTCATCCAATTTTAACCTATTTTGTAGATATAAATCAGCAATCCAGGGAATATCCCTTTCTATGACGGTATCACCCATTTTTGAACCAACCAGTTTTTGAGTTGTTGCCGCTAAGTTAACAGGCTTAAAAGTAGCTAGTTCATTGGTTTTTGTCATTCCCAGCATAACAATCTGACCGCCTAGTGCGAGATATAGGGGGGCCGTATCGTACACAGCGACCGCGCCCACTGAAACAAATACAGCATGGGCGCCACCGCCTAATTTTTCTTTTGCCAATTTCCATGGACTACCCTTGGTGCCTAGGATGCCATCAGTGGCTCCAAATTCTATTGCTATGTTTAATTTTTCCTCAGAAAGATCTACTGCTATTATTCTGCGAGCGCCGGCAAGTCTTGCACCTTGGATTGCATTGAGTCCAACGCCACCCGCACCGATTACAATCACATCTTGCCCCGGTTTTATTTT
>CABZJF010000026.1:0-19526 GCA_902525915.1 Paracoccaceae bacterium | reverse complement strand
CCCATAATTAACAATGTGGTCAGCTTCGGAATGGGTCATTTTTATATTAGCCAATCTGATAAAGGTGGCCTTGTTTTCGGTGGCGACTTGGACGGATATGCATCCTATGCCCAAAGAGGTAATTTACCGTTACTGGAGCATGTTTTCGAGGCTGGCATGGCACTGATGCCGATGATCGGTAAGGCCAAGGTTTTAAGGTCATGGGGTGGAATAATGGATATGTCGCCCGATGGTAGCCCAATTATTGATAAAACGTCAGTCGACGGACTATTTATAAATTGTGGATGGTGTTATGGCGGCTTTAAAGCTGTTCCAGCTTCCGGATACGCTTATGCCCACTTAATAGCTACTGATAACCATTTTCATACTGCAAAGAATTATAGATTTGACCGTTTTCGAACTGGATACCAGTTGATGGATGAGGAGGGTACAGGTTCGCAACACAACCTACATTAGTGATAAATGATAAAGACAATTTTTTAAGAGAATGAGCTGATCGAAATGAGAATACCGTGCCCAAACTGTGGCAAAAGAGACATAAGGGAATTTTACTACCGCGGATCTGCACAGGATTTACATCGGCCAAGTCTGGAGGATAGTCTCAATGATTGGCACGAGTTTTTACATCTTAGGGATAATACAGCGGGCGAGACTCGTGATTTATGGTATCATGAGAAAGGCTGTAATAGCTGGCTAGTTGTCACTAGAAATACGGTGACTCATGAAATTATAAAGACAGAATTGGTGAAAAATACGGGCGAAAGACGGGCATGAGAATAGCTTCACAGGGAATTTTGAACCAAGATAAGAAGATAACTTTTTATTTTGACTCAAAACCGTATAAAGGTTTTCTCGGCGATACTGTTGCTTCAGCACTTCTTGCAAATGATGTCCATTTAGTTGGCCGCTCTTTTAAATATCATCGGCCTAGAGGTATATTAGGCATCGGTTCTGAAGAACCCAATGCACTTATTTCAGTGCATAAAGGTGGAAGAGTAGAACCTAATGTTAGGGCTACAGTGCAAGAAATATATCAAGGTTTAATTGTAACCAGTCAGAATTCTTGGCCAAATCTAAAATTTGATGCTCTGGCCATAAATGATATTGCTGCTCGCTTTTTAAGCGCTGGCTTTTACTACAAAACTTTCATGTGGCCTCCAAGCTTTTGGGAGGCTTTGTATGAGCCAATAATTCGTCGCGCAGCTGGCCTAGGACGGCTAGATTCTAAAACTGATGACGATAATTATGATCAAAATTTTCTTTTTTGCGATCTTTTGATTATTGGAGGTGGCCCATCAGGATTGCTTTCCGCCTTACTAACGGCAAGGGCTGGCCTGGATGTAATACTGGTAGATGAAAATGCAAACTTCGGTGGCCAGCTTCGTTTTGAAAATACAATTATAGATGGGGATCATTGTAAAGATTGGGTGGATCGCTGTCTGGTTGAATTGAAATCACTAGATAATGTCAGAATGATTTCGCGGGCGACAGTTTTTGGGATTTATGATCAGGGGACTTTTGGTGTTTTGGAGCGACTTTCTCGCCACGTTCAAAATTCTGGAAATGATTGTCTTCTAGATCGTTATCACCGCATAGTAGCCTCCAGCAGCATTTTGGCATCTGGGTCAATCGAGCGTCATATTGCTTTTGGCAATAACGATCGTCCTGGAATTATGATGGCAAGTGCAGTTCGTGGTTACTTAAATCATTATGGTGTATCAGCAGGAAAATCTGTTTCGATTTTTGGTAACAATGATGATGCTTTCAACACAGCGTATGATTTAAAAAATGCTGGTGTGGAAATAGCCGCCTATATCGATAGTAGAAGTGATGCCGGTATCCAGGGTGATTTTCCAATTTTTCGAGGGGCTGAAGTTTATGATACCGGTGGAAGACTAGCGCTTGAGCATATTTGTATACGAGATAAAAAAGGGGAACGCAGAATACAAACAGATTGTCTCGGGGTGGCCGGTGGTTGGAACCCAAGTATACATTTAAGTTGTCATACCAATTCAAAGCCTGAATGGAACAGTGAAATTGCCGCCTTTACTTCCACGGAGAACAGTGTTCCCGGTATGAAAGTTGTAGGTTCAGCAAATGGTCATTTTACAACATCGGCCTGCTTTGAATCTGTGTTAGAAGTAGTAAATGAACTGTTGAATTCAAAAGGCATAAAGAGAAAAAGTAAATCGCTGCCCAAGGCTTCGGATGCAGATTATAATATTAGTCCACTTTGGGCTGTGGCGGGGCATAAAAGAGCCTGGTTAGATTTTCAAAATGACGTAACTACAAAAGACATAAAGCAATCAGTAGCCGAAAATTTCAGTAGCGTCGAACATATGAAACGTTATACGACACAAGGGATGGCAACTGATCAGGGTAAAGGTTCGAATGTTATCTCGATTGCGCTGCTTGCTGATGCCAGTGGTGAGAGTATCGAAAGCACTGGCACTACAACCTTCAGGCCACCCTACACACCAATATCTATAGGGGCGATTGGCTCCTCAGGAAGAGATAAAGGATTTGCTCCGGAGCGATTTACGACAACGCATTCTACCTCGATTGCGCTCGCTGCACCTATGATTGAAGCTGGTTTGTGGTATCGTCCAAGCTATTATCCCAAAATTGGTGAGAATGATTGGTTGCAGTCTTGTAATCGTGAAGTTTTAAGTGTTCGAAAAAATGTTGGGATATGTGATGTTTCAACGCTTGGCAAAATCGAACTTCAAGGGAAAGATACCGGTAAATTTCTTGATTTTGTGTATACTAATTCCTTTAGCTCTCTGGCCGTGGGCAGAGTTCGGTATGGGCTGATGTTGAGAGAAGATGGATTCGTTATGGATGATGGCACATCAGCAAGGCTATCAGAAAACTCATACCTAATGACAACTACTACTGCTGCGGCAGGTTTGGTTATGAGACATTTAGATTTTGTTCACCAAGCCTACAGGCCAGATTTCGATGTTAGATTTGTATCAGTGACAGAGCAATGGGCTCAATTTGCTGTTTCTGGCCCCAGGTCAAGAGATGTTATTTCATCAATTTTGGATGAGCCTCTTAATAAAAAGGATTGGTCTTTCATGGCCTGTGGTGAAGTTAAAGTCATGGGTGTAAAAGCGCGCCTTTTCAGAATTTCATTTTCCGGTGAGTTAGGATTTGAACTGGCCATACCTTCACGATACGGTGCTAGTCTCTTTAATGTTCTCAAGTTAGAAGCAGAGCAGCATGGAGGTGGTATTTATGGCATGGAGGCCATGAATGTTATGCGCCTAGAGAAAGGATTTATCACACATGCTGAAATTGATGGAAGGACTACGGCCTATGACGTTGGCATGCAAAGAATGCTGAGTCAGAAAAAAGATTTTATTGGAAATAAAATGGCACAAAGGCCAGGGCTACTAGACCCCAATAGAGAGCGGCTGGTTGGATTAAAAATGAAAGGATCTACAAGTAGCCTCAAGGCGGGATCACAGCTTTTTAACATAGACGATGAACCTCTGGCTGATAATAATCAAGGTTTTATATCTTCGGTAACCTTTTCACCTGTTGAGAATTGCTACGTTGGGCTAGCTTTCTTGAGGCGTGGACCAGAGCGATGGGGAGAGCGCATAAATGCCGTAAATTTTATGGCTGAAACCCAGTTAGAATGTGAGGTTTGCAATCCTGTATTCTATGATCCAGATGGAAACAAAATGCATGCGTAGTTTATCGGCATCAAGTCCTGCGGCAGGGTTATGCCCTGTAAAATTTGATGGATTAGAACTCGTCGAATTGGACCCCTCTTACCTTTTTTCAATCTCACCATATCCTGGATTTGAAAAAAAATGCTCTGCAATTCTTAAAGAAAACCACGGGATACTTCTGCCCAAGGTTTGCAGGGCTACGGGAAATTCAGGGGTAAGAGCTATTTGGTTTGGAAGTTTCACTTTGTTAGTCGGCGAAAAACCTAATCTCGCACTAACTGATTTAGCCGCCATTATTGATCAAAGTGATGCTTGGTGTTCGTTAAGGTTTAAAGGCAAATATGTGGAAGAGGTATTGCAGCGTCTCTGTCCAATTGATGTTCGCTTCAGCAAGTTTAAAACTGGGTATGTTGCTAGAACCATGCTGGGGTTATTGCATGTAACCATTCATAGAAGCGGTAAAGAGCAATTTGACATATACGGTTATAGATCAATGTCAAAGACATTGGTTAGTGAAATAACGCATTCAATGAAAAAGACCGTGAATGTCATTAAACAAAATTTTTAGGTTGCTATTATTGATTAAGTGTTAGACTGGACAACCATTCAAGAAAGACTGATGATAAATCATGAGCTTACCAAATGGATTCTTAGATGAACTTAGGTCTAGAATTTGCCTCTCTGATGTAGTTGGGCGTAAAGTTCAGTGGGATTTGCGCAAATCCAATCAGGCTAGAGGGGATATGTGGGCTCCCTGTCCTTTTCATCAAGAAAAAACAGCAAGTTTTCATGTGGATGATAATAAAGGGTTTTATTACTGTTTTGGTTGTCAAGCTAAAGGTGATGCGATCGGTTTTATTAAAGAAACAGAGAATGTAAACTTTATTGAGGCGGTAGAGATCCTATCTTCAGAAGTTGGCCTTCAGATGCCTGAATTTGATCCAAAGTCTAAAGAAAAAGCTGATCGAAATAAAATATTGCTCGAGATTATGGAGCAATCTGTAAATTTTTTTCGCCTTACACTCAATTCAAATCAGGGAAAGCATGCACTCGAGTATTTGAAAAGCCGTGGACTTTCTTCAGATGCAATTGAGCGTTTTGAAATAGGTTTTGCACGTGCAGATCAAACTACTCTAACCCAGAAATTGATAGATAAGGGTTATGATTTGGACGCAATTATTGAAACTGGCATGTCTGTAAAATCTGATGAGGGTAATCGGTTATATGATCGTTTTCGAGGGCGAATAATGTTCCCAATTCGTGACAGCAGGGGACGGTGTATTGCATTTGGCGGAAGATCGCTGGACCCTGCGGCTAGGGCAAAATATCTTAATTCTCCTGAAACACCTTTGTTTGATAAAGGTAGTAATCTTTATAACTTAGTAAGTGCAAGGTCTGCTGTTGGAAGGGGTGAGCCCTTGATTGTTACTGAAGGATATATGGATGTAATTGCCCTAGATTCAGGAAATTTTAATGGAGCTATCGCTCCGCTTGGTACTGCTATTACTGAGAAACAATTGCAACTTATGTGGCGTATATCACCGGAGCCAATCATCGCTTTGGATGGTGACAAAGCAGGATTGCGTGCTGCCTATAGATTAATTGACCTTTCTCTCCCACTTCTTAGAACTGGTAAGGCATTAAGGTTTTCAATTATGCCAGAGGGTAAGGATCCTGACGACTTAATTCGAAACGAGGGGGCTTCTGTATTTAAAAATCTAATCGATGAAGCAGTTCCCATGGTGGATTTGATCTGGAGAAGAGAAACAGAAGGTAAAAGCTTCGATAGTCCCGAGAGGCGAGCTGGATTGGATAAATCCCTCTCGGATGCGATTGGATTAATAACGGACAAAAATCTTAAAAATCACTATAGGGATGCACTGTTTCAAGCCCGTAGGCAATTTTTTGGAAGACAAAATACCGGAACGACTGAATTTAAAAATAATTCCAGATTAATGCCACAAAGCGATACCAAGTCATCTTTCTTAGTGGCGGCAGACGAAAAAACAGTATCAGCGCAAATTCGCGAATCTACCGTTATAGCGGTCTTGATGAATTTTCCGGAACTTATTGAGATATTCTACGATGAGTTAATAATGATAGATCTCGCAAGTCCCGACTGTGATTTGATCCTAAAGGAACTGGTTAAATTAGACAACGGAACTAAAACCGAAATAAAGAATGAACTTATGGAGAAAATTGGTGGTGAGAAAGTTGAGAAACTACTAAGCTTATCACACCTGAGAGTTTTACCCTGTCTTCGCGTAAAAGGTACAATAGAAATGGGTCAACAAACTCTGAGGGAGGAACTTGCAAAGCTCAATAGTGAACGAGGTCTATCAGTAGAAGTGGACGAAATTAATAATACACCACCCGAAGAATGGCATGAAAGAGACTTCTCTAGACTTGGAATGGCAAACAACGCAAAACAGCGAACAGTTAGTTCTGTTCAGGAGGATACAATTAACTATGAGCAAGCGCAAAACGGTTTGAACATAAATCGAGAAGAACGTCTCAAACTAGATGAAATCCGGAAAACCATTAGCTTTGAGAAGAAAAAAAGCTAACTGAGGCGATAAAAAATGTTTTTTATCGTTCATTTGGGTGGCCGAATCAGTGAATTTGTATATTGATTCTCCCAAAACGAATCATACAACGTTATTGGGAGTTGTGAATGGCGGCCAAAGATACCGAGGATAAAAAATCAGAAGATCAAGAAGCAGATCTCTCCCTAGATATGAGCCAGTCTGCAGTCAAGAAAATGATCGCAGAGGCTCGTGAGCGTGGGTACATCACATATGATCAGTTAAACAATGTATTGCCTCCCGATCAAGTATCGTCGGAACAAATTGAAGATGTTATGTCGATGTTATCGGAGATGGGAATAAATATAATCGAAGATGATGAGGCTGAAGAAGAAGATAATAGGAATACTGAACTAGTAACAACAGCCGGAACCAAGGATGTTGCTCTTTCATCAGGAGACACTGAAAAGTTAGATAGAACAGATGATCCTGTTCGCATGTACTTGCGCGAAATGGGATCGGTTGAATTGCTCAGTAGAGAAGGTGAAATTGCAATCGCCAAGCGCATCGAGGCTGGTCGAAATACAATGATTTCAGGGTTGTGCGAAAGTCCCCTAACTTTTCAAGCGATAACAATATGGCGCGATGAATTGCTCAATGAAGATATTTTACTTAGGGATGTCATAGATCTTGAAGCAACTTTTGGAAATCAGCTAGGCGAAGATGATGAGCCAGTTATAGATACTGCAAATGTGACTGCTGAAAAAGCGGCAGTAAAAAATAATGAGCCAGAATTAGATGCTGATGGAAATCCGATTATTCATGACGATGATGATGACGAGGATGATGAACATTCAAATATGTCTTTGGCTGCTATGGAGGCTGCCCTTAAGCCTCAAGCTTTAGAAACTTTAGACCGTATAGCTGATGACTACGAGCGTCTTTCTACAATGCAAGACGTTCGCATTTCCGCAGCTTTGAACAAGAGCAAGAATTTTACTACTGATGAAGAGGAAACATATCAGTCGCTGCGAGCTGAAATTGTGCAGCTTGTAAACGAATTACATCTTCATAATAACAGAATAGAGGCACTTATCGATCAGATCTACGGTATCAATCGTAGGATTATGCAAATCGATGGGTCGATGGTTAAGTTGGCTGATCATTCACGTATAAACCGTCGGGATTTCATTGAAGAGTATCGAGGTCATGAATTGGATCCTGGGTGGTTAGATCGCATGGCGGAAAAAAGTGGTCGTGGCTGGCAAATGTTTATCGAAAAGTCGCGTGAAAAAGCAGAAGAACTTAGGGCAGATATGGCACAGGTCGGCCAATATATTGGATTGGATATAGCAGAGTTTCGTAGGATCGTCGCACAAGTCCAAAAAGGTGAGAAGGAAGCCCGCCAAGCGAAAAAAGAAATGGTTGAAGCTAATCTAAGGTTGGTGATTTCGATTGCAAAAAAGTACACAAATCGTGGTTTACAGTTTCTTGATTTGATCCAAGAGGGTAACATTGGGTTAATGAAAGCGGTTGATAAATTTGAGTATAGGCGTGGTTATAAATTTTCAACATATGCCACTTGGTGGATTCGGCAGGCAATTACTCGTTCGATAGCAGATCAAGCACGAACAATTCGGATCCCTGTTCATATGATTGAGACGATAAACAAGTTGGTCAGGACTGGCCGTCAAATGCTACACGAGATAGGTAGAGAACCTACTCCCGAGGAACTAGCAGAAAAGCTGCAGATGCCGCTTGAAAAAGTTCGCAAGGTTATGAAAATTGCTAAAGAACCTATTTCACTCGAAACGCCCATTGGTGATGAGGAGGATAGTCAGCTTGGAGATTTTATAGAAGATAAAAATGCAGTTCTGCCTCTCGATAGTGCGATTCAAGAGAATCTAAAAGAAACGACTACTAGAGTATTATCATCACTGACGCCTCGCGAAGAACGTGTTCTGCGAATGAGGTTTGGTATTGGTATGAATACTGATCACACTCTAGAAGAAGTAGGCCAACAATTCAGTGTGACGAGAGAACGGATTAGGCAAATTGAAGCCAAAGCCCTTAGGAAACTGAAACATCCTAGTCGTTCTCGCAAGTTAAGAAGTTTCTTGGATCAGTAGAGCGTTAATTTTAGTGGTAAACTGGAAATTTGGCGAAACTTAAAAAGATCGTAATCAATACAAAGGGATCAGGCCTTTATGAATTTACCGATGACCTAAATAGTTGGGTCTCTGGTGACGGTATATTGCATCTGTTTGTGAAACATACTTCCGCAAGTCTACTCATTCAGGAGAATTTTGATCCGGAAGTAAAAACCGATCTGAATAATTTTTTTCAGCGATTAGTTCCGTTAAGTTCAGATCCCAGCATGAGTTATCTTACACACCGGTACGAGGGTGAAGATGACATGCCAGCGCATATAAAAGCCTCTCTGGGTCAAGTTTCCTTGACCATTCCTGTAATAAAAGGTGAATTGGCTTTAGGCTCATGGCAAGGCATATATTTATTTGAACATAGGAAAGCTCCAAAGATTAGAGAAGTTGTAGCAAAGCTGCAAAGCGACATATAATTTTGTCAGAAGAAAAAAAAGTGTATCAAATAGTATGATGACACAATATGTTGTTGGTAGAAAGCTGGGAACAACAGCACATACTCGATGAAACTGATTGAAAGGAAGATCAATGCGCTGCCCTTTTTGTGGTAATATTGATACTCAAGTCAAGGACTCCAGGCCTGCTGAAGATCACGTATCAATTCGCAGACGAAGATTTTGCTCCGCTTGCGGAGGCCGATTTACAACGTATGAGCGGGTGCAATTGCGGGACCTAGTAGTCATAAAGTCTAATGGGCGCCGAGAAGAATTTGATCGAGCAAAGCTTGAAAGATCTATTCGAATTGCGCTGCAAAAGAGACCAGTTGAGCATGAGCGTATGGATCAAATGATCTCTGGAATTGTGCGCAGATTGGAAAGCTCGGGCGAAACAGATATTCCCTCCAATCAAATTGGTGAAATTGTTATGGAATCCTTGGCGCGGATTGACACTGTTGCCTATGTTCGGTTTGCGAGTGTTTATAAGAATTTTCAAAACCCAGATGATTTTGACAAATTTGTTAGTGAGTTACGCCCAAAACCAGTAGAAGAATAGCCTGTAGCATGGTTAGTCAGTCCTTGACTCATGAACATTATATGTCTGTAGCTTTGTCTCTTGGTCGCCGCGGGCTTGGTAAAACATGGCCCAATCCCTCAGTAGGTTGCGTTATTGTGAGTGATGGTGTTGTGGTCGGAAGAGGAAATACTGGGGATGGTGGTAGGCCACATGCCGAGACTCTGGCATTGGCCCAAGCCGGTAATCGGGCTGAAGGAGCAACTGTTTTTGTAACATTAGAGCCCTGTTCGCATGAGGGTCATACAGGTTCTTGTGCAAAAGCTCTTATAGATGCAGGTGTTGCCCATGTAGTAGCGGCAATTAGAGATGATGATCCGCGTGTGAACGGTTCCGGTTTGTTAATGTTAAAATCAGCTGGAATTAAAGTCACAACTGGGGTTCTTTCTGAAAAAGCAAAATATGATCATAGTGGTTTTTTGACTAAAATTAACGAAAGTAGACCTAAGGTAACTTTAAAATTAGCAACTAGTCTTGATGGGCGGATTGCTACACGAACAGGTGACAGTCAGTGGATTACAAATGAGAAATCGCGAGAAGTAGTCCACCTTCAACGATCTTCTAACGACGCAATAATGGTTGGTGCAGGAACCGTTCGGAAAGATAATCCAAGACTGACCGTAAGAAATATTGCGCGTTCAGTAAACCCCGTTCGAGTGCTAATTTCGAATAAAATCAACCTACCTCACGATAGCAGGATATTCACTTCTATGAAGGCGCATCCCACTTGGATAATCCATGGTGCTGATACAAATGAAGGAACAAAAGAGACATGGGCCAAAGAGGGAGCAAAGCTGC
The DNA here is from genome assembly GCA_902525915.1 of Paracoccaceae bacterium. Classification (GTDB taxonomy): domain Bacteria; phylum Pseudomonadota; class Alphaproteobacteria; order Rhodobacterales; family Rhodobacteraceae; genus Salinivivens. The sequence continues at coordinate 9,347 of CABZJF010000026.1, read as the reverse complement.
TGGAAGCAAAATCTAACAATGGTAAGATTGTACTCAAAAACGCCCTTAAAAACTTGGCACGTGAAGGGCTTACTTCAGTTTATTGCGAAGGTGGCAGTAATCTAGCCGCAGGCTTGCTGTCAAACAATCTTGTAGATGAGCTGATTATTTTCACAGCAGGAATCATTATAGGAGAGGATGGTTTGCCGACAGTTGCATCGCTAGGACTTGATAAACTCCAAGAAGCTAGACGTTTTGAGTTAATGGAATCCTTAACTCTGGGTGGTGATATAATGACCCGATGGTCTGTAAAATAATCAAGCTCTAGAAAAGTATAAAAATCATAACAATTTAGTTTTAAACTAGCACTTCTAATCTTGCTTTTAAATAGGTAAGTTCCAGATATCCAGATTAGTTATGTATTGAAATTGTAATTTTCAAAAAATAGGTCGGAAGGATTGTAGCATGTTCACTGGAATAGTTACCGACATAGGAAGAATTATTGAGCTTGAAAAGCGAGGCGATTTAAGGGCACGTGTAGAGACAAATTATGATATTAGTACCGTCGCGATCGGTGCGTCTATTGCATGTGACGGAATTTGTTTAACAGTAATCAAAACTGGGTCTAATTGGTTTGACGTAGAGATTAGCGCAGAAAGTGTTGAAAAGACCCACTTGAAATTTAACACATGGGTGATTGGAACGAGCCTTAACCTGGAAAGAGCTCTAAGAGTTGGAGATGAGCTTGGGGGGCATATAGTTTCTGGGCATGTCGACGGGGTCGTTGAAATAGTCGATATGAAGGATGAAGGCGACAGTACTAGGTTTGTTTTATTAGCACCCTCAGATTTGCAAAAATTTATTGCTCCAAAAGGGTCGGTCGCCCTAAATGGGACTTCTCTAACTGTAAACGAGGTTCATTCGTCAAAATTTGGAGTAAATGTAATTCCTCATACTAAAGAAGTAACTACTTGGGGCTCTTCAAAAATTGGTGACCATTTAAACTTAGAGATTGATACGTTGGCTCGCTACGTGGCACGATTGAAAGAAGTGAATGAAGAGACCGCTCACTCGGCTGGCTGAAATCCCTCAATCAGTTGAAAAAGACCAATTCGCGCTCCAACAAATATGCAGAATAATGTTATTGGAGCAGAATAACTTAGAGTGCTGAATGCTGTTAAGCCTTGGCCAACAGAGCAGCCAAAAGATAATACTGCGCCAACTCCCATTATTGATGCGCCAAGGATTTGACGCTTCAGTTCTCGTGGGTCTTCACATGCCTCCCAGCGAAAATGACCTTTTATCAGAGAGCCAATAAACGCACCAATTAGTACTCCGAGTACTGCTCCGATGCCAAACTTTATATTTATGGCACTTCCGTACATAGCGTAAAGAATAGTTTCACCTACTGGTGCAACAAATGTGAAAGACTGAATTGCACTTGGCTCGTATGATATCGAAGCTACCCATGATGTCCCTAGCCATCCAGCAACAATAGCTATCGCTACAATTACCGACCAAAAAATAGAGTTGAATTGTATTTTGTTTTTCCAATTATAAAGGCCATAAATTAGAAAAATTAATCCTATTATTGAACCTCCAATTACTGGATTAATTCCAAGGCTATGAAACCCAACGTATGATAAACTTGGTGGAGTGGGAGACTCCAGTGGCATCACAGGAAATAAGCTCGCGCGTGTTTTTGCTAGTGGCCCGGATATGGTGATATAAGCAGAAACTCCCATCACTAAAACAATTACAAATGAGCGTAAGTCGCCCCCTCCGAGACGAGCTAGAGCTCCATATCCACAATTGCCACAGATTGCCATACCATATCCAAAAAGAAGACCTCCTACTACTGAAGAATATGGGTTCCATTCAGTTGAAAGGTATAGACTTTCTAAACTATTAATTAGTCCAAAATTTGATAAAAAGTGCACGGATATAATGCTAAGGCCGAGTGCAATTGCCCACATGCGGACCCTTATTTGTGAGCCACCATAAGTTGCATCTTCAATTGCTCCAAGTGTACAAAATCTACCCATTCGAGCCGCTAATCCTAAAAGAATACCTCCGATTAAACCAATAAGAGCTGAAAGTTCATTTCCATCTAGAGCCTCAAGCACAGCGTATAGTACTCCCACATTTGTAGGTGATTTTCTGCTTGCAGATCAAAACAACAGTATTAAGCATCTTTCTCAGCACAAAACAGATCATATACCACTTCTAGCACACGTTTAGGCTTATCGTCGGCGAGGCGATAATAAATAGTTTTCCCATCGCGTCTTGGAACTACAAGTCCTTCAAGCCTAAGTCGCGATAGCTGTTGTGATACGGCGGCTTGTCTTGCTGAAATAAGATCCTCGAGTTCGGTGACAGATTTTTCACCAGAAACTAAGTGGCATAAGATCATTAGACGTCCTTCATGACTTATCGCCTTTAAAAAAGCTGAAGCGCTGGTTGCTTTTTCCACGACAGCGTCCAGTTCGTCCTCTGACATATTCTCTGTTATGACTGGGAGTGTCATTACAATTCAATCCTTAAGTGTGCTTTAAGTTAGTCTAAATTGCTGTTGCGTTCAATTTCTATTTGATTTTATTCATTTCCTATTATTAAAACTTCGTCAAAACTTGTTTCTCGTTTAAGTACCACTTCTAGCATTCCCCAAAATAAATCGTCTCCAATATACCCCTCTATTCGAGCGATTTCTCTTAAATTTTTTGTAAGTATGAAGGTAGGTGTGAAAACAACGGGGTTAACAAATTCAATTTTTTCATCATACTCACTAATGTCAACTCGCACTAATGGGGCAAAGTTTCCTTCAGCAGTCTTTGGATAAATAGCGGATAATTCTTCATCCCATATCTCACAATAAATACATCCCTGCTGCTCAACATAAATTAGATTGTAGTTTTCGCTCGCCTTTAGCAAATTAGAACTCAAATAAAGTGCCAGTGCAGAGGATGTAAGCGATTTTAGTAAAATTCTCATGGAGATAAGCCGTGATTGACGCAACTTGCTACATCTTCTATAATATGAATGTGTGAATTAGACAAGGATTTGCCAATGTTGGATGTCTCATTATGGGGAGCTTTCATTGGTGGATTAGTTGTATTTTTCTCTCCTTGTATATTGCCTATTGTCCCTTTTTATTTGAGTTACATGGCAGGATCTGGTCTTGCAGCTATCAAGGCGAGTGATACAATGCCATATGATATTCGCAGACGCGCTGTAATATCTTCAATCAGTTTTTCGTTTGGAATTATATGCGTGTTCGTTCTTCTAGGTGCAGCAGCATTTTCTATTTCGCAAACATTTCGAAGTTATCAAGATGAATTCAGATGGGTAGCTGCAGCAATCATTTTAATAATGGGCTTGCATTTCCTGGGTGTAATAAAAATTGCGTTTCTTGATCGCCAGTTTCAAATTCAAATTGGAGATACTGGTAAGATGAATGTATTAGGATCCTTTGTTGTTGGTGTTGCCTTCGCTGCCGGCTGGACGCCCTGTGTGGGCGGTGTGCTCACGGCCGTTATCATGACCGCTTCACTGGAGACAACAGCTTATCGCGGTCTATTGTTACTGTTTGTATTCGGGGTTGGTTTGACCGTGCCTTTTATAATTGCGGCCTGGTTCATAAATCCTTTTCTGCGTTTTATGGCGAAGTTTCGCGCGTATCTCAATTACGTGGAAAAGCTTATGGGGTTGCTACTAATATTTTTTGCAGGTCTTCTGATAACTGACTCAATTAATGGCTTAGCCAACTGGATGTTGGTCTCTTTCCCTAATTTGTTTGGAGTATAAAAGATGGTTAATAAGTTTCTTAAAATTTTACTGCTCGCTACGTCCCCACTATTTGTTAATCCTGCCGTTGCGCTAGAGGTTGGAGATGATGGCCTTCATAAAACAAAATGGATGCAAGATACCTTTAAGGATCTCCGTGAGGATTTAGAAGAGGCAAACGCTGAAGGGAAGCGGCTAGTTTTATTTTTTGAGCAAATTGGCTGCATATATTGCACTAAGATGCACAAAGAGGTTTTCTCAAAAGAAAATATTTCAAATTACATTGAGGATAATTTTTTTGTGGTGCAGTTAAATCTTCATGGAGATATTGAGGTTACAGATTTTGATGGTGAAATCTTGCCCGAAAAAGATATGGCACGCAAATGGGGGATTCTATTCACGCCGTCAATTATTTTTCTACCTCAAGAGGTAAAGGCAGATGCTACTGCACAACAATCAGCGGTTGCAATGATGCCGGGGGCATTTCATCCAGGTACAACTTTAGATCTTTTTACATGGGTGCGCGAAGAGCGGTATCTCCTTGATAATGGTGAAGATTTTCAGAGATACCATGCTAGAATGGTGAATGAAAGACGCGCAGCCAGATCTGACTAGCGATATCGAAAAATATAGTTATTCAATTTTTGGAATTTGTTGTTGCGCGATTCATATTTTGTGTCTTATGCTGAGAGGAGCAAGGTAGGATAACCCTACTGTAGCTTTGGGAGGTAATATGAAACTATTTGCAAGAACTGCATTTGCAGCGGCGTTACTGGGCAGTGCTTCCTTCGCGGGATCCATTGCGCCTTCGGACGTAAAATTTGGGGAAAGTGGAGAAGTCCAAGCATCTCTTACTGGGGTTGCAGGTGATGCAGCAAACGGTCGGAAGTTGTTCATGAACCGAAAAAAAGGTAATTGTCTAGCGTGCCACGTGAATACTGAAATGAGCGAGCAATCATTTCACGGTGAGGTTGGGCCGGAACTTGATGGCGTGGCAGATCGTTATGAACCGGAAGGGTTAAGAGGCATGCTTGTAAATTCTAAAATGATGTTCGAAGGTACTATTATGCCAGCATTTTACAAAGACGCAGGGTATAACAGAACTTTGAAAAAGTTTGTTGGGAAAACAATACTTGAGGCACAAGAAGTTGAAGATATCTTGGCTTATCTTTTAACCCTAAAAGAATAAGCTGCTACGGAATAAAAGGAGATTATAATGAAATTCACAAGACGTGATACAATGGCGATAGGTGGAGCGGCCGCGCTTACAACTATTTTACCGTCGCTGTCATCAGCGGCAATACCTGTAAATGAGTTAGTAATGGGTGTTACAGGTGGAGCAGATGCAGCCACATCAGGCATAGATCTCACTGCACCTGAAATTGCCGAAAATGGAAACACAGTTCCAATTTCTGTGGATGCGCCAGGTGCCGTAGTAATTACAATTATGGCTGCTGGAAACCCTTTACCAGGTGTAGCTAAATTTAAGTTTGGCGATGGAGCAGGTGCGCAAGCGGCAACTACGCGAATTCGTTTGGCTGGCACTCAAGATGTAGTAGCAGTTGCAGAAATGGCTGATGGCTCTTTTGCAGCAGTCTCGAAAATGGTAAAAGTAACAATTGGCGGCTGCGGCGGCTAAAGAGGAGATATTACAATGGCAAAAGGTGTAAAACCAAGAGTTAAGGTTCCCAAAACTGCATCAGCGGGAGAAATGGTCACTTTGAAAACATTGATCAGCCACAAAATGGAGAGTGGTCAACGAAAAGATAGTGATGGTAATAAGATTCCTCGTTCAATTATTCATCGGTTCACGTGCGCATTTAATGGTAAAACGGTAGTAGATGTTGAGATGGGTGGAGCTATTTCAACCAACCCGTATTTTTCATTTGATGCCGTTGTTCCTGAAGCGGGTGAGTTTCACTTTACTTGGTACGATGATGACGGGTCGGTATATGAGACGAAAAAGAAAGTAGAAATGGCATAATATTGCTTTGGGTGGCACAAATTGTGCAACTTTTATTGGGAGAAAAGTTATGAAGCTTATAAAAATAATACTTGCGATGGCAGGACTTGTAGCAACGCCTATTGTTACAATCGCAGGTGAGGACTCACAGCTTACTATTAATGAGGAGCCGTTCGTGACATCGGTAGCGGCACCAGCGCATTTAGAAAATGTTGATACAATTTATTCTGGATGGACATTTAGAACTGATGAAACGCAGGCACTTCAAATGGACGATTTTGATAATCCTGCATTTGTTTTTATTGATCAAGCCATTGATACTTTTAGCACAGTGGACGGGTCAGCTGGAAAGGCTTGCGTCTCATGTCATGAATCACCGGAAGTTTTTAAAGGTTTAAGAGCTTCTATGCCAAGGGTGAACGGTAGTGGCGAATTGGAGACGATACCTGAATTAGTCAACAATTGCCGGACTGAAAGAATGGGTGCTGAAAAATGGAAATGGTCTGGCGGTAAAATGGCCGGAATGGTCGGTTTGATTGGCCTCCAGTCACGGGGAATGACAGTTGACGTTGCCATAAATGGTCCTGCTTCAAGCATGTGGGAAAAAGGTAAAGAGTTATATTACCAAAGGGTCGGTCAATTAGATATGTCCTGCTCAAATTGCCATGAGGATAATTATGGCAATATGATCAGAGCTGATCATTTATCTCAGGGCCAAATTAATGGATTTCCTACATACCGCCTCAAAAATGCAAAACTTAACACCATTCACGGCCGTTTTAAGGGCTGTATGAAGAATATCCGAGCAACACCTTTCAAAGAAGGAAGTGATGAGTTTAAAGCTTTGGAACTATACGTTGCATCGCGGTCGAACGGCCTAATGATAGAAACGCCATCAGTTCGAAACTAAAAGTTTAAGCTCCAGCGTTTATAGCGCTGGGGTTTTTTGAATATTACAAATTCAAATATGCGAATATGTAATTTATAATAAAAGAGTGTAGGCTATGTTTTCCCGCCGAGATTTTCTGCAAGTAGGAATGGCAACATCAGCAATTTATGGTGCCTCTGGCTTTGGGTCTTTTTCAAAGCTTTCAGCTCAACAAAAACTATCTCAAGATGATTTGTTGCGGTTTGACACATATGGAAATGTTTCGCTGATTCACATTACCGACATTCATGCACAGCTCAAGCCGATTTACTTTCGTGAGCCAGAGATTAACCTTGGTGTTGGAAGTGCTCTGGGACAAGTCCCACATATTACTGGGGCTAATTTTAGAAAGATGTACGGAATAGATGATGGAAGCCCTTCCCACTATGCACTAACACATAACGATTTTTCTGCTCTCGCAAACGAATATGGTCGTGTGGGTGGTTTAGATAGAGTAGCGACCGTAGTTAAATCTATCAGAGCTGATAGGCCAGATGCTATTCTCTTGGATGGAGGGGATACTTGGCACGGTTCATATACGTGTCACCATACTCAGGGCCAGGACATGGTGAATGTTATGAACGCGCTCAATACAGAGGCGATGACATTCCATTGGGAATTTACCCTAGGTTCTGACCGAGTACATGAAATAATTGATACGCTTCCCTTTCCTGCATTGGGTCAAAATATATTTGACGCTGAATGGGATGAACCGGCAGAATATTTTAAGCCTTATACATTTTTCGAGCGAGCAGGGTCGAAAATTGCCGTCATAGGTCAAGCTTTTCCATATATGCCTATTGCCAATCCAAGCTGGATGTTTCCCGAGTACAGTTTTGGAATTAGAGACGAAAATATGCAGGCGATGGTTGACGAAGTTCGTGGATTAGGCGCAGATCTTGTTGTAGTTCTATCTCACAATGGTTTTGATGTAGATAAAAAGATGGCCAGCATTGTAACTGGCATTGATATTATCCTCTCCGGTCATACTCATGACGCTCTTCCAGAGCCAGTATTAATCGACAATACAATAATAGTGGCTTCCGGATCCAACGGCAAGTTTGTTAGTAGGGTCGATTTGGATGTCCGTAATGGTCAGATGATGGGGTTCAAACATAAATTGATTCCGATTTTTTCGGATGTTATCACACCGGATCCCGACATGGCTGCTCTCATTGACGGAGAGAGAGCACCTTATATCGATCAATTGTCTGAAATAATAGGACAGTCTGAAAGTTTGCTTTATCGAAGGGGAAATTTTAATGGTACTTGGGATGACTTGATATGTCAGGCTTTAATCGAGGAGCGGGAAGCAGATATTTCGATGTCACCGGGTGTACGGTGGGGCCCTTCTATTTTGCCAGGACAAGACATTACCAGAGAAGATATATGGAATGTGACTTCCATGAGCTACGGCAAGGTCTATCGAACTGAGATGACCGGTGAATTCATACACATAATTTTAGAAGATGTCGCTGATAACCTTTTTAATCCAGATCCTTATTACCAACAGGGTGGAGACATGGTTCGTATTGGTGGTATGGGATATCGAATAGATATTAACAAGCCCCAAGGTGAGAGAATAACTGAGTTAACACTTCTTAAAACTGGAGAAAAGATTGATCCCTCTAAAACCTATATTGTGGCCGGATGGGCGTCAATTAATGAGGGTACAGAGGGGCCTCAGGTTTGGGACCTTGTGGAAAATTATATTCGCCGAAATGGTATTGTAAAAGTTAACCCCAATAATTCTGTTCAAGTAATTGGCGCTTAATGCGCTTTTCTATTGGTTGGAGATTGATATAAATATGACAAGAATAAAGACTTCCAGACGATCATTTCTAAAAGGCTCAGTAGCAGTTGGGGGCGCAGCTTTGACTGCCAGTACGACAGCAAATTCAAGTGAGCCAGATCCATTGATTACTGAGATGCAGGAATGGGCTCAGTTTACCGGTGATGGTGTAGACGCTACACCATACGGACTGCCGATCGATTTCGAATCTGATGTTGTCCGCAGAAATGTAGAGTGGCTTACCGCAGATACAATTAGTTCCGTGAATTTCACCCCGATTCACGCACTGGATGGAACAATCACACCTCAAGGTTGTGCTTTTGAAAGGCATCATTCTGGAGCTATAGAACTTAGAAAAGAAGACTACAGGCTTATGATTAATGGGTTGGTGGAGAAACCATTAATTTTTAATTACGAAGACCTTGAGCGGTTTCCCAGAGAAAACCACGTATACTTTTGTGAATGCGCTGCAAATACGGGAATGGAATGGGCTGGAGCACAATTGAATGGGGCTCAATTTACCCACGGTATGATTCACAATATGGAGTATACAGGTATTCCGTTAAGAACTCTCCTTAACGAAGCTGGAATAAAACCTGAGGGTTCATGGGTCTTTGTTGAAGGAGCGGATGCATCATCCAATGGTCGCTCTATCCCAATAGAAAAAGCTCTTGATGATGTTTTTGTAGCATTCAAGGCAAATGGTGAGGCGTTGCGTAAAGAGCATGGCTACCCTGTCAGATTAGTCGTTCCTGGTTGGGAAGGCAACATGTGGGTTAAATGGTTGCGACGCGTCGAGGTAACAGATCAACCAATAGAAAGTCGTGAGGAAACATCCAAATACACTGACACGTTAGCAGACGGTACATCCAGAAAATGGACATGGGTCATGGACGCTAAAT
>CABZJF010000025.1:0-20291 GCA_902525915.1 Paracoccaceae bacterium | reverse complement strand
CCATTATTGGATGGGTCGCGGCGGTTACCTTGCTGATTCCAAAAATCCTATCTTCTAGTGCATCTACTGAAGAATTAAATTTTTCTATAGATTTACGTTCCAAATTATAACTTTTTACAGTACGAACACCAGCTAGAGCTTCTGAACCCGCTGCAAAATAATGCCCAGATAGATCCGTTTCCTCCTTGGCAACCTTTCTAATTTTACGAGAAAGGAACGAAACCAAACCAAATATGATGGGAATTATAACTATGGAATATAGCGTCATCAGAGCATCTTGAAGAAACATAACGACAAAGAGCGCCACGAGTGTTAGTACTCCAGTCAAAAACCGAGAGCAGATAATTGTCACTGCTTGGCCTGCGGCCATACCGTACAATCTGATCTGCGCCATATGATCAGAGGCATGTTTTCCATTGAAAAAACTTATCTCTCTTCTCAGCGTTTTTTGAAAAGCTTCTTTTTGGTAAAAACTGGAAATAGATCGATTAAGAACTGTCTGAAGTACAGCATTACCGTAGTGAAATAGGCTTTTCGAAAATGACACAAAAATGACTATGAATGCGACTTCAATCGCTGCTCCTGCATCTTTCGCGACGAAAACATCGTTTACAATTAACTTAGTTGTATAGGCAAGCGCCGCTGTAAAAACGGAAACACCAACCATACACAGAATAGATGCAGTAATAATCTTCTTTCTTTTTGGAATAGTTTCTTTAATTAAACGCTTAGCAGTTTTTAATGCGTCATCGCCAGTTGGTGTATTAACTGATTCCATGATCTTGCCTTTAAAACTTTTAATTCAAGCGCTTGAATTCATACTTTTAAATTCAAGTAAACTAAAAGTCATTCTAAATCGACTTAATGATATGAAAACTACCGAGCTTATTATTATTATACAAAAAATCTCTTTGGAGTATTCTCCGCTGAGTCGATAAGAAGATCTTATTTAAAATAGCGATGAATTGAAAAATGTTAGGACCCTATTCCCAACTTTTTATGAGTTGACGGCATTATTTCATACCGTTATTCCAAACTAAGGCAATCTTACCTCCTAGGTATTTTTACTAAAAAGGTTCACTTTAATCCATTTTAATTGGTATAGTTGATGGAGTTTACATATTTTGGCTGATGTAACCGATATCAGTATTTACAAAGAAGCCTTAAGTCAGTTTGCAACGGGGGTAACCATAGTGACCTGTGGCTCAGAGCAAGGGCCGGTGGGGATTACTGTAAATAGTTTTACAAGTGTTTCGTTAGACCCACCTCTAGTGCTCTGGTCTGCTGCGAAGAATTCAAAACGTCACGACTATTTTGCCAATTCAAATCATTTCGCGATACATGTCTTAAAAAAACAGCAAATCAATTTGTGTTCTGCGTTTGTTAAGCCCACCCAGGGGTTTGAAGAGATAGATTGGCAATATAATTCATATGGAGTTCCTATTCTTAACGATTGTTTGGCATTGTTTGAGTGTTCATTTTACTCCAAACATGAAGGTGGCGATCACACAATATTTTTGGGGCGTGTCGATGGCTTCAGCATTGATAAAGGCGAGCCTCTGATTTTTCTCCAAGGGAAATACACATAGTAACATTGCTGATATTTAACTGTTTAAATTTTAAAAAGTTAAATTCGAACTCAATTACCTGAATCATCTTCAGTCAATGTTATCGGTAACATTCAATAAATTTGATGCTTGCAGGACCAAAAATCAAATGTTAGCGTTTCCCCTAGCACTTAGATGCTAATAAATAGCCAATTTGTTTCTACAATATGACTGTAGGTAAAAAATTATTCTTGGGAGGGAATTTATGGCCATAAATAAAAAAATAACTACTACCGCAGCATTAATTGCTGCTTCATTCGCCTTCGGAAGTGCAGCCAATGCCGACGTGTGCGATACGCCGTCAAAGTTAGGTGATATGGGAAGTTTCCCCGGTGAAGTCATTACCGTTCAAGGCTCACTACTGGGCACAGACCAGGAAATGTTGCTGAATACCGTAAGCTGTTTTGAAAAAGCTACTGGCGCTAAAATTCAATACTCTGGCTCACGAGACTTCGCAGCCCTAGTTGTAGCTGACATGCGCTCAAACAACCCACCAAATATTGCGATATTTCCACAGCCAGGTCTTGCTGCAGATATGGCAGCAGAAGGTCACTTGGTACCAATTGGAGATGAAGCAGCGGCTTGGATGAAAGACAACTATGGCGCAGGATCATCATGGGTTGATCTTGGAACATACGCCGACGCAAATGGAAATGATCACTTCTATGGTTTTGCCTTCAAAATGGATTTAAAATCTTTAGTTTGGTACTCACCTGAGCAATTTGAAGATAATGGCTATGAAATACCAGCGACGATGGAAGAACTAATCGAGCTTTCAGACCAAATGGTAGCGGATGGCAATACCCCTTGGTGTATTGGTGTGGAATCCGGCAATGCTACTGGATGGACAGCAACTGATTGGATGGAAGACATCATGTTGCGCACGACTTCAGCAGAAAATTATGACCGTTGGGTTTCAAATGACCTAGCATTCAACAGCCCAGAAGTCATCAACGCAATGGAACTTTATGGAAAGTTTTCGCGAAATGATGATTATGTGGCTGGTGGGGCAGCATCTGTTGCCACGACATCTTTTGGTGATGCACCAAAAGGTTTGTTTACATCTCCACCAAGTTGCATGATGCATCGCCAAGCATCATTCATCACAGGTTTTTTCCCTGATAAAGGTGAAGAAGTAGCGCGTGGCGAAGCGGATGCTTTTTACTTCCCACCGTTTGCATCTGGTAATTTAGGTAACCCAGTTCTTGGAGCAGGCACTCTATACACTATGGCTAAAGACTCCCCTGCAACCCGTGGCTTCTTCAAATATTTACAAGAAGCCTCCGCACACGAAGCATGGATGCAGCAGGGCGTATTCTTAACAGCGCACAAAGGGGCTGACTTATCAGCATACGCGACCCCACTTCTTAGAAAACAGGGCGAAATATTGGCAAATGCTACAACTTTCCGTTTTGATGCTTCCGATTTAATGCCTGGTGCAATCGGAGCCGGTGCGTTCTGGAGTGAGATGACAGCTTTTGCAAATGGGCAAGATGCAAATACAACGGCTGACAACATTCAGGCAGCATGGGACGCTATTAAATAATAGTATCCTTAAAACGATTCATGAGAGCACGGGGTAAACCTGTGCTCTCATTATATTTTCTAAGGTAAAACATCCAAATGCGCTCAATACAATCCGTAATATTTAGCAATAGCTTGGCTATAGTGTTGACTATTATTTGTGTATTACCAATAACAGCTGTTTTCGTTTTTTCCTTAACGGCACCGGTAGACGATGCTTTTGCTAAATTTGGCCTTTGGCTTCACACTAGCTACGGATGGTCTGTTTCAACCTTTGTCACAGAGCTTAGATTTGCTAAGATTGGATTTGCCCTACGTTCCGTAGTGATCGCACTATTCATATCGTTTTTGTACTATTGGATTTCCAATTGGCTAAATTTTAGATTAGCTAAAGTTAGATCCAAAAAGTCAATTGCCAAAAGATCTGTTGTTATTGAAACGATACAACCTTGGATATTCGTTGGACCAGCACTCGTACTGCTATTGCTATTTTTACTTATACCAGCGCTGACAACCTTAAAAATTTCATTCACTGAACCTGGCGGCGGCGCCTCGTTGACTAACTATGCATTCCTTTGGGATTCTGACGCTTTGGGGTACCTTCAATTTAGGTTGGCGATGAGAAATAGTTTAATGTGGCTTATTCTTGTGCCGTCGCTTTGCATAATTTTTGGCTTATTAATTGCTGTTCTAGCCGACTCCGTACGTTGGGGAGTTTTAGCAAAAACATTTATATTTGTGCCTTTGGCTATCTCGTTCGTAGGAGCAGCTGTTATATGGAGAAATATTTTTGCTGGCGGCGGAATTGAACCTCAGCAAGCAATTAATGGAGACACACCATCTTATCAAATCGGTCTTCTAAAAGCACTTCTAGGACATACTCCTGAATATAATGAGCCTTTATATAATCTGAAGTTTTGGGGAAACTTCTATCTGATGTGGATTATGGTTTGGATTAAGACTGGTTTTGCAATGGTAATTTTTTCTGCTGCTCTAAGAGGTGTGCCTCAGGAAACTGTCGAAGCTGCAATTATTGATGGGGCGAACCCAAGGCAACTATTTTTCCGAGTAAAATTACCACAAATTTTTTCAACAGTAGTCGTCGTTTGGACCTACCTTGTGACCGATGTATTAAAGGTTTTTGATATTCCCTATGCGTTATCGGCCAATGATGATGACAAACTATTGCTGGCCACTATGATGGAGGCAGCGATGAATACATGGTCAATTGGAGGCAACAATGTTGATAATTTGTTTGCCGCCATTGCAATTATGCTCATGCTTACCGTTATACCGCATATGATTTTTCTTGGGTGGCGAATAAGACGCGAACAAAAACAACTCGGACACTAAGGATTTACTCTGTCATGTATAGTCGCTCATTTGCCCATATTATACTTGCAATAATCTTAGTAATTTGGGTCGTACCATTTATCGCGCTTATAACCACTTCATTTAGATCTGAGGTTGCTTCTAAAACATCTGGGTTTTGGACTGCATTTACCCCTACTGAACTTGGACACCGCTTCAGTACTCATGATAAGGGACAAAAAGTAAAAATCACGGAAATGCGTGGTAATATTTTTGACCGAATTAATAAAGATGAAGAGTGGTTCAAAATATCTGGCGAGATCAACTCTATTATGTTCAAAGGTCGCGTTTCAGATCCTGAGAAGCCTGGCAAGACCAAGTTAATTAGAAAGCTTGTTCCTGTGGGCGAAGTTATGAATGTTCGGGATGGCGAGTTCGTTTTCCAAGCAAACGGTGACTTCACATGGTCATTCCCTGAGGAAGCTGCTCCCAAGCCCAAAAATCTTGACGTATTTATAAATCAGGATCCTGTTTTTGGTGCAGAAGCTTATTTCGAGGTCCTTTTAGATAACAAAGACGTACCAAATGCACTCATATCTTCATTTATTGTAGTGGTTCCTGCAACGATAATTCCTATAACAGTAGCTGCATTTGCAGCATATGCTTTTTCATGGATGCAATTCCCTGGACGTGACTGGTTATTTATACTCGTAGTCTCTTTGATGGTTGTCCCAACACAGTTAGCATTTCTACCCATTCTTCAGGGATTTAACGGCCTAGCATCTTGGGCGACTTCCTTAAAACAATGGATGACCGACTGTGAGGTAACAAATACCTGCCAATTCCCAACAAAATCGTTCGCCGGTTTGTGGCTTACCCATACAGGCTTTGGTCTTCCTTTGGCAATATTTCTTTTACGCAACTACATCGTGGGATTGCCTCGTGAATTGCTTGAGAGCGCAAAAATCGATGGTGCCAACCATATGCAAATTTTTGTAAAAGTAGTTGTTCCTCTATCTGTGCCTGCTTTAGCGTCATTCAGTATCTTCCAATTTCTATGGATCTGGAACGATTTACTCGTTGCAATGTTTGTAGGGCCAAGTGCGACAGATGATATAGTTTTTCCTATTCTGTTAGAACGGCAGTTAGGGACCTTTGGAGATCAGCTCCATCTTCTGAACGCTTCGGCTGTAATTTCTATGATTGTTCCGGTGATTGTTTTCCTAGCTATGCAAAAATATTTCATTCGCGGTTTGTTAGCCGGATCCGTTAAAGGAGGCTAGTGAATGTCTTCTTTGAAATGGTGGGAAAATGCTGTGATATACCAAATATATCCAAGATCTTTTCAAGACTCAAATGACGACGGGATAGGAGATTTAAAAGGAATTACTACCCGACTTAACTACTTGTCTGAGCTCGGAATAGACGCTATCTGGATTAGTCCATTTTTTAAGTCCCCACAAAAAGACTTTGGTTATGATGTTTCAGATTATTACGATATCAGTCCAGAATATGGAACTTTAAGAGACTTCGACTTGCTCATTGGCAAGGCGCATAAATTAAAATTGAGAGTTATGTTAGATATAGTTCCAGCACATTGCTCCAGTGAGCATCCTTGGTTTGTTGAAAGTAGATCTTCGACCACAAACTCCAAAGCAGACTGGTTCCATTGGGTTGAACCCCGAAATGATGGAAGCGCCCCCACAAACTGGCTATCATTTTTTGGTGGTCAAGCTTGGACCTGGGAACCGAGAAGACAACAGTACTACTTGCATAATTTTTTACCTGAACAACCTAACTTAAATTATGCAAACCCCAAAGTTATTGAAGAATTTAACCAAATAGCCAAATTTTGGTTTGATAAAGGTGTAGATGGCTTCCGTTTAGACGCAGTGCACACAATAAATGCCGACTCTTTTCCTTATAAAAATAATCCTGCGAATCCTACATTCAAACTAGGGCCTCTTCCACAGGATCAACAACCATTTTTTCGCCAACTACATGATGCAGCACAATTAAACCAACCAGGCATTCAGGAATTTTGTGAGTCATATCGTAGGATCGCTGATTCGTATGACAATGACCGGTTTTTAATGGGAGAAGTAGATGGTGATAATGACAATGCAATGAGTGTAAGTGAGACGTTTACCAAAGCAGGAAGATTGCATGCAACTTACAATTTTGATTTGCTGGAATGGGATGGCCTTACTGTAAATGAAATAAAAGAAGCCATTTTAAATGCGTCAAAAGTATTTAATAATACGGGAAGACTTTCGTTTGCATTTTCTAATCATGATGTCCCTCGCGTAGCTACAAGACAACTTAAGGCTTTGCATTTAAGTTCCAAAGATAGTGATAAAATGCAAATATTATTAATGAAACTCCAAATCAGCCTAATCGGTTCTAGCTGTATTTATCAGGGAGAGGAGCTGGGTTTGGAGGATGTAAAAGATATACCTAGGGAAAAGATGCAAGATCCATGGGGGATAGAGTTTGCACCTACTTTTCTTGGCAGAGACACATGCCGAACTCCTATGGTGTGGAATAAACTACTACCAAACGGTGGATTTTCTAAGGCAAATACCACTTGGCTACCAATTTCGGATAAGCATTTAGATCGGGCAGCAATCGATAGTGCACTAAATCCAAACTCAATTTACAATGAATTGTCGAAATTTTTAAAATGGCGCAAGAAGCAGTCTGCAATGATGAATGCAAATTGCATTCTAAATATAGATGGCGACGACACGCAAATAAGTTTTGATCGTCAAAGCGATGATCAAACCCTTCACTGTAACTTCAATTTTAAAACGTTAATGGCGTCCTTTAAGGAGATTTAAATGGCACATGTAGAGTTAAGGGGTGTGACAAAGACTTTTGGGAATACAGAAGTTATTCGTGATGTTGAATTGGAAATAAAAAAAGGAGAATTCGTAGTTTTCGTTGGGCCCTCCGGGTGTGGCAAGTCAACACTATTGAGATTAATATCTGGACTTGAAAAACTAAGTAGTGGCGAAATCATTATTGCAAATAAAGAAGTAATGGATCTTCCCCCGTCAGAAAGAGGCATTGCGATGGTTTTTCAGTCATACGCGCTCTATCCTCATATGAGCGTTTACCAGAATATGGCTTTTTCTCTCGATTTACAAAAGATGCCAAAGCTCGAAATTAAACAGCGAGTAGAAGAGGCTGCAAAAATTTTACAGATGGAAGATCTCCTAGAAAGGCGCCCCGCCGCACTTTCCGGTGGTCAGCGTCAACGCGTTGCAATTGGACGTGCGATAGTAAGAAACCCCGAAGTTTTCTTGTTCGATGAACCTCTTTCAAATTTAGACGCTGCTCTCCGTCATGACACTCGGGTGGAAATAGCAAAATTACATCGTCAATTGGGGGCCACAACTGTATATGTTACTCACGATCAGGTAGAAGCAATGACACTTGCAGACAAAATCGTTGTCTTAAAGGATGGAGAAGTTATGCAGGTGGGCGCACCAATGGATTTATTTAATTATCCGGAAAACAAGTTTGTGGCGGGCTTTCTCGGCTCTCCAAAGATGAATTTTTTCGAATGCAAGCTAGCTTCCAAAAATGGTGCAAAAACGCTTGGCAAGGTAAAATTTGATGGCCATACCACTAACTACATCAGACTAGTGTCACAAGAAAAAAGTGCTGGTGACGCTGTACATTTAGGAATTCGACCTCAGGATCTAAAAATCAAAACTAATGGTGCAATAACGGGTAACGTTACACTAGTCGAACGACTTGGTACGGAAACTGTTGTAGAACTTCTCTCAAAAAACGGTTTCCCTTTTAGATTTGCTTCACCAGAAACTCTAGATTTAGAAATAGGTAGCCAAGTTTGTTTCAGTTATGACCAACAAAAGGCTCACATATTTTAGTTTTAAGTTCTTAACTACTTTCACTTATAAATTTTTTGCGAAGCTGATATTATCCGTTTCTAACTATTTTTGTATATCCCGCAGCTTTTAAAAATAATTAATTATTTTAAGTTCGTGTGATACATTTGTTGTACTTGATCCATCTAATAATGATGCAATCGTTTTATAAAGCCAGGAGAAGAAACAATGTCATATGTAGCTGTCAGAGAATTCACACCTATGATCGGAAAAGATGCGGTATTAGAGGATCGCATCCTTAGGACATCGGATGTAATAGAAAAGTACGGTGCAGTTTCCAGAGTAGGTAAAGTTATTGGAGGTCACAGGGCTGGTGATTACGAGCTTTATAATTGGTATGAAACCGTGGCAGCCGGAGCCAGTGCAATGGACGGTTTTTCAAATGATCCTGACCTAAAAAAGATATTTGAGGAACGAGCCCTGACTCCCGTTGCAGAAATGCGAGGTCCCTGGCTGGGAAGAATGCTGCACAATTCGAATAGTACTGATCCGAGAAAAATAGTGCTTGCTCGAGATTATCATATGCCACGAAAAAATATTGCTAAGGCAATGGAATTAGTACCAAACTTGCAAGCAATTTGTGATGAAAATGATGTAGAAATAGGTGTAGGAGTGCCTGTAATTGCTTCAGATCATGAAATGATGCGAATTATATACAGGTTTAAAGATTTAAAACACTGGGGCAGCGCTACTGATGCAGTTATCGCTAATCCTAGTTTTTCTGAATTAGTCGATGCGGCCAATGAACTTGGAACATTAAAACACTCTAGACTAATAATGATGATTAAATAATTCGAAAATTAATTTTGTTAGAGTTTTATTACTTATCGAGAAGAAAAAATACACCAATCAAAGTAAAGAATTTTTCAACTGCTGATGAGGCCAAAGATATGCCTAATGCACGTATGGAAGCAGTAAATGTGCTCAACCAAAGTGTTATGAAGTTGATATTGAGTCCAGATTAGAAATGGTCAAAAGATATAAAACCAATAATAGGAACTGATACTTGCCAAGCGACCTACACCGGAATAATGGTAGAGGATGCTGTACATTGCGTTTGTGATGATGGTAGCGAGGCGACCTACACGGCTGGCGATGCATATGCGATTTCACCAGGTCACGATGCGTGGGTTGTTGGAGGCAAACCGGCCGTAGTTAATGAGTTTGCAGGTATCTGGGGCGAATAAATTACCTTAAAACTCTTTGACTTTATCAAAAGAAAAATTAATATAAATTGCGTAGCCAACAGAAGCTTTAATGACTTACAACGAGGTTTCTGATGAATGTTAGTGATTATAATACAATAAAGACCGTTCTTAAAAAAACAGAGGAAAAAAATAAAAGAGCAAAAATAGGAATTATCGATATTGCCAAGGAAAGAGGATATATCGATAGTAGTGGGAAAGTAACTCCAGAAGGCAGAAGATTTCTCCAAAAAAGAATAGAAAATTCGTCGCTTACAGTGCGTGGTACTTAGTACTTGCTGTTAAGTGAAAAGCTCTTAGGTTATTTAGCTGCCATTATTACAGTTTCCATTTGGACAGCCTTCTTAGTTGGAACTCGTTTTGCAATAACCAAAAATTTTTCTGTTGAGGAAATATTAGTACTCAGGCTCCTGCCAGCTGCTATAATAATGGCACCACTTATGTTGCATCTTGGCATCCTGCCCCCTGGAAATAATCTAATTACTAGGGTCATTTTTGCGCTAGGTGCCAGCGCCTTTTTCCCATGGGTGTTATCAGTAGGACTTTATTACTCACCTGCGTCCAACGCAGGTGCATTGGCTCCTGGAACACTTCCTTTTTGGACAGCATTAATTGCTTATTTGATTGTCCACGAAAAACCAGAATTCTCTAGACAAATTGGCCTGTTTATAATTTTGTTTGGGGCCTTCTTGATTGGAATTTTAAAACTCGATGCAGATATTGCCAATCTAACCTGGGTTGGAAACATACTTTTCTTGCTCGGAGCTGCTCTTTGGGCAATTTATTCAGTTTTATTTCGTCAAAGTGGTATCGCTCCGCTACACGGACTTGTAATTGGCTTATTTTGGGGAAGTATTGTCTTTGTTCCAATTCTTCTCATTTTTGGAGACGTAAGCTTTCAGCACGCCAACCTTTCAAATATTTTCCTTATGATAGTTTTGCATAGCTTCATTGTAGGAATTCTAGCGATACTATTATTTACCTATGCAGTAAAAATTTTAGGGGCAGCCCAAACAGCTGCTTTCGGGGCACTTACACCAATTTTATCCATGTTGGGCGGCATATTTTTGCTGGATGAAATAATTACGCCCATAAAATTACTTGGAATCTGTCTTGTAACTTTAGGAGTTCTTTTTGCATCAGGTGCGCTCAGGTTTACGAAAAAGTAATATAGACATTGTGATTTATCACTTTGAAATAAAAAGCGGATCGACAGTAGCTCCTCCCAAACCTACTGGATCCGCTTTTTCAATCTCTCCCCAGAAAGATTAATCTAATAGTGCTAAAGATAGCACAAGAGTCAACAACTAATTGATTTTATATAGTAAAATGAACGTATGAGTTTAGTTTCCGAAAAATGTAGCCCCAATAAAAGGGACCAGCCATATGGGAGAGTATAGCTGGTCCTGTCCCAAACTTACAATCAAGACAGAAAATCTGACTGCTCATTATTTATATCTTTAGCGAATAAAAAGATTTGGGAGGATATCTGTATCCGCTTGTGCATTTTAACAATGCTCTCATATTGTAACATATTTTTTTGAAAATTGCTAACTATATATATTTAAAATTGACAAATAATCAGCAGATACACTTTCTATACTATGAACGGAAATAATAAATATTTATTGTCGACAGGTGTAACTTGGTAGATCGTGTGAATAATCATTCTTCTCTTCCTACAACGGCAACCAAGTTACACAGCTTTCCAGATCCTTTTATAAAGCCCAATTCTGAATTGATAAAAAAAGCTAATCAAAAATTTCTGAATGCAAAATCTGCTACAAGATTATAAAACTATTGAAAGCTCGTATTTCTTAAATCTGATAATCTTAAAGCAATTGTTTAAAAAAATTCATCTGGCTGTTCAAACAATAGGAAAGATAAATAATTGATAATAAGTATGTCATCACAACAGGATGTAGTCGTGCAAACCTATGTGAACACGTTTCAAAATACATAGAAAACGGATGGCACCCCGTAGGCGGCATGGTAATCGATTTTAATGATGAGGAAGATGATAAAGTTTATTGTCAGCCAATGACTGTATTATCTCCATGACTAAAGTATTTCAATTTTCCAAATAGTTCTGGGATTTGATGAAAACGAAATTTAATCCAAATTTTATCTTTGTTCGTACTAAAACTATGAAAATTTATAAAACAACAGGTCCCAACATTTTAAACCTTGTCACAAGGCTTTTAAAATTAATTGAAATGATAGATGCCGATCCAAAACTACTATTTGGAACTTTGTTTTATTCACTTTTATTATTAGTGTACTTAATAGGCACTCTCTAATTTATTCAAATAATCAGTACGCTAAAACATTTAATAGCTTAACGTTTAGCAAATCATTTGCCATTCCACGGGTATCCAGGTATCGCTTTTGTTCATAGAGTGAGCCAATTTTATTCCCTCAGTGGTAACACTCTCGTCACGGTTAAGAAAACCCTTGCCCTTGGCGTACCTTATCAAATCACTAATGTCTGCATCAAACATCTGATACTCACAAAATTTAAGAATTCTTTCCTTGATGTAAAAATGATCAATCTCAGCCAATGTTTCAAACTCCAAACATAAGAATACTATAATGCTGCGCTCTAAGAGTCGCTGACAAGCTCAGAGCCTACTATTTTAACTTAGATGAAAAGCCAAAAAAAATGACTAAGCATCTTTGAAGTTAATATAATCGAAATGGAAAAGCCTCGGAGTCAAACAAGGGTTATCTCTTCACCAGTGAATTACCGTTTATGCTTAAAAATTGGCCTAAATTTTTCTTGTATGAGTGTGGCATAGGCATATTAAATGCAAGTTCATCATTTAATGGTTAAATTCGAGAACCATATCCTAAATCATTTAACCCGTCAGATCTAATATATTTATATTCTTGCATGGATATTTTCTACTTTTTTTTGTCGCTTGCTTTAAACTTTTTTTCAACATTCCTTTTTGACGACGCTTCCTCTGCTCTTTGTCTTTATCTTTGATTACGGAAAGAGCAGCACGATTATCTATAACTCGCGCATATTCTAAATTTTTGATATCAAACATAACACCCATAGAAATACCAACGGCTTAGTTCCGTTGATGTTTAGTTATTATGTATTTCATACCAATTCGCCGGTTAAGATAAATGTTACTTCTATCCTTAAACATCATCAGGCAATTTCTCTCGCTAATTGTCCAAATTCAATTATTGATTTAAAAAATACATATTCTTTTGAAAAATAAAAATATGTTCATATAGTAAAGAGGACTTTAGGCATTGAGCAAACAAATGATAGCACTGAAAACTTTTGCGAAGTTTGCAAACATAGAATTGACGGATTTCAATCCTAAACCAACAACAAAAACACCAGGACAAGTAGAGGCATCCGATATTCTTTGGGAATCCGATGATGGCAAGACAAAAATTGGTATCTGGGAATGTTCAGAAGGAACTTTCACCGCGGACCGAACGGGTGCCGCTGAATTTTGTCATATCTTATCAGGAAAAGCGTCGATAACAAACTATGATGGAAATGGTCAACGTGTAATGGCTGGAGGAGATCTACTTGTACTTCCAAAAGGCTGGAAGGGTGAATGGACAATACACGAGAAAGTAAAAAAACTTTTCATAATTCAACAATAAATATTGGCTTAGTTAGATATTTTTGAAGCTTCTTGTAAAATAAATCATATCTTTATGTTTTGGCGCCAGATAAAAAAATTCTTATAGATTAATACAAAACCTGTACTTGATTTAATGTCTCATTAAATTAAGAAATTGACCTATCAAAGGTATTTTTGAGTAGCTAATTATCACGGGAGAATAAAATGGTTGAAGCTTTTGGTGGGGTATTAAATCTCATTATTTGGTTATTACTAATTGTTGCAGGCGGATACTATGCATACCGCTGCCTTTTACAAACAAAAGGATTTATTGATCAATATGGTTTTGGCGATGGAGCCGTATTCATGACACGACTTGTGGGTACGTGTGTTGGAGCTTCCACTGCGGTTGCTATTGTACTTTTATTTATTGGGCCTCAAGGAGCTTGGGCATTCGTCGTTTACGGGTGGATCCAGGCACTTCTTGCGGCAATCTTTGGCTATAATACTGTAAACAGTGAGTGGGCTGAAGTTGAGGGTGTTAAAGTTACACCTGAAGGATATATCGCTCCATTAGGTTTTCTAATACTCAATACTATTTTACTCTTCAACATGGGCGATATACTTTACAGTACTTCTGCTGCTGTTTAAATTTTAAAGTGGCTGACTTATTTGTTCAGCCACTTTGATATGCCTAACCTCCAAACAGTATTTTAGAAAGTTACACATTTATGAGCGCCAATATCACCTGCCACTGCGGAGCATGTGGTTTTGAAATTAATGACGGCAAACCTTGCCTAAGCTTGTTATGTGGATGCACTGATTGCCGACACGCATTAGAGTGGTGCTCACTACAAGGCGGTGCAGAGCCGAGCTCTTTACCAGAATTAATTTATGTTAAATCAGATATTCTTAGCGTCAAAAACAAAGAATTCATGCGCGCATTTAAATTACGATCAACCGGTCGGTCTACCCGGATATACTGTGAAAAGTGCTTCTCAATAATTGGGGTAGACCATAAAAGCTATCGGGATAATGTGTTTATGTTTTTTAAATATCACTGTTCTACAAATTGCGACCTGTCTATAGAACCTTCGGCCGCAATCTATTTAAATGACTTGCAAGATGCCAGTCAGATAAGCAACTTGGAGAATATTCCCCTAATTTTTAGCTTCTCTGAGATAGAAACCCGTGAGTTTAGAGATATAAAAAGAGTTTCGAACTCATTTAATGAAATAAATCGCCCAAGGTACGGGCAAACTTTAAAATCAGTAATTCACAGCATGTCCAAAATAGAAATTTTAAATTGATATTTTTATCAAATTAGGTCCTTATTTAAGATCGTAGATTTTAGATGTCACAGATTTTAGGGAAATTTGGTTAGATCTATATCTTAAAACCAGAGAATAGGCATGTTATTAGCAAGGCTAAACTTTCATGAAGAACTTTTTTTATATATTTTCTGTAGTAAAGATCATAGTCCTGCTGATATCAAAACCAATCTTTGCAGACCCAATGAACGCATGGGAAATAGCTTCACCTACTGTACTATCTGTATTACCAACTTGGCCTGGCTATGATAAACCAGGATTTGGCGCACCCCCTGGGACAGCGCCAGAAGGTACTGGAATTATAGTTTCGTCAGACGGACTTATACTTACTGCATCGCATGTAATTTCAAAAGCTACTGATGTAAAAGTTCGAGATATTAAAGGTGAATTATTTTCAGCTAAGATAATTAAGAACTCTATTTCTACCGATCTTGCATTACTTAAAACCGAGTTAGAATTGCGGCCAATAACAATTGAAACTGAAAAGCCTAAAATTGGCAGCAGTGCTTGCCTAATAAGCAATAGTTTTGGATTAAATATTGGGATAACCTGCGGCGTGATATCCGCTACAGGATTGAGCAACATTGGTTTTAATGATATCGAAGATTTCCTGCAGACTGATGCAGCGGCAAATCCTGGTTCATCTGGTGGAGCTTTAGTCAATCTTAATGGTGAATTACTGGGTATGATGAGCGGCATTTTTACAAAAAATACTGATACTAATGCAGGTGTAAATTTCGCGATATCATCCGGCCTTATTAGCAAATTCTTAGCAAATTAATTTGGCGATCTAAGACTAGAAATTTTTAAATAGTTCTATTTTGCACACCCACCATTGCGAGCGTTGCATGCCGGGTATTCTTTTTTTCAAATATTCAAGACAGAAAAAACATTATATCCAAACCTTAAATTATGGAGTTTATAATGCGAAAATTATGGAATAAATTTTTAGCGCTATTGATACGATCGACAGACTGTTCTGCAAAATGCTATTATACTAAGAACCGCGCTTTGTACTTATAAATCTGATAATTTTTGGAAATCAGAAAAGCTAAATTTGCTATCCAACGGTTATAATGCCTCCCATGCCTGAAACGTGATGTTCAAGCATATGGCAATGAAATAACCATGATCCAGGATTATTTGCTTCGAAGACCAATTCAGCATGTTCACCCGGTTGCATTAGATAGGTGTCCCGAAGAACTAAATTAGCTTCATCCCCGAATTCTTTAGACTTAACCCAAAAATGATGTCCGTGGAGATGCATCCCGTGTTGCCATCGTGTATCGTTCCGAACCCTTAATACGACAGTTTTGCCTAAATCCACTTCTGCAAGCGTCAGATCATACCCACCGATTTCTCCATTAAAGGCCCATAATTTTTTTTCAGATCTTGCCAGCTCTCGCAAACTCTTTTGCTCACCCTCAAAAATAGCAGAAGATAAGTTACCCATGGCCCCACCCTGCATATGAATGTTTATTACCTCAGCATTATCCATTTTCAGCATATTATTTGTTGGCAATACAAATCGTGGCAATGCATTAGGTTTCTGAGTTACCTCATTTGGCACAAACGTAGCTGCACCATATTCCTCTCCTGTACTTACCTCGAATAATTCTCTTACAAATGAGACATCATCGATCTGAACATCAACCCTTTGTGCAGGAGCCAAAGTTAAACGTTGCCTCATGAGAGGATCACATGGTGCCCCATCTAAAGCAACAATCCGCATCGGTAACCTATCATTTAGTTCAAGCTGCATCACACGAGCATTTGCAAAATTTAAAAACCTTAAATGTACTTTTCCACTCTTTGGGATTTTTATTTCGGGTGCCGACTTACCGTTTACAGTAAGAAAATTTCCCAACCTTCCTCCATGCGACCAATCATGTAAGCTTCCTAAACTAGCCGTATGAATTTGCTCATTCTCGTCTAAAAGCCAATCATCTACAGCAATGGTTAGATCCCTATCGCTCATTGATGATCCATCTTCTAGCACAATCAATGGGCCACAAAGTCCTCTTGCTACTTGGTTCCATGCCTGACTGTGAGAATGGTACCAAAAAGTACCAGCATCATTCAGAGGGAACCTGTAAGTGAAAGTTTCTCCAGGCTCTACAGGCGATTGTGTAAGACCCGGCACACCATCCATATCATTCAAATTTCTGATACCATGCCAATGTATCGAACTGGGCTCATCCAAAAGATTCAAAAACTCTACTTCCAGTATATTACCCTTGTTTTCAACAATGGGTGGACCGGGGCTGCTACCGTTGTAAAGAAATAGGTCCGAAAGATTAGCTCCCTCATAAAATTGATGCTCAGATTTCTGAGCAATGATGCGGTAACGAGAAACATTTTTTGCAGAAAATGCGCTCGTAGGAACTTTCACTGCTACTAAACTTGCCAAACAATTTTTAATTAAACCACGTCGGGATATCATCGAAAAAACCTTTACAAACTTTCAACTAATGTCTTGTGGCATGTAGATCTTGTATCTCTTTAGGCCAGGTCGATCTAATAAAAGCTAAAATTTCCCATATTTGTAAATCTGAAAGCACGTCTTCGTAGCCCGGCATACCACTTTTGTAATCGGTGATACCTACGGCAGCCAGCGTTTTTTGACCGCCATATTTAGTATAATCAAATAACATTTTTGTATCGTGATGCCAGGTATGCCCTGTCTCATTATGAGGGGGTGCCGGAAGACTGCCGTCAGCTTTCATTGTCCGCCAATTAGGTTGACCCTCAAGGTCAACCCCATGACAGCTGGCACAATGTGCTTGATAATTTTCTTCTCCGTTCACGATGTTTTGGTCTTCGAGTTCATGGTGAGCATTTGCTGTATGCAAATTGACCATCGTAAGAAGAAAAATGTATAATATTAGATAGTTTTTACACATTATTTTACCCTCAAAAGATACTGCGCGATTGAGCTTCTATCCGCTGCACTTAGCTTAGACGTGTTTTCAACTACCGAAGCCATTTTACCCCCGACCACGTCATAATCAGGAGTAAAACCAGAACTTAGATATTCTATAATTTCATCTTCCGTCCAAGCAAGCTTCTCGGTGCTAATACCAGGAATTCTTCCCTTACCACTCGGATCTTGGGCTCC
The DNA here is from genome assembly GCA_902525915.1 of Paracoccaceae bacterium. Taxonomy (GTDB): domain Bacteria; phylum Pseudomonadota; class Alphaproteobacteria; order Rhodobacterales; family Rhodobacteraceae; genus Salinivivens. The sequence continues at coordinate 2,685 of CABZJF010000025.1, read as the reverse complement.
TTCTAACCACTCAGAGAATTTTAATGCACCGAGTATGTTTCTAGGACTATGACACTCTGCGCAATGAGAAAGTGCCTCAACTAAATATGTACCCCTATCAACCTCGGAGCTGACAAATTTATCTGACATGTAAAGAGTTTTCCAAACGCCAATATTTCGCCTGCTAGAAAATAAAAATGGTAAATCATGATCGCTGATAAATGCGTCAGAGCTAGGCAGAGTCTTCCAGAACGTCCATAAGTCCATAATATCTTGATCTGTCATTTTGGAATATGCTGTGTAAGGAAATGTAGGGAAATAATGCTCGCCATCAGGGCTCTGGCCGAGCTTTAATGCGTTATAAAAGTCTTTAAATTCCCATGCCCCGATTCCAAATTCAACACTATTGGAAATATTTGGAGCTTTAAATGTACCAAACGCAGTTTCAAATTTCTGCCCGCCAGCCAATAGATATTTGTCTTTTGAGCCCTCTTCAATGTGACATGCACTACAACCCGCAGCTGTAAATATATACTCTCCGTTGGATAGATCCGAAGTTTCCTCTGAGTAATCAAGCACAGCAAGTGACTTCGGAGCGGTCACTGTCAAGTAAAGAAAAATTCCAAAGGCACCAGTTATAAGTGTCGATATGATTATTTTCACTTTCATGCCTTGGAGGTAGTGGCTCCAGTTACTGGAAGGTCAATAGGAAGCAAAATGTTCTTTACATTTATAATTCATTATTCTTTTTATGATACCTGTTAGTGTGTGTGAAATTTTCGGAAATATTATATTTGCTACTCTCAATAGTTGGAGAAATTATTTGGAAGAAACAAACCTCATTAATCAAACTCGATATAGCATAGTAGCCAAACTCATGCATTGGGGGTTTGTACTTCTTTTTGCATATGGAGTTTTCAAACAGGTGGATGATGTTGCAGAACTCTCAGACCCCTCGCTGTTTAGACTTGAAATAGTATTTGCTGGTATCTTTTTAATTCTTCTTTTGGGACGTTTTTTTTACATGACAAAAACACAGCGAAGCGCACTGCCTGAAAATACGAGTTACATCCAAAAAATTGCAGCCAAACTTGTACACCTTGGAATGTATATAAGCCTAGGATCCATTGCATTAACAGGACTGGGAATAGGTGGACTTTATTGGATTGGATTAAAAGAAGGGTTAATTATGGAAGCCGTGATCAGTATCCACGAGTTTTCTGTTACGGCTACATATTGGTTGGTAGGTATCCACATCCTCGCCGCCGTCTATCATCGCTTCAAAGCTGATGGTGTATGGTCAGCTATGGTTCCATTTGCAAAATCAGAAAATTAAGTGGACCACGCGTCATTATGATAAATAGGTATTTCAATAATATTTGAGGGCTTTGGGACAAAATTTAGGGGTATGGTCGATCAAGCACTATGCTTAGGTCAATATTCTTCGAATTGTGGTAAGTCATCTGAAATATCATAATAGTCACCTTTACTTGCAACGTAGATATGACGCATCCGATCAAGAGATGTCGGTATTTCCAGCGAACCTGCTGAAACAGAGATTTTATCAATACCTTTTCTCTCATAAAACATGCTAGAGCCACATACACTGCAAAAACCACGACGAGCTTTATCTGATGAGTCATACCAGCTTAGTGACGTAGCCTTTATCAAATTTAAATTCCCTGTTGAGACCTGTGTGGCGGCCCAGTAGTGGCCAGATGTTTTGCGGCACTGAGAGCAGTGGCAGAAGACGACATCTCGCAGCTCTCCAATAAGTTCAAACACAACACCCTGACATTCACAGGAACCTTTTACACTCATGTTCTCTAGCCTTATTTTACCCTTAAAGTAGTACGGAAATACACTTTCTACTTTTTAATGATTTGTAAACAGAGCTTTTGTGAGCTGATTTCAACTAACTGCGTTGATTTAACCGACCTAGATTAAAGCAAAGCTTTGGGTTGCTATAACCGCTAACACGGCCACAGCAGATAGCAAATGGATTATCGTAATTTTAGAATCCTCCATATAATGAGTGTAATATTAAAAGCAAATTAAATCAAATTTCGGTCTGTCTATGCTTTGATAGTATCCTTTAAGATCATAAATATTAAAATTTTACGTATAGATTTTGCGTGTATTTAATAATTAATGTTTGAAATACCTGAAGGCTATCATTGCATTCTAAAATAGGGATATTAAAGTCAATTCTGACTTAATAAGGTTAAAAATGGGCACAACACTTTATCATTGGACTTCGCGAGACGCGATGAAATTGATCTTGGCGAGCAAGAAACTTGAGCTTGAGGGAACTGAATATATGGCAGGGCTTCGGGAGGGTTATTCTATAGCTGACCAAAGAGCGCTTGATAACCAATATAATTACTGTGGACGTTTTGTTTGGTTTACTGAAAGTCCATCTTACAATTTTTCAGGAAAAGTAAAAAATGAGATGGCGCTGATGTTAGATTCTGATGCAATTGACGTGCAGAAATGGCATTATGTTAAGAAAGAAAATAAAAATAATCCTGATTTTATGAAGATTGCAAATGAAAATGACAGACTTGCAATTCGAATGGAAGACGACCCGTATCAGTGGTGGATATCAACACAACCAATAGACTTAGAAGGGCTGAACTATCAAGTGGCCATGAGTAACTGGTTGCGAGAAATGCTGGAAAACGAACCAGAAGGAGCTACAATTAT
>CABZJF010000024.1:0-20318 GCA_902525915.1 Paracoccaceae bacterium | reverse complement strand
GAGAACAAATTTCGATATAGAAATGCTTGAGGCAACAGGCGTTTGTAATGGGATAGAGAATTATTCACGCTATTTAACGGGTAGAAACCCAGGAGAGCCTCCACCAACACTTTTCGAATTTATTCCGGATCATGCAATTGTTTTTGCTGATGAGAGCCATGTAAGTATACCTCAAATCGGTGGAATGTATCGCGGCGATTACAGACGAAAATTTACATTAGCGGAGCATGGTTTTCGGTTACCATCTTGTATGGATAATCGTCCACTTAAGTTTGAGGAATGGGATGCTATGAGGCCGCAATCAATTTACGTTTCGGCTACACCTGGAAAATGGGAGCTTGAGCAAACCGCTGGAATATTTACTGAGCAAGTTATCAGACCTACTGGGTTGTTAGATCCAGAGGTAGAAATAAGACCAGTAGAGATGCAGGTAGACGATTTACTTGATGAGGTCAGAAAGGTTTCTCAATCCGGCTATAGAACCCTTGTAACCACTTTGACAAAACGGATGGCAGAAGACCTGACAGAATACATGCATGAGCAAGGTATCAGGGTGAGATATATGCATTCAGACATCGATACGATCGAAAGAATTGAAATACTCCGTGACTTACGACTAGGTACTTTTGATGTACTGGTAGGAATAAATCTTCTTAGAGAAGGTTTGGATATTCCTGAATGTGGATTGGTAGCTATCCTGGATGCAGATAAGGAGGGATTTTTAAGATCTGAAACATCCTTGGTCCAGACAATTGGCCGCGCAGCAAGAAATGTTGATGGAAGAGTTATAATGTATGCCGATAGGATAACCGGCTCGATGGAGCGTGCCCTAGCAGAAACAAATAGGCGGCGTGAGAAACAGCAAGCATACAATCTCGAAAATGGAATTACTCCCGAAACAGTCAAAAAAAATGTCGAGGATATACTGGCAGGTCTTTATAAAGGGGACACTGACCAATCTAGGGTAACCGCGAACGTTGAAACAAAATTACAGGGTGGTTCTAATCTACAAGCGGTCTTAGATGGCCTTCGCACTGATATGCTTAAAGCTGCTGAAAACTTAGAATTTGAAGAGGCTGCACGATTACGAGATGAGGTTCGACGCCTTGAAACAGTTGAGTTAGCTATTTCTGATGATCCACTAGCACGTCAATCGGTAATCAATGCAGCTGAAAATGAAAAAGTTCCCGGCCGCTCAACTGCAGGGAAAGGAGGCACAAGAGCGTACAGAGGTAAAAATAGAAGAAAAGTATAAGTGGCTATACACTAAAGTCTGATGCTGGTAGAAATTCAACCCCACCTATGCGCCAGGAACCATCAAATTCCATCATGTAGTATCTCAAGTAATGCGATTTACCGTTTGCATCTACGATTTGTACTACTTGTGCCAGTCCATGATGATATCTTTCATTTTCCAAAAAGATTACTTTGGATGGGCGCCATACCATAGGGTATCCGTTACGTACCATTTTTCCAAAATTCTCTGCACTACCAAACTTTTCCCGAAGAAACGGAGTGGCAAAACTAAAGGCTGTCTCAAAATCATTGAGTTTAAATGCAGCTATTTGGTCTTCAATAGTTCTCTTTATTGCGTCATTGCCGCTTGCGCTAACCTGGGCAGCAAAGATTGTAAAAATCGCAAATGTAACAACTTTCCACATATTATATCCTCCTCCCCAGGAGATAGAGCGGATTTAATCAATATCAATTATTACAAAAATTTACCTTCTAGTGCAGAGTCGATTAAGGCGATTGTCTCTTCAATCCCGTATAAGGCTATAAAACCGCCAAATCTAGGACCTTGGGATGCGCCTAACAATATTTCATAAAGTGCTTGGAACCATTTACGCAGCGGGTCAAAACGTTCTCGACCACAAGAAAATACAACACTCTGGAGGGATTCCGCGTCTAGATCACCATTATAATTAGCCAATTTTTCCCTTAAATCTAATATAGCTTCTCGCTCAACTTCACTAGCTTCTCTGTAGATCTTATTTGGTTTAACGAAATCATTGTAAAACGCGACAGCAAAACCGACAGCCTGATCTAAGTCGGGATGTGTTTTTGGAGTAGCCTCAGATTGATAGCGTTTTATAAACCCCCATAGAGTTTCTTTTTCTTCTGCTCCAGCAACTGAAGCAAGGTTTAATAACATAGAAAACGGAATAGCCATATGAGATCGAGGCACACTATTACCATGAATATGCCAAACAGGATTATTCAATTTTCCCGAAAAATCTTGATTTGAATACGCTCTTAATTGCTGATGATATTCGTCAACCATCTTTGGAATTATATCAAAATGAAGGCGTTTCGCAGTTTTTGGTTTTTGGTACATGAAATAAGATAAGGATTCACTGCTAGCATATTTCAGCCAGTCCTCAATAGACACACCATTCCCACTTGTTTTTGAAATTTTTTGCCCATTTTCGTCAAGAAACAGCTCATAAGTGAAGTGCTCGGGCGGACGGTGTCCTAGTATTCGACAAATTTTGTCATAAATTGGGGTGTTAGTAGAGTGATCTTTGCCATACATTTCAAAATCTATACCTAAGGCTGCCCAACGAGCACCAAAATCTGGTTTCCATTGTAATTTCACATTTCCACCAGTCACAGGCAGGGTCCAATCCTTTCCATTTTCATCGGCAAAAGTGACAGTACTATTGTCTGAATTTACTTCTTTCATCGGTACGTACAGAACTCTTCCAGTCTCTGGATGGATAGGTAAGAAAATCGAGTAAGTCTCCCTCCGCTCATCCCGAAGTGACTTCAACATCACAGACATTATCTCATCATAGTTTTCTACTGCTTTAATCAGAATTTTATCAAATTTACCTGATCGGTAGAATTCTGTTGCACTTATAAAATCATACTGAAAATCAAAGGTATTCAGAAATTTTTTCAAAAGCTCATTATTATGCTGCCCAAAACTTTCGTATTTCTCAAAAGGATCAGGAACGGAGGTCAACGGCCTTTGAAGGTTTTCTTCTAACATTTTCTGATTAGGGACATTTTGTGGCACTTTTCGCATACCATCTAGATCGTCCGAAAAACAGATTAATTTACAGGGGATATCACTAATCTCGCGAAAAGCTCGCATGACCATAGACGTTCTAGCTACCTCACCAAAGGTTCCAATATGAGGTAAGCCAGATGGCCCATAACCTGTTTCGAACAGGACATGACCCTTCGCTGGAGGAGCATTTTGATAGCGCTTCAATACACGGCGGGCCTCCTCAAATGGCCATGATTTAGAAGTCAAACCAGCCTCACGCATTTCAGACATCATAATTCTCCATATTCACTGAATAAATATCGTACAGTAGTAAGCTTCCTATTGATACATTCAGGAATGGTCAATATTCTGGGAAAAGCATTGTTTAAGAAAGCAAAAAAATGACACGCGAAATCTCACATGCGATGACAGCTCAAGATTGTTTGGTTGCACTCATGGTAGCAATATCTGTATCAGACGAAACAATTAGAACCTCTGAGCTAGTAAAGATTCAATCAGCGGTAAATAACCTGCCAATCTTCGCAGAATATGACATTGATAGGTTAAATACCGTTTCACAGATAGTTTTTGATTTATTCGAACAAGAAGAAGGCCTTGATGCCCTATTCGGCCTAGTTAAGGAAAATTTACCTGCAGAACTGAATGAAACAGCTTATGCCTTGTGCTGTGACGTTGCCGCCGCCGATGGCTTAATATTTGAAACTGAATTACGTTTGTTAGAGGAAATACGTTACGAATTTGAGATCGACAGGTTACACGCCGCCGCAATTGAAACTGGCTCTAGAGCTAGGCATAAAACTATTCCTTCATGACGCTCTAATTTGCGACGATGATACATTTAGTAAAGGAAGGTTTTTATAGCACCAATATGGTGCTTTCAAGTTTCCGAGGTCACGGGATTGATTAGCTCTCAATCTATAAGATGAAAATGCCTTTGCCAATTTGGATTTTAAAGGCGCTAAGGTATGATCTGGCCTTGCAAGAATTCCAATCGGTACACGATATACAATTTCTTTCCAATTCATCCACTTATCAAACTGTATCATATTGTCTGCCCCCATGAGCCAGACAAACCTAACATTTGGACATCTTATCTGAATTAACTTTAAGGTCTGAGAGGTGTATACCGTATTTAATTCATTCTCAATTTTAGTAACAAAGATTTTAGGATGCTCAACCAATAGATTAGCAACACCTAATCTCTCATCTACAGGACTTGGATTATTCCTCTTTAAGGGGTTTGAGGGTGTAAGCAACCACCACACTTGATCTAAATCAAAGTATTTCAGTGCATATTTACTAATGTGTACGTGAGCTTCATGAGCTGGATCAAAAGAGCCCCCGAGAAGGCCAATCTTCTGTCGTCTAGAAACTAAAGGGATTTCCATAGATTCCATAAGCCAGAATTATTTTCAAAAAGCAAGAGTGTCAATTTCCTCATTATACTATTTATTTCTGCTGAGTATTGCCCCTAAAGTATCATCAGGTTATCAGTCTACTAATTATAAAGTTTTGGAGTTTCAGATGGCTTCCTATCAATACGTATATCACATGCAGGGCGTTTCAAAAACATACCCTGGAGGGAAGAAATGTTTTGAAAATATTCATTTATCTTTTCTACCGGGTGTAAAAATTGGGGTTGTCGGCGTTAACGGTGCTGGCAAGTCAACATTAATGAAAATAATGGCTGGTATTGATAAAGAATTCCAAGGAGAGGCTTGGTCCGCTGAAGGTGCTAAAGTCGGATACTTGCCACAAGAACCTGAACTAAATGAAGCACTCACTGTTCGCGAGAACGTAATGCTCGGTGTCGCTCCTAAAAAGGCCATTCTCGATAGATACAACGAATTAGCCATGAATTATTCAGATGACACAGCAGATGAAATGGCCGAATTACAAGATAAAATTGATGCTGAAAATTTGTGGGATTTAGATAGTCAAATTGATGTATCTTTGGAAGCCTTGAGGTGTCCTCCAGATGATGCTGATGTAGAGAGCTTATCAGGCGGCGAGCGCCGTCGTGTAGCACTCTGCAAGTTGCTGTTGGAGGCTCCGGAAATGTTATTACTTGACGAACCTACCAACCATTTAGATGCTGAAACAATAGCTTGGTTGCAAAAGCATCTGATCGATTACAACGGTACAATTCTGATTGTAACCCATGACCGATATTTTCTGGATGATATTACAGGATGGATTTTGGAATTAGACCGAGGACAAGGGATACCTTACGAGGGAAACTACTCTAGTTGGTTGGAACAAAAAGCAAAAAGGCTTGCGCAAGAAGCGAGAGAAGATAAGAGCCGACAGAAAACCTTAGAACGTGAACTTGAGTGGATGCGGCAAGGTCAAAAAGCTCGTCAGGCAAAACAAAAAGCGCGGATTAATGCTTATAATGACTTAGCAGGCCAATCTGAGAGGGAAAAAATAACAAAAGCGCAAATTGTAATTCCTAATGGACCTAGATTAGGATCAAAGGTGATCGAAGTAAGTAATTTAAATAAAGCTATGGGCGATAAGTTACTCATTGAAAATCTAAGCTTTTCTTTACCTCCAGGAGGAATCGTAGGCGTAATTGGTCCAAACGGCGCAGGAAAATCGACATTATTTAAAATGCTCACAAATGAACTAGCAGCTGACACCGGTGATATTTCTATGGGGGAAACAGTTCAATTATCGTATGTTGATCAATCCCGGGATGATCTACAGGATAACGAAACTGTTTGGGAGGCCATTTCTGGCGGCGCAGAAATAATTGAATTAGGCGATGCTCAAGTCAACTCAAGAGCATACTGTTCATCATTCAACTTTAAAGGTGGTGATCAGCAAAAGAAGTTATCGCTCTTATCTGGGGGTGAGCGTAATAGGGTTCATATGGCAAGACTGCTTAAGGAAGGTGGCAATGTATTGCTTTTGGATGAGCCAACAAACGATCTGGACGTAGAAACATTAAGAGCTTTAGAAGACGCACTGGTAGATTTTGCCGGCTGCGCAGTTGTAATTTCTCATGATAGGTTTTTCTTGGACAGAATTTGCACCCACATATTATCGTTCGAAGGGGATGCACATGTCGAGTGGTTTGAAGGAAATTTTGAAGATTATGAAGAAGATAAAAAACGTCGCTTAGGACCAGATGCGTTGGAACCAAAACGGATCAAACATAAAAAATTCTCGCGATAAAAATCGTTTCTATTTTCATATAAGTTTCTAAATCTCTTGAACATCTAAGACACCATCTAAACTTTTGATTGCTCCCCTGATTTGCGGGCTTGTATCGCAGTTAAGTCCAGTATCCAATTCAACTTCCCCTGGCAGTCCAGAATCAATTAAACATAAATGGATCGGGCCCTTGGATACAATTTTTTTATTCTCTGAGGCCTGATCCAATACTGATATTATAGATGGAAGTACCTTCTTATCTTCCACAAAAATTTTAATTCCATGCGATGTATCAGTTGAAATAGCTTCATCAATATTTGCAATTGATCTGCATAACAGTTTTAACTGTTCGCCTTCAATAGATGCTTCAACCGTTAAAATTATCCTAGCCCCGCTTTCAATGTTATTTCTGGATTTCTCCAACACCTCAGAAAATAAAGTAACTTCGAAATTCCCGGTAAAATCACTTAACTGAACAAAAGCAAACCTGTTACCCCGTGCCGATTTTCTTTCTTGCCGGCCAACTACCACACCAGCAATTTTTACCAAACAAGGGCCTGATAGTGCTTTTTCTTCAACCTCTTCAATTGTAAGAATCTGGTTTACTTTAAAAGCAGATTTATAGTCGTCGAGTGGATGCCCTGTAACATAAAATCCAATAGCTGAAAATTCACGTGACAAACGCTCAGCAGGCAACCAGTCAGAAACCGAAGGTAGTACGGGTTCAGGCAGATCATCGCCTCCATCACCAAAAAGCGATACTTGCTTTGACATCTTCTGATCATGAATAGCCGCAGAATACGCTACTAATGCGTCTAGGCTCTTAAATACCCGATGTCTATTATTGTCCAGAACATCAAAAGCTCCCGCTTGAACAAGCATTTCGAGAGGACGCTTACCAATTTTTCGCAAATCCAATCGCCTGGCGAAGTCAAATAAATTTACAAAAACTTTATTATTTCTGACGTTTACGAGTGCACCCATTGCTTCCAGGCCAACATTTTTTAATCCTGCCAATCCATAAACTAAAGAGTTTTCTGATACAGAAAACTTTGGTTGAGACCGATTCACACAGGGAGAAACAAAAGGTAATTTCAAACCTTTTCTGACCTCATCGACATACTGTGAAAGCTTATCTGTCAAATGGAGATCACAGTTCATAGCACCTGCCATGAACTCAAGAGGATGATTTGCTTTCAACCAAGCTGTTTGATAACTTACTACAGCATAAGCCGCTGCATGCGATTTATTGAAACCGTAGTTGGCAAATTTTTCTAATAAATCGAATATTTCTGAGGCTTTCTTTGCAGATATTCCATTATTTTTAGCACCTGCTTCAAATTTTGGCCGTTCAGCATCCATTGCCGCCTTTATCTTTTTGCCCATCGCACGCCTTAGTAAGTCCGCCTCACCAAGTGAATAACCAGCCATGATTTGCGCTATTTGCATGACTTGCTCTTGATAAACAATTATGCCTTGAGTCTCTTCAAGAATATGATCAATCATGGGATGTATCGATACGCGATCTTTTACACCATTCTTTACATCGCAATAGGTAGCTATATTTTCCATTGGTCCAGGTCGATATAAAGCAACCAGGGCCACGATATCTTCGATAGATGTAGGTTTCATTCTTTTGAGAGCATCCATCATACCGGAACTCTCCACTTGGAAAACAGCAACAGTTTTAGCGGATGCGTATAAATCGTATGTCAATTTATCATCTAGAGGTATGGTATTAATTTGATTTTCAACATTCTCTATAGGTTGAAATAATTGACGACCATCTGATGATTGATGCAGCGAACGTCCTGAAGCAATTATTAGGTCAATTGCGTTTTGAATGGCAGTGAGCGTTTTCAAACCTAAAAAATCAAATTTAACAAGCCCTGCTTGTTCTACCCATTTCATATTAAACTGGGTTGCAGGCATATTAGACCGCGAATCTTTATAAACAGGCACAAGATCGTCTAATGGGCGGTCACTAATAACTATGCCAGCTGCATGAGTAGCAGCATTTCGCAAAAGACCTTCAACTTTTTGACCATAATTGAGCAATCGATCAACAACCTCCTCTCTTTCTGCTTCCTCTTTTAAGCGAGGTTCTTCAGCAAGAGCTTGCTCAATACTTAAAGGTTTGACCCCTTCTATTGGGATAAGTTTTGCCAAGCGATCAACTTGCCCGTATGGCATTTGCAAGACGCGGCCCATGTCGCGAATGGCTGCCTTAGACAACAAGGCGCCAAATGTTATAATCTGGCCAACTTTATCGTGCCCATACTTTTGTTGAACGTATTGGATGACTTCTTCGCGCCTATCCATACAAAAATCTATATCAAAATCTGGCATCGATACGCGATCTGGATTTAAGAATCTTTCGAAAAGAAGATTATATCTTAGGGGATCAAGATCAGTTATTGTGAGTGCGTAAGCAACGAGTGACCCTGCTCCAGAGCCACGACCCGGTCCTACTGGTATGCCCTTTTCTTTTGCCCATTTTATAAAATCCGCGACAATCAAAAAGTAACCAGGGAAACCCATCTGCTCAATAATTTTGAGTTCAAAGTCTAATCTTTCTTCATACTCAGAAACTGGCGCAGCATGCGAAATAATTGCTAATCGATTTTTCAAACCGTCTTTGGCCTGTCTGTTTAGCTCAGTTATCTCGTCACTCGCAAATAATGGAAGGATGGGGTCGCGGCAGGTGGCCATAAAAGCACAACGCTGTGCTACTTCTACTGTACTTTCTAAAGCTTCCGACAGGTCAGCAAATAAAGCTGCCATTTCTTCCTGTGTTTTAAAATAATGTTGGTTAGTTACAGTTCTGCGAGGCTCCTGCTGATCAACATAAGCACCGTCAGCGATACATAAAAGAGCATCGTGGGCTTCATACATCTCTATATTATCAAAATATACGTCATTTGTTGCAATCAATGGGATACTTAAATCATATGCCATTTCGATAAAAACAGGCTCTGTATCATTCTCTTCTTTGGGCAACCCAGCTCCTTGCGGGTGCCTTTGTAATTCAAGATACAGGCGATCAGAAAAAATATTTTGAAATTTTAGAAGTAAATCTCTTGCAGCTTTATCTTGGGCCGCCAGGATCAGCTCGCCTAGGGGACCTCTAGAACCCCCCGTTAGACATATCAAACCGTCAGCATACCTCTCCAATTTTTCAATGGAGATTTCTACCTTTTCATCATCATTTTGAACATACATTTCGGAACTTAGTTTCATGAGATTTTTGTAACCAAGTTCATCTTGTGCAATTAGCACAATTGGGGCAGTCGTTCGAGCCCGCCTCTCTGAAACCATATCTGTAAATCTAAAATCAATTTGGCAACCAATAATTGGTTGCAAACCATTATCTTTAAAAAGAACTGAGAATTCTAACGCACTGAATAAATTATTGGTTTCTGTCAGTGCAATGGCAGGCATATCATTAGCCTTACAAAGTTCTGGTAGTTTCTTTAAGCGCGTTGCTCCTTCGAGTAGAGAATACTCTGTATGTACACGCAGATGAATATATTTTGGAAAGCCGCTCATACTGTTAGTTTATTGTGCGAGATAAAAAAACTAAAGGCCTTGAAACAATTAAATTTCATACTTGAAAAAAGGAAATTTTTCGGTTCTTTTTATGAAGAGAAAATATTTGGTGGCCATTTCTACACCGCATCGAGGTGGTACATCATAAGCATACTAGGGTAAGGCGGTAGGTATTCTGGATGGATATCAGGTTTCTTCTTAATGGGGAGCCAGTCGCTTTAACTGATGTTGATGCGACTAAAACTCTGCTAGATTGGTTAAGAATTGACAATCAGCTTACTGGAACAAAAGAAGGCTGTAATGAAGGCGACTGTGGAGCCTGCACTATTATCATTATCGATAAAGAAAAGGCAATCAAACCTCTAAATTCATGTATTCTATTTCTTCCTCAGCTTGATGGTAAAGCAGTTCGAACTGTAGAGGGAATTAAACACCATAAAGTACAAGAAAAAATGGTTGAGTTCCATGGCTCACAATGTGGATTTTGCACTCCAGGGTTTATTACCTCTATGGTTGCTGCAAGTATTAACGGAGACAAGGATCACGAAACAACCCTAGCTGGCAATCTTTGCCGATGTACTGGCTATGAACCAATTATTAAAGCAGCTATAGCGGCTGAAAATGAAAAAAAGCCACGCTGGGTTGAAGAAGATTTTCAGAAACTAGCTGAACTTCGAAAATCAGAATCCAAAAAATTACCAAAATCTAAAAAAGAGTTGGCAGAAATATTACAGAGCGAGCCAAATACTCAGTTAATTGCCGGGGCAACTGACGTTGGATTATGGGTGAATAAAGAATTTCAAAAATTCACAAATATTGCTTTTTTAAATCAGGTATCTGATTTTTGTAATATTGAAGAACTACCAGACGCATGGCAAATTGGGGCAGGAGTTAGTATCGAAAAACTGCGTAAGTGGGCTTTCGTCGAAGCACCATCATTTGCAGAATTGCTTACCAGATATGGCTCTACACAGGTTAGAAATGCTGCGACTTTGGGAGGAAACATAGCAAATGGCTCACCGATAGGCGATAGTGCCCCAGCATTGATAGCTATGGAAACTGAACTCATCCTAAGGAGTGCAAAAGGACAGCGAACAATAAAGTTAGAAAACTTTTTTCTTGATTATAAAAAACAGGATCTAAGAGAAGGTGAGTTTTTAGAGTACCTAATTATTCCTAAAACAAATATGGCGACAAAATGTTATAAAGTTAGCAAGCGCTTTGATCAAGATATATCGTCTGTCTGTGGTTGTTTTAACATCATTTTAGATGATGGTTTATTAAAAAAATGCGTGATTGCCTTTGGAGGCATGGCTGGAATACCGAAGAGGGCTTTCCATTTAGAAAGTAAATTACTAAATCAACCATGGGAAGAAGGAGTATTATGGGCAAGCAGCGATAGTTTGAAAAAAGATTTTACTCCATTGTCCGACCTGCGGAGCTCTTCCGAATACCGCCAAACTTCAGCTCACAATTTATTACTTCGCTGTTATTATGAGACGCTTGGCTCAAATACAAATGTTCAAAAGGTGGAACCATGAGTATGAATAAAGCCATACCTCATGACTCGGCAAAGTTGCATGTTACTGGTGAAGCTCGCTATGTTGACGATATTCCACTTCCAGCAAAAACTTTACATCTTGCTTTTGGCCTATCCAGCATAGCCAAAGGTCAAATAAAGTCGATTGATCTTTCGGCTGTTAGGGAAGCACCTGGAGTTGTAGATATTATACTCTCAAAAGACCTTCCTTTTGGAAATGATGTCGCTCCAAATGCACATGACGAACCTTTGCTAGCCGATGTATCTGTAAATTTTATTGGCCAACCAATTTTTATAGTGGCTGCGAATTCACATATGCAGGCACGATATGCTTCAACTTTAGCCGTCATTGAATATGCTGAAGAGCAACCAGTCATAAGCATTGAGCAAGCGATTAAGTTGGATAGTCGCTTCGAGGAAGGTCCCAGAGTCTATAATAAGGGTGACGTTATATCAGCGTTTAAGAGTTCACCAATGACCATTGAAGGCACCCTTGAATTAGGTGGGCAAGAACACTTCTACCTTGAAGGTCAAGCAGCTATAGCGTCCCCACAAGACGACGGTGAAATGGTAATTTATAGTTCCACCCAGCATCCCACAGAAATTCAGCACAAAGTTGCTGAAACGTTGGGCCTAGACATGAACCTCATTAAAGTTGAAGTCCGCCGAATGGGAGGTGGGTTTGGTGGCAAAGAAAGCCAAGGAAATGCCCTAGCATGTGCTTGCGCGATCGCAGCAGTGCGAAATAATTCAACTGCAAAGATGCGATATGACCGCGATGATGATATGAAAATCACGGGCAAACGCCATGATTTTCGAATAGAATACACAGCTGGCTTTGATGAGTTAGGCATTATAAAAGCACTTGATGTTAAACATTATGTTCGCTGTGGATGGTCACAAGATCTATCTCTGCCAGTTGCCGATAGAGCTATGCTGCATGCTGACAATTGTTATCACATTCCAAACTTTAGGGTGGAAAGCCACCGATTAAGAACCAATACCCAGAGTGCCACTGCATTCAGAGGTTTTGGCGGACCACAAGGTATGATCGGCATGGAAAATATAATCGATCACATAGCT
Source organism: Paracoccaceae bacterium (assembly GCA_902525915.1). Classification (GTDB taxonomy): domain Bacteria; phylum Pseudomonadota; class Alphaproteobacteria; order Rhodobacterales; family Rhodobacteraceae; genus Salinivivens. Next base: position 7,971 of record CABZJF010000024.1, on the reverse strand, counting down.
TTTTCACTTAATTTGGATCCTGGTTTAGTAAGAAAACACAATTTCTACACCAGTGAAAAGAAAATCAAAGATGGGATTAAACCCCAAACGTCTCATTATGGTATGGAAATTAAAGATTTCATAGTTCATGAAATGATGGATGAACTTTTAGAAAGCTCGGAATACTATACCCGTAGAACAAAAGTTACAGAGTGGAATAAAGAGAACAAAATCTTAAAAAGAGGTATAGCTTTCAATCCTGTTAAGTTTGGAATTTCTTTTACACTTACTCAACTTAATCAGGCAGGAGCATTAGTTCACGTTTATAATGACGGCTCTGTGAGAATTAATCATGGTGGCACCGAAATGGGTCAAGGCCTTTTCCAAAAAGTCGCTCAAGTAGCTGCACATATTTTCGGGATACCGATAAAAAAAGTGCAAATAACCGCCACTGATACCGCAAAAGTACCAAATACTTCAGCAACAGCAGCGAGCTCTGGAAGTGATCTGAATGGTATGGCAGTAAAAGAGGCCTGTGATATTATTTGTGCTAGGATTTCATCTTATTTTATTGAGAAATATCGACCAAATACAAATGATGTTAAATTTGAAGATGGAAGAGTGAGGGGTAGCAACTTCGATATATCTTTTGAGGATGCCGTATACGAAATATACACACAGCGTATTAGCCTCTCATCAACTGGGTTTTACAAAACACCTGATTTGCAGTGGGACAGAATCAAAGGGAAAGGTCGGCCCTTCTACTATTTTGCTTATGGTGCCGCAGTCTCAGAAGTAGTTGTAGACACCTTAACAGGTGAATTTAAATTATTGAGGAGTGATATATTACACGATGCGGGAAATAGCTTAAATTCAGCAATCGATATCGGTCAAATTGAAGGTGGATTTATACAGGGTATGGGCTGGCTAACAACCGAAGAACTTGTTTGGGATGAAAGGGGCGAGTTAAAAACTCATGCACCATCAACTTATAAAATTCCTTGTGCATCTGATCGACCAAAAATTTTTAACGTAAGCTTGTTTGATAATTTGAATGTCGAAAACACAATTTACAAGTCAAAAGCAGTTGGAGAACCACCTTTTATGCTTGGTATCTCTGTATTCCTTGCTCTTAGAAATGCAGTGTCTGCTTGTGGCAATGAATGGCCAATCCTAAATGCTCCAGCAACACCTGAAAATATACTAAGGGCAGTCAGGCGTGTAAATGGCACTTGATTACAGCACCCTTAAAACGGTTATAGAAAACAACGGACCAGTATCTAGAATCTTAATTCTGGAGACAAAAGGTTCTACTCCGAGGGGCCTTGGCACCGAAATGTATGTCTGGGCCAAAGGCACACATGGCACAATAGGAGGCGGCACTCTTGAATTCGAGGCGATAAAAGCTGCACGTGAAATTTTAGAAACAAAGAAGACAAAACTTAAGTCGTATCCGCTTGGCCCTGAATTAGGGCAGTGCTGCGGTGGTTTTGTAAAATTAGTAACCGAGTATTATGATCAAAAAGATGTTTCCAATTTGAAAGATCAGAACCTAAATGTAAGATCACTTTCAAGCACAACGGAAACTCCAAAAACGGTAGCAGAGTTCGTCAGAAACTATAAAACAGAAACTATTGACTTTGAGCACAAACTTTCCGAGGACTGGCTAATTGAGAAAATTATTGCTGCGAAGGTGCCGATATGGATATGGGGTGCTGGGCACGTAGGGTCTGCAATATTATCGCTTATGGCCCCTTTGCCAAACCTGGAAATTTATTGGCTAGATACAGAAAGCAGCAGGTTTCCAGACTTAGAACACTCTAATGTCTACAAAATAATTTATGAAACACCAGAACAATTTATAAAGCGAGCACAACCAAATGCTGAACATTTGATATTGACTTACTCACACAAAATCGACCTAGAGATCTGTGATAAGATTTTAAACCATGATTTTAAATGGGCCGGCTTAATTGGATCAGAAACAAAATTTACTCGTTTTAAAAAGAAACTTGTATCGTTTGGGCACAGCAAAGACAAAATTGACCGAATTCAATGTCCAATAGGATACAAAAAATATGGAAAGCATCCTCAACAAATCGCTTTGGGCGTTGTAGTAAATTGGATGGAAAGAAATCACCAGGTGCAAAAGGGTTTAATTCTTGATCAAAAAATTGCTTGAGATCAATGGCATCTCGAAAACATATCCTGGCGTGATCGCCAACAGCGATATTTCTTTTAATATAAATACTGGTGAAGTTCATGCCTTGCTGGGAGAGAACGGTGCGGGAAAATCTACGTTAGTAAAAATAATCTACGGGTTAGTGAAACCGGACAGTGGGAACTTGTTATTAAATGGAGTTCCTTTCAGACCAGGAACTCCAAGCGAAGCTCGGAAAGCTGGCATAGCAATGGTTTTTCAGCACTTTTCACTCTTTGAGGCATTGAGTGTTGCTGAAAATATCTCGTTAGGTATGGATAATCCCCCAAACCAAAGGGACTTAGGCAAAAAGATAAAATCGGTATCAGAGTCTTACGGACTGCCAATCGACCCAGCAAAGACAGTTGGTGAGCTGTCGGTTGGAGAGCGGCAAAGAGTAGAAATTATTCGCTGCCTATTACAAAATCCAAAGTTATTGGTGATGGACGAACCAACATCCGTTTTGACACCACAAGAAGTAGATATATTATTTAAAACTCTTCTGAAGTTAAGATCTGAGGGCACCTCCATTCTCTACATCAGTCATAAATTGGAAGAGATAAGAAAATTATGCGATACAGCGACAATTTTACGTCTTGGAAAAAAAGTTGATACCTGCACACCAGAGAAAACAAGCACAAAAAAATTAGCAGAAATGATGGTTGGCTCTACTATTAAAGCCCCAGAAAAATTAAATAAACCTGCTGGGCAGGTTATGCTAAATGTGGACAATATTTGCTGCGTCAATAAGAGCCAGTTCGGGACTTCGCTTACCAATGTGACATTTGATTTGAGGCAAGGAGAAATACTTGGTATTGGCGGCGTTGCTGGTAACGGGCAAGATGAATTATTTGCGGTTTTATCAGGTGAGCAATTCTCGCAGCATGGCAGCATTATTTTTAATGGAATTAATATTACTAAATTCAATCCTAACCAACGAAGAAAAATAGGATTGCTTTCTGCACCAGAGGAGCGCCTAGGCCACGCCGCTGCGCCTAACATGAGCCTGATCGAAAATACATTAATTACTGCTGAAAATTCTCAAAATCTTGTCTCTCTTGGCTTCATTGATTGGAAGAAAAGTAAAGCCTTTGCGGATAAAGTTATAAAAAAGTTTGATGTAAGAACTCCCGGTTCCCAAAATACCGCTGGATCACTTTCTGGAGGAAATTTGCAAAAATTTGTTATTGGCAGAGAAATTTTACAAAATCCGAGTGTATTTATTGTGAACCAACCAACATGGGGTGTAGATGCCGCTGCTGCATCTTCCATAAGGCAAGCGCTTTTGACACTTTCAGAGAATGGCGCAGCAATTTTAGTAATTTCACAAGATCTAGATGAGCTATTGGAAATCAGTGATCAGTTTGCCGCCTTAAATGGCGGAGCTTTATCTAGGATAGAAAAAACGGCCGAACTGTCTATGGAACAAATTGGCCTCATGATGGGAGGGGCTAAAGACCTGGAGGCGCGCAATGTTTAAATTAGAAAAACGTCCCCAGCAATCTCAAAAATGGATTTACTTATCTCCTTTCCTCGCAGTCTTAATTACAATGATTTCTGGAGGTATCCTATTTGCCGCATTAGGCGAGAACCCTTTCGAAGCAATACGCATTATCTTCTGGGATCCATTGTTTGATCCAAATTTTGCAAGTTACTCCCGCCCACAGTTACTCGTAAAAGCAGGCCCTTTAATCTTGATAGCTATTGGTCTCTCTCTTGGATTTAAGGCAGGTGTTTGGAATATAGGAGCCGAAGGTCAATATATACTGGGTGCTATTTTTGGAGCAAGTGTTGCGCTAGCTTTTTATCCTATGGAAAGTAAATTTATCTTTCCGTTGATGATCATCGCTGGTGCACTTGGCGGCTTCCTTTGGGGGTTGATCCCTGCGTTGCTAAAAGCAAAGCTCAATACCAATGAAATTTTAGTTTCACTGATGCTTGTATATGTCGCTGAGTCAATACTCGCCTCTGTAAGTCAGGGCCTTTTAAAAAATCCTGATGGATATGGCTTTCCGGGGTCACGCAACTTACAAAATTATGAGAGTGCTGCCAATGTTGAAATCATCGCTAATTCAGGCATGCATTGGGGTGTTTTATTTGCTTTCATTACAGTAATTTTCTCCTACATCGTTCTAACCAAACATATCCAAGGTTTTTATATTCAACTAACTGGGCAGGCACCTAAAGCTTCTAAATTTGCTGGAGTAAATCCAACTGCAAATATTGTCTTTTGTCTTGGCATCTCCGGAGCGCTTGCAGGTCTCGCTGGAATGTTTGAAGTATCGGGACCATCTGGGCAGATAACCATTGAATTTAATTCAGGCTATGGCTTTACCGCAATTATCGTCGCTTTTCTTGGGCGACTACATCCTATTGGTATATTTTTATCAGGCTTATTGATCGCGCTAACATATATCGGAGGTGAGCTAGCACAGTTAATGCTAGGTTTGCCTGGAGCGTCTATACAGTTATTTCAAGGAATGCTTCTGTTCTTCCTTCTCGCAACAGATCTGTTTGCAAATTATAAAGTTAAAATAGGACCAGATAATTAATGGACTTTTCTAGTATCAATCCTGCTCTTCTAATAGCCTCCCTCATGGTATCTGCAACGCCCATCTTATTGGCAGCTATCGGGGAAGCAGTTGTAGAAAAATCTGGTGTATTAAATCTCGGTGTAGAAGGTATGATGATTGTTGGAGCGGTAGTAGGCTTTATCGTAGCGGTGAATACTGACACACCTCTATTAGGGTTTGTTTGTGCAGCCATTATATCAGGAATATTTTCAATCATATTCGGCATACTCACTCAATATTTAAAATCTAACCAGGTAGCGACTGGCCTTGGTCTGACATTAGTAGGCTTAGGTTTATCTGCGTTGTTGGGACGGCCCTATGAGGGCATGAAATCTCCAACTCTCAAGGCGCTGGAAATACCATTCTTTAGTGATATCCCTGTTTTAGGGAAAATGCTATTTTCACACGATTTAATGATTTATTTTTCTATTTTTTTAGTAACCTTGGTTTGGTGGTTTTTAAAATACACCCATGCGGGAATGGTTTTGAGAGCGGTAGGTGAAAATCATGACGCCGCTCATGCGCTTGGATACAAGGTCGTTCGGGTAAGAATGCTTGCTATAATGTTTGGTGGTGCCACAAGTGGCTTAGGAGGCGCATATATTTCTCTGGCGAGAGTTCCACAATGGACCGAAGGAATGACTGCCGGTGCAGGGTGGATTGCGTTAGCAATTGTAGTTTTTGCTAGCTGGAGACCCTGGCGTGTTTTGTTTGGTGCCTATATTTTTGGCGGTGTGACAGTATTACAGCTAAATTTACAGGCGGCTGGAGCTTCTATACCTGTCGAGTACTTATCAATGTCACCGTATTTGATTACAATTGTAGTTCTTGTTATTATTTCATCACGGGGGAATCAGGGGGCGCCCGCATCCCTGGGACGACCATTTCACGCCTCTTCATGAGGCCTATTTCAATTTAGGGAGAGATATATGTACATAAAATCTGTTATAGCTGGCGCAATAGCTTCGCTCGGAGTTGCGGCAGCGGCTTTGGCTGCCGATGTCAAAGTAGGTTTTGTTTATGTGGGACCAGTTGGAGACTATGGATGGACATATGAGCATGATCAAGGCCGACTGGCAGTAGAAGAGCATTTCGGTGATAGAGTAGAAACTGTCTACCAAGAATTGGTTCCAGAGGGTGCAGATTCAGAGAGAGTTATGACCCAAATGGCTCTACAAGGAGCAGATTTGATATTTACAACTTCATTTGGTTATATGGAACCAACTATAAACGTTGCAAAAAAATTTCCAGATGTAAAATTTGAACATGCCACTGGCTATATGCGAGCTGACAATGTTTCGACCTATTCGGCTCGGTTTTATGAAGGAAGAGCTATTCAAGGTCATATTGCAGGGAAGATGACCAAAACAAACAAAGTTGGTTATATCGGATCTTTTCCAATTCCAGAAGTTGTAAGAGGAATTAACTCTGCATTCATACATGCCAGGAAGGTTAACCCCGATGTCGAATTTAATATAGTTTGGATTTACACATGGTTTGATCCTGCAAAAGAAGCTGATGCTGCAACTGCTTTGATCGAACAAGGTTGCGATGTCGTATTGCAGCATACTGACTCAACTGCGCCACAAGCTGCTGCAGAAAAAGCAGGTGGCGTTATAACTTTTGGCCAAGCTTCGGACATGGCAATGTTCAAACCTACGCCGAGAGTTTCATCCATTATTGACGACTGGGCACCATACTATATTGCCAGAACTCAGGCTGTCCTAGATGGAACTTGGACTTCAACTGATACCTGGGATGGTATCGGACCTGGCATGGTTGGAATTGGAGAAATTACTTCTGCCGTTCCAGCTGATGTAAAAGCAGAAGCGCTAGCTATGAAAGATGCAATTGCTTCAGGAGATTATCATCCATTTACAGGACCAATTAATAAGCAAGACGGTTCGGTATGGCTAGCTGCAGGTGAAACTGCAGACGATGGAACTCTTTTGGGCATGAACTTTTATGTCGAAGGCATAAAGGGTGACGTTCCGCAATAAATAGATTAATAGCCCCCATAAGTTTATGGGGGCTTTAAAACCACCGTTGGAACCAATCTAATGACAGATGCAGTAATAATCGGTGGAGGAATTGCAGGCATTGCTGCATGTGCCCAAGTAGCACCCTATTTAAAGGTAACATTATTAGAAGCAGAACCCGAGTTATGCTATCATTCATCGGGGAGGTCTGCTGCAACGTTTATTGAGGATTATGGTAATAGGGTCACAAAAGAGCTAAATAAAGAAAGCTTGACTTTTCTTAAAAGTGAAAGCCCAGGCTTTTTAAAAAAGCGAGGCTTGTTATTAATTGGCAAATACGGTGAAGAGAAAGAATTTCAAACCGATGCCGGTGATCTAGGCTTAGCACATATTTCATTCGATGAAGCTTTCCAACTGCTTCCTTCTCTAAAACAAGAAGGGATCACACGACAAGCCTACAGACCCGATGTTTACGATATTGATACAAACAAACTCTTTGAATATTACAGAAAAATTGCCTTAGAAAATGGAGCTCAAATAAGAAAAAAGACAAAACTTACTAGTGCTTATCTTCAGAATAATAAATGGAAAATAAAAAGCTCAAATGGTGACCTATCGGCCAGCATATTGATAAATGCAGCTGGAGCTTGGGCCGATCAGGTTGCAGAGTTCTGTGGGGTCTCAAAACTTAATATAATTCCTTATAAACGCTCTATCGCTAGAATGCAGGCACCAAAGGGAGTCGATGTGCAAAATTGGCCTATGCTAGATGGTGTCGGAGAGACTTGGTATGCAAAACCCGATGCAGGAAATCTTATAGTATCACCCGCTGACAAGCAAATGGTCAGCGCTCACGACGCATGGGCAGATGATGAAACGTTAGCGGCTGGCATTCAGTCTTTTCAGGGCGTAGTAAATTTTCCAATCAACCGCATGCTATCTAACTGGGCTGGTTTGAGAAGCTTTGCTCCAGATGGAAATTTGGTGATAGGACCAGACAAAAATAACTCTTCTTTTTTTTGGTTTGCAGGTCAAGGAGGGTATGGTTTCCAAACAGTAGCAGCCGCAAGTAAGTTATTGTCCGATTTGTTACTGGAAGAAAACGTATCAGTTAATAGCGAAATACTTGAGGCCCTTTTACCAGGAAGATTTTAATGCCACTTCGGGAAAACTTACCACTAACAGCCAGCCAGGTTGCAAATATTGGGAAAAAAAAATTATATTCAGACTCTGCTGCAAG
>CABZJF010000023.1:0-22117 GCA_902525915.1 Paracoccaceae bacterium | reverse complement strand
GGGATGTTGGTCATCAGTGTTACCCGCATAAAATCATTACCGGACGCAGGAAGCGCATGATGGGTTTGAGACAGAAGGACGGTGTCAGTGGTTTTACCAAAAGGAGTGAAAGCGAATATGACCCTTTTGGAGCCGCACATAGTTCAACGTCTATTTCAGCTGCGTTGGGCTTTACAATGGGCAGAGAGCTTGGCCAGACAGTTGGTGACTGCATAGCTGTAATAGGTGACGGATCAATTTCTGCCGGCATGGCCTATGAGGCGATGAATAATGCGGGTGCAGAAAATAAAAGATTATTCGTAATTTTAAATGATAATGAAATGTCGATTGCTCCACCAGTTGGCGCGATGTCTAGTTATCTGTCAGGATTATATGGCAACTCTGCCTTTCACAAATTGAAAACGCTTGCAGAAGAAGTTGAAGTTCATTTGCCATGGGCAATGCGCGATGGAGCGCGTAGAGCGAGGCAAATTGTAACTGGTATGCATGGGCAGGCGACTTTGTTTGAGGAGCTAGGCTTTGATTATTTAGGGCCAATCGACGGCCATAATATGCCTCAATTATTATCCGTTCTTCGAGCCGCCAAAGCACGAGCCACCGGACCAGTTCTAATTCATGTTTGCACAAAGAAGGGCTGCGGATATGCACCAGCTGAAAACTCTAGTGACAAATATCATGGAGTGTCAAAATTTGACATAGCAACAGGGCTTCAATCAAAGACACCTGCTAATGCGCCGAGTTACACAAGCATATTTGGACAAGCTCTTACCATTGAGGCAGAGGCAGATCCCAGGGTTGTAGCCGTTACTGCGGCAATGCCATCTGGTACAGGTGTGAATGCTATGGCGAAAGTTTTTCCGAAGCGTGTTTTTGATGTTGGGATCGCTGAACAGCATGGCGTAACTTTTGCTGCCGGTATGGCTGCAAGTGGACTTAAGCCATTTTGTGCTATTTACTCCACATTCCTTCAAAGAGGTTATGATCAGATAGTACATGATGTAGCGCTGCAAAATTTACCGGTACGCTTTGCAATTGATCGAGCGGGGTTAGTGGGTGCAGATGGAGCAACACATGCGGGCGCATTCGATGTTGCTTACCTTTCAAACTTACCAAACTTTGTTGTGATGGCTGCCGCAGATGAAGCCGAATTAATGCACATGGTGCGAACAGCTGCCGAATATGACGCTGGGCCAATTTCCTTTCGATATCCGAGAGGAAATGGTTTGGGCGTTGAATTGCCGAAGCGTGGAGAAGTCCTTGAAATAGGAAAAGGTAGAATTATCCAAGATGGTTCAGATATCGCTATTCTCTCATTTGGAGCACATCTATCTGTTGTTCAAGAAGCAGCTGTCGCTTTAAAGAACAAGGGAATTTCAGTCACGATTGCTGACGCTCGTTTTGCAAAACCACTTGATACAGCTTTAATTGATGAGTTGGTAAATAATCATTCTGCCATTTTGACGGTTGAACAGGGATCTGTGGGTGGCTTTAGTAGTTTGGTACTTCATTATTTGATGCAGTCAGGCCAGTTACGTCATGGGGTCAATATAGACAGTATGGTCCTGCCAGATCGTTTCATTGATCAAGCTAGCCCGGCTGAAATGTACAGTGATGCCGGTATGAGTGAGGGGCATGTGATCGATCGTTGCACAAAGTTATTGCATAAAAGCTCAAGTATACCGGATAATCATATAGATGCGGTAAATCTTCAAAGTTCTTAAAGCCCTTTGAATTTTTAATCTGTTAATAAAAATTATTTGCAAATTTTTTTTATATGCATAGTTAGATCAATGGCGTAGACTTTTGGGTTTAATAAATGGAATTTGCAAAAAGCCAAAAATATATTTCTGAATTCATAGGATCATTTTTTCTTGTATTAACGGTTGTCGGTTCTGGAATTATGGCCGATAGATTGTCCGAGGATGATGGAATTATACTACTAGGCAATGCAATACCCACTGGCCTAACGTTGGTAGTTATAATTTCAATTTTTGGACCAATTTCCGGTGCTCACTTTAACCCTGCAGTTTCCCTTATATTTTGGTTAAAGAAAATAATTTCGTTATCGAACTTGGTAGCATATGTTTTATTCCAAATAATTGGCGCAATTTTTGGATGTCTCGCTGCAAATATTATTTTTGAACTGCCTATTATAACGATTTCTACGAATGTTAGGCATAATCTTTCTCAATTTTTATCTGAAATATTGGCAACTTTCGGATTAGTTTTAGTAATTTTTCTTGCGCGTGAAGTTGCAAGGTTAAATATTCCAGTTCTTGTTGGTTCATATATAGCCTCTGCTTACTGGTTTACCTCTTCAACCAGTTTTGCAAACCCAGCAGTAACCATTGCCAGACAGTTCTCTGATACGTTTACAGGAATTTCTCCCTCTGGTATTCCTTCGTTTGTCTTGGCTCAGATTTTTGGAGCAATTTTGGGGTATATTGTTGTTCAATGGCTTTCCCGTGGCGTGTAATTAAAAAAATCACAAGAATCATATTGAATGCCTTAATTCCGTAAAAAAAAGGGGATCTGATAACTAGTCAACTTTTATATCAGTTTTCAGCAACTTGACTGTGATTGTTTGAATAGTTTAAAAAACTGTGCTTGATTTTTATGGGTCATTTATTGAAGTTTGTGATATATGTTTCCACAAGTATTGCGTAATTTTGAGTTAAATTCATGAAGTATGAAATATTAGATAAAGGGGAACTTGACGCCAGTGTTGGATTTTATCAGGCTTATTTTTATGGAAATGGCGAGCGTTCTTTACTTTTGAGTCATCTAGAGACCTGGCCCTCACACGCAAATTGGCTTGTTGCAGAGATTTTATTTTTTCTGAAAAACCATGATCAAGATAGTCGCTGGCCAAACGGTGGAATTGGATACGATATTAGAGACGACCAAATATGGATGTACTTTACAACCGGCATTGATGAAAATAATACCTATTACGATGAATATACTGAGGAAAACTATCCAGATCGAGTTACGGATATAGCAAACTTTATGAATATTGACCCATTTTTAATCGAAGTCATTATAAATTATAAAATGCAACAGACATAATTTTTGGAATTTCCAATATTAATTTTAGAAGTTGGCTTTAGCTAACATTAGTTATACCGTGGCTTGATGCGTGATTTTATACCAGTAAATAATCGTAAAGCCGGGCTAATTATGGTTTTGGCGATGTTGATTATTGGCTTCATAGATAATTATATCGTCGTTATCGCTGAAACCGCAAGTTTGTGGCAGTTTCAAATAATGAGAGCAGGGCTGGCTCTGCCTATACTGATAATTATTTCTGCTTTTGGGATGGGTAGGCTTAGGCCAGTAAGATGGTGGGCGGTATATTTTCGCAGTTTTTTAACAGCATTGTCCATGCTTTTTTACTTTGGAAGCCTTGCATTTGTTCCATTTTCTGACGCCTTGGCTGGTTTATTCACAGCTCCGATTTTTGTGCTCTTGATTAGTGCATTTTTCTTAAAACAGGCGATTGGGTCAATAAGTGTAATTGCAGTCATTATTGGCTTTTTGGGGATTTTATTGGTGTTGGGTAATACTGCTGAGGAGTTTAGCTATATTAGTTTATTACCTGCTATTGGAGGTTTTTTTTTTCCTGTGGATCAATCGCTACAAGGCAGCTATGCATGGGTGAGACAACACTATCCATGCTTGCTGCTCTGCTAGTTATTCAAGCATTTTTAGGTTTCGTAGCAATCTTTTGTTTGTCAACATTTGGATTTGATGCCCCTCTGGGTGCTGATGGTTTTATCTTAAGAACATGGGTTTGGGAAATGTCCCCTTTTATTTGGTGGGTAGTTTTACAAGCAGTAGGGGCAACCGTTGGTGTTGGGCTAATATTCAGAGCTTATCAGATAGGCGATGCTTCATATGTATCAATTTATGAATATTCTGTATTTATTTTTGGTCCTGCGTTCGCTTGGGTGTTAATGGATCAACCAATAGCTAAATTACAAGTAATGGGCATACTCTGTATTACTTTTGCTGGTGTCATGATTGCACTACGTTCGGGTTCGACATCATGAAAAAAATAGGTGTATAATTCCTAAGTATAAACCCACAAACTGAGTAGTTTATTGAGGAAAAAATGACAAAGAAACGCAGAAGCAGCTTATGGTATGGAAATAAAGATCGCGATGGTTTCATCCATCGGTCTTGGATGAAAAACCAAGGTTTTCCAAACCACGCTTTTGATGGCAGGCCAATTATTGGTATTTGTAATACTTGGTCTGAATTGACGCCATGCAACTCGAGTTTAAGAGATCTTGCTGAAGGAGTGAAACGGGGTGTCTGGGAAGCTGGAGGTTTCCCAGTCGAATTTCCAGTTATGTCTTTGGGTGAGACACAAATGAAGCCGACCGCTATGCTATTTCGTAATCTTTTAGCAATGGATGTAGAGGAAAGTATAAGAGCTTATGGTATTGACGGTGTCGTTCTTTTGGGCGGATGTGATAAGACAACTCCAGGTCAACTAATGGGCGCTGCTTCCGTTGATATTCCAACGATTGTGGTCAGTTCTGGCCCGATGCTCAACGGCAAATGGCAAGGAAAAGATATAGGTTCTGGTACTGATGTATGGAAATTTTCCGAAGCCGTACGTGCTGGAGACATGTCACTATCTGAGTTTATGGCTGCAGAAAGTGGTATGAGCAGATCTAAGGGGGTTTGTATGACGATGGGTACCGCTTCTACAATGTCTAGCTTGGTGGAGGCTATGGGACTTAGTCTTCCCGCTAACGGTGCGCTCCCAGCCGTCGATGCTCGCCGTATGGCATTAGCTCACCTAACTGGAAAGCGTATCGTAGAAATGGTTGATGAGGATTTAAAGCCGTCAGAAATTCTGACGAGAGGTGCCTTTATTAACGCGATAATTACCAATGCAGCAGTAGGCGGATCATCAAATGCAGTAGTTCATTTATTGGCAATAGCTGGTCGGGTTGGGGTCGAGCTAAGCTTAGATGATATTGATTTAGGCAAACATGTGCCGTTGCTGGTAAATTGTATGCCGTCAGGCTCATACCTGATGGAAGATTTTTGTTATGCGGGAGGCATACCTGCTGTCTTAGCGGAAATTTCTCATCTTCTTAAACCAGTGAAAACTGTTCTTGGGTCTGATCTGGAGGATTATTATAGGGATGCCAAATGTTGGAATAGAGATGTAATTTTTTCTTTTAAAAATCCGATTAAAAGGGATGCAGGTTTGACAGTTTTGAGGGGTACTTTGGCTCCAGAGGGCGCAGTTATAAAGCCCTCTGCTGCAACACCCGAACTGCTTGAGCATCGTGGATCGGCTTATGTGTTTGAAAATGTTGAGGATATGAAAGCCAATATCAACAATGAGGATTTGCCAGTAACCAAAGATACTATTTTGGTTCTAAAAGGCTGTGGCCCGAAAGGCTATCCGGGAATGGCAGAAGTGGGCAACATGCCAATTCCTACGAAGCTGGTAAAAGAGGGTCTTCGTGACATGGTAAGAATATCTGATGCGAGAATGTCGGGCACCGCCTATGGTACTGTAGTTCTGCACGTTGCGCCTGAGGCGGCGGCCGGTGGTGTGTTGGCTTTAGTAAAGACAGGAGATGAGATCGTTTTATCTGCAAAAGACGGTAGACTTGATCTGTTAGTTGATGAAGAAGAGCTACTTGCAAGGAGCGCTTACATGTCAACACCACTTCCCGACTATGAGCGAGGATATATTAAGTTGTATATTGATCATGTATTAGGTGCTGATAAAGGAGCCGATCTGGACTTCTTAGTTGGCAATGATACGCGCGTGCCACAGCGGGAGAGCCACTAATTATGACTGCTAACTATTCTGATCTTGAAAATAAAAGTGTCTTCGTTACCGGTGGAGGCTCAGGTATTGGCGCAGAAATAACGAAAGCTTTTATCCAGCAGGGAGCAAAAGTAACTTTTGTTCAAAGGTCAGATGCCAGACAGTTTTGTGATGAAATTGAAGCTGAGTTCAATTCGCGACCATACTTTATCAAGTGTGATATAACTGATTTAAAAGCCTTAGAGGGAGCCGTTGAGTCCGCTTCTAGTGTTCATGGTGATGTAGAGGTTTTGGTAAATAACGCCGCTAATGATGATCGACATGAGACACTTAAAGTCACAGAAGAATATTGGGATAATTCACAAGCCATTAACCTAAAGTCGTATTTTTTCACTTGCCAATTCGTGTTAGCAGGAATGCGGGCTAAAGGTCGGGGATCGATCATAAATTTTTCGTCGATAAGTTACATAATGGGAAATTCAGGGTATCCAACATATACCACTGCAAACGCAGGCATAATGGGCATGACACGATCATTAGCAAGGGAATTCGGTCCCGATAATATTAGGGTAAATGCTATTGCTCCAGGCTGGGTTTTAACGAAAAAACAATTAGATAAGTGGGCTACGCCAGATGGATTGAAAGCACATTTAGATCGTCAATGTATAAAAAGTCATCTTAAAGAAAATGACATAGCAGGTGGGACCTTATTCCTTGCATCTGCGTCTAGCAGTATGATTACTGGCCAACTTATCGCTATTGACGGTGGTGTCGTTATGACTGGATGACAATTTTAAAGGGATTACACTGGATAGCAATTGATTGGGGTTCGAGCAATTTAAGAGTATGGGCGTTGGACAATAACAACGCGATCCTTGATAATATTTCATCAAATGACGGGATGCTGGGTCTTGCGACTAGTGAATTCGAGCCGTTGCTTTTTGAAAAAATATCAAAATGGGGTGTAAGAGACGTCAAAATTCCAATTTTATGTTGTGGAATGGTAGGTGCTAAACAGGGTTGGGTGGAGTCTCCATACGCATCCATTCCGTACAATCTTACGCAAAAAGTTGATAGTGTTAAAGTTAGCTTAAGTGATGATAGGCTTAATGTTCGAATATTAGGTGGTTTAAGGCAGGATAATCCAGCAGATGTTATGAGAGGAGAAGAGACTCAGATAAGAGGTTTTTTGTCAATTTCTCCAAATTTTGATGGTATAATCTGCTTACCTGGTACTCATACTAAATGGGTTCATGTTAGTGCTGGTGAAGTGATAAGTTTCCGTACTTTTATGTCTGGTGAACTATTTGATTTGTTGTCCAAATACTCAGTATTAAAGTATTCTGTGAAATCTGATGGCTGGAATGATAAAGAGTTTAAAAGCGCAGTTTCTGAAAGTATCTCAAACCCTCAAAAAATATTTTCAGACTTTTTTAAGCTGCGGGCTGATCATCTTTTAAAACAAGTCGGGCAATCAATACTTAGATCAAAATTATCTGGTTATATAATAGGTGCAGAATTGGCGGGAGCAAAACCATACTGGTTGGGGCAAAATGTTGTTATCTTAGGTAACAATAATTTATCAAAAATTTATAAAACAGCTCTAGAGGCTCAAGGAATTTTCGCACAAGAGGTGGATGCTATGGAATGTACATTAAATGGTTTGGCGCGGGCTTTTTCTCTAATAACTGGAAGACATTGAATGGTAAGGGAATTGATTGCAATTCTTAGGGGCGTTGCACCGCATGAGGCGGTGGCTATCGCTGAAGAATTAATTTTATTGGGGATTACCAAAATTGAGGTCCCACTTAACTCGCCAAATGCATATGAAAGTATAGAGAGCCTAGCAAACCGCTATTCTGGCGAAGCTATAATTGGAGCTGGTACTGTACTTAAAAAAAATGAAGTGACTAGTGTTCATAACGCAGGCGGTAGGATGATTGTTTCACCCAATGTTAATGTAGATGTTATTAAAGAAACAAAAAAGCTAAGAATGAGATCTTATCCCGGTGGCTTCACTGCTACAGAATGTTTTGAAGCTATCGACAGCAGATGTGATGGAATAAAATTATTTCCAGCTTTTCTTATGGGTGTTGATGGTTTTAAAGCCCTTCGAGCAGTTCTGCCACCAGGATTATCAACCTATGCTGTTGGAGGTGTCGAACCTAGCGATTTTGCTGCTTGGCTGGCTTCCGGTATTACTGGCTTTGGCATTGGAAACTATCTTTACAAAGTAGGTGACACCGTCTCTTCTGTTGGGAAAAAAGCAAAAAAGATTGTGTCAGCATACGACGATGCCTCCAATGAAATTACCTAAAGTATTTGATCATACGATTAATATTCTGGGAGAGGGACCCTTATGGCATCCCAAACTGCAAACTCTGTTCTGGTTTGATATACTTAACAGAACAATGCACATGTCCGATGGCTCAAATCATAAGTCTTGGACATTTGAATGTTTTGTTTCAGCAGCCGGGTGGGTATCCAATGAAAAGCTACTTGTAGCAACGGCTACTGATTTAAGACTGTTTAATATTTTAACAGGTTTGAGTGAGCAAATCTGTCAGCTTGAAAGTAATAACTTGTCTACAAGATCTAATGATGGGCGTGCTGATCCATTTGGAGGTTTTTGGATTGGTACAATGGGAATTGCCGCTGAACCGCAAGCGGGCTCAATTTATCGACTCTTTAAGGGGAAAATAGTCAAATTGTTTCCTAACATAACAATATCTAATTCAATTTGCTTTTCGCCAGATAAAAAATTTGGATATTTTTGTGATACGCCAGAAAGGCAGATCATGCGAGTTCCATTAGACCAAAGTGGCTGGCCTAGTTCGGATCCAGAAGTTTTTATTGACCTTAGAGAAGCCAATTTAAATCCAGATGGTGCTATTATTGATGGCTCTGGCAATTTTTGGTCCGCCCAGTGGGGCGCTTCAAGGGTTGCTCAATATGATAGAAATGGCCACTTCGTAAGTGAACTCAAGTTCGACGCAAAGCAGATTAGTTGTCCTGCTATGGGAGGTAAAAATATGAGTACTTTATTTGCTACATCAGCTTCTGTAGATTTAGATAATGCAAGGCCAAATGATGGAAAAACTTTTTCAATTGAAGTTGATTGTGTCGGACAAGAAGAACACCAGGTAAAGCTGTGAAACCTAATAATCGCGAGTTAGGCACCTGCTATTATCCAGAGCATTGGCCAGAAGACTTATGGCAAACTGATGCAGAGCAGATGATTAATTTAGGATTAAAATGGGTTCGTATTGGTGAATTTTCTTGGTCAAGATTAGAACCCAAAGAAAATGAGTTCTCCTTTGAATGGCTTGATCGTGCAATAGAGACATTGGGTAAAGTAGGTTTGTCCATAATTTTAGGAACTCCAACTGCTACGCCACCTACCTGGGTTATAAAGAAGTACCCAGATATGTTGGCATTAGACGCGGACGGGCGACAAAGGGGATTTGGATCGCGAAGACACTACTGTTTCTCGCACGAAGGTTATAGAAACCAGTGTTCTAAAATTGTAAGGAAGTTAGCAGAACGTTACGGGTCTAATCTGTATATTCAAGCGTGGCAAACTGACAACGAGTATGGATGTCATGATACGACCATTTCATATTCATCTTCTGCACTAAAATCCTTTCAGAGTTGGCTGGCAAAGATTTATGGCAACGATGTTAATAAATTGAACGAGGAGTGGGGTAATGTCTTCTGGTCAATGGAGTACCAAGGGTATGATGAGATACCCTTGCCAAATTTGACTGTTACTGAACCAAACCCAGCCCATGCATTGGCTTTTCGTAGATTTTCAAGTTTACAAGTAACTACTTTCAATCGAATTCAAACCCAAATTATAAGAGAATATTCATCAGCCCCGATTATCCATAATTTCATGGGCCGTATTACCGATTTTGATCACTTTGACGTCGGTGAGGATTTAGATATAGCAAGTTGGGACAGCTATCCACTAGGGTTTTTACTCGATAGAGCTGGAGCAACTGAAACTGAAAAAAATAATTTTCTTCGTCAGGGTGACCCTGATTTTCAGGCGTTTCATCACGATTTGTACAGAGCAGTGTGTGACGGTCGATTTTGGGTCATGGAGCAGCAGCCTGGTCCTGTTAATTGGGCACCATATAACCCAGAACCTATGCCTGGAATGGTCAGGCTTTGGACATGGGAGGCCTTTGCTCATGGAGCTGAGACCGTTTCATATTTTAGATGGCGTCAAGTTCCTTTTGCTCAGGAGCAGATGCATTCAGGGCTATTACAGCCAAACAGTGCTCCCGCGCCAGGTTATTTTGAGGTGAGGCAAGTAAAAGAAGAGTTGGATGCATCTCCAGAAATTTCTAATGGATTGTCTGATGTGGCTATTTATTTTGACTATGATGCTGATGCTGCATGGAACGTACAGCCCACGGGGGAAGGTCTTAATTATTTTCAACTAATTATGGATCACTATAGAACCTTTCGGCGCTTAGGCTTAAATGTTGATTTTGTGCATAAAAATACTGAAGATTTTTCTGGGTATAAGTTGATATCAGTATTGGGGGCTATTCACATTTCCAGTGATTTAATCTCACGCATCGCCAATTCGATGGCAACGCTTGTTTTTGGCCCTCGAACCGGTGCTCGAGTTGGAAATATGCAAATACCAAAAAATTTACCTCCACAAATCAATCTTGTAAAATCTCGAATTTTAAGAGTAGAAACTCTACCATCAAATGTTTCTTTAGAGATTGATCCTGTAGGTAGAGCAGGTCGTTATATTGAAATCATTAAACTTGATAATAATGCTAGCCCATATTTGAAATTGAAAACTGGTCAAGTAATAGCAACCAAAGAGGAGACCGGTGTTATTTACTTGGCTTCGATGATGGACCGAAAGGGATTAGCTGCATTTTATCAAAAATTATTCAAGGAGATTAAACTTGATTTTCTTCTAATGCCAGATGGTGTACGACGAAGGTCTACCGAAATCGAAGAGTTTTGGTTCAATTATAATAATAAAGTTGTACAAACCAAAATTGGAGAAATGAAACCTGCGGACATAATTCGCCTGCCTCGTGTTTAATGTGTCTCCAGGTCACCTAAATCATGATCATTTTTGAAGAACATTAATTTCAACTTTAGTCGAATGTAGGCCGTATGCCGCAACCTGCGATAAAGATTTTAAGAAACCAATTGCAGAAGATGTGATCAAATTAGCTGGGGGTGGAGTAAAAATTCTTAACAGTGGTTAAGCAAGACTGAGTTCGTCAGCCATTTGTCGTCCATCTCGACCCTCAACAAGCTCAAAATTTACTAATTGATCTTCGGCCAAACCTTTTAAACCAGATTTCTGGACTGCGGAGATATGTACAAAAACGTCATTTCCACCATCACTTGGTTCAATGAAGCCAAACCCCTTAGTCGTATTAAACCACTTTACTTTTCCTTGTGGCATATTTTGATCCTTATAATATTCATTTACTCTGTATCGAAAATAGCATTTTTACTCTTCAAATACTGAAAACCCGTACACTATTTTCATAATGAGAAGGTTAGTGCTAATTTTCCATTTAGCCAGTTAAAATTTTTAAGAAGGTACTAAGATGCTGATATATGGTTTAAAAAACTGTGATAAATGCAGAGCTGCTAGGAAAGTTTTGCAAAGTGCTGAGTTTGTTGACATCCGCAAAGTGCCTTTTAGTGTGACGGCGCTGGCGAAGCTGATTGAGACTTATGGCGATGCTATAGTTAACAAAAAATCCACTACTTGGCGCTCTTTGCCTGAAATCGATAGGCAGCTTCCTTTGGTAGAATTACTTCAAGCTTATCCTGCCTTAGTGAAACGTCCTATAATTAAAGATCAAAATGGTAATTATAGTGTTGGATGGACGGCGAAGATTATCGAAAAATTTCAGTCCTTTTAAAGCTAAGTCTTTAACATAAAGACCGATGAACTAGGTTTCACTCATATCTGGAGGGATACCTTCTTTTTGCAGTTCTCGAATAACCTGCTCAAAATTGATTGTTTTTGTTTGCTTTTCACCTAATCTGCGCACGGTTATTGTTCTCTCTTCGACCTCCCTGTTTCCAATGGCCAAAATGGTTGGAACTTTTGCTACAGAATGCTCTCGAACTTTGTAGCTAATCTTTTCGTTTCTGAGATCGCTTTCGGCTCTAATGCCAACTAATTTTAATGCATCGACTATTTCAGTGCAGTATTCATTTGCATCAGTAACTATGGAAGCTACAACCACTTGCCTTGGAGCTAGCCAGAACGGTAGTTTACCGGCAAAGTTTTCAATCAAAATCCCTATAAACCTTTCAAAAGAACCTAGCACTGCACGATGAAGCATTACCGGTCTATGTTTTTGGCCATCTTCACCGATAAAATTTGCGTCCAATCGTTCTGGTAAAACGAAGTCAACCTGTAGCGTTCCACATTGCCAGTCGCGACCGATTGCATCGGTAAGGACAAATTCTAGTTTTGGGCCATAAAATGCTCCTTCACCCGGATTCAATTCAAAATCGAACCCCGCAGAAGTTGTTGCAGATTTTAAAGCACCTTCGGCTTTATCCCATACTTTGTCGCTCCCTGCCCGGTTTTTTGGTCTGTCAGAGAACTTCACCGCAAATTTGGGGAAACCTAGATCTTTGTATACGCCTGAAAGAAAATTAATAAATTTTTTGGTTTCTCTTTCAATTTGGTCTTCCTGGCAAAAAATATGCGCATCATCTTGTGTGAAACCCCTTACACGCATTATACCGTGTAGTGCACCAGAAGGTTCATACCTATTGCATGAGCCAAATTCAGCCATTCTTAACGGTAAATCCCGGTAAGACTTTATACCTTGATTGTAAACTTGAACATGACACGGGCAGTTCATTGGTTTTAAAGCATTTATTGATTTTTCACGTGCATGTTCTTCGTCTACTTCCACGATAAACATATGCTCTTGATATTTGTCCCAATGTCCGGATTCTTCCCATAGTTTTCTGTCAACTACTTGAGGGGTGTTAACCTCTACGTACCCACCTAACTCCTGTTGGCGTCGCATGTAATCTTGAAGTAGTGTATAAATTTTCCAGCCATTTGGGTGCCAAAAAATTTGTCCAGGTGCCTCCTCTTGCATATGGAAAAGATCCATTTCCTTACCCAGTTTTCGATGATCCCGCTTTGCGGCCTCTTCAAGCATATTCAAATGTTCACGCAGATTTTCCTTATTAAGAAACGCAACTCCATAAATCCTCTGTAGCATTTGACGGTCGCTATCACCGCGCCAATAGGCTCCTGCAACTGACATTAATTTGAAGGCATCAGCTGGTACCTGCGCTGTATTCTGAAAGTGCGGTCCTCTACAGAGGTCCTGCCAATCCCCGTGCCAATACATTCTAATGTTATCATTCTCAGGTATGGCGTTGATTAACTCTATTTTATATGGCTCTTTTTTTGCTGTATAGTATTCGAGTGCCTTTTTTCTATCCCATAAATCAGTACGGACAACGTCTCGCAAGTTTATGATCTCACGCATTTTCTTTTCAATTTTTCCCAAATCTTCTGGAGTAAATGGTTCGTCGTGGTCAAAATCATAATACCAACCATGATTTATAACTGGACCGATTGTCACCTTTACCTTAGGCCAGATTTCTTGCACCGCTCGAGCCATTATATGGGCAAGGTCATGGCGAACTAGCTCAATTGCTCGTTCCTTATTTTTCAAAGTATTAATTGAAAGCTCAGCATCTTTATATATTGGCCACTGAAGGTCCCAATGATTACCATCTAAGTCAGCGCTTATCGCCATTTTAGATAAAGATATTGAGATTGTTTGGGCTACTTTTTCAGCAGTAATTCCAGCGTCGTATTCACGTTTATTGCCATCAGGGAACGTTATAATAATTTTTTCCATGTTCTTCTCGTCTTTTTGGCGCCTACGAAACGCCCGGTTGCGTATATGATTACTAATGCCGCGTTGCTGAATGGAGGTCAAGAAAGCTTTGTATTTTTTTAATATTCGGCTTGTAATCAGTTGTAACACTATGAGACAAAGCAGAACGGGTGGAAGCTGATTATGACTATAAAATTTCTGTCAAAAAAAAGTAAAAATCTTGCATATTCCGCGAAAGCAGGAAGTGATTTTACGTTGGTATTTTTAGGAGGTTTTATGTCGGATATGATGGGGTCTAAGGCTACCTATTTAGAAGATTGGGCGGAAAGAAATCAATATGGGTTTTTAAGATTTGATTATTCCGGTCATGGTCAAAGTTCAGGGACCTTTCAAAACTGTACAATCAGTGACTGGGTGCAAGACGCATATGAAATGATTACTGAAAAAACGAAAGGTCCAATTATTTTAATAGGATCGTCCATGGGCGGTTGGATATCATTTTTAATATATCAAAAATTACGTGACCGAGTAGCTGGCCTTGTTACCATTGCAGCGGCACCAGATTTTACTGAAGATTACTTTTGGTCAAATTTAAGCGATATGCAAAAGTCTGAGTTATTGAGTTCGGGCAGAATACTTTTACCATCTGATTATGAGGAACCTTATCCAATAACACTTAAATTAATTGAAGATGGCAGAAACCATCTTATTTTCAAAAAATCGCTTGCAGTACAGTGCCCTATTAGAATGTTACAGGGAACAGACGATAATTCTGTCGAAATTCAAACTGCTACGAAATTACTCGATCACATAAATTGTGAGAATATGCGCCTTACATTGGTTGCCAACGCAGACCATTCGTTTTCGTCTCCTAGTTGCTTGAAACTTTTGGAGCGAACTATCTATGAACTAATAATAGAAGTGGGGACATCTTGATCATAGCATTTATTATTTCAAGCACAGTCTTTTTTTTAATTATCTATTATCTAATATTTTTGATGCAAAAAGTGCCAGTGGAGGCTTCGAAAAAGTTTTATCTTCTCGGCGAGAATTTAGATGAGTACCTCGCTAGATCAGAAGATAGTATCCCGAACCTAAAGAAAGATTTAAAAAAAAGAATTTTTTGGTTTTCAAGTCCAGGTGAAAAGACTGAGATAGCACTCGTCTACATTCACGGATACTCTGCGAGCCCCCAGGAAATAAGGCCAGTACCTGAAAAAATTGCAAATAAATTGAATGCAAACCTATATTTCTCGCGGCTGACTGGTCATGGGTGCGACAGTAAGGAAATGTCAAAAGCACAAATTCAAGATTGGCTGAACGATACGGCAGAGGCTATCGCAATCGGTCACCAAATTGGAGAAAACATCGTTGTAGTTAGTACTTCTACCGGTGGAACTCTTGTTTCAGCTTTGGCATTATCAAAGCCTGGATTTAAACTCGGGGATAAGTTAGTTTTTATCTCGCCAAATTTTGGTCTTAATAAAAAAATGTCGGGGATCTTAACATGGCCATTTTCTCAAGTCTGGATGCCATTAATATTTGGCAGTGAGAGGAGTTTTAAACCGAGAGGGGAGCTTCATAGTTATTTTTGGACTACCCGCTACTCCACCCAGTCAGTTATAAAAATGGCCAAAATGACAAATAAAATTGCTAAGCTTGAATTCTCCGAGGCTAAATGGCCTGCAATGTTTCTTTATTCAAAAAAAGATAAAGTCGTTAAGCCCTGGTTGATAGATAGAGTTTTTGATTCTTGGGGTGGTAGAAAGTCGAAACTAATAGTGGAATTAGGGCAATACGATGATCCTAACTCACACGTAATATGTGGAGATATAATGTCACCATCCATGAATGACTATTTCGTAGATGCAATAGTAGATTGGACGAAAATGAGCTAGCCATATCGCTTCTATTGTATCGTTATCCTGATACTTGATCGCTTAATTCAAGTTGTAAGTATTTTTCGATCTCACGAGTTATAGCTCCAGACGTAGGCCGCGTTAACGAACCAAATGTCTGAACCACTCTTCCTGACGGGCCAATCAAGATTTTGTTGAAATTCCATTTTGGTGAAAAACCAGTTGTCTCTTTGACCCATCTGAAAAAGGGGTGGGCATTCTTGCCCCTTACAGAGGTAATTTCAGTCATTGGCAAAGTTAAACTATAATTAACCGAACAAAACTCTTTAACAGCCTCTATCGTTGCCAACTCTTGGTTAAAATCATTTGATGGAACAGCTAACACAGTCAACCCTTCCTCCTGGTATTTATCCGAAAGTTTTTGAAGCGTTTCCAACTGACCCGTAAAACCGCATCTGCTGGCTGTATTTACCACTAGCACCGGTTTGCCTCTAAAATCTTCCAAGTTAATCATTCCGCCGTCAGCACTTTTAAATATAAATTGACTAGCGTGAGACATAGCAGTTGCTCCGATAAATATTGAAATAAAGATTAAAAGTATTTTCATCATAAACCTCTCAATCTCGAGAGATAGTGCAACGTTCAGTGATTACAAGTTAAATAAACTTCCGTATCCAGAAGTATTTATTTTGGATAAATTATTTCATCTTTTCTAATTCGTCTACCATCGATGATATAACTGACAAACCTTTACTCCAAAATTTAGGATCTGAAGCGTCCAGCCCGAACGGAGCTAATAACTCAGAGTGATGTTTTGAGCCACCTGCCTCGAGCATCTCAAAATACTTTGATGAAAACCCATTCGGGTTGTCTTCATATTCTGCATATAGAGCATTAACCAGGCCATCACCGAAAGCATAGGCATAAACATAAAATGGAGAATGAACGAAATGAGGAATATATGCCCAAAATGTTTCATAACCTGTCATAAATTTGAAAGCCGGCCCGAGGCTTTCAGCCTGTGCAGACATCCACAGAGCATTGATATTCTCTGGCGTTAATTCTCCTGATTTACGCGCATCATGAAGTTTGCATTCGAAGTCGTAAAAGGCGATCTGTCTCACGACGGTATTGATCATATCCTCAACCTTGTTAGCCATTAAAATTTTGCGAGATTGCAGATCGGGAGCCGCATCTAACATTTTACGAAAAGTTAACATTTCACCGAAAACAGACGCTGTTTCGGCGAGTGTCAAAGGTGTTGAGGAAAGCATTTCTCCTTGTTTAGATGCTAGTAGTTGGTGAACGCCATGCCCCAATTCATGTGCTAACGTCATGACATCGCGAGGTTTTCCAAGATAATTTAACATAATGTAGGGGTGCACATTGGTTACTGTTGGATGGGCAAAAGCCCCAGGTGCTTTTCCTGGTTTTACAGCCGCATCAATCCAGCCTTTTGAGAAAAATGGTTCAGCTAATTCTGCCATCCGAGTGTCAAAACCCGAATAAGCATCTAATACCAATTTTGTTGCATCTGTCCAAGTTACGGTTTGATTTGACTCCATTGGTAGCGGGGCATTCCTATCCCATATTTCCAGATACTCTAAGCCCATCCACTCACGCTTCAGTTCGTAGTATCTGTGACTTAATTTGGGGTAAGAAGCCACAACTGCATTTCTCAAAGCTTCGACTACCTCAGGTTCAACATGATTTGACAAATGGCGTCCAAACTGAGGAGAGGGCATGCCTCGCCACTGATCAATAATTTCTTTTTCTTTTGCTTGTGTATTGTGAATACGTGCAAATATTTTAATATTTTTAGTAAAAACCCTAGATAGCTCGTTTGCGCCCATTTCGCGTCTTGAACGGTCATGGTCAGTAAGCAAATTTAGTGTGCTTTCGAGGTTGAGTGTCTCATCACCGATTGAAAACTCGAGGCCTGCAATGGTTTCATCGAAAAGCTTTTCCCAAGCATCTCCAACGATTCCCAGTTCATGCAGAAATTTTTCTAACTCATCAGATAATTGATAGGGCTGGAGTGCACGGATCCTGTCAAATACTGGCTTGTAGCGACACAGTTCTTCGCTCTGTGAATACCACACATCTAACTGCCCATCAGGTAGTTTATTAAGCTCAAGATTGAAAAAAATTAATGAAGAAGTGTATATCGTAATTTTTTCTTGAATATCAGATAAAAATTTAGTGCGTTCTCCATCAGTGGTTGATTGATAGTATCGCAGACCAGCATACGAAATTAGTCGTCCACTAACATTACTAATTTTTTCATTTCTTTTAACACAGGCTAAGAATTCTTTTGCACTAAGATTAACAAGTTTTCCCTTGAAATCAGTTGCGAAAGTTTCACATTCGTTCATAAGCCAGATTAAATCGTTTTTGAGTTCTTGGCTCTCTGTATGGGTATATAAATCGTTGAGATCCCATTCTGGCAAATTGCCTAACTGTTTCCCATTTTCCGCCAATTCTTTATCAAAGAAAATATTTTTAAAATTTACCATTATGTACCTTTTCAAAATGCTATGGTCATAACTAGGGTGCTGTGGCATTAGCAGCAAGAGTACTCAGAAATTTATTAGTTATTTTTGATGAATTCATCTAATTCGGAAAATAACCTGGCTGAAATAAAATTTTGTTCCATTAGCAAGTCATGCTTTGCTTTTGGTATGTAAATCAAATCACAACTATCCCAGCTATCACAAAAGGTTCTTACTGCTAAACCATCGATGATTTCTTCTTCCTCAGCTAAAAAACAAAGTGCTGGGGTGCTAGGTGGTTTACTTCCAATTTGAAATTCTATTTCATCGAGCGCCGCACTTACCCAAGCGGTGCTTGGTCCTCCAATTTGTAAATCTGGATATTTTTCAACTTGCTGCCCAAGTAACGTAAAGTTTTGTAGATCATTTGTTAATTTATTAGTTTCGTAGTTCTCGTGTAGAATTCTAGTTTCGGAATTTGTTGTCGGAGCGTAAGTTTCCATTTTTCCAAGTAACGAAATCAGAGACATAATAATTGGGGCTCCAGATTTCAAAATTGGAGGCATTTCAATACCCCACATGGGTGATGTAAAAACTGCTTTTTCAAAGATTGAGGTTTTGTGAAGTGATCTTAAACCGATAAGGCCTCCCATAGAATGCGCGAACATTATCCAAGGTTTTGCAAGCATGGCGATATTAGCATAATTTATCATTACCGCAACGTCATTTTGGTAGTGCTTAAAGTCTTCTACGTGACCAATATTTCTGTCCTGAAGTAATCTCTCAGAAAGACCTTGTCCGCGCCAATCTATCGTTACAACATTTAGATTTCTATCAAGTAAATTATTGGCTATTCCACCATATTTTTCTAAATAGTCGGCTCTTCCTGGAAATACAAAAACCGTTGCTGATGGGTTTCTGGCTGCCCATATGCCAGTTCTGATTTTTATTCCATCCGATGTTGTTGCGTAGCTAGTTATTGCGCCCTTGGGCCATTCGAAAACATCATTAAGGAAAGGAGCGCTCTGGTCCATTAGCTAAAGACGTTAGCCAACCGCATCGCAGTGCCCATATCCCCATCTATTTTTAACTTTCCTGTCATGAATGCAGCAGTTGGTTCAAGTTCACCATTAAATATTTCTTCAAATATTTCTAGCGAAGCTGTGAATGTAACATCTGCGGGATCGTCAGAAGCGTATACGCTACCGCCGCTAATTAAGATCGATCCCTCAGTCTCAATTTCGAACTTCGCCGAACCTTCAAAGGAAGCATTTAACATCTTTTCTTTTAATGCTGCGACGGCATCGTCAATTATTTTTGACATGAAATTATACCTACTAGGTTAAATTTGAACTGACCATAGTATAGCGGCCTTTTTACTTTGAGTTCAAACTTACCGTTACGGCAATAACTGTGAAAGTTTCGTTTTAATACTCTTAACTGATCTTTGAGGTGTTAAAGTTCTAAACTGTACTGTACAATGTTTTTTCTTCATAGTAGCCACTGCAGGCTTTAATTTGAACTGATATTCGAAGAGACTTGTAGACATGAAACAATTCCAAAGAATTTCTGCAGTACTCGGTCCAACAAATACTGGCAAAACTCACTATGCTATAGAGCGAATGTTAAGCTACAAAAGTGGGATTATTGGTCTTCCATTAAGATTATTGGCTCGAGAAGTATACGATAAAATTGTCCGTTTGAGAGGTTTTTCCAGCGTTGCTCTTTTGACCGGCGAAGAGCGTATTGTGCCAAGTAAAGCTCAGTATTGGGTGTGTACTGTTGAGGCGATGCCTGAAGGGATGAGTAGTGAGTTTTTAGCTGTCGATGAAATACAACTAGCTAATGATCCAGAAAGGGGGCATGTTTTTACCGCTAGACTTCTAGAATCACGCGGCTGTCTTGAGACACTTTTTCTTGGGTCAGAAACCATGCGCAATCCAATAAAAAGTCTGGTGCCTGATGCAAGTTTCATATCGCGAGAACGCCTAAGTCAATTAGCGTACACCGGATCTAAAAAAATATCTAGGATACCAACCAGATCTGCTGTTGTTGGCTTTTCTGTTGATAATGTCTACTCCATCGCTGAGATTTTGAGGAGACTAAAGGGTGGTGCAGCTGTAGTTATGGGCGCTTTGAGTCCCAGAACTAGAA
The DNA here is from genome assembly GCA_902525915.1 of Paracoccaceae bacterium. Lineage (GTDB taxonomy): Bacteria > Pseudomonadota > Alphaproteobacteria > Rhodobacterales > Rhodobacteraceae > Salinivivens. Next base: position 1,929 of record CABZJF010000023.1, on the reverse strand, counting down.
ATGCTCAGGTTGAACTTTATCAGAATGGTGACGTTGATTACCTTGTAGCAACCGATGCTATTGGTATGGGCCTTAATCTAGATGTTAATCATGTTGCATTTTCTTCTCTTACTAAATTTGACGGACGACGTAGCAGGGACCTTGCTCCCAACGAGTTGGCCCAAATAGCTGGTCGCGCAGGGCGTGGCATGAATAATGGAACATTTGGAGTTACAGGAGAGGCAAAACCCTTGGATCCAAAAGTAGCAACTTCAATAATGGAGCATCGTTTTACTCCCCAAACAACTTTGCAATGGCGAAATACGAAGCTAGAATTTGGTACGATTGACAGATTAATTGCGTCCTTAGAGGTGTTTCCTGACAATCCATCACTTATAAAAGCGCGAGATTCTGACGATTTGCTAGTGTTGAAAACTTTAAATCAATCAGACTCAATACTCGAGCGTGTTAAAGAGCCAGCGGCTGTTAAACTCTTGTGGAAAGTCTGCAGTATTCCAGATTTTAGGTCTATTGGTCACGGGGAACACGCATCATTATTGGAGACGATTTTCACCAATTTATTTGATTTGGGACGAATTCCTGATGATTGGTTACAAAAACAAGTTTCTTCATTAGAGATCATCAACGGAGACATTGATACTTTATCAAAAAGACTAGCATATATGCGAACTTGGACATATGTTTCCCATAGAAAAGGATGGGTTGATGACGAAAATCATTGGCGTAATAGGACTTGCTCGATTGAAGATTTGTTGTCGGACGCATTACATGAATGTCTGACAAAAAGATTTGTTGATCGACGTACTTCCGTGTTATTGCGTCGGCTTAAAGATAAGGAGGCTATGTTGGCCGAGGTTGATAATGAAGGTATAGTGACCGTAGAGGGTGAATTCGTTGGGAAGCTTGAAGGCTTCCGGTTCATGGCAGATAAAGAGGCAAACGGTGCTGAGGCCAAAGCTTTGAAAACTGCTGCAATGGAGGCTTTAGCACCTCATTTTAATTTGATGGCCGATAGATTTTACAATGCTCCTGATACTGAAATAGACTTCACGGATCAAGGTGGTTTGATGTGGGGCGAAATTGCGGTTGGAAAGTTGATAGCTGGTGACAATCCTTTAAAACCGCATATTCACGTTTTTATTGAAGATTACGTAAATACTGAAATTCAACAAAAAGTTGAACGGAGGCTTCAGCATTTTATAGATCGCAAGATTGCAACTTTATTTGAGCCACTGCTGGCATTAGAGAGAGATGATAAGCTAGCCGGCCTAGCGCGTGGTTTTGCGTTTACGTTGGTGGAAAATTTTGGATTGGTTCCAAGAGAAACTGTAAATGAAACAGTAAAGTCACTGGACCAGGATGCGAGAGCAACCTTAAGAAAACATGGAGTACGCTTTGGTCAACATACAATTTTTATGCCATTGCTACTAAAGCCTGCTCCAACGAGATTAAGATTGGTCTTATGGTCATTGGCGAAAAAAATACATGAATTTCCTAGTGCTCCTCCACCTGGACTGGTTACTGTGCCAAGTACCTCCTTGGGTTTGAGCGGAGTAGACACGGTGTCTGGATATCGTAATGCTGGAGACAGGGCAATTCGAATAGATATGCTTGAACGGTTAGCAGACATGCTTAGATTGCAGGATAGCAAAAGTGGATTCGAGTGTAACTCTGACATGCTTTCAATTACTGGCATGACCCTTGAACAATTTGCGGGGCTAATGGTTGGATTGGGCTATAAGGCCGAGAAAGGTTCTCGTTTAAAAGCAGTTTCTGAGGACCATACTGCTCCTAAAACTGAAATCAATCAGACACCTTTAGCAGAAACTGTCGGCGACTCTAGCATTAACCTCGAAGAAGTTGCAATTAATGAATCTAACGAAGATACCGCTGTCGATATGAATGAGGAGTTTTATACATTTTTCTGGG
>CABZJF010000022.1:0-22438 GCA_902525915.1 Paracoccaceae bacterium | reverse complement strand
TTTGGAAAATCGCGGCACCAAGTGAAAGAAGGACCCATATTTCCATTATCTACAATTACCAATATTCAATTTTTTAGAATACCAAATATCTAGTACGGCATTGGATTAAGTTTGTGAGTTTCATTTATCAGATCTAAACATTCTTCATTCAAATCGATGTCTACTGATTCTAAAATGACTGGTAACTGATCGACTGATGTTGCTCCAAAAATAGAAGAACACATAAATGGTCTCGTTCTGCACCAAGCTAATGCAAGGTGTATAGGTTGAATTCCAAACTCTTCTGCTATGCTCAAGTATGACCTAACTGCGACTTCTGATCTAGCATTGTCTCTTCCACTTAAATCTTTATTTATCAACTTTCGTGAATTTTTTGGTACGTTCCCGTCCAAATATTTACCTGTTAACAGACCAGCTGCCAAAGGCGAAAAAGCCATTAGACCAACCCCCTCGTTAACGCTTAATTCAGCTAAATCAGTATCGTATAATCTGCATAATAGCGAGTATTCATTTTGAACAGTCGCCACTCTAGGTAAGTTGTGTTGTTCTGATAGTCTTAACCAATTAGCAGTTCCCCAGGCACTTTCATTCGACAAGCCAAAATGCCTTATATTACCTTTTTTTACTTGCTCTTGAAGGGTAACGAGACATTCATACATATTTTCTAAAGTGCTTTTTTTGTCTTGCTTAGATGGATCATATTTCCAGTTTTGGCGAAACATATATGAGCCTCGATTCGGCCAATGGAACTGGTATAAATCAATGTAGTCAGTTTTAAGCCTTTTGAGACTACCTTCTACTGCATCCTGAATGGTGTCTTTGGCGATTGGCGCACCATTTCTAACATGCGAAAGACCTTTTCCCGAATGTTTAGTAGCTAATATAAAATTTGATCTCCGGCTCTTGTTCACGGATATCCATCGACCAATTATTTCCTCTGAGCGCCCAACGGTTTCAGCCGAAATTGGATTTACTGGATACATTTCAGCCGTATCTATGAAATTTATATTATTTGATAAGCACAAATCAATTTGCTTATGAGCATCAGCTTCAGATGTTTGTGTGCCATAAGTCATGGTACCCAAACATAATTCAGAAACTTTTAACCCTGTTTGCCCTAAATCAAACATTTTCATAGTGATTTCTCCCGGTAAGTATCAAATTTAAGTCCTAGACAAAATATTGTTAAACACAAGAAACTATTTGAGAACAAAACAAGAACATGGTATTTTTACATATGAACTTGAGTCTCTTAATAAACGGCAGCACAACAAGCCAACCTAAAATTCCTTTCTATGAAAATATAGGACTGGAACATGGACGCGTACATGAATGCTATGGGCCAGCTAGATTATTTTTTCCATTCCTTTTAGCTCAAAGGTGCAAAGACCCGATATTATGGATTCGTTCTTCATACTCTAAGCATACGATTAACCCAAATGGAGTCTCAAAATGGGTTAACCCACATCGATTTATATTTATTAATTCACCATCTTTTAAGAACACACTGTGGTGCATAGAAGAAAGTCTCAGAATTGGCACACCACCACTAATCATAGCAGAGCTAGAACAGATCCCCACCCTAACACAAATTAGGCGTATGCACTTAGCAGCTAAAAGTTGTAAATCAACAAAGATTGCCCCATTGCCATTGATACTAACACCAAAGGATGGAGGTGCATTAGGTGTTGAAACACGTTGGTATATTAGATCTAATCATACAAATACACCATATCAATGGAAAATAGATTTGACGCGCGCACGCTTAGTGCCAGAGAAAAAATTCTTACTAACAGAAATTAAAAACCAACTTGAAATATCATTAGCTCCATGAAAAAAGCTACTAGATAGAGCCAGCGTTGGCTTCATAAACAACGATAGCGACAAACGAGTTAATGAGACTAATTGTTCACATCAGCAAATAATACAACCTGCTTTACAATAAAACGCATTATCTATGTCCCTTCCAAATTTCGTCGACATGAGCTAAACCGTTGTAAAACAACAGGCTTACTATGCAGCGGCACCTTATAACTTCAGCAATACCCTATATAAATGGCGTAAAGCACCTTGGAAATCTCATTGGCAGCCAGCTTCCCGCTGATTTATATGCTAGGTATCAGCGAGCACGCGGTAATGACGTCTTATTTCTATGTGCAACAGATGAACATGGAACCCCTGCAGAGCTAGCAGCAGCTAAGGCTAACCAAGACATATCAGAATATTGTAAGGAAATGCACGCAGTCCAGGCGCAATTAGCAGATGGGTTCCGCCTCTCTTTTGATCACTTCGGAAGGTCTTCAAGTCAAGAAAACCATAAGTTAACCCAGCACTTCGCAGGTCAATTAGAAGCAGCGGGTTTAATTAAAGAAGTTATAGAAACGCAAATTTATTCTCATGTTGACAGAAGGTATTTACCCGACCGTTATATCGAGGGAACCTGCCCTGCGTGTGGATTTGAAGATGCTAGAGGCGATCAATGTGATAATTGCACGAAGCAGTTAGATCCTACAGATCTCATAAACCCGCGCTCCTCAATCTCGGGAGCAACAGAACTGGAACAAAGAGAAACTAAGCATTTGTATCTTTGCCAATCCAATATGAAAGATAACTTGGAACACTGGATTGAGAGTAAGACGGATTGGCCCGTTCTCACAACATCTATTGCGAAGAAATGGCTACATGATGGCGATGGGTTGCAGGATCGTGGAATTACAAGAGACCTAGACTGGGGCATTCCCGTTAAAAAAGGTAACAGTCCTTGGCCTGGAATGGAAGACAAGGTATTTTATGTCTGGTTTGATGCTCCAATTGAGTACATCGCATGTGCGCAAGAATGGGTAAATGCAGGTAAAGGGAACGACTGGGAAAAGTGGTGGCGCACTGATAAAGGTGCTGATGAAGTTGTCTACACCCAATTCATGGGAAAAGATAACGTACCTTTTCATACTCTTTCTTTCCCTGCCACTATTTTGGGCTCAGGCGAACCTTGGAAGCTTGTAGACTATATAAAATCTTTTAACTATTTAAACTATGACGGCGGTCAATTTTCTACTTCGAGAGGTCGAGGTGTTTTCATGGACGATGCACTTGAGATTCTTCCAGCGGATTATTGGCGATGGTGGCTGCTGAGCCATGCTCCTGAAAGCTCTGACTCTGAATTTACATGGGATAATTTTCAAAGTAGCATAAACAAAGATCTGGCTGATGTTCTAGGCAACTTTGTAAGCAGAGTAACCAAATTTTGCCGGTCTAAATTTGGTGAAGAAATACCATCTGGCGGAGACTATGGTCAGGCTGAAAGTAGTCTTATTGATAACTTAACAAGCCAAGTTAAAAGTTACGAAAAATATATGGAAAAAATAGAAATTCGCAAAGCTGCATCTGAGCTTCGCGCTATCTGGGCTTTAGGAAACGAATATTTACAATCATCGGCACCATGGTCTGTATATAAAGAGGATGAAGGCACAGCAGCTGCACAAATCAGACTAGCACTTAATTTAATTCGAATTTATGCGGTTTTATCTCAACCATTTATTCCGACCACATCAGAAAAACTTATGTTGGCTATGGACTGTGATGACTGGAGCTGGCCCGAAAATGTACTTGAGGCCACCAATACCTTGATCGCAGGTGCTAAATTTACAGTTCCAGAGGTGTTGTTCCAAAAAATAAGTGATGAGGAGTGTGAAAACTGGCGCTCTCAATTTTCGGGGACTCGCTGAGAAGGAGATTAAATTATCTTATTTTGTGCCCACGGCTGGTATAATTCTATCATTAGGGTCTTCAACTTTGTGATCTTAATCCTATTGTTGATTTCTGCTTTGATATCGCAAGCAAAGGCTCTGGAATATTCCGTACTTACCGGCATACTTTCCCACGTCAGAGACGGCGATACAATTGAGGTAGGGAACATCCCTGTCCGTATAGCGGCATTAGACTGCCCCGAAAATGATACAGCAGAAGGCCAGCGTGCTTCTAAATTTGCCTCGCAATTTAAGAATTCAAAGGTGATCTGTGAGTTAACTGGTGCAATGAGCTACAAAAGATTGGTGGGGTATTGTAGGATCAATGAAACAGATTTTGCGACTACTATGATAAACAGTACTAGCTGCAAAATATGGCCAAAATATGATGTATGGGGAAGGTATAGTGAATAACCTACAACCAAAAAAATAATATGCTTTAAGCGAGTGATGGAAGCCAAAGAACAATCGGAGGGAAAGCTATCAAAATAGCGATAGTAAAAGCATCAGCTATGAAAAAAGGTGTAACGCCTTTAAATACATCTTGAACACTTAAATCATCACGCACTCCAGCAACAACAAAGCAGTTCAATCCAATTGGTGGGGTGATCAAACAAAATTCGGCCATTTTCACCACCAGAATTCCGAACCATATTGCACACATCGGCGCAGACATTCCAAAAGCACTATCAGTTGCGGAAACGTACTCGCCACCATTTAAGGCCATTACCGCAGGATAAACTACAGGCAAGGTTAGTAGCAACATTCCAATAGCATCCATAAACATGCCAAGGATGGCATAGCCGAGCAATATAAAGATTAGTATTAAAATTGGTGACATTTCCAAAGACGTAATCCACTCAGAAAATGCATCGGGCAACTCCGCAAAACCCAGAAATCTTACATATATCAATACACCCCATATTATGGTAAAAATCATTATGGTTAATTTTGCTGTTTCTAGCAAAGCCTCTTTAAGTTGCTTCAACCGCATTCCTCTGTACAAAGCCATTATAAAGACAATGAACGCTCCTATCGCCCCACCCTCAGTCGGTGTCCCCCAGGCATCTCCAAATGGATTATAAACAAAGAAAATAATGATGATGACGACAGCTACAATTGGGAAGGCTGGAGGTAAGCTTTCAATTCGTTCTTTCCAAGTAAAACCACTCACAGGAGGTCCAATATTTTTAAAAAAAACAGCCATCGACACAATTAAAGCACCATAGACAACAGCTGAAAATGCACCTGGAATAAACCCGGCTAGTAATAATTTTCCAACATCTTGTTCAACAATTATTGCATAAATAACAAGAATTGCAGACGGTGGGATTAATGAGGCCAGCGTACCGCCCGCAGCCACTACACCAGCCGCAAACTGCTTATTGTAACCTATTTTGAGCATTTCAGGGATGGCAATTCTAGCAAATACAGCAGCCGTTGCAACTGATGCTCCCGAAACAGCCGCAAAACCTGCAGTCGCAAAAACCGTTGATACCGCTAAACCTCCCGGCACCCAGGCAATCCAACGCTTAGCGGCCTCAAACAGGGCAGTTGTCAATTTTGCATAGTAAGCCAAATAGCCAATCAGAATAAAAACGGGGATCAAACTTAGAACTTGTGCACTTACTTTTGAGTGTGGGGTCAACCCAGCAATTTTGACGCTGATTTGCAGTGCCTTTGCGAACCTATCTGGGTCATAATCAAACCCGTTCCAACGTAGCCAAACAAGTCCCAAAAAACCTGCTAAACCAGCAGCAAAAGCTACTCGCATCCCTGCGAATACGAGAACTAGCATTCCGCCGCTCACCCATAGACCTATTGTAATATTTTCCATTACTTCGCTCTATCAATAGCGTCTGTTTCCAGCCTTGCCTGTTCCGTGGCGTTCAGGACAAGTGGTACAGCCGCCGGCTTCTCTAAACCCAAGAAAAGAGCGCGTGAATATCCAATTCCTTGCAATATAAGACGTAAAGCTAATACTGAAAAAGCAAACGGAACAACCAGTTTTGATGGCCAAATTGGTATCCCAATATCAATTGAGCTGTCCCGACTGCAAAACGGGCGTGCGCAATCAAAAGATCGATCGAAGTGTAACCAAGCACCCCATGTAAGAGACGTAATCAATATAAATATTAATATCACCGATATCAGTTCAAACATCCATAACGAACGTCCCTTTAACAATGATACGAAAAGATCCATTCGGATGTGGCTACCGTCTCTCTGAACATAAGACACGCCCATGATTGCAATTATCGGCATGGCAGCTTCTATATAGTCGACATAACCCGCCAGCGGTGAATTAAAAAATTTTCGTCCAGTAACAGAATATGCAGCTAGAAACATAAGAGAAAATATTGCCAAGCCGCTTATTAAAGCACAAGCTCTCTCTATTTTTAGAAGGCCTACATCTAAACGACTCAATAAACTTGAGTCTTCAATTACAGATACTTGGCCACCCATACATTGCTCCCAGATCTAATCGGTTGGGCCGGTGTGAACCAGCCCAACTTTAAGTTTGGAATTAATTTGAAGCTTTAGCTTTTGCTAAGGTGTCCATAACTAAATCGTAAAGCTCCTGTCCAGGAATACCTTGAGCTTCCATATCAGCGATCCAAGCATCCCGAATAGGGTCTGCCGCTTTTGCCCTGAACTCCTGTATGACAGAGTCAGCAATCTCGACTTTTTTCACGCCTTTTTCACTGAGAACCGTATCCCACTTAGCCAATAACTTACCGTAGTTATCAAGGTAGTGATCAAGTGCTTCCTCAATAGACCCGTCTAGCGCTGCCCGATGATCAGCAGAAAGTCCTTCATACGCATCAATGTTAACTACTACTGGACAATTCACAGTTCCAGGATTAAGATTTGCAGTCCACCAATCCGCTTGATTTATTGTTCCAAAAGACAGGTGTGCATGCTGTGCAAACGCAACTGTATCAACGACACCCGACTCCATAGCTTGATATGCTTCTGTGGCCGTAACCGATGTTGGAACTGCGCCTACAGACTTAAATGCTTGACCCAATCCACCAGTAGCACGCACTCGCATGCCATTAAAATCTTCCAGCGTATCTCTCGGCTCTCCAGTGCCTACAAGATTGTACTGAGGCATAGGTGATGTCATGAGTAGTTTTGCATTCCACTGTGCCATTTCGTCCGCAGCAGCGGGATGAGCATAAACAGCGCTCGACACCGCAACTTCCTGTTCAAGAGTTTCAACACCCAAAAATGGAAGTTCTAATACTGTTACAACCCTATTTTTATCTCTGTGATAACCCGCACAAAATTGTGCCATTTCGAATGCACCAATGCTTATTCCATCAAGATTTTCTTTATTTTTTGACAACCCACCATAAGAAATATTCATAGTGAATTCCCCGCCAGTCTTTGCACTTACGAGCTCAGCTAACTTTTCAACATGTTCTGTAAAAGCTCTACGTTTACCCCAAACGGATACGTTCCATTCTTCTGCAAAAGTTTCGGTAGCGAAACCAACCGATACTGCAACAAGGCTAACTTTCGTTAAAAGTTTCATTAGATACTCCCAATTTTATCTGTATAATTAAGTTTCCAGTAGCCGCCATCAAAACCAACAATTTCTGAAAAACTCAAGAATAAACGAGAGCTATATAATTAGCTAAGAAGGGCGAGTAACTAGAATCTCTATTACTTAGAAATATTCTTTTTTAACGCTCAGACAAGGAATTATAGCATAAAATATTATAATTTTTATATAGAAAATTATTAATGATGTATTTTGCAGCAACTTCTAATTAAGGCGACCGTAAAAAGTTTTTCTTGCACTTTCTGAAAGAGCTATCCCCGGCTGTGAATTGTACGCGAGAACGACAAGAATTCGGTCTCGCTCACCAATTGAAGGTGTCACTCGGTGTATTGAATTTCGACCACGAAAAAGTACCAATGTTCCAGGCTCCATAATTAAGGTCTCGGGCTTGACTGAACCGTTTAGCAACTCTGCTACACCATCAAAATTCATCTCATTTTTTTCAGCATTTCGGAAATCTTTGATGTATTCAAAAATTCCTCCCTCAAAAGGACTTTGCAACAGCAAAGTAATAGCAAACTCTGAGTTGTCAAAGTGCCAATTCAATTCCTGCCCTTCACCCGCATAATGCACGTTGATCGATGACAGTGGATCTTCATATGGGTACAAGTTTTTCTCACCAACTACATTTGCTAGAAAGTTTTTAAATTCAAAATCATGGTATAAATGATGAAGCTTAGACTTTGCTGGAATTTGGTCAGTGCAAATACAGCCTTTTGAAGAAGTTACTTGCCTATTAAAAACATGGTCTGAGGAAAGATTAATATTTATAGGGGTTAGGTAGACATTGTGGGTAGAATTAGTGTAAAAAGCTCCAGATGATGCGTCTTTTGCTTCAATAACCAGTTCATTTAGAATATCATCTTCTAGGAAGCTTGGTAGCGTCAATACTCCATTACAATCGAGTTTACTTCTACACTTTTTTGAGAAATCCATATCCCGTAAATCATACATATTAGAGTTGATAATTTTATTCAGCATTTGCTTTTCCACCATTTCTCACCGATGCTAATTACTTTTTTTAGATTTTTCCGCATTTATATTTATTACTGGACTATTTTTTGTAGTTTCTAAATAACAAAATTCTACCCAGTCTCTAAAATCAGTTTTCCCATCATTAGTTTCATCATAATGATCAAAAAATTTACCTAAGATGCCCTTTTTGCCATACTTCCAATGTAAAAATCTTAAAGAAAGATTTTTTTTTGCTTCATTTCCAGTTACCTTAAATTTCCAAATTAAATAAATTCCTACAACCAAACCTGTTCTATCAGCTCCTGATTTACAGTGAACTAAGATTTTTGGGTCGGCATTTTCAAAAATTTCAATTAATTCAAGCAATGCTTGTTTTGATGGCCATTCTGTAGATGCAAGTGGAACACTATAGTAAGCCAGTTTATTTTGTTGGCAGAACTCTTTTTCAAAAGCATTATGCGCAAATTGTTGACCACCACGTAGGTTGACTATACTTCGCAAACCGTTTTTTTTGAGATGAGCAAGGTGAAAATTTCCAAGATGGTTTGATCGAATAACTTTATCATCGACCATAGCGAAATTACGCCATAACAAACGTAGAATTCCATGATCTACAAATAAAACGAACAAAAGTGATACGACTCTTTGGAAACCACTATCAATCTTGTGACTAATTAAATTCCTTATTTTCAACTTTAATAGTTCCTTTGCAGCCTTGGCTCAGAGCAAAGAGCACAATAACATAAATTGATCAATTTATATTTTATCTTGACAATTTTACTCGGATTTATTTAACTGCTCCTCAAGCTGTTTATGGATTCCTGAAATGAAACAATCTTCTCTTGTAATTTTTTTTATACTTTCACTATTTTCCAGTTCTTGCATATCAGCATCGGAAGTAAATATTTACTCATATCGCCAGCCGTTTTTGATTGAACCTCTAACGACTGCTTTCACAAATAAAACTGGGATCAAAGTGAATACTGTATACCTTCGAAAAGGTATGATTGAACGAATGAAGGCAGAGGGAAAGAGAAGCCCTGCGGATGTGGTTCTAACCGTCGATATTTCAAGATTATCTGCACTCGTGGAGGCTGGATTAACGCAACAGGTTAGTAGCGAACAACTTTCCAGACACATTCCCAGTAAGTATCGCGATCCTGCCGGTCACTGGTTTGGTTTAACTACCCGAGCGAGAATAATTTATGCAAGTAACGAACGGGTGGAAGTTGGGGAAATTGTAAAATATGAAGAATTAGCAGACCCAAAATGGCAGGGTAGAATTTGTATCCGATCAGGTTTAAACGCATACAACTTGGCACTAACCTCTGCGATAATTCATCATCATGGTGAAGACTATGCAATAGAGTGGCTGGAAGGGTTGAAACAAAACCTTGCCCGAAAACCACAAGGCAATGATAGAGCTCAAGTGAAGGCAATATGGGCGGGAGAATGTGACCTATCTATAGGAAATACATACTATATGGGAAAAATGTTAAAAGATCCTGAGCAGACTGATTGGGCAAAGAGCGTGAACATAGTATTTCCAACGTTTGAAGATGGGGGAACACATGTAAATGTATCTGGCATAGGGATGGCAAAATTTTCTCCTAATAAAGACAATGCTCTAAAACTGATGGAGTTTCTCAGCTCCGGAGAGGCACAAGAAATTTATGCTACTGCAAATTTTGAATATCCGATAGCTCCAGGAACGCAAGTAGACAACTTAGTTAAAAGCTGGGGAGACTTTGACGCTGATACAGTAAATTTGATGACATTAGCAAAATTACGAAAAAGAGCTTTAGAGCTAACGGAAATCGTTGATTTTGACGGTTGAATATTATTTAATTTAGCGGCCCGGAATAACATGTTAGCTCAAGCCAATAATAGTATACCTAAGAAAAATGCTAATTCCGTTAGAAAGGCAGTCGCGCCCAAAATGTCTCCCGTTATACCCCCCAAATAAAACTTTGCTCTAAATCCACACCACAGGGATACCAGCACACACAACAAAATTCCTAAGACCAGTTGCTCCAGCGAAAAAATAAATAGGCATGGCAAAAACCACAGCAATAGGCAAACTATTTGGCGAATATTACTTCCAAGAAAAGAGACCGTTGCCGTCCCAGCAAATTCAGACACTACAAAGAGTCGACGATTAATCATTACGAAGCCTTTTCCAACGGCCAGGCCCGAGCCCATTATTACAAAAAGCCAAAGTCCAGTTTCTACTAAACTGGAAACTAGGAGTATGCGAACAATAATTGCCAAACTCAATGCTGAGACCCCATACGTTCCGAGTCGACTGTCGTGAATTATATTACTTATTCTTCTACCGTCACCACCGGCTCCAAAACCATCGGCCATATCCGCTAAACCATCTTCATGATAAGCGCCGCTAAGGTAAATACAAAATGCAATCGCTATTGCACAACCGAGAATGATGGGTAAATCCATGAGTATTAACATTTGTCCGAGACCGCCCGCTATAAAGCCCAATAACCAACCGGCCAGAGGGAACGCCCAACAGGCACGTTTTAAATCCGGTGCTTCATCAGAAAAATATGACCACTTAATTTTTATGCGCGTGAACTGCATTACAACAGCCATAAAATCTACAAGATGTTGTTGACGATAAAGACGTTTCATAATCGGGCTTTCAATTTTTTATTTCGAAATGGCACAACCTTATTGGGTAATAACTTTATTGAGGTAACTGACAATCATACCATCGGTCAAAAAAATAACCTCGCTAAGAGACAAGTTATCGAATTGAAAACTTAATGCAGAAGTTCCAACCAGGGTTGATAACACAGCGCGAAATGTGCCTGAATGTGCCACGATTACAATGTTCTCCTGATTGTCACTTTTTTTTAGAATTTCATCCACCGCAAGGTTCACACGTACACACACCTCATTAAAGCTTTCTCCTTGAGGCGGCCTAAATTCACCTAATTCTTTACTCGAAAGTGCTCCAATATCTGGTATCTTTTCATAAGGGATACCTTCCCAGCCTCCAAAATTTTGCTCTTTTAACGCATCGTAAGCCAGCGCTTTCATTTCGGGAAACAAACAGCTAGCCGTTGTCAAACATCTCTTTGCAGAACTTACATACAAATTGAAGTCATTCGGTAGACTGGCCCTTATTTTTTTAATTTCTTGAGTATTAGGACACCGACAGGGTACCTCTCGTGAACCATAGAATAAGCCATCAGAAATAACTGGCGCATGGCGTATCATTATAAGTTTATTACCCAATACTTTTTCCAAACCGATTTACTATTAAACTTCCATGTTAACTATGTTTATTATTACTTTATGACTATTTCATTTTTTATAGGCGGTGCAAGATCTGGTAAGTCCATTTCAGCGGAAAATCACACCTTAAATTTAGGCAATAATCCCTTATATGTGGCAACTTGTGAGATATTAGATGAAGAAATGGCGCTAAGAGTTAAAAGACATCAGGAGCGCCGTGATAAAAATTGGATTACAATTGTAGCGCCCTTGGATATCTCCGGTGAAATTCAAAAAATAGGTAATAAAGGACCTATTTTGATAGATTGCCTGACACTGTGGCTCTCAAATCATCTTCTTAAGAAGAATAACTTGGACGAGAAAATTGATGAACTCATTACTACGCTAATAAATTCAAAGTCAGACATTGTATTAGTAAGTAATGAAGTGGGCACCGGAATTGTTCCAGATAATTCACTGACGAGGGAATTTCGGGATAATGCCGGGTTTATGAATCAAAAGGTAGCATCAGTATCGGATGAGGTTTATTGGGTAGTGGCGGGTATTCAGACCCAAATTAAATAGTCTAACTAGAGTTAGATTAACTCATAAGCCTAGTGAAGAGTGTTACAATGAAATGCTTGACAAGATAATTGGCATTTCGCTGTAATGGTTCTAAGAGCAAGTCCAAAATCCTCTGCTAGCCCTGCTAAAACTTGTGCTTTTTCAGGCTTTACAATCGTCATAGCTATCATAAGTGCATCCTCACGAGCTCCTTCCGATGCATATCCTATGAAATTTGCAAAACAAGACTCATCGGCTCCAAAACATTTGCAGTCCAATCCATGCCTCATTAATGGTCGCCGACCATTTTCGACACACAACTTGCAAAGAGCCTCAAAACTGTCTGTTATCTTCCGCCCTTTTGTTTCACCAAATACAACTTGGAAATCTCGTGCGATTGCGTCCTGTGCGTCCACGCTTTGGCACCACAACCGTAAATATGTTATTGCATTAGCTTCAATTGGACCAAGTTCGGAGAGAAACCCGACTGGCGCTCCACCACGAGATCTTTGAGAAACGTTCATTTTGTTAGGATCAATTTTACTGCTTTGGTTATTCTTAGGGTATACTGCTTACCAGCTAGGGTAATGGTTGCAACCTTTCCACCTTTTGTAAGTTCCAAGGCGTCATAAGTAGGTACTTCTTCCATAGCAGCGTTACCGCTTTTGCCTTCATCTACAACCTTTAAAGCCATGACATTCCCCATTCTCTATCTTCAACGCGGTCGATTAACCACTCTAACTGCCAGATTTCTGAGCCACCTTAAGTACTTAACATACTAAGCACCTCCTGCAGGTCAGTGACTGGCTCCTCCTCACTATCTTCGTGAAAATCCATCTCTACTATGCCCCTTTACTGATTTTGGAGAGTAGCTTGCAGAGATTCGAGCTGGCTAGCTTAAATCTTGATTTATTTAATCAGGAATGTCAATCCTGATTATTTTTATCGGAAATATTGACAAAGTGTCGAATAAAGTTGATAAAAATAGTCGGTTTTAAAATTTTCGTCAAAATAGGAGAAATAGATGATTATGAAAAAGCTCAAAATCACTACAGCAATCGTTGCTGTAGCATTATCTGGCACGATGGCACTATCTGACGGATATGGACCCTTCCCGGTAACTCTTAAAGGTTACTCTGGAGATAAAACAAATACCGTTTCTTACTCAGGTCAAATTGCGAGGCATGTATTAGAACAGAGTCTAAAAAATTAGCTGGCAAAGGTAACGGCGGTGGAAACGCTGCTGATTTGGAAGCGCAGATGCTTTCATATTTTAATGGTTCAGATGATGACCTTCCAATCATTGCACCTAAATCAAAAGATGGATTCAAAATTAAGCAAATATCTTTGCACCAAATCTCAAAAGGTAAAAATATCTCTGGTAAGTTTTATGATGGCGCTATGCCAGCATGGCCAGGCAACATGTCGGGTAAAGACGTGGCATATAATATGATAGCCATGGCAGCCAAATCTAATAAAGGTTTTGATGCAGACACCGGATACGACTGGGCTCAATTAATCTCAAAATATACTATGGGAGCAATGGCCTATAATCAGGCTGTAGATAATTACCTTGATGAAAAACTCAGTGCAGAGAAACAACCTAATAATAAGCCATACAAAGATGGAGCTCATTACACTGGAAAAGACATTCATGGGATGAGGCATTTGGATATTGGGGGGCAGCGGCTCACCCGCATGGTTTTAATCCAAATAAAGTCTATGAAATTGCAAAAATGAAAAATCAGGGTGTCGCCGATAAAAACGGAGATGGAATGGTTGACCTTAAATCAGAATATGTATTCGGACCGTGCTACTACGCAGCTGCATTTGATAGATCAGGCACAAAATCTACAAACTACACCAATACAATGTTTGATGCTTTCTTGGATGGTCGTAAATTAATCACCGCTACGGCTGGAGATGCATTATCAGACAGTGAACGTTCTCAGCTAAAAGCTTATGCTGCAACAATTGAAGAAAATTGGGAAAAAGTACTTGCGGAAGCAGTATTTAAATATGCTGGCTCCGTGTACAAAGACATAAAAAAATGAAAGATCTAAGTGGCGATGATTTGAATAAAGCTTATCGAACTTATGCAAAACATTGGGGAGAGCTAAAAGGTTTCGCTATGGCTATGCAGTCTGGTAAAAGTAACCTTGGAGCAACTGCCACAAAAATGAACGAACTAATTGGTTTCGGACCAGTTACGCTAAATAATTCTTACGTAACAGGCATGGATTCTAACGGTAATTTCGTAATGGATCGTAAAAAATCATGGTCTGATTACCAGCTGCATATGCTTAAGATACAGCAAATGATGGTTGATCAGTTTAGCGTTAAAGCCCGTGCAAATGATGGGCTGAACGATTTGCAAGCGCTAACAGATAAATTAGATTCTGCAAGCAGTGCAGAAACTGATTAGTATCTAAATATTGAACTAGTAAGGGCATTATTCTGCTCTTACTTCAGCCAAGTGGTAGCCATAAATGGATGATATTAACCTTATCGAATTTTTTCTTTCGGACTTTATTAATCCAAAAAAAAGAGTCTTCACAGGTTATTTAATATTATCTGTTGTGCTGGCATCTTTTTGGCTTTTATTCGTTAAACGACAAAGCTTGCAGAGTACTTTTAAAAACATTTTTGATCGAAAGATACTATGGTCAGGATCTGCAAAAGCTGATTATAAACTCTTCTTAGTCAACAGAGTGTTTACTTTCTTCATATCACCGTTACTGATTTCACAAGTTGCAATTTCTACCACGATCTATATGTTTTTACACAGCGTAGATAGTTTCAATCAAAATTTTTTCGCTAGTACTCCAACCAGTATTATAATTGCATTGTTTACAATTACTCTGTTTGTAGTTGATGATTTCACAAAGTACATCGTCCACCGATGGATGCACAAAATACCACTACTATGGGCTATACATAAGGTACACCACTCAGCTAAAAACATGATTCCAATTACAGTTTACCGAGTTCACCCTTTGGAAGGAGTATTATTTTCTTTAAGAAGTGTTTTTGCTCAGGGCTTAGTAATCCCAAGCTTTTTATTTTTTTTCGGCAATGCTGTCGATCTTTACACCATCGTGGGAGTAAACATACTGGTATTTTTTTTCCACGCAACAGGATCAAATTTACGACACAGTCATATAGATATAGCCTATTGGAAATGGCTTGAACATATTTTGATTTCACCATCACAGCATCAAGTACACCACTCCATTGCAGAAGAGCATTACGATAAAAATTTTGGGGCTGCCTTGGCAATATGGGACTGGGTTTTTGGATCATTACACTTATCAGAAAATAAAGGTAAAGTATTTTTTGGATTAGATACCTATGAAAGCGGGAAAGAAAGCAGAATAAAGGATCTTTATTTGGAGCCAATCTACGAGATTGCAAAAATTTTAAAAACTTTATGTATCAAATTAGTGTCTAGACTACTCAATTGGCTTTCGCTAGTTAGGGATCTCATTTTAGTTCAAATAAACAACAATAAATCATAACGACTTTAACAAATAAACAGAGTAATATTTAATTTGATTAAAAAGTACAGGGAACGTTGCATTAAATTGAATTGATGCTAATTGCCTTTTCAGAGAGAAATAATTTTTTATCTTGAAGGATCCTCATGAAAAAATCTGATGACTTCGGATTTGGCACGCAAATCCGCAAATCCCCCTTTTTCGATGCTACAATAGAATGGGGTGCTACGGGCTTTTCTGTATATAACCACATGTATATACCTAGAGACTTTGGAGATCCTGAACAGAATTTCTGGAATCTAGTTAATGAAGCGATACTCTGCGATGTATCTGTCGAGCGGCAGGTAGAAATTTCTGGGCCTGACGCCGCAAAATTTGTACAACTTTTGACACCAAGGGATCTATCCAAAATGAAAGTTGGTCAGTGCAAATATATACTAATAACAAATCAAGATGGTGGACTTCTTAACGATCCAGTTCTTTTGAAATTGGCGGATGATCGTTTTTGGATTTCTTTAGCAGATAGTGATATTTTGTTGTGGGCACAGGGTGTAGCGGTAAACACAGACTATAAGGTAAATATTTTTGAGCCAGATGCTTCGCCACTGCAACTTCAGGGTCCAAAGTCTCGGGATATTATGGTTAAGGTGTTTGGGGAAAGTATCTTCGATCTAAAATACTATTGGCATCGAGAATATAAGTGGAACGGTATTTCTTTGATTGTATCTCGCACTGGCTGGTCGAGCGAACTTGGGTATGAGATCTTTCTTACAGATCAAACGATGGGAAGTGAACTTTGGAACCATATTATGTTAATAGGGGAACCTATGGGGCTCAAACCGGGTCACACATCATCAATTAGACGCATAGAAGGCGCCATGTTATCCTATCATGCCGATGCTGACATTAGCACTAACCCTTTCGAGCTGGGCCTCGATCGGCTTGTTAATATAGATTCATCTCAAGAATTTATTGGGAAAAAGGCACTTATTAAAATCAGAACTGAAGGCGTGAATAAAACTCAGGTTGGTTTAGTAATTGAGTGCGATCCTCTTGATGGCCCTAATACTAAGTTTTGGCCGGTTAAAAAAGGGGAACAAAAAGTGGGGAAAGTAACGTCAGCAGTCTACTCCCCAAGGCTTAAAAAAAATATAGCACTTGCGATGCTTTCCATTAAATCCATCGATAAGAGTATAAAGTTTCAGGTCGAGACATCACACGGATCATTTCCAGCACATATCGTTGATTTACCATTCTACGATCCAAATAAAAGCATTACCAAAAGTTAAGGTGCCTAATTTTTAGTAATAGCGTCAAAATTTAATGCATTACATTGTTTCTTCTGGCGATTGAAGAGCTTCTTCTAAACTATCTGCGAGCAAGCCTATTAGCTCATTTATCTCTGCTTCATTAATAATATAGGGAGGCGCTAATAATATGTGGTCTCCTATTTTCCCATCAACCGTACCAGACATTGGATAACATAATAGTCCTCTTTTCTTAGCAATAGCCTTAATCTTTCTTGCTATATAATAGGAGGGAGAAAACGGCTCTTTAGTTTCCCTCTCTTCAACAAGTTCTAACCCATAAAATAACCCTCTACCGCGAATATCTCCAACATGGGTATGTTGACCAAATTTAGTATCCAAAGCATGTTTAAATTGATGTCCCATAACATTAACGTTTTCTAAAATATTGTCGTCTAGCAGAACATCCAAAACGGCATTTGCCGCCGCGGCTGCCATGGGGTGACCCAAGTAAGTATGACCGTGTTGAAAAAACCCAGAACCATTTTTAATTGCTTCATAAATTTTATCGGTACAAATAGTGGCACCTATTGGCTGATATCCAGCCCCGAGACCTTTAGCGATACATACAATATCAGGGGCTATAGCCTCTTGCTCATAAGCAAAAAAAGTACCAGTGCGGCCCATACCACACATAACTTCGTCTAAGATCAAAAGTATCCCATGGTGATCACAAATTTCTCGAATCGTTTCAAAATATCCATCGACTGCAGGAACTGCCCCGAGGGTTGCACCAACAACAGGTTCAGCAACAAATGCCATTACATTTTGTGAACCCAGTTTCTCAATAGTTATTTCTAATTCGCCAGCAACACGTTGACCAAATTCATAGTCTGTTTCGTGATCAAGCTTTTCTCGGTATGCATAGCAGGGTGCTATATGATGCGTATCAATTAACAGTGGAGCAAATTGTGAGCGTCTCCATTCGTTGCCACCAACTGCCAATGCTCCCAGTGTATTACCGTGGTAGCTTTGTCGACGGGCAATTACTTCTTTCCTACTAGGCTGGCCAGTCTCAAGAAAATATTGTCTTGCCAACTTCAAAGCTGCTTCGATTGCCTCTGACCCCCCTGAGACAAGGTAGACATGGCTTAGATCACCAGGTGCGTTAGTTACGAGTTTTGTTGCCAATTTCTCGGCAGGTTCAGAAGAAAAAAAAGACGTATGAGCATATGCCAAGACGTCTAATTGCTCATGAAGTGCTTTGATTATTTTAGGATGCGAATGGCCTAAGCATGAAACTGCCGCTCCACCAGAAGCATCTAAATACTTCTTACCAGTTTCATCAAAAAGAAAACACCCATTACCTCCAGAAGCTATCGGCAATTCATCCTGTGTATGCCTAGGAAAGATGTGGCTGACCAAATTACGTTCCTACAATTTCTTAATATTAACTTTCTCAGGTTAGCTAGGTAATAATCGCAAAATTTTATGCCTTCAATGATATGAAAGAAGATAATAGTTATTCTGGCCATGGCAATGAGTATGTTTTTACGTTTGTAAAGAAACGCATCGCCTCAATCACACCCTCTTTAACAGCATTTCCACTATCTTTTATTCCACCAAAAGGTGACATTTCAATTCTGTAACCTGGCTGTTCCCAAATATTGCACGTACCCACATCCAAACTGTTTATGTATTTTATTGCTCTATTTAGATCATTTGTACAGACACCTGAAGACAAGCCAAATTGCGTGCTATTGGAGATACTTATTACCTCTTCATCTGAGTCTGGAACCCTCACGATAGGTATTATCGGGCCAAAGGTTTCTTCCATTACCAGCTCACTATTATGGGGAACTTTATCGACAACTATTGGAGGGAGAAGAGCGCCTTGCCTACCAGGATGATATAATATTTCAGCACCTTCTTGCTCAGCCTTTAGCACTCTATTTTCAAATAGTTCAGCCGCTTGATCGTGTATCACGCAACCAAGCTGAGTTTCTGGATCTTGTGGATCTCCAAACTTGATTTTTTTGGCTTTTTCTAACACAAGTCGAACAAAAGCATCAGCTACACTTTCTTGTACTAAAATGCGTTTTATTGCAGTGCAGCGCTGACCAGAGTTTCCAGTAGCTCCCGCTACTGCAATAGTAGCAGCCTTATCCAAATCGCTGCCTGAAAGATCATTACAAACAATTAACGGATCATTGCCACCTAACTCAAGCGCCTGCCGTTTGTAACCAGCCTTTGATGCTATCAACTTACCTACGGGTACACCACCAGTAAAAGTTATAATGTCGATGTGCTCATTTAGCATCATTTCTTCACCAATATCTTCAGGCAGGCCAGTAACAATTTGAAACATCTCTGAAGGCAAGCCAGCCTCATATAAAATATCAGCCAAAGTTATAGCGGTGAGCGGTGTAAGTTCAGTCGGCTTGCATACCATGCAGTTATTTGTAGCAATGGACGGGGCTATCTTATGACTTACCATATTAAGTGGGTGATTAAAGGGTGTAATGGCACTAATTGCTCGGACAGGTTCTCGCTTAGTGAAGATTTTTCTTTCTTTTCCATTATGAGTTAAATCACACGAAAATATTTGCCCATCATCGTTCATTGCTTGAGCTGCGGCGAATTGGTAAACGTCTTGTGCTCGTTTAGTCTCATATATTGCATGCTGATGGCATATCCCCAATTCTAGAGTAAGCCATTTGGCTAAGTAATCCTGTCTTTCTGCAATTATTTCACCAGTTCTTTGAAGAATCTGGCTCCGCTCATATCTACTAAGTGACGGCTTGTAGTCAGACGCAATTGTAAAGGCTTTTGCTGCGTGTTCAGCAGTACCAGCTGGTACGGTACCGACGACTTCATTTGTGTAAGGGTATTTTACTTCAATGACTTTTTCTGTAAGGACCTTTTCTCCACCGATCCGCATTCCCTCATGACGTATATCGTTTTTCTTCATTCTTTAATTTCCTCTATGATGCTGCTGCTTGTGTTGCGTAGAAAAACGCATCAAAATTTCTTAGTTTAGGTGCATTTGGCAAATCCATAACCTTATTAACAATGAATGGTACGTCCTGTTCTGTTAAACCACCGTGCGATCTAAGTGGCTCTTTTAGCGCAGCAAGATCATGCCGATCTTCACTTGTCCCAATGGTAAAATTTTCCGTTGAAATCATAACTATGTCACCAATGCGATCACCTGGCAGATCGTAATTATTAATTGCTTCATCTTTGCCCATAACTTTTAAAATTTCCGGACACGCTGCAATTCTGTTAATTATGTCATCGAGGTCACATTTATCTGGCAAATAAGCTGTTGCAAAAGAACCCAACGCGCCATGATGAACAACGTAAGGATCAGTTATTGGTAAAATGACCCTTGCTTGTCCTGCGCCTAGCCACTCATCCATCTTATCTTGCATGTATATAACCGCAGGCATTTTATTATCGTCATGTTTAGGTTTCATTCCGTGGTCTGCAGTAACTACGATTGCAACATCAAACTTTTGCAACTCGCCCAAATATCGATCGAACATTGAATAAAAATCTTTAGCGCCCTGCTCCTGTGGGGAAAATTTGTGCTGGACATAATCTGTTGTTGATAGGTACATAATGTCCTGCTTCATTTCCTTTAACAATTTGATACCGGCAGCAAAAACAAACTCCGATAATTCTGCCGAATAAACCTCAGGAACAGGCATATCTAACCAATCACTAGCATTTTCAACACCATTATTCGCCATCGATGTTTCATCTGCTCGCTCCGCTGAAAAAGCTATTGCCCTTCCCTCATCATATTTAAGGCCAGCACTCAACAGAGCGCGCAACTTATCTTTCGCCGTAACCATAGCAACGCGTGCTCCTGCCTCATAAAATTTAGAAAAAATCGTTGGTGCTCGAAGAAAGCGTACATCATTCATCATCACTTCTTCACCCGTATCAGGATCAAAAAGATAGTTTCCACATATACCATGTATTGCAGGAGGACGCCCCGTAGCAATCGACAAGTTGTTTGGATTTGTAAAACTGGGAATTACAGAATGGGCAATTCGATCTGTACCAGTTTCACGCATAAGTTTTAAATTTGGCATCAATCCTTCAGCTATCGCTACATCCAAATATTCAGGCTCACAACCGTCAAGGCAGATGGCGATAGCGCATCTTTTGGGCATTGAATAGGTTCTTTCGTTGGCAATTACATTGGGTACAAGTGTCATTTAATTTACCTTTTAAACGTTATTTAATATTACGATTGAAGCCGTTTTCTTTCTTCCAAAGCTTTTGACGGAGGTGAAGCATCGGTCACGCCCATCTCGCAAAGGCTCTCTCGTGCCGCATCAACCACTTTGAGCATTATTTGATCATCCATTTGTCCGATACAACCAATTCTAAAACTCTCAACGACAGTCAACTTTCCAGGATAGATAATGAATCCTTTTGATTTCATTAAATCATAAAACTTCGTAAATTCGAAACTTGGATCTGCTGGACAAAAAAATGTCACAATTATTGGTGATAACCAGCGTTCACCCAAAAGGGTTTCAAAACCAATAGATCTCATCCCTGACACTAGAGCAATTTGATTTTTAGTATATCTGGCGCCACGTCCAATTACTCCACCCTCTTTACGATGAGACTCAAGTGCTACTAAAAAAGCGGCAAGGACATGCGTTGGTGGTGTATAACGCCATTGTCCAGTTTTATTCATATGGGACCACTGATCGTGAAGGTCTAAACAAAGCGAATGACTGTTCCCTTCTGCCGCCTCCAAAGCAGACTTTCGAGCCAGAATAAATCCAAACCCAGGCACACCCTCAATACATTTGTTCGCGGATGAAACTATGGCTTCAAATTTTATTTTATTTGGCTCAACTAAAATAGCCCCAAATGCCGACATACTATCTATAAGTAGTTTTCGCCCGGCATTATATGTTGCTACAGATATTTCCTCTATTGGATTAAGGATACCAGAACTCGTTTCACAGTGAACTGCAACAACATGTGTTATATCATTATCTGTTGCCAGAATTTCAGCAACTTCTTCCCCACGAGGCGGAAGATAATCGCCTTTATCAAGAACAATATGATCACGTTTTAGATACTTTAAAGTTTTTGCTGCTCTTTGACCATATGCGCCGTTAGAAAGCACTAACACCTTTCCATCCTTTGGTACAAATGAACCTAACATAGCTTCTACTGAAAATGATCCACTTCCTTGCATTGGAACACAATCAAAACTTTCGTTACCGCTGCCCAACATTTCTATAAGTTGATCTCTCATTAGTTGGGTCATTTGCCGAAAATCGCCATCCCAACTGCCCCAGTCTTTAAGCATAGCTGACTTAGTATCATACGACGTTGTAAGCGGACCTGGTGTAAGTAAAAAAGGTTCACCCAATCGCGGCGCTTCAATTTCTGATTCTTCCAATCGCATAAAAGATCTCCATTTTAGGACTGTACTAATTATTACTTTTGAACCATACATATGTAAAATTGATAATAATGATATATATATAAGAAAATCTTATACTTCTTTAAAGGCATAACTTGAGACATAATCAATTAAGAGCATTTCATTTTGTAGCTATT
>CABZJF010000021.1:0-25674 GCA_902525915.1 Paracoccaceae bacterium | reverse complement strand
AATCTTGAAAGCATCGCTTGCCCTTGCGTATTTAAATATTGTTTGAAATTCGACTTAGATTTAAATTCAATTTAGTCCATTGAAACAAATTTATTATTTTATATTGAAGCTTTTTGCGTCACTAATACGAAACCACTTCAAAATAACCGAAAGAGTATCGCGTCAATGCATGTAAGCACCCATCAAGCTAAAGAGGATTTTCGAAATGAAGATCTTAAAATCTATCTCAATGGGGAAATTGTTGAGAAAGCAAATGCTGTAGTAAGTGTCTATGATAGTGGATTTATGCTTGGAGATGGTGTTTGGGAAGGATTGAGATTGCATAACGGACAGTGGGCTTTCATTGAAGAACATCTCGATCGTCTTTTTGAGGCTGCTCGTGCAATCGATCTAGATATTGGGCTTGATCGAGAGTCAGTAAAGAAAGCTCTTGTGCAAGTTCAGCAGGCTAACTCGATGCATACTGATGCTCACGCTAGACTTATGGTTACGAGAGGGGTTAAGACCCGTCCCTTTCAGCATCCATCATTATCTCAATCAGGTCCAACATTTGTAATTATAGCTGAGCATTCGCAGCCAAAATTACCAAGGCCAATTAAATTAGCCAGCGTCCCGCATGTAAGGGGTTTGCCTATGTCGCAGGATCCAAAACTGAACAGTCATTCAAAGCTCAATTGCGTTTTAGCTTGTATTGCTGCAGAGAAAGCTGGTGCAGATGAGGCGTTGATGTTGGATGTGAATGGTTTTGTTAACACAACAAATGCGTGTAATTTTTTCATAGTTCGAAAAGAGCAAGTTTGGACCAGTACTGGTGATTACTGCATGAACGGCATTACCCGTCAAAAAGTTATAGATTTGTGCAAAGAGAATAATATAGAAGTATATGAAAAAAACTTTTCATTATCAGAGACCTACAGTGCTGAAGAAGCATTTTTAACAGGCACTTTTGGTGCCCAAACTCCAGTAGGTGAAATTGATGGGAGAATAATAGGTGATGGCACTATGGGTCCAATAACCAGTTTTTTAAGACAAGCCTATAAAGACCTAATCAAGAAAGTTACAAATTAATGCAAATTGCAATGTGGTCTGGACCTAGAAATTTATCAACAGCGATGATGTATTCATTTGGAAATAGGCCTGACTTTGACGTTATTGATGAGCCCTTTTATGCGGCATATCTAAATAAAACTGGGATTGTTCATCCAATGCGAGATGAAATAATTGAATCTCAGCAGATAGATTCAGAGTCTGTTATAAATGACTTGGTAAATAAAAAATATGACGGTGGGTCTCATCGTTATCAAAAACATATGACTCAGCATATGCTCAAAGATTTTGATCTAACCTGGATGAAAAAAGTAATAAATGTTTTTTTAATCAGACATCCAGCGCGGGTCATAAAAAGTTTTGGTGAAAAAATAAATCATGCCACTATTGATGACCTTGGGTTCAAACAACAACTTAATTTATTTAATTATGTTTCTAAAATTGGCCAAAAACCGATAGTTGTTGATAGTTTTGATATTCGCAAAGACCCCCGATCAGCTTTAGAATGTCTTTGTACCGAAGTTGGTTTAGAATTCATGTCTGAAATGCTCTTCTGGCCGAAAGGTGGACACAAAAGTGATGGAATTTGGGCTAGTCATTGGTATGGGTCTGTTCATTTGTCGGAAGGTTTTTCTGGTGAAGAGGCTAATCTGCCAATCCTTAATTTGGAACAAAATGAAATTGCAAGAAATGCATTGCCATTTTATAGGATTCTTGAGGGATACAAACTCAAGTTTTGAGATTGTTTAAATATTATCAAACTCTTCAAGAACATTTTTATAAACAGATTTTTTAAATGGAACTATTTCGTCTAATAAATTTTCTTTTGATATCCAT
Organism: Paracoccaceae bacterium; assembly: GCA_902525915.1. Lineage (GTDB taxonomy): Bacteria > Pseudomonadota > Alphaproteobacteria > Rhodobacterales > Rhodobacteraceae > Salinivivens. The sequence continues at coordinate 23,790 of CABZJF010000021.1, read as the reverse complement.
TTCCATTTTGAAAACTCAGGTTGCTCAGTGGTAATGTTTACGTCTTCGTCTCTGCCAAGAAATTTAAACAAAAACCATTTTTGTTTCTGACCTCTGTACTTACCATTCCAAAGTTTAGGGATTAAGTCCTCTGGCAAGTCATATGATAGCCATTTTGAAGTTGAAGCGATCAATTGCACGTTCTGTCTTTCAACGCCTGTTTCTTCTAATAGTTCTCTATATGCAGCTGTTTCAGGGTCTTCATTTCCATCAATACCTCCCTGCGGCATTTGCCAAGCGTTTTGATTGTTGTCTAACCTTTGACCCACAAATACATATCCGTCATCATTTACCAACATTATCCCAACATTGGATCGATATGGGAGATCTTTATATATGGTTTGCATTAATTCTGGATAGCGATAGCAGATAGGCCACTTAAAATATCAATTGCATAGGCTAATTGATAATCGTCTTCTCGTAGTTTAGCAGCATTTTCTGCTTTCAGCCTATCAGCCTCTATTTGCTGAATTTCATCTTCTGAAAGGCTATCATTGGAGAGTGCACCTCTAAGATCTGCTTCACTACGATTACGCCTATTTTCTTCTTCCTCTGAGTCTGCACTTTTTTTCTTTGGCTGTTCGACTATAATATCGGGTGATACACCCAAAGCTTGTATAGATCTTCCAGAAGGAGTGTAATAGCGGGACGTTGTAAGTCTCATTGCTCCCTCGCCCCTTAGGGGCATGACAGTTTGAACGGAACCTTTACCAAAACTACGGGTGCCAACAACAATTGCCCTGCGGTGATCTTGCAAAGCGCCTGCAACAATTTCAGAGGCAGATGCAGATCCGCCATTTATTAAGACAACAATTGGCTTTCCATCTGCTAAGTCTCCCGGCTTTGCAGTATATCGTTCACTATCTTTGCTGTATCTACCGCGTGTGGAAACAATTTCTCCTTTTTCTAAAAAGGCGTCTGATACACGAATTGCTTGGTTTAGAAGTCCACCGGGATTGTTTCGTAGGTCAAGAACTATTCCGTTAATATTTTCCATGCCTCCAGCTTCATTAACCTGCTTTTCTAAGCCATCAACTAGATTTGGGTAGGTTTGATCATTAAACGTAGTTATTCTAAGTACTACTGTGTCACCTTCAGTTCTAGCTCGTACTGCGGTTAACTTGATTGTGTCGCGAATTATTGAGACATCGAAGGGTTCATCCTCCCCTTCTCTTACAACTGTAATTACAATTTCAGATCCAACAGGCCCCCTCATCATTCCTACAGCTTCGTCAAGAGTTAATCCCAATAAGCTCTGGCCATCAACATGAGTTATGAAATCTCCCGCTTCCATGCCTGCAGCGTCAGCTGGAGTACCATCGATCGGTGAAACTACCTTAACAAAACCTTCTTGCTGGGTAACCTCTATTCCCAGGCCTCCAAACTCACCTCTCGTTTGTACTCTCATTTTGGCAGCATCATCTGCAGATAGATAACTCGAATGAGGGTCAAGTGAGGTTAGCATTCCGTCGATGGCTGCTTCAATTAGATCCTTGCTGCTTACTTCTTCTACATACTCAGATCGGATGCGTTCAAAAATATCTCCAAAGAGGTCTAATTGTTCGTATATTGTTTTTTTTGTTTCGGCATCTTGTGCCAATACTGGTCCTGCTAATTTAACAGATACTAGAGCCCCTAAAGCACACCCCACAATTCCAGCTAACAAATACTTATTCATATTATTATTCCTTGTTGAATTCGAACCAGTCAAACGGATTTTGGGGTTCATCATTACGTCTTACTTCAATATATAGGGATTGTGAAAGTCTTCCACTATTCAATTCTTTTTCAGTTGTAAAAGTTTCAATATTTATATCATCACCTCCCATCAATCCCACAAGGCTTGCTTCAGGCAATATTTGCCCTGGTTCACCAAATACTTGATTTAAGCCTGCGAAAATAAATAAAATTCCTTCATTAGGTTCCAAAATGGACACCATTCCATAGTCTGATAAGGGTCCTGCATAGCGCACAGTCGCGGCAACAGGTGAAGTAACAAATGCATATTCTTTTGTACGAATAATTATCCCCGGCCTTACTATCCCAGCAGCATCTGCCTCATTAAATTTGCGAGTAACCACACCTTCGGCTGGAAGAGCTAAATTTCCTTTATTATTTTTTAAAATGGGTTCGTTTGGTATAATGAGCTTTCTCTCTAGAGAATTCAATGCAACAGCAAATTCACCCAATGATTTGGAACTTTTTGATAATGAGGAGATTTTTTCTGGATCATCAATAAAACGCTGTGGGAGGTCTGTTCTATCGGATGCTGCTTTTACCAGAGTGGCTCTTGCGGTTTGAATAATTTCAAGAGAAAGCTGCATTTCCCTTTCAGCCCTTTGACTAAGGTTTTTTAATAGCTTCAGCTTTTCTAGATCTTTATTAAGATCCTCAGCTTCAGTACGTACCCCCTCTAAAATATCAGATAAAATTAGTGATGAACGAGCAGTATTTAATGCGCTTTCTGGGTGTAATAACTTAGACTGAAGGGATTCATGTCCCACCACTAAAAGTGCACCTGCCAGTTTTGATATTTTTTCTTTTTGAAATATAAGGTCTTTGTTTAGTTTTCCTGTTTGTAATTTAATAAGCCTATACTTGGACCTTAAATCACTTAATGAGTTCTCTGTTTTTTGAATTAAATTGGAAAGTGCTTTTATTCTGTTACGATAAGAATCGGCAGATTTTAGTTTGGCTCGAGCGCTATTTAAGTCATCAATAATAAATTGTGTTTGAGAAAAAATGGTTTCATAAGCTTGCAGTTTTGGGGCGAACCCGACACCCAAAAGAATAAAAAAAATGGCAATCGTTAATCGCAATTTTTTTTCTCGATCATACTTTTCCCCGTCATCTCAGGAGGCTGGTGTAATCCCATTAAGAAAAGCACTGTTGGTGCCACATCTGCAAGGCGACCATGTTTTCGTAGTATTATATTCTGATCCAAACCATAAATTGCGAATGGTACCAGATGTGTTGTGTGGGCGGTATGATTTATTTTAGTTTCTGGATCTATCATAACCTCGCAATTTCCATGATCTGCCGTCATTACAAGGCATCCATTCTTTTCTTTGACAGAAGCTATCAATTGACCTAGTCCAGCGTCTACTGCTTCACATGCTTTTACCGCTGCTTCAAGGTTGCCAGTATGACCAACCATGTCCGGATTAGCATAATTAACGACAATAAGATCGATGCCGGCTCCTATTGCTTTAACTAGGCTATCCGTAACTTTTTCCGCGGACATCTCTGGCTGCAAATCATATGTTGCAACCTTAGGAGACGGTGGCATATCTCTAGTTTCACCCTCAAAAGGTAACTCTGTTCCACCATTCAGAAAAAAGGTAACATGCGGATATTTTTCAGTTTCGGCCACCCGAAATTGGGTTCTGCCATTTTTAGCAACCCATTCGCCTAGTGTGTTTCTTATAATTTCTTTTGGGTAACACGTTTCCATGAATTTATTGTGTTGTTTTGAGTACTCCACCATACCCAATAAGCTTGAGAGTTTTGGCCTGTCGCCAATTGAAAATGACTTAAAGCTTGGATCACCAATTGCGCTCAATATTTCTCTTGCGCGATCCGAGCGAAAATTTAAACAAAATATACCATCGCCATCTTTGACACCTTGGTAGCCGTTTATGATGGTTGCTGGAATGAATTCATCGGTCAAATTACTTTTGTAAGCGGAATTGATTGCCTCATGAATATTTTGACAAACAACTTCAGATTCTGATTTTATAATCGCGTTGTAAGCTTGGCTTATTCGTTCCCATCGATTGTCTCTGTCCAATGCGTAGTATCTTCCAGTAACCGTAGAAATTTCTACATTGCTTGGCATTTCTTTTAATAACTTGTCTGCATATTTGAGCGCAGAGATCGGTGCAACGTCACGTCCATCTGTAATGAGATGTAATGCGACTCCTACCTTTTCTTTTGAAAAAATTTTTAGCGAGGCAAGCAGATGGTCTATATGTCCATGGACGCCACCGTCTGATAACAACCCGATAATGTGTGCTACACCTTGGTTAGATTTTACTGATTGAACGAACTCCAAAATCGCGTTGTTTCTGTAAAATGAGCCGTTCTCAATTTCTAAGTCAATTTGACCAAGTTCCATAGATACTACTCGGCCCGCTCCGATATTTGTGTGACCTACTTCGGAGTTACCCATCTGGCCATGTGGTAAGCCTACATCTGTTCCATGAGTGACTAGTTTTGCAGTGGCACTGTTGGCCATGATAGTATCAAAATTGGGCGTTTTAGCAATCAGTGGGGCATTACCTTCAACTGTATCGCTTTGCCCCCAACCATCAAGAATACATAAGACTACTGGGCTATATTTATTCAATATTCTGACCTTAAAATTGGTATTTTTTACTATTTTTTGAAAAATTAGTTACGGTGATATGGAGTTTTTAAAAGGATAGTAGCGCTTCTGTATATTTGTTCTGCTAGCATAACCCTTGCCAGACTATGTGGCCATACCATTTTACCTAAAGATAAGCTGTAATCTGCTTTTTTTTTCAAATTCGGTTCAATGCCATCAGCTCCACCTATTAAAAATGTGACATTTTTGATTGCATCATCGTTCCAATTTGAAAAAAGAGAGGCAAGATCTGGTGAGGTCATCGCTTTCCCATTTTCATCCAAAATGCAGACTATGGAATTTTTAGGTATAGATTTCTCAAGGAGAGTGGCCTCCGCAGAAATTCCACTATTTGTTTTGTCCTCAACCTCTAGTATACTTGCTGGTCCTAAACCCAATTGTCGTCCCAGTTTGTTGAAGCGAGTAATGTAGTCAGATACTAAGACTGCTTCCGGACTCTGCCTAAGCCGACCAACCGCGCAGATAGTAACACCCAGCATCTTAGTGACCTTATTTCCGGTCCATGGGTGTCCACATTTTTTCAACTTGGTAGAATTCTCTGACCTCTGGTCGGAATACATGGACAATTACATCCCCCGTATCAATTAATACCCAATCACCGGCGTCTTTGCCTTCAACTTTTGAAATGCGCCCAAGCTCAGTCTTTAAAATATCAACTAATTTTTGAGATATTGAAGAGACTTGACGCGTTGATCTTCCAGATGCCACTACCATGTAATCTCCAATCGACGTTCTTCCTCTCAGATCGATCGTGGTAATGTCTTCTGCTTTATTTTCGGACAGGGATGTGATTATACAGTTCAATAGCATTTCGCTAGATTCTTTAAATTCTCCATTTTGATCTGGAGAAGTCTTACTTGCGGTGGCGGCCGCCTGGATATTCAAGGTCAGAGTTTAGCCCTCCTATAAAAATATATTTCTATGTTAACACCTATATTTAATATTCTCAACGATCAAAGCTGGGAGAGATATACATTATATAAAATATGACTTTCTATATCTCTTGAAGCTGCTGGTAATTGGTCTTATTAGATTGGTGTTAGATAACAAAGCAAACCTTTATCTGAGATTTTGAGAGGAATAAAATGTCTACCGCAAAAACATTATACGACAAGATATGGGACGCTCACATTGTACACGACGATCCAGACGGCACCTGCCTATTATACATAGATCGCCATTTGGTACATGAAGTTACATCCCCTCAAGCTTTTGAGGGTTTACGTATGTCAGGACGAAAAGTAAGAGCGCCCGAAAAAACTATAGCGGTTCCGGATCATAATGTTCCTACAACATCAAACAGAAATGATAGCATCGATAATGAGGAAAGCCGGATTCAAGTAGAAGCATTGGACAAAAATGCAAAGGATTTTGGAGTACACTATTATCCAGTTTCTGACATTCGTCAGGGGATAGTGCATATTGTAGGTCCTGAACAGGGCTGGACACTGCCAGGGATGACCGTTGTATGTGGTGATAGCCACACAGCGACACATGGTGCATTTGGAGCTCTTGCACATGGGATTGGCACCTCGGAGGTCGAGCATGTTTTAGCGACCCAGACCTTAATCCAAAAGAAATCTAAAAATATGAAGGTAGAGATTACCGGTTCATTGCGGCCGGGTGTTACCGCAAAAGATATTACAATGGCTGTTATTGGTGAGACAGGAACAGCAGGAGGAACGGGTTACGTAATAGAATATTGTGGACAAGCGATTCGAGAGCTTTCGATGGAAGGTCGTATGACAGTCTGTAATATGGCCATAGAAGGTGGTGCGCGAGCTGGTTTAATTGCTCCTGACAAAAAGACTTTTGAATATTGTAGAGGCCGACCCCACAGCCCCAAAGGAGCGTCTTGGGAAATGGCGCTTGCATACTGGAAAACCCTTTTCAGTGATGAAGAGGCTAAATTTGATAAGGTTGTCACCATAAAAGGAGAGGACATAGCTCCACTGGTAACGTGGGGCACATCGCCCGAGGACGTTTTGCCCATTACGGCCGCAGTGCCTGATCCGGAAAGCTTTTCTGGCGGTAAGATTGAAGCTGTTAAACGATCTTTGGAATATATGGGTCTGGAAGCTGGTCAAAAATTATCCGAAATAGAAATTGATACCGTTTTCATAGGATCTTGTACGAATGGTAGGATTGAAGACTTGCGTGCTGCATCCGAAATCCTAAAGGGCAAGAAAGTTAAGGATGGTATGCGTGCAATGGTTGTACCAGGTTCTGGACTGGTCCGAATGCAAGCGGAAGAAGAGGGGATCGCGGAAATATTTCGCGAGGCTGGTTTTGAGTGGAGGCTGGCGGGGTGTTCAATGTGTCTGGCTATGAATCCAGATCAGCTGGCTGAAGGAGAGCGTTGTGCATCAACTTCCAATCGCAACTTTGAGGGGCGTCAGGGTTATCGTGGAAGAACACACTTAGTGTCTCCCGCTATGGCGGCAGCAGCGGCAATTACTGGGAAGCTTACCGATGTGAGGGAGATCCAATAATGGAAAAATTTGAAAAATTAGCTGGTGTGGCCGCACCGATGCCTTTGGTAAATATAGATACCGATATGATTATACCAAAAGTCTTTTTAAAGACGATTAAACGCTCTGGTTTGGGTGTAAACCTATTCGATGAAATGCGCTACGACCGTGAGGGAAATGAGAAGCCAGATTTTGTTTTGAACAAAACTCAATATAGAGAAGCAAAGATTTTAGTAGCGGGTGATAATTTTGGATGTGGCTCTTCGCGAGAACATGCACCCTGGGCGATTGCAGATTTTGGGATAAAGTGTGTCGTTTCCACTTCGTTTGCTGATATCTTTTATAATAATTGTTTCAAAAATGGTATTTTGCCCGTGGTATTGCCCCAAGACCAGGTCGATATTCTTATGAAGGATGCAGAGAAGGGTGCAAATTCAATAATTGAAGTTGACCTCGAAAATCAAACAATTGCCTCATCTGATGGTGAAGTTTTTAGTTTTGAAGTTGATCCGTTTAAAAAGCATTGTTTGTTAAATGGGTTGGACGATATTGGTTTGACAATGGAAAAGGAAGATCAAATTACGGCGTATGAATCCAAAGCAGCGCAGATGTTTCCTTGGGCGTAGATAAAATTTTGTAAAGGTAATTGGTAATGGATAAACCGTCTCTTTTAATACTGCCTGGCGATGGTATTGGACCTGAAGTTATGGTCGAAGTTCGAAAAGTCATAGAATGGTTTACGATTAATCGTGGGCTTGAATTTGATGTGTCTGAAGATTTGGTGGGAGGTGCTGCTTATGATGCACATGGTACTCCTCTCCATGATGATACTATGAAAAAAGCACTAGATGTAGATGCTGTTCTGCTAGGTGCGGTTGGTGGTCCAAAATATGACAATTTAGATTTTAGTTTAAAGCCCGAAAGAGGTCTTCTTAGGCTCAGGAAAGAAATGGACCTATATTCAAATTTAAGACCTGCACAATGTTTCGACGCTCTTGCTGATTTTTCCTCCTTAAAGCCAGAGGTTGTTTCTGGTTTGGATATCATGATCGTGCGAGAGCTAACCTCAGGAATATATTTTGGTGAACCTAGAGGTATTATTACTGAGGGTAATGAGCGGGTAGGCATAAATACTCAGCGATATACGGAAAGTGAAATTGAACGTGTAGCGCGGTCTGCCTTTGAGTTGGCTAAACGGCGTGGCAACAAAGTTTGTTCTATGGAAAAAGCAAATGTAATGGAGTCTGGCGTTCTTTGGCGTGAAACGGTAGACAAAGTACATCAGGCAGAATACCCAGATGTAGAGCTTTCGCATATGTATGCAGATGCAGGTGCAATGCAATTATGCCGCTGGCCAAAGCAGTTCGATGTGATTGTAACTGATAACTTATTTGGTGATATATTGTCTGATACTGCAGCGATGCTTACCGGTTCGCTTGGCATGTTGCCTTCAGCCTCTCTGGGTGCGCCGATGGCAAATGGTCGTCCAAAAGCACTTTATGAGCCAGTTCATGGGTCAGCCCCTGATATTGCAGGGCAGGGTAAAGCCAATCCAATTGCATGTATTTTAAGTTTTGCAATGGCGCTTCGCTATAGTTTTGATGCAGGAGTTGAGGCAGATCGCCTTGAGGAAGCAATAGAGAACGTTTTATTTAAAGGTGCTAGAACCCACGATTTATTGGGAGAAGAAGGTATCACGCCACTAAGCACATCCGAAATGGGTGACGCAATTTTGGATGCATTAACAGAATCTGTATGAACTCAGAGCACCTTTTTATTTACTAAATATACTTTGTATCCTTGATAATATTTAATCGCCAATGAAGAAAAGGAATTTGTATTGTCCGAAGCGCTTTTAGTTATTGATGTGCAAAATGATTTTTGCCCAAACGGTGCTCTTGCTGTCGCTGGAGGTGATACGATAGTGCAGCCAATTAATGCAGAGATGGACAAATTTAATATAGTCATCTTAACCCAAGATTGGCATCCCTCCGATCACAAATCATTTGCCTCGTCTCATGAAAACAAAAGCCCTTTTGATACCGTTGAAATGTTTTATGGCGATCAAGTTCTTTGGCCTGATCATTGTATTCAAGGCTCAATGGGTGCAAGATTTCATCCAGATTTAAACCACATAAGGGCCGATGTTATTATCCGTAAGGGTTCAAACCCCGCGGTAGACAGTTATTCTGCTTTTTATGAGAATGACAAAGTGACCCCAACAGGTCTGCATGGATATCTAAAAAACCGTGAGGTTACTATGTTAACCTTAGTAGGTCTTGCTACTGATTACTGTGTAGCTTTTTCGGCTTTAGATGCTGCAAAATTAGGATATGCTGTTACCGTTCGCCTTGATATGGCTCGGGGTATAGATTCTGACGGTTCGCTGAAAGCTGCAATAGATAAGATGTCAAAAGCAGGGATTAACTTGGTCAATGGTTGATATAGCTACCAGGGTTTGGAACCATAAATGGAAGATAGATCCGATTGTGCGGTCTTTAATAGATACGGATTTCTATAAACTTTTGATGTGTCAATCGATTTACCGGAACAAGCCCAACACAAATGTTACTTTCAGTTTGATTAACCGTTCTTCGAATATTTTATTAGCAGAGCTCGTGGATGAGGGTGAACTTCGAGAGCAATTAGATCACATTAGAAGCTTATCGCTGACTCGCGGGGAAAGTACATGGTTGCGTGGCAATACGTTTTACGGCAGACGCCAAATGTTTAGATCTGACTTTATGGAGTGGTTCGAGGGATTGAGGCTTCCACCGTATCACTTAGAAAAAGCTAATGGTCAGTACGAACTTACATTTGAGGGCAGTTGGCCGGAGGTAATGTTATGGGAGGTGCCCGCTTTATCAGTTCTAATGGAACTGAGGGGGAGGGCAGTTCTTAACACAATGGACCGCTTTGAGCTCCAGATTTTATATGCAAGAGCAATGACAAAGCTTTGGGAAAAGATAGAGAAACTAAAGGGTCTAAAAAACCTAAAGATTGCTGACTTTGGCACAAGACGACGCCATTCATATCTATGGCAAGATTGGTCAGTTCAGGCAATGCAGGAGGGTCTTGGAGGATCATTCATAGGTACTTCCAACTGCTCAATTGCGATGAAAAGGGATATTGAGGCGATTGGAACAAATGCTCACGAATTGCCGATGGTTTACAGTGCATTGGCTGAGAGTGATGAAGAGTTAGCGAAGGCTCCATACAAGGTGTTAGAAGACTGGCGTGAAGAGCATGATGGGAATCTGAGAATTATTTTGCCAGACACTTATGGGACTGAGGAGTTTCTAAAAAATGCTCCAGACTGGCTTTCGAGTTGGACCGGCATGCGGATAGATAGTGGCGATCCGAGACTTGGGGCAAAAACTGCTATTAAATGGTGGCACTCAATGGGAGAAGATCCGAAAGAAAAACTACTCATTTTTTCAGATGGTTTAGATGTAAATCAGATTTTGGATCTGCATCAGGAGTTTTCTAAAGAGGTAAATGTATCTTTTGGGTGGGGTACAAATTTAACTAATGACTTTCGCAATCTGGTTAATGGTGGTCGACTGGATGCATTCTCGTTAGTCTGTAAGGCAGCGTCAGTAAACGGGCGTCCCACTGTAAAACTTTCTGATAATCCGAATAAAGCTACTGGGCCAGCAACCGAGATCGAGCGATATAGACGTGTTTTCCAGGTCGGTGCGCAGCAACCTTTACGAATCGATATTTAGATTTAGAAAATGTCATTACTCATAGTTAATATCGGTACAACGTGTGTTCAAACCACTAAAACACATATTTACGTTAAGTAAGGTATACAAACTTGAGATGTGATTGCTAATAATAAAAATTTTTCTTGAATTATGTGACGCGCTAAACAACAATCACGAGGTCAGCGTAAGTTTTATTATTGTTTATGATGATACAACCAACGCTAAGAAATTGGGAGATTTTAAATGAAAAAAGAAGATTATCTGAAGAATCAGGAAATTAAATATAAGCTTGGTGTAATAGACCGGCGTCAGTTTATTACCTCAGCAATTGCTACGGGGGTAGCAGTTCCTGCAGCTCTTGGCTTAGCTAATCAATTGCAAGCAGCAACACCGAAAAAGGGCGGTAAATTTAGGATGGGTATCGCTCATGGCTCTACCACTGATACTCTTGATTCAGGGACGTCAGAAAATCATTTCACACTTATAAATGGTTATACCTTTGGGAATCACCTCACCGAAGTGGGTAATGATGGACAGCTGATTCCAGAGCTAGCAGAAAGTTTTGAGTCTGATGATGGTAAGCGATGGGTTTTTGATTTACGTCAAGGTGTTGAATTTCATAATGGAAAAACCATGACGTCAGAAGACGTTATTGCCTCATATAATCACCATATGGGTGAAGATTCTGGCTCAGCAGCTTCAGGGCTCCTAACAGCAGTAAAATCTTTAACGGCAGATGGGAAAAACCGTGTAATTTTTGAACTGGAAAGTGCAAATGCAGACTTTCCATTTATTGTAAGCGACTATCACATTTCGATCCGCCCGGCTGGCGACATGACATCAGGAGTTGGTACTGGTGGCTATATACTACAATCTTTTGACCCTGGTGTGAAATCTGTTCTCAAGCGTAATCCAAACTATTGGAAAGAGGGCAGAGCACACTTTGATGAAGTGGAGCTAATATCAATTATTGATCCTACAGCTCGTCAAAATGCTCTGATGAATGGTGAAATCGATGCTATGGACCGAGTTGACCTGAAAACGATCAATCTCTTCAAGCGTAACCCAGATATCAACATCATGGATATAACTGGAACGGCGCATTATACATTTCCAATGCGGCTCAGCGTAGATCCATTTGGTGACTATGATTTACGAATGGCTTTAAAATGGTCAATCCGCCGTCAGGAATTAGTTGACAAAATTCTTCTTGGTTATGGCGCGGTCGGTAACGATCATCCAATTTCTACGGCTAATCGTTACCATAATGCAGATCTGCCTCAGCGTGAGTTTGATGCAGATAAAGCAGCCTATCATTATAAGAAGTCTGGTCATTCTGGTAAAATTCAATTGTCAGCATCAGATGCAGCATTTGCAGGGGCAGTTGATGCGGCTCAACTAATGGCTAACTCTGCAGCTGAAGCAGGGATTGATATAGAGGTTGTTAGAGAGCCTCGTGACGGTTACTGGTCAAATGTCTGGAACAATGATGCGAAAGGATGGTGTGCATGTTATTGGGGTGGGCGACCAACTGAAGATTGGATGTTTTCTGCCGCATATACAAATGACACAGACTGGAACGACACAGCTTGGAAAGGTACTGATGCGTCTGCTAAATTTAACGCACTTGTTAAAGAAGGCCGAGCAGAATTGGATGACAATAAACGTAGAGAAATTTATGCTGAATGTCAGCGCTTAATTTATGATGACGGTGGTACAATCTGCCCACTCTTTAATAATTATGTAAGTGCGAATTCGAAAGCAATTTCTACCGAGGATAACATAGCTGGTAACTGGGACAGCGATGGCGCGAAATGTGTAGAGCGTTGGTGGTTTGCTTAATTGAGCTCATGAATTAAAGCGGGCCAGCAACAGGTTGCTGGCCCTCATTAGATTTACGTTTATCTAAAATTAAGGCGGTACTATTTGCACCCTGTTATAAGAACAATCTTAGAGCGAATTGCTCTTGGAATAGCTACTCTTTTTGTCGTTTCATTAGTAATTTTTTCTGCCATTGAGTTGCTGCCCGGTGATTTCAGCCAGGTTATTCTTGGTCAGTCAGCCACGCAGGCAAATATGGCAGCTATATCTAAAGAGTTAGGCTTGGATCAGCCTCCCCATTTACGTTATCTCCAATGGATCGCGGGTGCCGTTCAAGGAGATTTGGGAACTTCGTTTTCTGGTAGGAATGCTTCAGGTGTTGATCGCTCAAGGGAGGTCGTTGACTTAATTGCACCAAGACTTTCTAATACGTTGTTTTTGGCCTCAATGACGGCGATTATAGCGGTTCCGATCTCATTAGTTTTGGGGGTAACTAGCGCACTTTACAGGAACTCACTTTACGATCGATCAGTAAATACAGCGACACTTACGACTATATCTTTCCCTGAATTTTTTGTTGCTTATATTTTGATTTTAACACTCTCCTCTCTCTGGCCGATCTTCCCATCTCTCGCTAATGTTGATGCAGATACAGTGCTAAGTGAGAGAATTTATAAGAGTGCTTTGCCAGCGCTAACGCTTACACTTGTGATAGTTGCCCATATGATGCGGATGACTAGGGCAGCAATTATTAATTTATTGGCAAGTCCCTACATTCAAATGGCACGACTTTCTGGAGCGTCCCAATCTGAAGTAATAATAAAACACGCGCTGCCCAATGCGTGGGCTCCCATTGCAACGGTCATTGCATTTAATCTTGCATACTTAGTAGTAGGCGTTGTGGTTGTCGAAGTAGTTTTTGTTTATCCGGGTGTTGGCCAGCTTATGGTTGATGCCGTTTCAACTAGAGATATTCCAGTCGTACAAGGATGTGCCCTCATTTTTGCAATCACATATATTTTGTTAAATCTTTTGGCCGATATTATTGGCATTATTACTAACCCAAGGCTGTTGCACCCAAAATGAAAACTGATAACGAAACATATTCCGCTCTTGGTGAGGTTGGTGATTTTCAACAAAAACGAACGCGCTGGGCGCGGATACGGTTAGATTTGCTCAAATCTCCAATGACTGCAAAGTTTGGTTTATTGGTAATTTTGATATATGTCGTCGTTGCTTTGTTTGCTCCATTCATTGCACCTTATGGTGAAGCAGAAGTGTTTCCAATGCCATACGCCCCATGGAGTTCAGAGTTTATATTTGGGACTGACCAAATAGGCCGCGATATTTTTTCAAGGCTAATTTATGGAGCTAGGAATACGGTTGGCATAGCAGTTGCAACAACCGCGCTTGCTTTTATTATCGGGGGTATTTTGGGTTTGGCCGCAGCAATAGCTCGAGGATGGCTTGATCAACTTTTAAGCCGTACTGTAGATGTGTTGATGGCTATTCCAAGTCTAATTTTTGCACTAGTTTTGTTATCAATTTTTGGTTCTACAGTAACCAATCTAATAATTATCATAGCTGTCTTGGATAGCACGCGTGTTTTTCGCTTAACGCGTGCTGTGTCTATTAACGTGGTGGTTATGGATTACGTAGAAGCTGCGCGATTGCGTGGTGAAGGTTTGATCTGGATTATGAGACGAGAGATTTTGCCAAATATAATGCCACCTTTAATTGCAGAATTTGGATTGCGATTTTGTTTTGTGTTTTTAACCATTGCAGCACTTTCTTTTTTGGGAGTTGGTATACAACCACCTACGGCCGACTGGGGTTCAATGGTACGTGAAAATGCATCTCTTATTCAGTTTGCACAGTATGACTTAAAGGCTGGTCTAACTCCACTGCTGCCTGCGGCAGCTATCGCACTGTTAACGGTTGCAGTAAACTTTGTAGTAGATTGGTTTCTACACAAGACGAGTGGCATTCGAGATGAACAGTAAGAGTAAAAAAGGAGAGCTTCTGCTCGAAATTAAGGGCCTAAAGATACAGGGCTTTTCTGACGAAAAATGGCATGACATTGTAAATGGTGTGGATATTTCTCTTCGCCGAGGAGAGGTTATGGGTCTGATCGGTGAATCAGGTGCGGGGAAATCTACACTCGGTTTGGCTGCAATGGGATACACACAGCCAGGATGTCGTATTACAGATGGCGAAATCAAATTTGATGGAGTTGATCTTGCCAAGTTAAAAGAAAGTGAAAAACGTAAGTATTGGGGAAACAGAATGACGTATGTTGCACAGTCAGCTGCTGCTTCATTCAACCCCGCGCATCGTCTTATAAAACAAACGACCGCTTCTGCCATTCGCTCAGGTTTTAGAGAAGCAGATGAGGCCTACAAGGACGCAAAAGAGCTTTATCGGACCCTAAATTTACCTGACCCAAATAATATTGGCGATCGTTATCCTCATCAGGTGTCGGGTGGTCAGCTGCAACGTGTTATGACCGCGATGGCAATGTCACCGCGCCCGGACTTAATTATTTTTGACGAGCCAACGACTGCTCTTGATGTGACAACACAAGTAGAGGTTTTGTCTTCAATGCGTGCAATTGTCGAAGAGTTCAACACTGCGGCGATCTATATTACGCACGACTTAGCCGTCGTAGCTCAAATGGCGGATTTTATAAAAGTGCTTCGTTATGGTGATGAGGTAGAAGAAGCACCTACGAGAGAGATGCTTAAAAACCCAAAAGAAGCTTACACAAAGTCATTGTGGTCAGTTCGATCATTAGAAAAAGAAATTATATCTCCACAGGCACCAATCTTAGAAATTACAGATTTAGATGCTGCATACGGTTCAACAAAAGTCCTTCATAAAATTAATATCTCAGTTCCTCGCGGTTCCACTGTAGCTGTAGTGGGGGAGTCTGGGTCTGGCAAATCGACTGCAGCGAGAGTTATCACTGGTTTGCTGCCACAAATTAGTGGTGGAGTAAAATTTGAAGGTGTAGATCTGCCGCCGAAACTCGAAGATCGATCAAAAGAACAAAAGCGCCGAATTCAAATGATTTATCAAATGGCTGATACAGCCATGAATCCAAGACAGACTGTACGAGAAATTATCGGCCGTCCCTTAGAGTTTTACCTTGGCATGACGGGAAAGCCAAAAGATTCTCGGGTTTTAGAGCTCTTAGAAATGATTGAGCTCGATGGGCGTTTTTTGGATCGTCTCCCAAGTGAATTGTCAGGTGGGCAAAAACAGCGAATTTGTATCGCACGTGCTTTGACGGCAGAGCCAGAATTTGTGATATGTGATGAAGTTACTTCTGCGTTAGACCAGATAGTACAGGAGGGAATTCTTAAACTGTTAATGCGACTACAGAAAGATCTTAATTTAACCTATCTTTTTATAACGCATGATATTTCAACTGTTAAGGCGATCTCTGATCAAGTTGTAGTCATGAACCTGGGCGAGGTAGTTGAGCAAGGCGCTAAAGATGAAGTTTTCAGCCCACCGCATCCACCTTATACGGAGTTACTGTTATCTTCAGTTCCAGAAATGAATCCAGACTGGTTAACTAATTTAAATTCTGGACGAACCCCAGTTTAGTAGGTGCTTACTTCTTTTTTGAAATATATGTTCCTTCAAAAGAAATTCCTGCAAGGTAACCTGATTGATTAAATATAACTGTTGTTAGGCTTTGGCCGTCCGACATTTGACCAAAAATATCTGTTATACTTTGACCAGATTTAGCATAACTTGCGGTCCCTTGTAGAGAAAATCTCTGTCCATTCTTTATTTCAAATAGGGTTTCTGAATCCATAACATATGTTATTTGTGAATAGCTTTGCCCGCCAATATTAGGGCCTATATTGCCGCCAATCATTCTTACTTGATCAACAATCATATTATTTTCAACTAAGTACCCTTCGGCATAATTTCCTCCAAAGATAAAACTTCCTTTTACAGCTTTCGGAAAGACAATTTGAGCAATTGAGCGATTTTGAATTGCAAGGCTTTTTTGGTTAAGTTCTTTAGCAAGTTCCAGAGTTTTAAATGCATCTTCGCTATATACCTGAGCACTCGCTTCTAACTCTTCTCTTGTTCTCTCAATATTAGAACAAGATGAAAGAAAAATGAGGACTATAAAAAGGTATTTAATTTTTATCATAGAAATTTCTTAGATTGATTTTGGTTGTTTCCTATATCTCTGTTTAAAAAATTTTGGAATATTAATCTTTTGACTGGACAGGGCAATCCCATCTTTTCTAGTAAGGTATATTTTGACCTGATCATATTTTCCAGCTAATTTTTGAGCACCATAACGGTTCTAAACTAAAGCCCAGATGGGGTTCTTCATCTGGGCTTTAAATGCGCTTCTGATTTATTTAGCCATCTTTTAGAAGTTAAAAGCTACACGAAATCCAATTGCTGATGTTGAATTGTCTTTATAGTCTGCCGTCAACCCACTCGGCACTCCGGGTGCTACTTCATGAATTACTTTGACGTCCCCAGCTGTTGTATAATTGTAGCCTGCTGTTATTGTCATCTGATCCATTGAATACCGAGCACCAACTGTAATTCCCTGCGACCCATCGCTTAATGTGAAGGGGTCATCTGTTGTTGGACCGCTTCCATCTTCTCTGGAATAAGAAACGCTTAAAGATAAATTGTCAGATACCTTGCGACCAACCCCGATCGAATAAGCGGTTTTATCTGAAAAGCTACTACCAACGGGGCTTACGGCAGTGTCTGGTGCAAAGGTTACAGGGTTTATCCCATTGGGATTCCCGGGAATAACTATTTGGGCTGTGTCCCAGTTTTGCTGATGCACTGATCCGAATAGGAGAGTGTTTTCTGCTATACCGCTCTGGATATTTAAAGTCATTGTCTGGGGTATTGTATAACTAGCCCCTGTTACTGCGGTAGTCGGTAATAAAGGAGACAGGGAAGAACTAGCGTCCAAAGAAGTTGTTGTTTCTTCCTGAAATACAGCCT
Organism: Paracoccaceae bacterium; assembly: GCA_902525915.1. GTDB lineage: Bacteria > Pseudomonadota > Alphaproteobacteria > Rhodobacterales > Rhodobacteraceae > Salinivivens. Next base: position 6,361 of record CABZJF010000021.1, on the reverse strand, counting down.
CCACTCTTAAGGCTATGTCCGGTATTTCGTACGCAGCTCCATAAACGGTAACGTTTTCTGTTTTTGCATCAACCTCATAGTGCCCTGCAATAGTTGTTACCGTAGAGTCTCCAAGAGCGAACTGTGTCATACCAGCAAATACAGACATATTCTCGTTTATGGAGTATCTAGCCAAGTAGGCAGTGGAGTATATTGTGACATCCGAACTAGGTATTACTGAACACAGGGCAATTGCTTCTGTTGCAGGGTTACACCCTTCAAGACTGCCCGCCAAACCATCCAATTGTATCGCGCCGGAGTGGTACCGTGTTAACCCAAGATCAAAATCGCCTAATCCCATTTTAACGGCAAATGAGCTTCTATTTTGGTTCTTAGCCATTTTATGCTTTTCCGCAAGTGGGTGCTGAATGTTCGCACCAACGTCGTAGTTGACGGATAATACACCAAATTGACCGTAATTTCCCTCTTCGTACAAGAATGAGTTATCTAAGCGTCCAGTTTCCCAACCTCCTGAAAACGCTGGCGATGCTAATATTAATAATATCGCCCCTGTAGACATAAAATTTCTCATAATAATTGCCTCCCTATGATCTCTAAAACTTGAACATAAAAAAACCATTGGTCAAGGGCTTATCTGGCATTTTTAAAATATAACTGTAAAGTAAAAAATGCGTTAAGCTCAATCAGGCATTGAAGTCTTAATCTCGGAAAGCTTTGTCTTTAGTTTTTGCTATAGGTTGCCAGAAGTAATCTAAAACCGTGCGTTTACCTGACAAAACATCAATTGAAGCTACCATGCCCGGTAATATAGTTACTTCTGAACCATCGGTTTCATACAGAGTCCCATCAATTGAAACGTCTACTAGGTAAGATTGAAGGCCAGTTTGTTGATCGGTTATTGCGTCTGCAGAAATACCAATGACCTTACCATCTATGCGCCCATATTTATTTGGATTGTAAGCAGTTAGAGATATTTTAACTTCTTGTCCTTGGACAATTTCCCCAATGTCTTTTGGGTCAATTTTTGTTTCGACTATCAATTCTGAGCCTGTAGGGACCAGTTCTAGTAGTATGTCGCCAGTATTTACGTAAGCATCCTCTGTGACATAATTTATCAAATTTATGACGCCATCAACAGGAGATCTAACGGTAGTGCGTTCGACCCTATCTTCTAGTGCAGGGATACGGGCGCCAAGTTCTGATATTTCACTTTCGATATTGGAAAGGTCTGTCAATGCGCGGGTAATATAAGCTTGGTTTTCTGCCTTTAGTTGCTCTTCAATTTCTGCCAGAGCTGATTGGATTGTTTTTTGCCCACTTTCTGCACTATTCGCGAGCCCAATACTGCTTTCTTCTTCTCTTTGCAATGATATCAAACGAGTTTCTGGAGCCAATCCGGTTTTCACCAAAGGTTCTACAGTTTCAATTTCCTTTCTTATTAATGCGAGACCATTTTTTGCAGTTGAAAATTGTATCTTTAATTCTTGCACTTCATTTAATTTTTGAAGGCGACGTTGTTCTAGTATCGCCGACTTGGCCTGCAGGTCGTCCAAGCGCGCCTTATATAAAGCTAGTTCTGTTGAAACAGTACTTGGAGCTGCTTCAAGCAAGTTGGTAGAAAATTCTGGCATTTTCCCTTCAACTTCTGCTCGGAGACGTATAGCTTTAATTTCAAGAGAAAAGAATCTTTTTTGAAATTGATCTAATTGAGTTTTTGCGTCAATCGGATCGATGTCGAAAAGAATGTCTCCTTTAGAGACCTTATCACCTTCATTAAAGTATCTTTTTTTCAACACGCCAGGTTCTGAAGATTGTACCAGTTGGTTTTGTGTCTCTGAAATAGTCTTTCCGGACCCTCGCGTAACATTGTCAATTTCAGTCACAGCCGCCCAGACCATAATTATTGAGAGTAATGTTATAATTGTTAGTAAAAGTATTGACGAAGAGTTCTTTTGTTTTCCAGCCATTTCTTTGGCGAGTTTATTGAATTCAGTATCTGACATAATGCCGTTATCCTTTTTTAACACCAAGTCGTTCAGGTGTCTGGTCGGCAACTATCTGTCCGTTTTCTAAAACAAAAACTCGATCAACCATTGCTAGTATTGGGTTTCTGTGAGTAACTATTACCATTGTTTTGTCACTACTAACTGCAGACAGAGACTCTATAACACTTTTTTCAGTTCCTTGATCCATTGAACTTGTTGGTTCGTCAAGTAAAAGAATGGAAGGGTCATGGATAAGACTTCTAGCTAAGTTTATAGTTTGGCGTTGACCCCCGGAGAGCCCGACACCTCGCTCTTTGATAATTAAATCATAACCTTTTGGATGCGCTCCTACAAAGTCATCTACACCAGCTATTTTACAAACCTTTAAAAGATGTTCGTCATCATATTCATTGAAGCCCATTTGAATATTTTCTCGTATAGTTCCTGAAAATAGCCAGCTTTCCTGTAGCATTACTCCAATGTTTTTGCGTGTGTCAGCAGGATCAATTTGTCTAACATCTACCCCATCAATTAAAATTGAGCCTTCTGTGGGCTCAATTATGCCTGCTACCATTCTAGATAGTGTCGATTTGCCAGAGCCCATTTTGCCTACCACGGCAACTTTTTGGCCAGCTGGTATCTTGAATGTGAGATTGTTTAAGACAGGTTGAGTAGAACCCTCAAATGTATAAGAAACATTCTTAAACTCAATTTCGCCTTTGAACTTTGGTCTGCTTATTGGCGACATGTTAACAGCACTATTGTAGCTTTTCCCAATTAATCGACTCAAATTTTTGTAGGACGTTATAGCACCATTTACTCTAGCCAATGTATTTGCAAGCTGAGACAAAGGAGCCATGGTTCTCCCACCCAGAATTACTGCACCTATCAGCGCTCCTTGGGTGATGGTTCCTTCTACAATCAAATAGACACCATAAAAGATTGCAGCAACTTGAGCGTATTGTTGAACCGATGCTGCAAAGTTAATTACAAAGTTACTTAGGACACGTATTTTGTTTCCACCATCGCTTTGATTATCTAGCGCGTCTTCATAACGCTTTTTCATAAGCTTTCCGGAGCCGGTGGCTGTCACTGTTTCCAAACCGTTAAGTGTTTCCACTAATACGGCTTGTTTGTTCATACCAAATTCGACATTGCCTTTTGTGATTCTTGCGAGAAACGGCTGAATTAATAGTCCTACCAATATTACTAGCGGGACAGCAATGAGTGGTATGTAGGCCAAAGGGCCAGCAATCAAATAAATAACGTATATAAAAAAGAAAACAAATGGTAGGTCAATCAAAACCACTAGTGTTGAGGAATTGAAAAATTCCCTTAATGTCTCAAACTCGCGAATTGTTCCTGCCATAGCACCGGTTTTCTGCCTCTGCTCGCTGGGTGTAAATTTAAGTATTCGATCGAAAAGTCGACGGGAGATTTCAAGGTCTGCCCGTTTACTTGCAATATCTATGAAACGGGCTCTGAGACTCTTTATCAGAAAGTCAAAAGCCAATGCTATTATAACCCCAATACTCAGAGCAATTAAAGACTCGAAAGCACCATTAGGAATGATGCGATCATAGACTGTCATCGTAAATAATGACGTAGTCAGTGATAAAAAATTCGAAACCATTGCTGCCGCCATGACCTGAACGTAAAGCCATTTACTTTTTCTGAAGGAGCTAAAAAACCAATGCCCACTCCGCGCCTCTTTTTCTGCCGAGTTTAGTTCTTTTGCTAAAATCAAATAGCCAGAGTACTCTTTTTTAAATGTTGAGGCGTCAACTGTTTTGTTCTTTGCTCTTTCGGCCGGTGACACCAGTAGGAATTGGTCGCTATCTAATTTTTCTTTTACAATAACTGCCGATCCATCCTTCAAAAAAGCTATCAGCGGTAGAAATTCTGCTTTAATTTTTTCTATCTTCATGCTGCCGAAGCTTGCTTTAAATCCTAGATTTGAAAGAGCACTTACAGCTTGTTGTGGTTTAAAATAGTTGTGTGGTAGTTCAACAGCATCGCGAACCGCTGCACCACTTTTTCTATAACCGTATTGTTGCAACATAATTCTAGTACATGAGAGTAACGACTCTTCGTTACGGACCAGTTCTTCTTCTGTCGCGTTTTCTGTGTCATTTTTTGGTTTTCCTACGTCAACTTTGGCTAATAACTTCTGATTTGACGCCGCTTCTGAGCTCTCTTCGTGTGCTGTTAAATTTTCAGTCATTAGTTATTCCAAATTTTGATAAGCTTTGTATAAACATCTCGCAACCAATCGGCAACTAGTGAATTTAATGCATTGCACATCTCGTTAACTAACGTTTAATTGTTTTCATACTAACAAAGAGAAAGCAAATGATACCGTTTCCAAACTTTTCCCCAGAAATAGTTTCATTTACGATCGGTGGTTATGAAGTCGCCTTAAGGTGGTATGCGGTTTCCTATATTGCGGGGTTCATATGCGCTTCATTTTTGATGAAAACAGTTACGAAGCGAAAGACGCTTTGGCGTTTTAAAACTCCACCATTAGACCTTAATCAGATTGATTCTCTAATGACCTACTTAATACTGGGCGTGATAGTAGGGGGCCGACTGGGTTATGTGATTTTTTACAATTTTGAATATTACTCGACGCACCCTTTAGAAGCAATTCGGATTTGGGAAGGTGGAATGTCTTTTCACGGTGGTTTCTTGGGCGTTCTTATAACGGTTGTTTGCTTTTACAGATTCCACGGAATTCCCATTGCTTCGGGGGCTGACTTAATTGCTTTTGCCACTCCACCTGGTCTTTTTTTTGGGAGATTAGCTAATTTTGTCAATGGTGAGCTTTGGGGGCGTCCCACTGACTCCAGGTTTGGAGTTATTTTTCCAGGCGAACGTGCACAAGATTGCCCATCGTTAGATGAAGTTTGTGCTCGGCATCCGTCACAGCTGTACGAGGCTGGCCTAGAGGGACTTCTTTTATTCTTTGTTCTATTTTTCATTGTCAGGTTAGGTGCATTAAAATATCCTGGATTAGTCGCAGGAACATTTTTGGCAGGTTACTCATTATCGCGCTACTTTGTAGAGTTCTTTCGTGATGCTGATCCCCAGTTTATTTCTTCTGCAAATCCCTTGGGGTATGTTTACCACATCGGTGAAATAGGCATAAAAATGGGACAGCTTTTATCTTTGCCTATGTTTCTTTTAGGTATAGTTTTCATAATTTCCAGTTACAGATCTAAGGCTTGATACAGTATGGTGATCGGAGCCCTAAGAGCAATAATGTACTCCATCTTAATTTTGGTGTTTTTGTGGGTTGGAGCAGTTCTATTAGGGCCTAGCGTAATAAAATATGTAGCTAAAAAACACTATGGTGAAAATATAAGTATAATAGGTCTTAAGGTTTCACCCAGACTACAGATCTATGCATCACGCATTGAATTTAATGATTTCGTTTTGCCAAGCCTTGGTGCAAGGTCGGGCTTTGTACGCGCTGTATCATTGTCCATTAAAGACTACTCAGATCGAATATTATTTTTTGATCTTTCAACAGGCCCAATTGAGATTTTCAACTTGGCCCGATTTAATTCCGTATCATCTGTCGTATCAATCGAAGGGTTTAAAACTGATAGGCAAATAGGACTTGAATTTGATTTAAAGGGTGTTGAGGGGGCAAACAAATTTTCTGTCCATACTATTACGGGCTTCGGATCATTTAATCCCGATAATAAAAATTTAAATGATCTAGAATTTTCAGCAGAGAGTATTTCAAACAATAGTTTCGAAGCTATTACTGTGAGTAAAGCTACCACTAAAATCACCCAAATTGACTTAAAAAAACCTTTGTATCAGTCTCTGTCAAACTTCACTTTGAAGTTAGAAAAAATTTCCATGGAAAGAAAACACCTCTCTTTGGGGCAGATGATTGTGTGGGGTGATCTTACGGCTAAAGATCAAATACTAAATATTCAGCTAAAGGATTTTAAACTAAGCGATGATTTGCTTGTCAGCGTTATAAATTTTGAACGCATCGGAGAAGGCAGTATTAACGACGGTGCCGGGATCGTCAAATACACAGTCAATGAGATAAATCTAAATCCCAGTAATAAGTCTCCATCTTCGGTCTCTATCGACAATATTAATGGAAGTATAAATCTTGTTAGTAGTGAAAAAATGAAGATAACTGGTAGCGGTGGCTTTGAAAGTTTTGATTTAGCTTCGGGGTCTCAGTTGATTGCTGATCTTTCCGAAAGTGAGTTTGAATTTGACATGACTTTAAATAGCCTTCCATCTGAACTGTTGTTCAAAGCTAACCTCGTTTTGAATATATCTATGGATCAAAATGTAGCGATAAATGGTGATCTTTCAGGAAAGGTGCCGTACCAAAATATTGGGTG
>CABZJF010000020.1:0-27910 GCA_902525915.1 Paracoccaceae bacterium | reverse complement strand
CCAAAGAGGCTATGGAATTTCTTTTTGGAAATACATTTAATAAATTGGGCTTAGACGCCAAAACAAAGCTATTTTTGACATTAGCGGGAGTTTTAGCTCAGGGCATGCAGAGCGAGCAAGTTTTGAGGCAAACTATACGCCATTTGCGAGAAGCAGAGGTGTCAGCTGAAAATATATCAGAAGCAATTATGCTTCTTTCATTATTTTCAGGACCTTTGGTAACTACAAAAGCTTTGAAAATCACAAACGAAATCAGTGAAGAATTAAAGGATTCATAGACTTGAGTATTTTTGTTTCAACTTTTTATCTGTTTTCATTAAGCGTGATTGCCGGGGGCCTAATGACAGTCATTAGTCGAAATCCAGTACATTCGGTTTTATGGCTTATACTGGCTTTTTTATCGTCTGCAGGATTGTTTGTGTTACTTGGTGCAGAGTTTTTAGCAATGCTTCTAATAATTGTTTATGTCGGAGCAGTCGCAGTTTTATTCCTTTTTGTTGTTATGATGCTTGATGTTGATTTTTCTACTTTAAAGGCAGAAATGGCCGGTTATCTCCCAATTGCGCTCCTTATAGGTGTAGTGCTGGTTATGCAACTCGCTATGGCATTTGGGATATGGTCTTATGCAGACACTGCTTTAGGAGCGCGAGAAGTTTTGGTAAACTCCGAGTACCACAACACACAAGCCCTAGGTCTGATTTTGTACGACCGATATTTTATTTTATTTCAGCTGTCAGGACTAATTCTTCTAGTTGCAATGATTGGGGCCATAGTTCTCACTTTGCGTCATCGCAAAAATGTAAAAAGACAAAATATTCTTTCACAAATATACCGAGACCCCGATAAGTCATTAGAAGTATTAGATGTAAAACCTGGGCAAGGTTTGTAATGAAACGGCGATTAAAAAAGGGAATAAACTTAATATGATAGGCATAGAGCATTATCTAACCACCGCCTCGATACTCTTCGTTATTGGAATTTTTGGCCTTTTTCTCAATAGGAAAAACGTGATTATTCTTCTTATGTCAATTGAACTAATGTTGCTGGCTGTAAATATTAATCTAGTTACCTTTTCTAGCTACCTTGGGGATTTGGTTGGGCAGGTTTTTACTCTGTTTATTCTTACTGTTGCGGCAGCGGAGGCGGCAATAGGTCTAGCTATAATCGTTAGTTTTTTCCGAAACCGCGGAACGATTGCGGTTGAAGATGTAAACGTGATGAAGGGCTAACTTCTATGGAATTATTTGTCATATTTTCCCCACTCGTTGGGGCTATTCTTGCCGGTTTTGGATGGAAAATTATTGGTGAAAAAGCAGCTCTTATTTCGGCTACTTTGTTACTTTTTTTAGCATGTTTCGTCAGTTGGTTTCTTTTTATAGGTTTTGACGGTGATCTGAGAATTATAGAAATTTCCAAATGGATGAGTTCGGGGTCTCTTGAAGCTAATTGGGCTATTCGTTTTGATCGTTTAACAGCAATCATGTTGATCGTAGTGACCACTGTTTCTGCATTGGTGCATCTATATAGTTTCGGCTACATGGATCATGATCCCAACTGGGAGCATGATGAAAGTTATAAACCGCGTTTCTTTGCATATTTATCGTTCTTTACCTTTGCAATGCTAATGTTAGTGACTTCTGATAATTTACTTCAAATGTTCTTCGGATGGGAAGGTGTCGGCGTAGCATCCTATTTGCTTATTGGCTTCTACTACAAAAAACCAACTGCTAATTCAGCGGCAATTAAAGCTTTTGTCGTCAACAGAGTAGGTGATTTTGGATTCGCGTTAGGTATATTTGGAATTTTCTACTTAACCGGTAGCATTCAGTTCTCTGATGTTTTTTTATTAGCACCGGGTTTAGTAGATCAAGAAATAATCTTTCTATGGACTGGGTGGAACGCTGCTAACTTAATTGCCTTTCTTTTGTTTGTTGGAGCAATGGGCAAGTCTGCTCAGCTTTTCCTCCATACTTGGCTGCCAGACGCTATGGAAGGTCCTACTCCGGTTTCAGCACTCATTCATGCCGCAACAATGGTTACAGCAGGTGTTTTCCTTGTTTGTCGTATGTCTCCGCTCATGGAGTTTGCGCCGAATGCAATGGCCTTTATTACGTTCATTGGAGCCACGACAGCATTTTTTGCTGCTACTATCGGTCTTGTGCAGAATGATATCAAAAGGGTTATTGCATATTCGACGTGCTCTCAACTTGGGTATATGTTCGTTGCTGCCGGCTCGGGAGTGTACTCAGCAGCAATGTTCCATTTATTCACGCATGCATTTTTCAAGGCTCTGCTATTTTTAGGTGCTGGGTCAGTTATACACGCTATGCATCATGAGCAAGATATGAGAAATTATGGCGGTTTGAGAAAGAAAATACCGTACACTTTTGTCGCTATGATGATTGGAACATTAGCAATAACGGGTGTTGGTATTCCTTTAACGCATTACGGGTTTGCTGGGTTTCTGTCCAAAGACGCAATAATCGAAAGTGCTTACGCAGCGTCAGTAGGTGGTTACTCGTTCTGGATGTTGGTTATATCGGCGTTGTTTACGTCTTTTTACAGTTGGAGGCTAATCTTTATGACATTTTACGGTAAGCCTCGTGGAGATTCACACACTCATACTTCAGCTCATGAAAGCCCTAAAGTGATGATTATACCGTTGGCTATTCTATCATTAGGAGCAATATTTTCAGGAATGATTTGGTACAAAAGCTTTTTTGGCGATCATTACAGCGTAAATAAGTTTTTTGGTATTGAAGAAACGGAATACCACTCGCAATATAATGATGATAATCATGGATCTTCAGATGTAAAAAATGAGGGTTTGAGTAACCACTCATCTTTTTATATGCCATCAGGTGCTATTTACATGGCTCCTGATAATCACATTTTGGATGAAGCTCACCATGTCCCTAAATGGGTTAAATTGAGTCCTTTTATGGCTATGCTGCTAGGGTTTATACTATCTTACATCTTTTATATTTGGCGTACAGATCTACCTCAAAAATTAGCTGAGAACCAAAGGCCTTTGTATCTCTTCCTACTCAACAAATGGTACTTTGATGAAGTTTATGAAATTCTTTTTGTTCGGTCTGCTAAGTTTTTCGGACGCCTTTTGTGGAAGAAGGGCGATGGTACGGTAATAGATGGGTTTATAGATAATCTTTCGATGGTATTTATTCCATTGCTTACGAGACTGGCCGGGCGTGCCCAGTCAGGATATATTTTTACTTATGCTTTTGCCATGGTCCTAGGAATTGTTGTTCTTATTACATGGATGACATTAGGAACAGGTAGCTAATATGGATTATTTTTTACTTTCCATAGTCACCTTCATACCTGCTATATCTGCGCTTATTTTGCTAGTAGTAGCGAGAGGGAATGATGCAGCGGCAGCTTTAGTTGCAAAAAGGTTTGCTCTTTTTGCAACTGGAGTAACATTTTTTGTATCCCTATTCATCATAGCGCAATTTGAGCCGGAAAATACTGGTTTTCAAATGGTGGAGGAAGCTGAATGGATAATGGGTTTAAAGTATAAGCTGGGTATTGATGGAATCAGTGTTCTTTTTGTAATCCTGACTACTTTTATGATGCCAATTGTCATATGGGCCAGCTGGGGTATCGAAGTACGTGTTAAGGAATATATGATCGCGTTCTTATTGCTGGAAACACTCATGCTGGGTGTTTTTATGGCATTAGATTTAGTGTTGTTCTATCTCTTCTTTGAGGCTGGTTTAATTCCGATGTTTTTAATAATTGGAATTTGGGGTGGAGCTAATAGAGTTTACGCATCATTCAAATTTTTTCTCTATACCTTTTTGGGGTCAGTTTTAATGCTCACTGCGATGGTGGTGATGTATGCTGAAGCAGGCACAACTGACATTGAATCTCTAATGCTTCATCAATTCGCATTTGATGATTTTAATTTGTTTGGTCTTCAGATTTTAGGCGGAACGCAAACGTTGTTATTTTTAGCATTCTTTGCAAGTTTTGCGGTGAAGATGCCCATGTGGCCGGTGCATACATGGTTACCGGATGCCCACGTTCAGGCGCCAACTGCAGGCTCAGTAGTGCTTGCTGCTATCTTACTTAAGATGGGTGGCTATGGTTTCTTGAGATTCAGCCTGCCGATGTTTCCGGTTGGTTCATATATAATGACTGATTTTATTCTTTGGTTATCGGTAATCGCTATTGTTTATACTTCATTAGTTGCACTAGTCCAAAGCGATATGAAGAAGTTAATTGCTTACTCTTCTGTTGCTCACATGGGGTACGTAACCATTGGAATTTTTGCTGCCAACCAACAAGGAATTGATGGTGCTATTTTCCAAATGCTGAGTCATGGGTTTATTTCGGGAGCGTTATTTCTCTGCGTTGGCGTTATTTACGACAGAATGCATACTCGTGAGATAGAGGCCTATGGTGGCTTGGTGAATAGAATGCCGGCTTATGCACTCATATTTATGTTCTTTACGATGGCTAATGTAGGCTTGCCTGGTACCTCAGGTTTTGTGGGGGAGTTTCTTACGCTAGTTGGGATTTTTAAGGTTAACACGTGGATTGCTTTGCTGGCGACATCAGGTGTAGTTTTGTCAGCGGCTTATGCCCTTTGGTTATATCGTCGCGTAATGATGGGAGATTTAATAAAGGAAGCGCTTCGAACGATCCAGGATATGTCTCTACGGGAGAGGGCGGTATTCGCTCCTCTTGTATTCATGACTTTGTTATTGGGGGTATATCCCGTTCTTGCTCTTGACTTGATAGGTCCATCGGTACAGAGCCTTATCGACAATTATAATTCTGCCCTTTCAATTGCAGGCATTGATGGCAACACAATGATAGCATCACATTAACGGAGCAATATTAAATATGATCCAAAATGATTTAAATTTAATTTTGCCTGAAATAATTCTATCTATTTTTGCAATGCTGGCATTACTATTTGGTGTTTATAGAGGTCAGGATAAAAAAACAGCAACTTTAACTTTAGCTACTGCAGGGCTTATGTTGATTGTTGGCATGTGGATGATATTAGGTGGCTCATCAAGTGAGGCTGCGTTTAATAACATGTTTATTAGTGATGCATTTTCCAGATACGGAAAAGCGCTGATTTTGCTGTCTTCGGCTGCGGTTCTAATTATGAGCTTAGGCTACATGCTTAGACATGATTTGGGACGTTTTGAATATCCAATTTTAATAATTTTTTCAGTTGTTGGAATGATGTTTATGGTGTCTGCTAACGATCTTATGGTATTATATCTAGGCTTAGAATTGCAGTCGTTGGCACTCTATGTGGTTGCTTCCATCAGACGTGAAAGTCTCAAGTCTACAGAAGCCGGTATGAAGTATTTTGTTTTGGGGGCATTGTCGTCTGGGTTATTGTTGTACGGAGCGTCGTTAATATATGGTTATTCAGGATCAACAAACTTTCAGTCTATAATTATATCTTTGGATTCTGGCAGTGTTAGCCTTGGTCTGATGTTTGGAATGATTTTATTAGTCGCAGGGCTTGCATTTAAGATTTCAGCGGTACCATTTCACATGTGGACACCAGATGTTTACGAGGGATCCCCAACTCCAGTTACAGCTTTTTTATCGACAGCCCCTAAGATTGCCGCAATGGCTCTTTTTGCACGGGTTGTTTATGATGCCTTTTATGTTTTAATTTCTGACTGGCAGCAGGTTGTTGCTCTGATGTCTGTTCTTTCGATGTTTGTTGGGGCAATCGCGGCAATTGGACAGACAAATATTAAGCGTTTGATGGCTTACTCGTCTATTGCGCACATGGGGTATGCTATGATTGGACTTGCCTCAGGAACGTTATTAGGTCTCCAGGCAATGCTGGTTTACATGGCGATATACTTAGCGATGAATATTGGCACTTTTGCATTCATAATGTCGATGGAAAGAGATGGACAGCCTGTAACTGACATTGGTTCCTTATCACAGTTAGGCGTAAAGCAACCTGGGAGAGCGTTAGCTATGTTGGTGCTTCTTTTCAGCCTTGCCGGTGTTCCCCCTCTGGTCGGATTTTTTGGTAAACTGTACGTTTTAAGGGCCGCTTATGATGCAGGGTTGATTTGGTTGGCGGTTATGGGTGTTTTGGCTTCGGTTATTGGGGCATATTACTATCTAAGACTTGTGTATTTGATGTACTTTGGCGAGAAACAAGATCTTTCTTTAGATATAGTTAAGTCACCAATATTGTCAGGTTTTGCTGCAACTGCAGCAGTTGTAATGGTGATTGGAATTATCAATCTTTTTGGAATAGAGGCTGCTGCAAGTTTAGCCGCTAGTTCTTTGATTAATTAGGTATTAATATTTCTTACGACATAATTGTATTAGATAAAATTGATAGTACTATGCTGGAAGCCCGTAGACGGGTATCTAGCGGGTCTGGTCCCTCCTGGATATTTGCTCATATTCAATTGGCTGGTAAAGGTCGGCGGGGTAGGGCGTGGGTTGATCCGACAGGGAATTTTGCATGTACTTGCGTATTTTTCCCAGAAAGAACCATAGATGAATATGCTCTAAGCTCGTTTACCGCCGCATTATCATTATGTGACTGTTTGAGTGACTTCACAGAAGGTAGTGCTCAGGTATCCATAAAATGGCCAAATGATATTTTGTTAAATCAAAAAAAGGTTGCTGGAATTCTGCTAGAAACGATAGCCGTTGGTAAAAACAAAATAGCCCTATCAATTGGTTTTGGAGTTAACTTATTGTCATACCCAGAGGCTTCAGAGCTGGAAGAAAGTGCCTTCAGTCCTACATCTATTTTGACCGAAACTGGAGTTGCCATAGATCCAATTGAATTATTGAATAAGCTAGCGGTTAATTTTTCTAAATATGAAGGTACTTTACAAGATAAAGGTTTCACGGAATTGAGAAGTCTTCTGATGGATCGTATTCACGGGATTGGAAGCCAGATTATTGTGAGAACGACAAATGAGACACTAAGTGGAGTATTTAGTGATATTAACATGGACGGGCATTTGATTTTAAAAGCAGGGCGCACTAAACGGGCAATAGCTGCGGCCGACGTTTATTTTGACTAGAGAGGTTTCTTATGCTTTTAGCAATTGATTGTGGAAATACAAACACTGTCTTTTCTATTTGGGACGGAGACAAATTTATTGCTACCTGGCGAACTGCAACTGAGCATCAAAGGACAGCGGATCAGTATTATGTTTGGCTCTTATCTCTTATGAAATTGAATAAGATTGAGGTGAAAATTAGAAATGTTATAGTTTCATCGACTGTTCCTCGAGTAGTTTTCAATATAAGAGTACTCGCTGATCGTTACTTCGCTAGTCGCGCAATGGTGGTGGGAAGGCCAGAATGTCAACTTCCCCTTGATGTGCGAGTAGACAGTGGAGCTGGAGTGGGGCCTGATAGGTTAGTTAATACTATTGCTGGTTATGACTTGTTCGGTGGGAATTTGATCATAGTTGATTTTGGTACTGCAACAACATTTGACGTGGTTGATCATGATGGTGCTTACATTGGGGGAGTGATAGCTCCAGGTGTAAATCTATCTCTAGAGGCACTTCATCAAGAAGCGGCAGCACTTCCACATGTCGATATTGCAAGGCCTGATAGAGTCATAGGTACAAATACAGTGATGTGTATGCAATCAGGAGTATTTTGGGGTTATATTGGATTGCTAAAAGAAATTTGTGAGCGCATAAAAACTGAACACGGTTCCAAAATGAAAATAATTTCTACCGGTGGGTTGGGACCTTTATTTCAGTCAGCAGAAAAAGTATTTGATGAGTGGAAAGATGATCTTACCATGCATGGTTTGCGGTTGATCTTTGAGCATAATAAGAGTTCAGAAGTCAAATGAGCGAAAATCACTTAATCTATCTGCCGCTGGGCGGAGCGGGCGAAATTGGACTAAATTCATATATCTATGGGTACGGTCCACCAGATAAAGAACGTTTTATTATCGTTGATTTGGGCGTCTCCTTTCCAGATATGGAAACTACTCCTGGTGTAGACTTAATTCTACCAGACATATCATGGATAAAGGAGCGGCGCGATAGAATAGAGGGAATTTTGATCACCCATGCCCATGAGGATCATATTGGTGCCCTTGGGCATTTATGGAATGAGTTACGAGTTCCTATATACTGCCGAGCATTCACCGCGCATATAGCACGTTTAAAGTTAAATGACGCCTTATTGACAGATCATTCTGTTCACACCATGCAAGCATGGCCTGAAATGAAAAAATTAGGGCCCTTTGAAGTAGGGTTTGTGCCTGTTTCTCATTCGATACCGGAGAGTAGCAGTCTCGTTATAGACACTCCTGCTGGCCGATTGGTTCATACGGGCGATTTCAAAATTGATGAAACACCAGGTGTTGGTGAGCCATTTAATAGAGAAGCCTGGCGAAATATTTCTAAAGGCGGCATAAAAGCTCTTATCTGTGATAGCACGAATGTTTTTTCGAAACAGGAGGGCCGTTCAGAGCTATCAATTAGCATGCCACTACAGGAGCTGATAGAAAATGCTGAACGGCTCGTCGTCGCCACAACGTTTGGATCTAATGTTGCTCGATTAAAGACATTAGCTGAAGCAGGTGTGAGGTCTGGTCGTTCTGTGTGCATTCTTGGGAGGGCTATGAGAAAAATGATAGATGCTTCAGTTGAAACTGGAGTTTTAAGCGATTTTCCTCCGCTTATAAGTCCAGAGGATGCACTACAAATTCCTCGAGAAAATCTATTAATATTGGCAACTGGATCACAAGGAGAGCGCAGAGCAGCCACTGCGCAGTTAGCGAATGGAAAATATAGGGGCTTTTCGTTACAAGAGGGCGATCTCTTTATATTTTCATCGAAGACAATCCCTGGTAATGAAAAAGGCGTTTCTAGAATAATTAATCAATTTTCAGAAATGGGTGTTGATGTTGTCGAAGATGAGTCTGGTCTTTATCATGTGTCTGGTCACGCGAATAGACCTGACTTGGAGGAAATGCACAAAATTATTCAACCTCAATTTCTTATACCAATGCACGGGGAGCATCGGCACTTGCGAGAGCATTCTAAGTTAGCATCTCAGAATGGATTTTCATCATTTGTTTGTACTAATGGTAATATTTTAAATATATCTGCTAATGAGCCAAAGTTTGTGGATAAAATAGAGGTTGGGAGGTTATATTTAGACGGAAGTTCTAAAATTACTTCAACAGAGGGTATAGTGCGAGATCGTATACGTATGGCGTTAAACGGTTTGGTTGTCGTGACTATTATTCTGGATGAGAGCGATGATCTTGTTGGGGAACCATGGTGTGAAATCAGGGGTTTACCTTCGGTTACAAATTCAAGTGCACCTTTGGTTGATTGCTTGGAGGAAGACCTAAGTCAATTAATAGGTAGAGCAGGGTTTGATGTAATGTTGGACAATGGACTGTTAGAAGAAGCAGTCAGAAGGTGTGCCAGGCAAACGTGTAAATCCGAAGTGGGTAAGAAGCCAGAAGTTTCAGTTATAGTAAGTCGGTTGGTTTAGTGTAAGGCTTTAACTAATTGTAAATAAACAGTTACGAGGCAAAGTATTGTTTTATTTTAGAGTGATAGCCTCTCTGTAAAACTTTTTGTTATAAAGTTTGGTAGTTGAAATTCATCTTTATATTCTAATGAAGTACTTGGCTCATTTTGATTTGTCTCGAATGATTCTGAAAACTTACTATCAGCCTTATTGTATTTTGTTGATGGTTTGCCTTTGGTATTTTTCTTGGCAACGTTTTTCTGAATTTCTTTCCTATTTTCATTCTTAATATTGAGGGAGAAATTTTCGATTTTGGGAATTTCTATCTGTATTAGTTTTTCAATAGCATTTAAGTTTTTTTCATCTCTTGGTGTGGAAATCATTAAGGCTTTCCCATTACGACCGGCTCGCCCAGTTCTGCCAATTCTATGAACATAATCTTCCGCATTGGTGGGTACGTCAAAATTATAAACATGGCTAACGCTTGGTATATCTAATCCGCGAGCAGCTACATCGGAAGCTACAAGAAATTGTAGAGATCCCGTTCTAAAGCCCTCAAGTGTTTTCATTCGATGTTTTTGGTCTAAATCCCCATGAATTGCAGCAGCATTAAATCCGTATTTCTTTAAGGATTTTGCACAAATATCAACATCACTCTTCCGATTACAAAAAATTATCGCATTTTTGCAATCTCTGTCTTCATTAAGGATCATTTCTCTTAAAACCTTACGCTTTTCTGTACCCTCACGGTCTCTTCTTGAGGGCTTAAAAATTAATACGCTCTGCTCGATATTCTCAGAAGCAGATGCTTGTCGTGCCACCTCTACACGCAAGGGAGCTGATAAAAAAGTGTTGGTTAGCCTTTCTATTTCCGCAGCCATTGTTGCTGAAAAGAAAAGTGTTTGGCGAGTAAAAGGGGTGAGATTAAATATGCGCTCAATATCTGGGATAAAACCCATGTCTAGCATTCTATCTGCTTCATCAACTACCATTATTTGAACGCCAGTCAGTAGTAATTTACCTCGTTCAAAATGATCTAATAGACGTCCTGGGGTCGCAATTAATACGTCCACGCCTTTGTCTATTAATTGGTCTTGCTCTTTGAAGGATACTCCACCAATAAGCAATGCTTTAGTAAGCTTCAAATTTTTTGAATATAGCTCAAAATTTTCTGCTACTTGAGCAGCTAACTCTCTGGTTGGGCAAAGAACAAGTGATCGTGGCATACGAGCTCTAGCCCTACCTCGAGAAAGTAAATGGATCATGGGTAATGTGAAACTGGCAGTTTTACCAGTACCTGTTTGCGCAATTCCTAATACGTCACGGCCTTCAAGTGCTGCGGGAATAGCCTGCAATTGAATTGGAGTTGGCTCTTTGTAGCCAACATCTTCAATCGCATTCAAGATTTTTGGATTTAATTTTAGATCAGAGAATAATGCCATAAATAAATTTCAATTTTATTTAAAGCTTCGGTTGCAAATGAATATATTCAATAAATTCTTCCTGATACATTTTTCTCGCGGGTTAATATCCAAAAATGTATCAAAGGTCAATCTTTGAGCTAGAAAACATGATAATTTTAAAGAGTGAGTTCTTTAGTTTTAGATGTTTCTATACTTGGATAATCTCTGGCTAGGCGGTCAAAGTCCCATTGTAACCGGGATAAGAAAACACTATCTCCATCGCTGTCTATGGCCATGTGTTGTTTGTTCTCTGAGTTAAGCCTATCTATTTCTTGCTTTTCACCTGAGATCCAACATGCCGATTTGAATTGACTAGCCTCAAAGCGCACTGGTAATCCATATTCCTGCTTTATTCGGCTCTCAAGTACTTCAAATTGTAGTTGGCCAACGACACCAACTATATATCCAGACCCATAGGTTGGTTTAAATATCTTTGCAGCACCTTCTTCTGCAAACTGAAAAAGCGCCTTCTCTAGATGTTTTGTCTTCATCGGATCTAAGGATAAACAATTCTGTAAAAGCTCAGGGGCGAAAGAAGGTATTCCTTTTGCCTTCAATAGTTCACCTTCGGTCAGAGTATCACCTATTCTCAATTGTCCATGATTAGGAATCCCGATAATATCACCCGCCCACGCTTCTTCTGCAAGAGATCTATCCGAGGCCAAAAAGAGCACAGGATTTGATACAGTCATAACTTTTTTTGTTCGTACATGAGTTAATTTCATTCCTCGTTTGAAGTGTCCAGATGATAAACGTACAAAAGCTACTCGATCGCGGTGCTTTGGATCCATATTAGCCTGCACCTTAAATACGAAACCGGATACTTGTTTTTCTGAAGGCTGTATTGGTCTTGGTACTGCTGATTGTATTTGTGGAACTGGTCCAAAATTTGCGATCCCTTTCATCAATTCTTTAACACCAAAACTATTCATTGCAGATCCAAACCATATCGGTGTTAGATGTCCTTCCAATAATGAATTCGGGTTGAGCGGAGGAAGAAGTTCTTTTGCCATTTCAACTTCATCTACAAGCCTCTCTTTTAGATCGCTTGGAATATATTTATCCATTTCTGGATCATTAAGACCGTTAATTTTTATGCTTTCACCCAATCGGTTTTTATCGGCCCTATCCATTAGCTCTAGTCTATCGTTTATAAGGTCATAGCAACCTAAAAAATCTGAACCTATCCCAATGGGCCAACTAGCTGGAGTTACATCTATTGCTAAGTTTTCTTGAATTTCATCAATAATTTCAAACGTATCGCGGCTTTCTCGGTCCATCTTGTTACAAAAGGTAAATATTGGTAAGTCGCGTAAACGGCAAACTTCAAACAGTTTTCGGGTTTGGCTTTCTACCCCTTTGGCTCCATCAATTACCATAATAGCTGAGTCTACTGCCGTAAGTGTTCTATAGGTGTCTTCAGAGAAATCACTATGTCCGGGGGTATCTACTAAGTTGTATCTATAGCTATTGAAATCAAAAGACATTGCAGAAGCTGACACTGATATTCCTCGGTCTTTCTCCATTTGCATAAAGTCAGAACGAGTTCGTCTTGCTTCTCCTTTTGCTCTTACCTGTCCCGCTAATTGAATGGCTCCTCCATACAAAAGAAACTTTTCAGTGAGTGTTGTTTTGCCTGCATCGGGATGCGAAATAATGGCGAAAGTTCTTCTGCGAACAACTTCGTGATTAGAAGTATTTACGTTGGGTGGATTTATAGACATTAAATTCCGATAGCCTAAGGTAATTTAAAACGCAACCCAGTCAAAAAATATCAAAATGAAATTTTTAAGATAGGATATGTCTGTAAAATCATACTTTAGGAAGAATTCTCAGAGCGAATTTATTTGTACAGTGCTTTCAAATTAGGTCTTGGTTGCACGTTAATTATATCCCTGTTAAGTCTCCCGTGTTGGTTCATGGGATAAGTTTCACAGAGGTTATTTTTTGGCAAAATCCTTAATTCCGCGGTTAGAAGTGAAGTCGCTTACCAAAGTATATGACAATACTAAAGTGGTAGATGATATCTCATTAAGCGTGCTTCCAGGACAAATAACTTGCCTGTTGGGTCCATCAGGTTGCGGAAAATCTACGACTCTTAGAATGATTGCAGGTGTGGAAACTCAGTCTTCTGGAGAAGTCTGGGTAGATGGTCAGTTGATTTGTGGTTCTGGGTTCAGCCAACCAACAGAAAAACGTTATATTGGTCTTATATTTCAGGATTTTGCTTTATTTCCGCATTTGACAGTATGGCAAAACGTTGGATTTGGTATCTCAGAAAATAATGAAGGCATCAGAGAAAAAGCGTATGATCTTCTGTCAAAAGTTGGTCTAAGTTCTAAATCAGATAAATATCCACATGAATTGTCTGGAGGGGAACAACAACGTGTTGCACTTATTCGTGCACTTGCGCCAAAGCCCCGAATAATGTTGATGGATGAACCCTTCTCTGGATTAGATAAGCGTCTTCGAGATGATATCAGAGATGAGACTTTAGATATTTTAAAATCAGAGGAAACTGCTGTTTTGCTGGTCACACATGAACCTGAAGAAGCCATGAAAATGGCGGATGAAATAGCATTAATGAGAAATGGAGCAATTGTTCAGAAAGGCGCTCCTTACAATTTGTATAATGCTCCAGTGGACAAAGAGGCTGTGGCATTTTTTTCTGATGCAAATATTATAAAGTCAAAGGTAAGCGGTTCGCTTGCAGACTCACCGTTCGGCCAGTTTTTTGCGCCTGGATTGGACGAAGGCACCGATGTAGAGATCGTTATTAGGCCCCAGCACGTTAGAATAGATTTTGATAGAGAAGGGAAAGGACCGCTGCCCACGGTGTCAATGGGTATTCCAGTGCGAGGCTGCGTAGAGTGTGCCAGATTTCTGGGTAATGAGAGCCTAGTGGAATTTAAAATGGATTTTGATAACAGTATATTTAGAGTAACAGTTCCAAGCGTATTTCTGCCAAAAACTGGTCAACCCCTGTGGCTTACTATCCCGCGCGATCGATGTTTTGTATTCCCTGCATTATGAAATGTATTAAAAAAAACTATTTTATTATGTTGCCTCTTTGATAACTGAGCATTAACAACTAAATACAGTGGATGTAACACGCGGGCTTGAGGCCCTCAAAGTAGAAGGATCGTTGAGATGCTTAATAATATTGGACTTCCTGGTATCTTACTAATAGCGGTAGTTGTGTTAGTACTATTTGGCCGGGGTAAGATCAGCTCATTAATGGGTGAGGTTGGTAAAGGTATTACTGCCTTTAAAAAGGGCGTTAACGACAGCAAGAAAGAATTAGAAGAAGAAACCTCAGAGGCTGCAAAGGATATCACGCCAGAGACTGAAAAAGATAAGGTCTAACTTGTATGTTTGACTTGGGGTGGACTGAACTACTCCTTATTGGGATAGTTGCTTTAATAGTAGTTGGGCCAAAAGAACTGCCGGTATTGTTCAGAAAAGCCGGACAATTTGTAGGTAAAATTCGAGGAATGGCTCGTGAATTTTCGCGTGCTATGAATAATGCTGCTGATGACGCCGGGGTAGGGGATATATCGTCAACAATTCGCTCCGCTGCCAACCCGCTTAAATCTAGCGTTGATGCGGTAAAAAGTGCGGCGACAGATTATGCGTCGTATGACCCTGATACAGAGACCGGTCGATTGGCAGGTGAGAGGGCGGAACAGGCGAAGAAGATAAGAGAGCATGCAGAAAAAAAAGCCAAAGAAAAGTTAGATAAAAGAAACGATGAAAAAAAAGATAAGAAAGAACTGAAAAAAAATAACTCTGCAAAAGTTGAAAAAGATGCGCGGTCGCGAGATCGTAAGGATAGCTAATGGCTGCAGATGATGATATACAAGATAGCTCTGCGCCACTCATTGAACATTTAGCGGAGTTACGTCAAAGGCTAATTTATTCTTTTGTAGCATTCATTATTGGCATGATAATCTGCTTTACAATTTGGAACCCCATCTTTGACTTTTTGACACACCCCTTATGCTCGGCAATGGCGCTTCGAGGACACTCAGACTGTGGTCTAATACTTATAAAACTACAAGAAGGGTTTTTTGTAGCTATATCGATTTCTTTTCTGGGAGGTCTGGTCTTATCATTTCCTATAATTGGCTTTCAAATGTGGCGCTTTGTGGCTCCGGGATTGTACAAAACCGAAAAGAACGCCTTTTTACCCTTTATTGTCGCATCGCCTTTTATGTTTTTTCTTGGCGCATCTTTTGCGTATTATGTAGTAACTCCCTTAGCTTTTGATTTCTTTTTAGGCTTTCAGCAAACTGGAAGTGTTTTGGATGGCGAAGATGTTGATAATGCTGCAGCGGGTATTGCTTTTCAGGGGTCTGCACAAGAATATTTGAGTCTTACCATAAAATTTATTGTTGCCTTTGGAATGTGTTTTCAGTTGCCTGTTCTGCTGACATTAATGGGCAAAGCAGGTTTGGTAAGTGCCGAAGGGCTCGGGAATGTACGGAAATATGCAGTTGTAGCCATATTGGTTCTGGCTGCACTTGTCACACCACCTGATGTTATTACTCAGGTAATACTATTTGTTGTGGTGTATGGACTGTACGAAGTATCCATTTTTCTTGTTTCGCGTGTTGAGAAGAAACGGGAGCAGAAGCTTCGTGAAGAGGGTTTCTACGATGACGAAGATAATTTTGATGATCCTATGTTGAAAGAATTTGATGACGACAGAAAAGAATGATCAGCTTGAGAGAATAGCCGATGCTCTAGAGCGGTTGGCGCCAAAAACAGAAGATTTTCCAAATTTTGATAATTTTTCAGCTTATATGTGGCATGTTGCTCCGGACTATCTAGAGCCTGTAAAAATAACGAACGCAGTCGATATTTCACTTCTAAAAGGTATTGATTATGTGAGTGATATTCTTCTGAATAACACAATGCAATTTGCAAATGGATTTCCGGCCAACAATGCGTTGCTTTGGGGTGCACGCGGTATGGGAAAGTCTTCATTGGTAAAGGCTGTGCACACAAAAATAAACAGCGATGGCTTAAATCTGAAAATAGTTGAGTTGCAGCGAGATGATTTAGGATCAGTCAGTAGGCTTTTAAAAGTTCTTCGAGGTCTTCCATATAAGTTTATACTTTTTTGTGATGATTTGAGTTTCAGTTATGATGATCAAAATTATAAGTCATTAAAAGCAATTTTAGATGGTGGTTTAGAGGGCAGGCCGGAAAATGTTATATTCTATGCCACTTCTAATAGAAGACACTTAATGCCTCGGAATATGATTGAAAATGAACGGTCTTCTTCAATAAATCCGTCAGAGGCAGTCGAAGAAAAAATTTCTTTGTCAGATCGTTTTGGCTTGTGGTTAGGGTTCCATCCTTGTTCGCAAGATGAATTTTTTGATATCATAGAGGGCTATGTAAAACACTATAATCTCATAATTAATCGTTTGGAAATAGAAACTCAGGCTACTGAATGGGCTCGTACGCGAGGATCAAGATCGGGTAGAGTTGCTTGGCAGTTCTTTATTGATTTAGCTGGCAAGCACGGGTTAGTTATTAAATAACAGCAGGATATTTAGTTTCTTAATTTTTATTAAGGTACTCTAATGGATCGATACTCTCGAAACCCTCACGAATTTCAAAATGGAGATATGGCGGATCGCCCTCTGGTATTTCCCCTATTACTTCTCCGCGGAGGACACTCTGATTAGTGGAGACTTGGATGTTAGTGAGGTTTGCATAAACTGTTAATATATTTTCGGGATGTTTAAGTACTACGATTGCAATTTGATTTGTATCCTCAGTAACCGTAGCTACAACGCCCGTATCTGCTGCGACAACTCTCGTGCCCGCCTGTGCGGTAAAGTCAATCCCATCATTTTTATTCTTTGAATACTCTCGTATTACTAAACCTTCTATCGGATAAGCCATTCGACCACTTTCAGGTAATGATATTGAAGTATTAGATGGTTCAATCGCCTCTTGTTTGGCAATATTCCTAGGTTGGGGTTTTTTGGAGCTAGGTGGGGGAGGCGCAACAGATGCGATTTCTTCTTTTTTAAATATCTTTTGAACTTTTTTATCTACCAAGGGAACAATCAGAATTTGCCCTTCTCGCACAGTATAATCGCTATCGAGTCCATTCCAGTCAGCCAAGGATCTCACTGAGATATTATAAAGGCGAGATATAATAAAGGCCGTTTCTCCTCGCACAACCTTATGTTTGATTGGGTCTACCAGATTTGTTGGATCAGTTGAGTCAAGATTAATTCGATTATTATTAGATCCACCTGCTACTTTCAAAGCCGTGTCGGCAAGCTCTAGCACGTTTATATCTTTTGAAAGTGTTGTCTCCTCTATCTCTTCATCGTCAGCCGAGTATTGTCTGGGACTTCTGGAAATTTTAGGAAGTGCTAATACCTCGCCGTTGCGGAGCCGCTGTCCTTCTGCGAGGCCATTATATCTGGCCAATTCATTTGCATCCTGTCCAAGTCTTATAGCCATACTTTCAACAGTATCGCCTCTTCTAGCTATAGCTACTTGATAAGTGGGGTAATTAATTATGCCTAATTCGTTTGCTTGGGGTCGAGACTGAGTGGCTTGCAGGGCCGCGTCAGAGGTGTCGAAAGAATTTCCCCGAAAATCAAAATCAAAATTGTTTAGAGGTGAATTTTCGCATGCGCTTAGGTTCCAAAAAATAGCTAGATAGAAACAATATTTTAAACTAATTTTGATAGACCTAATCATTTTTAGTTTTCCAAGACCTAAATATCACAGTATTTCTATACATAGATATCTTCTTCTTTTCCTTCGAGCAATGGCACAAAGCGTACATCGCATAATTCTTCATATTTGAAGTGTGTTTCCGTTCTTTCCACTCTAATAAGTTTTTGAATTTCATCGGATTGCCCCACAGGTATTACCATGATGCCGCCGATCTTTAGTTGAGTGAGTAATGTTGGAGGTGGATCTTCAGCCGCCGCAGTCACAATTATCCGATCAAACGGTTGTTGTTCCACAAGTCCCTGACTTCCATCACCCCAAACAGATGTAACGTTATTTAAATTTAATTTATTGAAAATTTCTCTTGCTTCTTCGTATAGTGGTTTGAACCTTTCAATTGTATAAATTCTACGGGCCAGCTTGCTTAATATTGCTCTTTGATACCCTGATCCTGTGCCAATTTCTAAAACTTTATCGCGGCTTTTAATATTCAAAGCTTGGGTCATTAACCCAACTACAGATGGTTGACTTATAGTTTGGCCGCATTCTATTGGAAGTGGAGTGTCTTCGTAGGCTCTTTGGGCAAATAGACCCTTAAGAAAGTGCTGTCTATTAACTTTCTCGAGTGCATTGAGTACATTTTTATCTACTACTCCTTTTGAGCGAATAGTTAAAATAAACTGCATTTTCTGTTCATCAATGCTATTCATAGAAACTCCTCAAGGTCAGCTATCCTATCGAAAGCAGTAAGGTCTGCCCTCATTGGCGTTAACGATATATATCCCGATAAATTAGCGGCAACATCGGACTTCTTGGAAACCTGAACGTGTTGATTTCCACCTTTGATAAATAAAAACTCTTTTCCATTTTGTGTCGTAAATAGGTTTACCCCAAAAGTCGTATTAGGCCGCAATCCCTGAGGAACAACAGCCACCCCGTTTATATTTTCAGTTGGAGGAAAGTTTACGTTGTAAAAGACTTTATAGCCATCATCAGTATGCTTGTGGTTATCAATTATTTTTTGAATAACATTTAGCCCATGAGTAATTGATGGATTAAATGAGTTAGACATTTTTTTTGACTCAGGACCCAAATATTGCGAGAGCGCAATAGAGGTAATGCCTTGAAGAGCACCTTCTAGCGCTGCTCCGATTGTGCCGGAGTAGAGCACATTTTCAGCAGAGTTATTTCCTCTATTTACTCCTGATAGAATCAAAGAGGGCGGATCATCCTTCATGACATGATGTATTCCAGCAATAACGCAATCGGCGGGATATCCGGAAACCGAATAGCGGTTTTCTGAAATTCTCTCAATCTGTGTGGGCGCATTGTAACTAACACAATGCGCAACTCCTGACCTTTCGCCACTTGGAGCGATTATGAAAATATTTTCTTCGTTCGTCAAATTCCTGGCTATTGCTTCCAAGACTTGCAAGCCAGGTGCGTTAATTCCATCGTCATTAGTTAAAAGTATCCGCATAATCTCAAAATAATTTTAGTAACGTTTGTAAGAGTGAAGTATCACTTCCACAATAGTCTCGTTATTAATAAAATCTATGGGTCAAAAAGTGTTGCTAAAACACGCTTTGCTTCACTTTTAGGCGATAATAGATTTTTTTTATTTTCTCCAGGAAAAAATCTGGCCCGCAAGGCTGTTTTCATTGGAGCAGGTTTGAAAACAGTAACATTTGGGCCAAAATTTTTACACTCATTTGCCCATGATTGAGCCAATGACATTTGAGCAATTTTTGATGATCCGTATGCTCCAAAAAACTTCTTTCCATTGCAAGGGTCGTCAAAAAATAGCGCGTTACCTTCCTTGCTTATTATAGGGCTTATAAAGTTTATAAGTAATGCAGTCGCTGTAATATTAGTCGAAATAGTTTTGTCCAAATCCCCCAAGTCGATTGTGTTCAATGGGCTTAATGGTGGTGCGTGAATTGCAGTATGACCCCAAAAATCAATGGTTCCCCATTTTTCGAAAATCGATGTAAAGAGCTGGCTCATAGCATCCCGATTTGTAATGTCCATCGGAGCTAATGTTGCAGTTCCATTTTTTGATTTTATTATATCATCTAAGTCTTCCAGTCCGCCCACGGTGCGTGCAACAGCTATAATGTGGTGAGTTTCGCTTAATCTTTCTGATAGAGCTGCTCCTAACCCACGAGAAGCACCTGTAATTAAAGCTATTTTTTTAATCATGGGAATGGCTTTCAGAATTTTTATGTACGATATCTCGAATTAGTCGTGGTTTTGCTAGTTAACTTTGTGTTGTTATGATCCGTCTACTATTTCAGCATGCTTGAGTTCGAACCCTTTTTCTATCATGTCTGAAGGTAACACAGGATATTCTCCAGAAAAACATGCATCACAATACTGCGGACATTTAGTATCTCGACCCTCTTTTTCTCCGGTTGCCCTGTATAGGCCGTCTAGCGATATAAATTTTAAAGTATTTACAGAAAGGTGCTGGCACATTTCTTCTTCAGTCATTGTAGCTGCAATTAACTTTTCTCTTTGAGGTGTATCTACTCCATAAAAGCATGGCCAGGCAGTTGGAGGACTCGCTATTCTAAAATGCACCTCCTTTGCACCCGCATCAATAATCATTTCTTTGATTTTTCGCGATGTCGTGCCTCGTACGACGGAGTCGTCTACCAAAATTATTCTCTTACCCTTTATTAATGCTCTATTGACATTCAGTTTTAACCTGACGCCCATATTTCGAATTTGTTCAGTTGGCTCAATAAATGTTCGTCCCATATATTGATTTCTGATTATACCCATAGCATAGGGTATCCCAGACTGCTGCGAAAACCCTATCGCCGCAGGTGTTCCACTATCGGGTACTGGGCATACCAAATCAGCATCTATTGGACTTTCTTTTGCGAGTTCCACCCCAATGCGCCTGCGAGTTTCATAAACAGATTGCCCGTGAATTATGCTGTCTGGTCTAGAGAAATATACATATTCAAAGATACAAAATTTTGAGTTTTGACGCCGGAATGGAAATATACTTTCAATCCCATTATTTGATATTACAACCATTTCACCCGGCTCTACATCTCTTACAAATTCTGCGCCAATTATATCAAGAGCACATGTTTCAGAACTTAATGCAAATCCGTCTCCTACCTTTCCTAGTACAAGAGGCCGCACACCGCGGGGGTCTCTAACGCCAATCAGTTTAGAGCGTGTCATAGCTACTATTGAAAATGCCCCTTCAACCCGTCTGAGTGCATCTTCCATCCGTTCTGGGATATTTCTTTGCAGTGAACGGGCCATTAAATGAATAATACACTCAGAATCGGAGGAACTTTGAAAAATAGACCCCCGCTCAATAAGTTCACGTCTCAAAGAATCTGCATTTGTTAAATTACCATTATGAGCTATTGCAGCCCCACCCATCGCAAACTCACCGAAGAAAGGTTGGACGTCTCTTATAGCCGCGCCTTTTGCTCCTGCTGTTGAGTATCGAACGTGTCCAATTGCTAAAGAGCCTGGTAATGTTTCCATAAGGGATTGTGAGGTAAAGTTATCCCGAACATAACCGAATCTTCGAGCAGAATTGAACCCTTGGCTCGGGTCGTATGCAACTATACCACCGGCTTCTTGTCCTCGGTGTTGTAGTGCATGCAGTCCTAAAGCGACGAAATTTGCTGCATCACTTAGACCAAGAACGCCAAATACTCCACATTCTTCCTTTAGTTTATCGCAGTCAAATGGATTATTAAAAATTTTTCGATTTAACGCCAAAATATTTTCTCCTGACCACTAATCAATAATTTGAGCTCTAAAATTTTCAAATTAAAAATTATTTGATTTGAGCAGGATGATTGAATGCAATTTTTGCCGTCTATTCGCATGTTTTCACTAATATTTCGTATTTTTCAATGATCCAGCCTAAGGCTCTTTCAGGGTTTTGTTCTTTAATTGACGCTATCATGTCCTCAAATATCAATGCGCTTCTGCTAGCATCGATTTGAGGCAGTGCATTCTCTCCAAGTATGGCAAGGTAAGCAAAGAAGGTAATTGCAACCAAAAAGAGACCACGAAGTACCCCAAAAACAAACCCTAAAGCTTGGTCAATTTTTGTCAGACGGGTCTTATTTATAACGGTGCTTAAAAGTGGCGTAAAAAATGAAAAAATAAGCAGGCTCAGCGCAAATACACTGGCAAATGCCGCAATTATTGCCAATTCACAGCTGTCAGCTAATATTGGTCCAAGTAATGGGATTTCTTTGATCAATGGGGTCGTTAATGGTGCAAAAATAAAAGATATTATAGATGAGAAAATCCATCCCATTATTGCCATTACTTCCCGCGTGACACCGCGAGCATATGCAAGTATCGCAGAAATCAAAACTATTACTATGATAATCCCGTCTACAATATTAAGGCTTTCCATCGCCCAATCCCTCAGTTGAACTTTTATATTTATGCATCATATTTACAAAATCACGGAGATTGACTGTCTCTCGAATATTTATTCCATCTTTGGGCTTTTTTTTGTTTCGCGGCGCAGTTATCGCTTCGCTAAATCCTAACTTTTGAGCCTCTTTTAGTCTATTATCCACTTGGCTAACCTGGCGAACAGCTCCTGATAGACTAATCTCTCCAAAAAAAACAGTGTTTATTGGGAAAATAATATCTTCTTTTGCAGAAAAAATTGCACCTGCAACTGCTAAATCCGCTGCGGGCTCATTTATTTTTATTCCACCGGCGATATTCAAATATACATCGTGGTTGGCAAAACTTATACCGCAACGGGATTCTAATACAGCTAGGACCATCGATAATCGGTTTCCATCCCAACCAATAACGTTTCGGCGGGGCTGCCCAAGCGTTGAGGGTGTTACCAAAGCCTGAAACTCTACTAAGATTGGTCTGGTGCCCTCAATACCTGCAAAAACCACTGAGCCGGGTATGTTTTTACCTCTTTCGGATAAGAAGAGCTCTGATGGGTTTTTAACTTGCGCTAACCCCTCCGATACCATTTCGAATACGCCAATTTCATCAACTGGGCCAAATCTATTTTTTACAGCTCTTAAAATTCTAAATTGATGGCCTCGTTCTCCCTCGAAATGTAAAACTGTATCTACCATATGTTCAACTACGCGAGGTCCAGCAATTTGCCCATCTTTAGTTACGTGCCCAACCATGATTACTGCTGCACCCGTGCGTTTTGCATAATTGGTAAGCTCGAATGCTGCCGATCTTACCTGTGATACACTTCCCGGTGCACTGTCAACTGTGTCGGCCCATATGGTCTGAATTGAGTCTATTATTACAAGATTTGGTTCTTCGTCCTCAAATGTTGTAAGTATATTCCTTAGATTAGTTTCCGAGCCTAATCTGATAGGCGCAGTTGATAAACCCAAACGTTTTGCGCGGAGCTTTACTTGGGAAGCTGCTTCCTCTCCCGATATATACAGAACCTTAAGTCCTACTTCACCAAATCTTGCCGCAGCTTGAAGTAAAATTGTAGATTTGCCAATTCCAGGATCACCGGATAGCAGTATTGCTGCGGAACTTACTAGCCCTTTCCCAAGAACACGA
Source organism: Paracoccaceae bacterium (assembly GCA_902525915.1). Taxonomy (GTDB): domain Bacteria; phylum Pseudomonadota; class Alphaproteobacteria; order Rhodobacterales; family Rhodobacteraceae; genus Salinivivens. The sequence continues at coordinate 4,682 of CABZJF010000020.1, read as the reverse complement.
TCAAATTCATCGATCCCAGACGTAGAGTATGAAAGATTTTTGGTTGAAGGTGAAAGATCACTAAGTAATATCTTTTCTCCTTTTTCATTGCCTATAGAGACCTTTTGGGGGCCATTTGAGAGCGCTTTGCTCTGATGGATCGTATTCCAGTCGCCGCAACCATCACAGCGTCCAGCCCATTTATTCGTTACTAATCCACAAGATGTGCATGAGTATGATTTTGAGATTTTCGCCATGTCACACTTGTGCCAATTGTTTTTATACAATTCAAGTTGATAAAAAATAAACGATTTGATGATTTTGAATCAATTAACGTTTATTGGTCCATTATGTTTTCCATTTATAAACTGAAATACATAAGGATCTTTGGACCCTTTTAATTCTTTGGCCTTCCCTTCCCATCGAATTCTTCCTGAGTCCAAAAGAGCAACATTATCGGATATCTGCTGCACAGATGAAATGTCATGAGTAATAGTAAGAGCGGTTACGTCGATTGTTTCGACAATTTCCCGTATAAGACTGTTAATTGTATTTGTCATTATTGGATCAAGACCAGTAGTCGGCTCGTCAAATAATATAATTTTTGGGTTGCCCATTATTGCTCTGGCTAGTGCGACCCGTTTCTTCATTCCACCTGATAAGTCAGCGGGAAATTTATTCGCCACTTTATAATTAAGGCCAACTTTCTCTAAGTTTTGAATAGCAAGCTCCTTTGCATCTTTACCAGATAACTTTTCTGTACCTTTTAAAAATTTAAAACAAATATTTTGCCATACTGGAAGGCTATCAAATAAGGCTGAGCCTTGAAATAGCATGCCTATTCTGGATAGAGTGCGGCCAGGGTCTCGATGTGAGACTTTTACATTATCTATGAAGACTTCTCCTTCATCGGGTTCGATAAGCCCAAGTAAAATTTTTAAAATTACTGATTTGCCTACTCCAGAAGTACCTATCAGCGCGGTGGAACTTCCTTGGTCTACAAACATGTTGACCCCGTCGAGAACCTTTTGCTTTGCAAACGTTTTGTGAATATTTTTAATTTCTATCATGAATTAAAAAAAGCCTCTGTCAAAATATAGTTAGTTGCTAAAATAAAAACGCATGCGGCTACGACAGCAGATTTTGTGGCTTTGCCTACGCCCTCAGCGCCATTCGACGCATAAAAGCCACTAAAACAACCCGATAGAGATATAATAAAACCAAAAAAAACGCCTTTAATTATTCCACTAGAAATATCTGAAATTTGAAGCATGCTCGCTGTGCTTTCTAAATACGTACTGGAGCTAAAATCCAAACGATTTATGCCTACCAGATATCCCCCCAGTATACCTATTGAGTCACCAATGGCTATCAGTGCTGGTAGTGAGAGTGTTGCTGCAAGGACTCTGGGCACAACTAAATATTTTATTGGATTGGTGGAAAGTGTTATCAATGCATCCAATTGTTCAGTTACTTTCATTGTGCCTATTTCAGCCGCAATCGAGCTCGCCACACGTGCTGCCACGATTAAACCTCCAAGAACTGGGCCTAATTCACGTGCCATACCGATAGCCACAATTGCCGGAACGACTTGCTCCGCATTAAATCGGGAACCACCAGCATAGATTTGTAGTGCTAGTGCGCCGCCTGTGAAAAGAGCTGTTAACCCAAGTACTGGTAGCGACATCCATCCAATTTGGTAAAAGGCTTTTAATATTTCTCTACCATAAATTGGCGGCGTAACTAGATTTAAGAAAATTGAGATTACAAAATCTGTTACTTTACCTATTTTATTTAACGAGACATTCACACATTGGCCTAAATTTCGTAAAACTTTCATTTGAGTATCTCTAAATATAGCTACGATTGTATCGCTGTCCCAGAGCCGTTAAAATTTCATAACCAATCGAATTTGCATTATCAGCAAGGTCATCAATTGATTGGATGTCATTCAAAAGCCATAAGTGATCTGGGTTTTCACCACAATTAGAGACATCTACACCGATTAAGTCCATTGAAATGCGGCCGATTATATTGCACGGTATTTGATCGTAATATAGCATCGCTTTGTCGCTCAAACACCTAAAGATACCATCTGCATAGCCAGAGCTTACAGTAGCGACTTTTGTAATTTTTTTTGCGGTCCAAGTATTAGAATAACCAACAGTTTCATCTGGAAGAACGGATCGAATTTGAATTATGGGCAATTTAAGTCCAACGACGTTTTTTGACCCCGAGTAAGGGTTTCCACCATACAAACCTATACCAGGTCTAGTCATATCAAAATGATATCGTTTTCCCAATAAAATGCCACCAGTAGCCGCAAGTGATTTTTTGCAATCAATGTTGTCGGTAATAGCATTGAAATAATTCAATTGTTTCTCATTCATGGGGTGGTTTGGCTCGTCCGCGCAAGCCAGATGTGATATTATTAGCTCCGGATTAAATTTAAAAATTATGTCTTTAATGGCTTCAAATTCGGCACCTTCCATCCCAAGGCGGTTCATTCCTGTATCTAGTTGGATGCCAATCGACTGATCTGCTGAGTTTTCTGCATGAAATGCCAGTTGTTCTGCAGAATTTATGAGCGGTACTAAATCAAAGTTCTTTATTAAAGAAGTGTCTCCAACCATATGGCCTGAAAAAACATAGATTTTTGGACCTTGACCAATTGCGCGTCGGAGTTCCGCTCCTTCTTCTGCGATGGCGACAAAAAAATCTCTAGCGCCGGCTTTTGCGAGTGAGATGCCCACTTCTTTTATTCCAAGACCATAGGCGTTAGCTTTAACTACCGCAGCGGCGGAGCCATTAGAAAGGCTATTCAAAGCACTCCAGTTAGAGCAAATATTTGTTAGATTTATATACAGTTCAGCAGAACTCATATGCATGTCCTAAGTCAATGCTTTGCTAAGCTTACTTCGAAGTGTAGTAATTGCAAGGCTCAACCCATAAATGAAGTAGAATTTAGCCAGCTGACGGCTTTCTTAATGCCTGGGTGCTGCGAGCTAATTCAGTTATTGCATGCCAATCAGCGGCTTTAATTTTATTTTCAGGAGCAACCCAGCTTCCACCAACACAAGGCACATTGGCCAATGACAAATAGTCAATTGCATTTGTTGAGGTCACTCCTCCTGTGGGACAGAATCTCACGCCAGGTATTGGGCCGAGGATTGACTTCAGAGCTTTTACGCCACCGTTTGACTCTGCAGGAAAGAATTTTTGTACTGAATAACCTTTGGATAATAAACTCATTACCTCTGAGGGCGTGGCCGCACCTGGTAACAGAGGCAGGTTAACTTCAGCGCATGCTCTCAAGATCTGTTCTGTTGCTCCGGGACTTACCCCAAATTTTGCTCCTGCTTTCTTAGCCGCATAGACATCGTTTTTAGATAGTAGCGTCCCCGCGCCAATTATTCCCTCGGCATTATTGTTTACCATTTCCTTAATCACAGCGAGTGCATTATCCGTTCTTAAGGTTACTTCTAAAACCCTCAGACCTCCTGTAATTAAGGCTTTTGCAAGCGGTACAGCTTTTGAAGTTTCATCAACCACCAAAACGGGTATGACTGGCGCCAATGTGCAAATATTCAGTAAATCATGATTTTCTTGGTATGAAGTCATCTCATCTCAACTTATGTTATCCCACCACCAAATTTTGCAGCGGAAGCATTTTCGCGGAAAATATTAAAAAGCTCCCTACCTAAGCCACGCTCATTTTCACTTAAATCTTTTTTTCTGGATTCTCGTATTTTAAAGTTCTCGTCTAAAATATTTAATTCCCCAGAACGGGCATCGAGACGTATCAGATCTTCATTTTTTATTTTTGAAATAGGTCCTAAGTTTGCAGCTTCGGGGCCCAAATGAATGGCCGCTGGTACTTTGCCCGATGCTCCCGACATTCTGCCGTCCGTAATTAATGCAACTTTGAGACCTCTATCCTGTAGCACGGCTAGTATAGGCGTTAATCCGTGAAGTTCGGGCATTCCGTTAGCCTTAGGGCCTTGGAACCTAACTACAATTATGGCGTCTGTGTTGAGTTCATTGTTTCTAAAAGCAGTTTTAACTTCTTCTTGAGATTCAAAAACCCTAGCTGGCGCTTCTACTATTTGCTTTTCTATGGGAACGGCTGAAATTTTAATTATGCCAGTCCCAAGATTTCCCTCTAATTTCTTAATTCCACCAGATTTTTGGAAAGGGTTAGTCACTGGTCTTAATATTTTCTCGTTATGTGATTTTGTGCTTGAGGACACAAACTCTATACCATCGTCGACCAATTTAGGTTCTTTTGTGTAGGTTTCCAAACCTGCTCCCATTATAGTGTGCACATCGTTATGCAAATAACCTGATTCCAAAAGCTGGGCTATCATATAACTTAAACCACCTGCAGCATGAAAATGATTAACATCGGCTAATCCGTTTGGATATATTTTTGCCATTAAGGGTGTGACGCCTGAGATGTCATCAAAGTCACGTAGTTCGAGTTTAATTCCCGCAGCTTTAGCCATTGCGGGCAGGTGTAATACTAGATTCGTTGAGCCTCCGGTGGCCATGAGACCTACGATTCCGTTCACAAAAGCTTTTTCGTCTAAAATTTTGTATGCTGGCGTAAAGTTTTTTCCTAAACTTGTGATTTCTAGTGCGCGTTTTGTTGCCAATTCAGTTAATGCTGTCCGTAAAGGTGTATTGGGCGGAACAAATGAAGC
>CABZJF010000019.1:0-29315 GCA_902525915.1 Paracoccaceae bacterium | reverse complement strand
GACCTCATTAATTTTTTTTGGATTAACATAGATAAACGCTGGCGAACCAGGTCCTGCGTTCAGATATTTATATGTACAACCAACGGCATAATCGATATTCCACTCCTTTAGATTTAGATTTAAAGCGCCAGCAGAGTGCGCTAGATCCCAAATAGTAACGATGCCATTGTCTTTTGCAATTTTACTGATTGCTGAAATGTCATGCCTTCTGCCAGTACGGTAATCAACGTCGGTTAGCATCAGTACCGCAATCTCGTCACTTAGACTGTCAAGTATTTCCTCAGGTGCGCATATTCTAATCTCAAGTTGATCATCCAATAGATGCACCAGTCCCTGAGCCATATACAAATCTGACGGAAAATTTCCACTATCTGTGAGTATAATTTTTCTTTTGCCCACATCTTTAATGGCGCTACTCAATGCTTGAAAAACTCTAACAGATAGGGTTTCTCCGACAACTACTGAATTATCTTCTGCTCCGATAATGCGCGAAATTTTGTTACCCAAATTTTCAGGCTGAAACATCCATTCCGCATCATTCCATCCATTTATTAAAAGGTTTGACCATTCTTCATGAAGTAAAGTGTTAATTTCACTGGGAACATTCTTGGGCATAGGGCCCAGCGAGTTACCATCTAAATAGATTAATCCTTTTGGAAGTATGAATTGCTTTTTTGTTTCTTCAAAGTTTGTCATCTGCTGTTTTGTAGCCGCCTCATATCAACGGTTTCACCAAGTTGCTGTCGTTACGACATTTATATAACATGGAATACAATTAATATTTTTATTTTCGAGAATTTTTGAATTTAATGAGGGTTAAATGGGTCTTTTAAGATATTTTTTATTATCAATTGCCATGAGCCAGCACTTAATAGCTAGTGAAAATATACCGGATCAATATCCTCAATCGGTATTGTATTCAAAACCTTCCGAATTTATCCCAAATGTATTTTCTGCAATTGGTGCTACTGCTCCACCTACTTACGAAAATTCTGGTCATAATAATAATTTATCTTTTGTTGTAACCGCGGATGGAGTTGTGGTGATTAATTCTGGTGCTTCATTTGGTCTGGCTGAGGCAATGCATCACGAGATTAAAGCAGTAACAGATAAACCTGTAAAGCTAGTAATCAACGAAAATGGGCAGGGACATGCTATGTTGGGTAACTCTTACTGGGCTGAGCTTGGCATTGATATCTTGGCACATGAAGACGCTATTGATGAGGTGAAGGATAATAGCTATCAAATCTTAGAAGAAATGAAGCGTTACAATAGAGAAAAGGCTGACGGTACAGCCGTTATTACCGCAAACATTTCATTTTCTGAAAAGTATGTTTTTACTTTAGGGGGTATAAAGTTTGAGGTTCTACATCTGGGTGATGCTCATGGTCCTGGAGATACACAGGTCTGGATCCCGCAATGGTCACTAATGATTGCTGGTGATATAGCTTTTCATGAACGAATGCTGCCAATTTTTGAAAATACTTGCACAAGATGCTGGATAGAAACTTGGAAAACAAGCTTTGCACCTCTTAATCCGCTTTATATAATTCCTGGGCATGGACATCCCACAAATTTACCACAAGTTGAAAAGTATACGTTGGGATATCTTTTAGATTTACGATCAAAGATCAAAAGCCATATTGAGGCTGGGGGCGATTTAAGTTCGTCTTATTATGTCGATCAGCAAAAATGGAAGAACTTAGATACTTTTGAAGAGTTAGCAAAGAAAAATGCTGGTAGGGTTTTTGAAGAAATGGAGTGGGAGTGATAAAACTGGACTCTGGTCTCGAAAGAAAGTTGAGCTGGTTGCGGTTTCATTAATTGGTAGTCAAAACGCTATTGGAATTTATAGCGGTTGATTAAAATGCGTTGCGACATAATTTTTCACTTTGAGCACATTGATCTTTAATAATGTTGCGTATAGGAAGCTGGTCAGACATGTCTCTGAGTATATTTAAGTGAGGATTTAATTTTGAAAATCGGTACCCCCAAAGAAACTTTCGACGGTGAAAATAGGGTTGCTTTAACCCCTGATAGTGCTCTTCAACTTCAAAAGTTAGGTTTTGATTGTTTAATTGAAAGTGGTGCTGGCAAAGCAGCAGGATATTCAGACAAAATCTACAAAGAGGCTGGGGTCAAGGTTGTAAAAACGGCTGCTGCTTTGTGGAAAGAAGCTGATGTAGTGACCAAGGTTAGACAGCCCTCTACTGCTGAGCTTAAGAGATTATCTGCCGGGCAGACATTGATTTCCTTTTTTAATCCAGCCGTCAATGAGCAGGGTCTTGACCTGGCTAAGTCCAAAAAAGCAAACGTCATAGCAATGGAAATGGTTCCAAGGATCAGTCGGGCACAAAAGATGGATGCTCTTTCATCCATGGCAAATATAGCTGGTTATCGAGCAGTTATCGAGGCCAGCAATAATTTTGGAAGATTTTTCACAGGTCAAGTCACTGCAGCAGGGAAGGTGCCTCCGGCGAAAGTGCTTATAATAGGCGCCGGTGTTGCCGGGCTTGCTGCGATTGGGACAGCTACATCGTTAGGAGCTATTACTTATGCTTTTGATGTCAGGCCTGAAGTGGCGGAACAAGTCGAATCCATGGGTGCTGAATTTGTCTATCTCGATTTTGAGGAGCAGCAGCAAGATGGTGCTAAAACTGGCGGATATGCGTCAGTTTCGTCACCAGAATTTCGAGAGGCTCAACTTGCGAAATTTAGAGAGTTAGCGCCAGAGGTTGATATTGTTATTACCACCGCGCTTATTCCAAACCGCGAGGCTCCAGAATTGTGGACAGCTGATATGGTTAAATCAATGAAACCAGGTTCGGTTATTGTGGATTTAGCCGCTGAGAAGGGTGGTAACTGTAAGCTAACAGTTTTGGATGAAAAAATTGTAACTGACAACGGGGTTACAATTGTAGGATATTCTGACTTTCCGAGTAGAATGGCCGCTCAAGCATCAAATTTATATTCTACTAATATTAGGCACATGATTAGTGATCTTACGCCGGAAAAAGACGGTAAAATAAACCATAATATGGAAGATGACGTAATCAGAGGTGCTACGGTTGCTTTTGAAGGGGAAATAACTTACCCGCCGCCACCGCCGAAAGTTAACGCTATCGCTGCAAAAACGCAGGAGAAGCCAAAAGAGTTGTCTCCAGAGGAACTGAGAGCGAAAGAGCAAGAGGATTTTAATGCGCAAACTCGCCAGCAGGTTATTCTGCTCGCAGTAGGTGGTGCCCTTACATTATCTGTTGGGCTTGTTGCTCCAGCTAGCTTTATGCAACACTTTATCGTATTCGTTCTTGCTGTTTTCGTTGGATTTCAAGTTATTTGGAATGTAAGCCATGCTCTTCATACGCCGTTGATGGCTGTTACGAATGCAATATCATCGATTATAATTTTGGGCGCGCTGATGCAGATTGGTTCAGGTTCATTGCTAGTAATCTTACTTGCAGCATTATCGGTTTTTATGGCTGGTATTAACATTTTTGGTGGGTTTCTCGTCACAAGACGAATGCTTGCCATGTTCCAAAAATCTTAAGGGGTTAGAAATATGGAATTAGGATTTACTACCGCCGCATATGTCGTAGCTGCTGTATTGTTTATACTGTCCCTAGGTGGATTATCTGGACAAGAGAGTGCCAAGCGAGCCGTATGGTATGGTATTTTTGGGATGGCTCTTGCTGTATTTGCAACCTTGATAGGTCCCGGTTCTGGCTTATGGGCCCTGTCTGTTCTCCTTATCGCAGCTGGTGGTGTTATTGGGTATTTTTTAGCGGCCAGGGTTGAAATGACACAGATGCCTGAACTTGTTGCAGGTATGCACGCGTTGGTTGGTTTGGCAGCCGTTTTCGTCGGATTTAATGCAGATTTGGAAATAAAAAATGTAGCGTCAGCGGTGAACTCTGAGGCGGTAAAAGAGCTAACGGGATTTGCAGCCTTGGTGGCTAAAAAATCAGTTGTAGAAATTAATATATTGAGAGTAGAGCTGTTTTTAGGTGTATTTATTGGTGCTATAACATTTACAGGATCTATAATCGCCTACGGTAAACTATCAGGCCGTGTTACTTCTGCGGCGGTGAAACTTCCTGGCGGACATTTTCTAAACGCATCAGCGGCGATCATTTCTGTTCTATGTTTGATCTGGTATCTTCAAACAGGTGGTATTTTACCACTTCTACTAATGACTATTTTAGCTTTTTTTATAGGTTTTCATTTGATCATGGGGATTGGTGGAGCAGACATGCCAGTGGTTGTGTCTATGTTGAACAGCTATTCTGGTTGGGCTGCAGCCGCCATTGGTTTCAGTCTTGGCAACGACCTGTTAATCGTTGTTGGAGCCCTTGTCGGATCCTCTGGTGCTATTCTCAGTTACATAATGTGTAAGGCAATGAATAGGTCGTTTATTTCGGTGATACTCGGTGGTTTTGGTGGTGCATCAGGACCTGCAATGGAAGTGGAAGGCGAACAAATTGCGATAGATGCAGACGGGGTCGCATCTGCATTAGCCGATGCCGATAGCGTTATAATAATACCAGGTTATGGACTTGCTGTTGCCCAAGCCCAACAAGCTGTATCCGAGCTTACTAAACGTCTTCGGGACAAAGGGAAGAATGTAAGGTTCGCTATTCATCCGGTTGCGGGACGGCTTCCCGGGCATATGAATGTTCTACTTGCTGAAGCTAAAGTTCCATACGATATAGTGCTCGAAATGGATGAAATAAATGAAGATTTTCCAGATACCGATGTAGCAATTGTTATTGGTTCGAATGATATCGTAAATCCTGCTGCACAAGAAGATCCAAATAGTCCAATAGCTGGTATGCCTGTTTTAGAATGTTGGAAATCGAAACAGGTCTTTGTATCTAAAAGAGGACAAGGAACTGGGTACTCTGGCATCGAAAACCCACTATTCTTTAAAGAAAATACACGCATGTTCTATGGAGATGCAAAAGATAGTTTAAACAAGCTTTTGTCAATGATAGACTAATGTAATTTCAACGCACCCTTAAATTGATGTAGATTAATTTGGGGTGTTTTACGCCTTTTATTTGGGTTTTATTAGCGTTATTCAATAAGTAGTGTGTTTAGATTAGGATAACATTTTGACACTTATCGCAGATCATGCGCAAAGGTATCAATTAGCTAATGAGCTTCACGCCCGCCCGTTTCCGTTTCACTCGGCACCTGGGATGGTTGCGTTTTTGGCATTGAAAGAGCCTGAAAATGCTGCCCAGAGGGATAGAAGTGGAGATAGAAAAAATTTAATCGAGCTGCTTGATAGGTTTGGTGCTCCACATCCAAAGGAAGATGCTACTCATTATTTTGGTGATTTAGGTCGTTTTAAACTTAAATGGGAAGCTCACACAGAATTTGTTACCTATACGATATTTTTAAACAATTTATCTGAAAAGCCTTTTGATGGTATTTGTTTCGATGCGTTTCCAAAAGATTGGTTAGAGTCCCTGTCATCGCTTCGGATAACATCGGTGAATTTGCGTCTTGAAACTATGCGTGATCAGGAAAACAGTAGCGAGATTATCTCTAAAAAATTAGCTAATTGGTTCGTACCGGAAAGTCTTGCAGTAAGTAAAGTTTTAGATGGGTCAGCGGTTGTGGCTTCAGACTTTAGAATAGATGAAGTAGGTCATCAACGATTTGTCCTTTTTGTTGATCCACTAACTGATGAACGACGGGTTGGTAGGATTATTCAGCGTCTATGTGAAATTGAAATGTATAAATCCATGTCAATGCTGGGCTTTGCTCGAGTGCGTAGTATGGCAAGGCAAATGGGAAATATTGATACAGAATTATCCCATATAATGAGTGATATGAACGATGGTAAAGTGGCTGCGGAAGTTACTTTAGATAATTTGTTGAAAGTTTCCACTGAACTGGAAACTTTATCAGCAGCGGCATCTTTTCGTTTAGGCGCAACTGAGGCATATGAGGCGATCGTTCATCAGAGGATTAGGGTTTTAAGAGAGGAAAGGTTTAAGGGACGTCAGACGTTTTCAGAATTTATGATGAGACGTTATGATCCAGCGATGAGGACAGTTAAATCTAGCCGTGTTAGATTGGGAAATCTGGCTGACAGAGCTATACGAGCGGGTGATTTGCTGCGAACCAGAGTGGACGTTGAAAGGTCTGCTCAAAATCAAGCTTTGCTTACTAGTATGGATAGGAGAGCAGATTTACAGCTACGGTTACAAAAGACAGTAGAAGGTCTGTCGGTGGTTGCTATAAGTTATTATGCGGTATCCTTGGTGTCGTACTTGCTGTACCCTCTCGCAGAGAACTATTCAGTAACAGAGGGATTTTTAACCTCGATTATCACTTTGCCTGTGGTTGGGCTTGTCTATTTAATGATCCGGCGTATACGTTCAAAAATGCTGTAGATGTTAAGGCATATTTACATGCTAAACCTCCCAATATAATTGAAACTGTAGCTAAAATTGTAGCTGGTGCCAGTGACGGCAATCCGGCCAGACCGGCTCCAATTGTGCAACCCCCTGCCAAAACACCACCAACGCCCATCATTGTGGCACCAATGAAGTATCGCGTAGTTTGAGCAGTAGATTCGAAAGTCTCAATTCTGAACTCTCTTGTAACTAGTGCTGTTACAATGGAGCCACAGACTGTACCGCCAACTAGGCCGACCCCAAAATTTGGTGGTATCGCGCTGGAAGCTACGATCCAGAACAGAGTATCTGCATACGGTTTTGTGTATGAAAGGCTTTCAAAATCAATTGGGTCAAATTCATCGTATAAAATAAAGCCAGTCCCGGCCCATGATAATGGTATAAGCAAACCCATAATGCAGGCTAACAGAAGTTTAATTAATTTTCGTTTAGTTCGTATAATAAGCAAAGCCCAAAATAAAGCTAGTGTCACAAATAAAGTTACTGTAATTATTAAAAAATATGTAGAGTTTGTGAACTTGCCAGTATTTAACGTTATTGTTTTTATGAAAATAATTGGCTCAGATATAACACCTTTCAAGCTTGCGTGAGCTACGATACCAAAAAGTAAGAGTACCATTGCCGCTCTTAAATTACCGGTACCAGCTAATACTGTCAGCCGTGATACACAGCCCCGTGTTAAAACCATCCCTGAACCAAAAAGTAATCCGCCCAAAATTAGTGCAAGCCATGGCAACTCATTCTGGAAAAAACGGTGTTCATTAAAACTTATAAACCCTAGAAATATAATAAGTTGCGTGCCTGCTAATGCCGTGATCAATGCAGACATCCAAATTGCGGTTTCCTGACTAGGTCTTTGAGCGATAAATGCACTTCGAAAACAAAATTTCGTTTTATGTGCTAAAATGCCAAAGCACGCGCCAATAAATATTCCAAAGTAAATGGACGCCTGTCGTGAGTCGACAATGTCTAAATTTATCAAATAGCTCAAAATCTTCTCCTATCAGAACAATTTTCCAATAGGGATCTAATAAAATGATTTCAATTCAGTAATTATTTAAAATTTAGTGTTTAAGTGGAATAATATTCTGAATAAATTATTTGACTTTAAAATTTTTTCTAACTTTTTTTTTAACTCAAAAAAATATTGGGCCTTTTGTAACAATTCCAAAACGTAGGTCTTTTTAGCCTTATCTTCCTCTAATTCTTGGGTCTAATGCATCTCTTAAGCCATCACCTAAGTAATTAATACTTAAAACGGTGAGAGATATGGCAAGTCCAGGCCAAAACACACGCTCAGGAAATTGCTGAAGATAATCAACGGCGTCATTAAGAAGCCTACCCCAAGTAGGAAAATCAGGAGGGAAACCGAGTCCAAGAAACGACAGTGCACTTTCTGTTATTATTGCATTCGCGATTCCCAGTGTCGCTGATACCATTATCGGAGACAGCACATTAGGCAGGATATGGCGGAAAATGATTTTTGTGTCGGTACCACCGATTGAGCGGGCTGCGAGAATAAACTCTCGTTCTTTGATCGCCAATACATCACCTCTTACGATCCTAGCTGTAGGCATCCAGCTAGTTATACCGATTGATACAACTATAAGAATGAACATTCCTTTTTCCGGACCAAAAGAAGTGCTGAGAGGCTCTCTAAACAAGAGCATCATTACCAAAAGTAATGGTAGAAGTGGTAGCGACAAAAATAGGTCTGTGAACCGCATCAATGCACTATCAAGTTTTTTAAAATAGCCTGCAACCACACCAATTAGAGCACCTAAGAATAACGAAAGCAGCATTGCCGTTAGGCCTACAGTAATCGATGTTCGTCCCCCAGCCATGATCCTCGCTAAGGTATCTCTACCCAATTGATCGGTTCCTAATGGATGAGCGAGGCTCGGGCCTTGGTTTCTTATTCGAATATTAATTCCATTCGCTTCGTATGGCCAAACAAAAGGGCCAAGTAGTACGAGAATTACAATCAGCGCGAAGATAATTGCCCCTGCTAATGCACCTTTGTGATTTTTGAACTCATTCCAGACATCTAACCATTTATTATTTGTCGTATCGAATGCACTGTTTTGGACATTTTCAGTCATATCGAATCCTTGGATCTAAAATTCCGTAAAGAATGTCAGCTATCAAATTAAAGACTACAATCAGAACAGCAAACATGAAGGTGATGGTCTGTACAGTGGGTAAGTCATTGGCATATATCGCGTTGATCAACTGCTGACCAATTCCGTTTACTTTAAATACCTGCTCTGTAATAATTGCACCACCAAAAATACTTGGAATGCCTAGAGCAATTACTGTTACCACTGGTATCATAGAGTTCCTTAACACATGTATTGCGACTACCGTCCACTCACTTAATCCTTTTGCTCTCGCCGTCCTGACATAGTCTTGGTTTAAATTGTCTAGCATAGACGAGCGCATAAACCGACTTATTTGAGCTGTTGTTTGAAGCGCTAGCACCATTACTGGCATGATCATTTGCCGAAATTGAAACTTGAATGTTTCCCAATCGACCACCTCGTGCAATGTGTCATAAACAGAAGGAAGCCATCCAAGTTGCACAGAAAAAAGAACAATAACAAATACGCCACTAAAAAAAGGCGGTACAGAATAGCCTACCATTGTAACAAAAGTTCCGACTTGGTCAAAGACAGAATACTGCCGATATGCAGAGTAGATCCCAATTGGTAGGGCGATTAAAATACCTACTATATAAGACATACCAACGACCCACAGAGTTTGTGGTAATCGTTGGACCACAATATCCATTACTGGACTTCTAGTTTGCCAGCTGAATATCCGCTGTTTGCCTTCAGAAAATGATGTGTCGAAGAGGTAATCAACAAAAACTTGAGGTTCGACCCAAAAAAATTGGATAACCCACTTTAAAAACTGAACGTGTAAAGGTTGTCCTAGTCCTAAGGCCTCTCTCATTTTTTCTTTGACGTCAGGAGGTATTGTCATTGGCACTTGTGCCATTGGATCATTCGGTGCCAAATTTAATAACAAAAAAATACACGCAGCTATAAACAGCAACGTGGGTATCGCCAGAAGCAAACGCCGAACAATATAGGTTAACATTTATGGGGTCTTTCTAAAAGCACGCCGGCGCTTTCGCGCCGGCGCCATTTTCAATTAGTCAATTCGATACCAGTCTTCTACATTCCATAACTCGGTATCCCATGTATTGAGAACAACTCCACCAAGTGAATTGGAACGTGCAGAAACTCTACCGCGCCATGTTAATGGAACGATAGTATAGCTATCTTTAGTAAGCATATCATTGAGTTTCCTACCAATTTCGCCTCTTTTTTCGAGATCAGCAGTCATTTTCAGCTCGTCCAATAATTTGTCATATGCTGGGTCACAATATCTATTGATGTTTTCTCCAGCCCATCCATTTTCAGGGCTTGGCTCATTTCCACATCTGTATGCTGAAAGATAAGCTTGAGGATCCGTGCCATCAAAAATATTTGTATACATTTCAATGTCTGCATAGAATTTTTGATATGTATCAGGTGACGCAGGATCACCTCCGAAGAACACAGATGCATTGAGGTTTCTCAGCTCGGTTTCAACTCCAATCTGTCCCCACCACTCTTTAATCAGGGCCTGATAATCCTGGCGAACTGCGTTAGTTGAAGTTTGATAAAGTACAGAAAGTCTCATTCCATCTTTCGTTCTGATACCATCTGCTCCTGCCTTCCAGCCTGCACCTTCTAGCAATGCTTTTGCACCTTCGATATCCTGTGTTAGACAGTCAGTATTATCTGAAGCATATAGTTCTGGACCAGGTACAAGATTACAAGTTGGTTTGCCTGCAACGCCATAACCTATCTCGGTGAGTAGGGTCCGATCTATAGCCATTGATAGGGCTTTTCTGACATTAATATCACTAAGAAATGGGTGTAGAGCTTTTCTGGTTGATCTAGTATCAGCGTCCAAGCTTGGTGATGGATCAGTCATGTTCATTTCTAATCGCTCAACTGCAGTGCCGAAAGCAGCAAGCGGTTGACCTTTTCCTGCAGAAGCCATTTGGTTAATAACTTCCGGAGCTAGCTGTAAGTTCCAACCGTAATCGTACTCCCCGGTTTCCATAACGGCTCTACCAGCTGCAGCAGCGTCACCACCGCCTTTGAAAACCATAGTTGCGAAAGCTGGTTTGTTAGGATCTCTGTAATTGTCATTTGCTTTAAGCTGTATAACATCATTTGGTTTGAATTCTGTTACAACAAATGGTCCAGTACCTATGGGGCCAAAATTTTCTTCCGTACATTCTTGACGGCGTGTACCGGTGCAGTTTTCAAATTGTGCTTTCTGTAAAATTGGCGTTTGTGATCCAACGAAAGGTCCATATGGATTAGGCATTGGATCTGCAAAAGAGATTTTTACGGTAAGGTCGTTTAGCGCCTCTACGTTAGTAACACCTTCAAATTTTGCTTCTTGGTAGCATCCAGCTTCTCCCATACAATAATCGTATGTAAAAAGCACGTCAGCAGACGTAAATGGAGTGCCATCTGACCAAAGTACGCCAGGTTTTAGATTCCAGGTAATTGATTTCAGATCTGAACTAATGCCACCATTGCCAACAGTAGGAACCTCCGTGGCCAGTCGGGGAAACATTGCTCCGTTATTGTCGTAACCTGCAAGTGCTTCAATAACCATACTTGAAGACTCAATATCTTTTGTTCCACCTGATAGGTATGGGTTCAGGATCGAGGGAGCTTGCCAGTATATTATACCGACATTGCCATCGGAACCACGATCAGCAGAGGCTGATGATCCAAGGGCAATAGCTCCGGCAACCCCCAGTGCTAAAGACTTAATTTTCATTTTATTCTCCTTATTTTTTAACTGTAATTAGAAACACGACCTTTGTTAATTAAAAACCATTTTTCCATACATATAGGGAGACCATAAATTTCTGTAAAACTCCCCCCGAAGTCATAATGGAAGCAGAGTTTTCAAAAAATGCAAGAGAAAGCTGAAATTTTGTGCATTTTTTTTGAAACTTTTTAAAATTTACAAGTAAGAAACTAAACTGAACAGTTTATTTTCTAAAGTTAAGAAGGAGCTAATAATATGTTTTATTTTGAAATTATTGATGTTGACAATAATAACATCTTTAAGCAACGCTGCTTTGGTCTAGTTAGGAGCAAAAATGTTAGATGATGACAAAGCACCAATTGCCGAATTTAAAAATCTAAAAGTAGTTTTTGAGACAAAAGATGGAACGGTTACAGGGGTAGAAGATGTTTCTTTTTCCATTTACCCTGGCGAAACAGTCTGTGTGGTTGGTGAATCTGGCTCTGGAAAATCTGTGTCATCACTATCAATGATGCGTCTTGTAGAATTTGGTGGAGGGAAAATTCAGGGTGGTGAACTTAATTTTGAAAAGCAAGTCGGCGGCAAAATAGATTTAGCCAATGCTAGCCAAAAGTCTATGCGGCATACAAGAGGCAATGAAATTGGAATGATATTTCAGGAGCCAATGACAGCACTAAATCCCGTATTCACAATTGGCAGACAGCTTACCGAAGGGCTACGGTTGCACAAAAATTTATCTAAACAGCAGGCAAGATCAAGAGCAATTGAGCTATTGGATCAAGTAAGAATACCAGAGCCTGAAAAGAGATTAAAGCAGTATCCCCACGAGCTGTCAGGTGGCATGCGGCAGCGGGTTGTGATTGCTATGGCTTTAGCATGTGAGCCGAGGTTACTGATTGCTGACGAGCCAACAACTGCTCTTGATGTTACAATTCAGGCGGAGATTTTAGCATTAATTGATCGTTTGAAAAGAGAAACCGGAACTGCTGTAATGTTCATTACTCACGATATGGCAGTTGTTGCACAAATGGCGGATCGAGTTGTCGTAATGTACCGTGGAAACAAAGTTGAGGAAGGTAATGTTATAGACGTTTTCGAGAATCCGCAGCATGATTACACCAAATCATTGCTTTCAGCGGTGCCAAAGCTCGGGGAAATGTTGGGAAAAAAATATCCCGAACCCATGAAACTGCTAGGCGAAAGTAAGAAAAGCTCTAAGCCACTGGTTGGCACTGATGAGGTTTTGCTGGAAGTAAAAAATTTAGTCACACGGTTTCCAGTCGCCGGTGGTCTTCTTCGAAGGACAGTTGCGCAAGTACATGCCGTCGAAGATGTTTCTTTTTCGATTAAACGTGGTTGTACTCTGGCGCTCGTCGGGGAATCAGGCTGTGGCAAATCAACTGTTGGCAGGTCGCTTTTACGACTTGTTGAGCCCTTGTCAGGTGAAGTGCGCATGGCAGGAAAAGATGTGCTTAAACTTCCCAAAGACGAACTTCGTAATATCCGAAGTGATATGCAAATGGTTTTTCAGGATCCTTTTGCGTCACTAGATCCGCAAATGTTGCTTCTGGATCAAGTTGCGGAGCCAATGCGAAACTTTTCAACTATGGCTGAAAGGTCGATCGAAGCACGAGTTGAAGGCCTTTTCGAGCGTGTTGAACTACCAAAGAGCTTTTTACGCCGCTATCCGCACGAGCTATCGGGAGGGCAAAGACAGCGCGTTGCAATAGCTAGGGCTCTAGCTTTGAACCCAAGATTAATAATTGCTGACGAAGCAGTGAGCGCATTAGATGTATCAGTTCAAGCACAAGTTCTTAATCTAATGATGGAATTGCAATCGGAGTTAGAACTAAGTTTCTTATTCATAAGCCATGATATGGCCGTTGTAGAACGCGTTAGCCACGATGTTGGCGTTATGTATCTCGGTCGGTTGGTAGAAATTGGTTCTAGACAAGCAGTATTCAGTAACCCACAGCACGCTTACACAAAAGCACTTATGAGTGCTGTTCCTATAGTAGACCCGTCAAAAAAGGTTTTAGAAGGTGATTTGAAATTTAAGCAAATACCATCTCCAATCCACCCACTTGATTACGAAGCTGAAAAACCGAAATACAAAGAGGTAACTGAAGGGCATTTTGTTCTAACCTCTGATTGCGGGTATTGATCTATTTAAAAGGATTTTTTTATGCCAGTAAAGAACCGCTTTGCAGAGTTGCACGAGGAAATTACCGAATGGCGTCATGATTTACATGCTAATCCTGAAATATTATTTGAAACACATAGAACGTCACAAATTGTGGAGCAAAAACTGAAATCATTCGGCTGTGACGATGTAGTTTTTGGATTGGGAAGAACTGGTGTAGTTGGCGTAATTCATGGAAAAGTGAATACCAAAAATAGTGTAATTGGACTTCGCGCTGATATGGATGCATTGCCAATTCATGAAGCGACTGGTTTGTCCTATGCGTCAAAGGTTAATGGGGCGATGCATGCATGTGGTCACGACGGTCACACAGCAATGCTTCTCGGAGCAGCTAAATATCTAGCTGAAACACGGAATTTTGATGGTACGGCAGTGGTCATTTTCCAACCAGCCGAAGAAGGCGGCGGTGGTGGTCGGGAAATGTGTGAAGACGGATTAATGGAGCGTTTTGGTATACAAGAAGTTTATGGCATGCATAATTGGCCAGATCTAGAAATTGGTAAATTTGCTATAAGACCGGGACCTTTTTTTGCAGCCTCTGATTTTTTTGAAATTACAATAAATGGGCTTGGGGGACATGCCGCCAAACCGCAAATAGCAGTTGATCCAACAATTGTCGGATCTCACATAGTAATTGCATTACAATCTATTGTTAGTCGAAATGCCGACCCGACAGATCAAATTGTAGTTTCGGTCACTTCATTTGAGACATCCTCAACAGCTTTCAATGTTATCCCTCAAACCGTTGTGCTAAAAGGAACTGTCCGAACGCTGTCCGATGAGACCAGAGATCTAGCTGAGAAGAGATTAGAAGAAATTGCACGAAAGACAGGTGATGTATTTGGAGCAAATGTAGATCCAGTCTATACCAGAGGTTACCCAGTAATGACGAATTCAGTTGATCAAACTGAGTTTGCCGCTTCTGTTGCAAAATTTGTTAGTGGCTATTGTGAAGAGGCGCCTCTAGTAATGGGTGGTGAAGACTTCTCATATATGGCCATTGAAAGGCCAGGTGCATATATTTTGATTGGTAACGGAGACAGTGCTCCTGTACACAATCCCAATTATAATTTTAATGATGAAGCAATATCGATTGGATGCAGTTGGTGGGCAGAGATAATTGAGAAAAGAATGCCTGTTAGCTAAAAATACACAATAGAATCCTTAAAGATCAGCCGCCTGTGTGGCTCATATGACGCGTCATTTGCCCCTGAACTTCCTGCCGAGTATAATCAAAATCATGGCCCTTTGGTTTTTTAGCAATAGCAGCTTCAATTGCTTTTCTAAGATGACCCTCATCGTTTGGTTTCTCTCGAAGCGAACGCCGCAGATCTGCTTTATCCTCCTGTCCCAGGCACATGTAAAGCTCGCCAGTGCAAGTCAATCTTACCCTGTTACAACTTTCGCAAAAATTATGTGATAACGGTGTAATGAACCCTATTTTTTGACCAGTTTCATTAACCTTTACATATCGAGCTGGCCCGCCTGATCGTTCAGTCATGTCAGTTAGTGTATATTCTTGTTCTAATGTTTGGCGTAATTCATTTAATGACCAATATTGTCCTATCCGCTCTTTTGATTCCAGATCGCCCATTGGCATAACTTCTATCCAGGTTAAATCCATTCCTCGCTCATTACACCATGAGACAATTCTAAAAAGTTCATCCTCATTGAACCCCTTAAGAGCCACAACATTTATTTTTACCCTAAGACCTGCAGCCTGAGCAGCCTCTATTCCCTCTAGCACTTGTGATAAACGACCCCAACGTGTTACTTTGGCAAACTTGGCATCATCCAGAGTGTCGAGAGAAATATTTATCCTACGCACGCCTACTTCAAAGAGCTCTTTTGCAAATTTCTTCAATTGTGATCCATTTGTAGTTAGGGTTAGCTCCTTTAGTTTTTGATCATCTAAATGCCGAGATATTGACTGAAAAAAACTCATAATATTTCGTCTTACTAGCGGTTCTCCTCCAGTAATGCGAAGTTTTTCAACACCCATATTGATAAATGAGGAGCATAGAAAATCTAATTCTTCTAAAGTAAGAAGCTCTTTTTTTGGCAGAAATTTCATGTTTTCTGTCATGCAATAAACGCATCTGAAATCGCAGCGATCTGTTACCGAAACGCGCAAATAATTTATTGAACGGTTAAATGGATCTATTAACGTTTGCATCATCATTACAATTTATAATTAATAATTTTTATAGCAAGGCAAATATGATAGCGAAGCAAAATAAAAATAACAGATAATTGTTAATAATTTATTCTTCCTATTCTGGGTTTCCGAATTGATCTCAAATTAATTTAAAAATTAAACTTGATTTCTATCCTAAATCTGTCATTTGTGACATACTTTCTTTGAGAATAAAAAGGTTCTAGCCGTGTCGAAAACATTTATAAGCTCGGATATGTCCGTTGAAGGCGATATTTCAAGCCAAAGCGATATTGAAGTTGATGGTAAGGTAAAAGGAAACCTCTCTGGTGAGGCGATATCTATTCTATCATCTGGCTCGGTAGATGGTAGCATTTCTGGTACCTCAGTTAATGTTGATGGTAACGTATCTGGTAAAATTTCAGTGCAGGACTTGGCAGTAAATTCTACTGGAAAAGTGAGTGCTGACGTAACCTATCAATCTATTGCAACTCAAAAGGGCGCAAGGATTGATGGAAAGCTTAAATCCAAATAGCAGTACGAATATCCAAGACGCGTTGGCGTTCATGCCTCACTTTCAGCAGGTTTATTTTTGGTGCTAAGCCCTCCTTCTTCTTCGACCTAATTTACCATTTTTTCCCGATAAAGCGTTGAATGAAGGACTGGGTATTTGTACTACCTTCCTTAGTTCCGTAAATGGATCATGCTTATGCGGTATCGCATTGGCAGCTACAAAATGCTCTTGAAATTTTGGCTCTACGGCGGTTTCAACTTTTGTTATTTTTCCCACGATCTGTTCGATCTCAGACCTTGCATTTATATTGCAAAGAGCAATTCTGGCTCCAGTACCCGCAGCATTGCCAGCAGAGGTAACATTCTTGAGGGAAACATCTGGGATCATCCCTAAAATCATCGCATGTTTTGATGATATATGGGCACCAAATGCTCCCGCTAAAACAACTTTATCGACACTATCCACTTCCATTTCATCCATCAAAAGCTTCGCACCCGCATACAAGGCAGATTTCGCAAGTTGTATCGCCCTTATGTCTCCTTGCGTGACTTGTATTGCAGGCTGAGTGGCATCTTTGCTAGCGTAGAGTTCATAGGAGTAGGTTCGACCATCAGGTTTTGATCTTGCAGTTCCAGTTGCTTCAGGGCTTCCAATCAAACCACTTTCATCTAGAAGCCCTGCAATTCGCATTTCTGCGACAGCCTCGATTATTCCTGAGCCACAGATTCCAGTAATACCAATTTTCTTAATGCTTTCATCGAATCCACTTTCGTCAGACCACAGATCGGATCCAATTACTTTAAAACGAGCTTCTTTGGTTTTTGGGTCTATCTCCACGCGCTCTATAGCACCAGGTGCTGCCCTTTGACCGGAACTAATCTGAGCCCCTTCAAATGCAGGGCCGGTTGGTGAAGAACAGGCTAGTACTCGTTGTTTATTTCCAAGCAATATTTCTGCGTTTGTTCCAACATCAACAATCAATGTTAAATCTTTTGATTTGTTCGGTTCCTCAGACAACGCGACCGCCGCAGCGTCTGCTCCAACATGTCCTGCAATACATGGAAGAAGATATATCCTTGCATCGTCTATTAACGAGACCAGGTTTAGATCATTAGCATCTAGATATAATGCGTCTGAAGTGGCTAAGGCAAATGGTGCCTGACCTAGCTCAATTGGGTCAATTCCAAGCAATAAGTGGTGCATAACTGGGTTACAAACAATAACAGCTTCCAGTATATCTTCTGGCTCAATTTTCGCACTTTCTGCCAGTTCTAAAACTAATTTATTTATGGCTTTACGCACTTCATCGGTCATGGCTGATGCGCCATCAGCGTTCATCATCGCGTAACTAACACGGCTCATTAAATCCTCGCCAAATCTAATTTGGGGATTCATTACGCCAGAACTCTCAATGACTTTTCCTGACCTCAAATCAGTTAGATGCGCTGCTATGGTAGTTGACCCTAAATCTATTGCTAAGCCATATATGCTGGTATCATGGTAGCCGGGCCAAATATTTACAATTCTTCGGAGACTTTCGCTGGGGGTCGAATTAACAGCCACTGTAACGCCCCAGTCTCCCTTGCGAAGAATGCTTTGGAGTTTTTTGACAAGAGAAATGCTTGCATGGGTATCATCTATATTCCATTGCTCGGTTAAAGCAGTTTTTAAGCGTTCTAGGTCACCCTTCGGTTCGTACATATCAGGTTCTAGGACCTCTACGTAATAAAGCTTGGTTGCAGGATTCATCTCAATTGTACGTGAGCTTGCAGCCTTTCGAATAACCTGCTTATGGACCTGACTTTCTGCTGGGACGTCTACGACTAAATCACCTTGAATTTTTAATTGACATCCCAAGCGACGGTTTGGTTTTAAACCTCTTTTGTCATTGTAACGCTGTTCAATTGCATTCCAAGCTGAAACAGCGCTCTCATCCACAAAAACACCGTGTTTTGGGAAATCTCCAAACGAAGGAGTAACTTGGCACTTGCTACAAATTCCTCTGCCGCCACAAACACTGTCTAAATCCACACCAAGCTGTTGAGCAGCCTCCAGAATTGGAGTACCTGTTTCGAAGCTACCCCTCTTGCCAGATGGAGTGAATACTACCAAATGCTTCATTGTTTAATCCCGTTTTCCTATGTCGGTTTTAACTCGTAGCACTAAGATTAAAATTCTAGAATCGCCAAGTCTTAGTTTATCAGCGCCAATTTATAATGTTTTTTAATAAGATTTCAAAAAAACATAACTTTTTTTACAATCTTTTTATTGACTTATTTCAAACTTTTATTTGCGCTATCCTCTTTCAATTTCAATAGTTTCGTGAGATATAAGCTCGCCAGTGTACATGCTATGAAAAGGACGTGCATTATGCAGATTCGCGAGGCTTTAACTTTTGACGATGTACTTCTTGTGCCGGCAGCTTCCAAAGTATTGCCGACCGACGCTGACACGCGGACACAGGTAACTCAATCCATTGCTTTGAATATTCCTTTGCTAAGCTCTGCGATGGATACCGTCACTGAAGCAAAAATGGCAATAACAATGGCTCAGGCTGGCGGAATGGGTGTTATTCACAGAAATTTAGATGTGGAACAGCAAGCCCAGCAGGTAAGACGGGTTAAGCGGTTTGAAAGTGGGATCGTTTATAATCCTATCACCTTGAAAGCTGACCAATCTTTGAAAGATGCAAACGACCTAAGGGCAAAGTACAATGTATCTGGATTCCCAGTCATCGATGAAAAAAATCGTGTAGTGGGAATTCTAACAAACAGAGATATGAGATTTGCTTCAGATGAAAATACTCCTGTAAGCCATATGATGACGACAGATGATTTAGCTATTTTGGAAGAACCAGCGGATAGACAAGAAGCTATAAATCTAATGAAGTCGCGTCGTATTGAAAAGTTATTGGTGACGGATGCCTCAGGAAGGCTTACTGGCCTATTAACCCTGAAAGATACTGAAATGTCCGTACTGAACCCTACTGCATGTAAAGATGAGTTAGGTCGTTTGAGAGTTGCTGCTGCTTCGACTGTAGGTGATGAAGGATTTGAAAGATCACAAGCGCTCATTGATGCTGGTGTTGATATGGTCGTAATCGATACCGCTCACGGCCACTCTGATAGTGTCTCTAAAGCGGTTGAGCGAATTAAGAAAACCTCAAATGAAGTTCAAGTTATAGCTGGTAACGTTGCTACTTCTGATGCAACTAAATCGTTGATTGACGTGGGCGCAGATGCCATCAAAGTGGGTATTGGGCCTGGATCTATCTGTACTACCAGGATGGTAGCTGGCGTTGGAGTACCTCAATTGAGCGCGATTATTGATTGTGCAACCGTTGCTGGTAATATTCCTGTTATAGCTGATGGTGGAATTAAGTTTTCCGGAGACTTCGCTAAAGCAATCGCGGCTGGAGCCAGTTGTGCGATGATTGGCTCTATGGTGGCAGGGACCGATGAAAGCCCTGGTGAGATTATATTGTATCAGGGTAGATCGTTTAAAGCATACAGGGGAATGGGCTCTCTAGGAGCAATGGCTCGCGGCTCAGCAGATCGTTATTTTCAGAAAGATGCTGCTAGCGACAAACTGGTCCCGGAGGGAATCGAAGGGCAGGTGCCATATAAGGGTGCTGCGGCCGCCGTTATTCACCAAATGGTTGGAGGGTTAAAAGCAGCCATGGGGTATACAGGTTGCCGTTCGATATCTGAAATGCGTAAAAATTGTAAATTTGTAAAAATTACTGGTGCTGGATTAAAAGAAAGTCATGTCCACGACGTTCAAATCACGAGAGAAAGTCCAAATTACAGGGTAATTTAGCCATGACTCCGGCGGCACAAGTATTTTCTGCTAGTCAAATTTTACAAGAGATACTTAATGGTAAAAACGCCAACTACTTGCTTCAACAATGGGGCAAAGAAAACAGGTTTGCAGGTTCGAAAGATAGGCGTGCAATCAGAGACTTTGTATATGATGGCTTAAGAATTAAGCGAAGTGCTCTTTCTAGAATAAAGGCTCCTCACTCTGGTAGAAACTGGGCATTAGGGGTTCTTATGGAAGCAAATGAGGATTTAGAACAATATTTCAACGATGAAGCTTATGGGAGTCCACGTCTGACGCCAACGGAGAAGCTGGCTATACAAGGAGCCACAAAGTGCAATAAACCACCAGACGTAGAATTTAATTTACCGGCTTTTCTTTGGCCTATTTGGAAAGCTGACCTGGGAGAGGAGGCTGTTCCTATTGCTAAGCGTTTATGTAAAAGGGCTCCAGCATTTCTCCGAGTGAATATCGGAAGAACTACAGTAGAAAAAGTCCAGCAAATACTTAGCGAGGAAGGTATTCATACTGATAAGCATCCCTCAGTAATTACTGCTTTGAAAGTAACCAATGGTCAAAATAAAATTAAGAGCTGCATTGCCTATAGAGATGGTTTAGTTGAAATTCAGGACGCATCCAGCCAGGCTAGCGTTACTGATCTGCCTGTAGATAGTAGTTTAAAAATTTTAGATTATTGTTGTGGTTCTGGAGGTAAATCTCTTGCCCTACATTCTTGGACTACTGCAAAAATATTCGCTCATGATGCTTTTCCGGAGAGAACTAATGATTTGCGTGCTAGAGCAGAAAGAGCAAAAGCAAAAATAATCAACATCAGTAAACCAATAAATGATAGATTTGACGTAATATTTTGTGATGTTCCATGCTCGGGAAGCGGATCATGGCGCCGAGACCCGGATGGAAAATGGAAGTTAACTGCAAATTCTTGGCAAAACCTTCTAAATACACAAATTAAAATTCTTAATGAGGCTAAAGAACTTCTTACATCGGATGGGACCTTAGTTTATGCTACTTGCTCTGTGCTATCGACCGAGAATTACAAGCAGCTAAAAACATTTTGTGATTCTTACCCTGAGTTTGAAATAAAAAAAGCTCGCCAGTTCTTTCCGTCTGATCTTGGGGATGGGTTTTTCTACGGATTTTTGAAGAAAAGTAAAAAATTTTCTTGATATGTTCTTTTTTTGCGTCCATAAGAGAACATTATAAGAACAAACGAGTGATTGCTGTTTCGTTTTCACTATGAAATAAAGAGGTATAAACATGGCAGAACTTTTATCAATGAGCGATAAAAAAGACGACGACAGACAAAAAGCATTAGAAAGTGCTTTGAGCCAAATTGAGCGACAATTTGGAAAGGGTTCAATTATGAAGCTTGGCGATGAAAATGCCATTCAAGAAATTGAATCCACGTCAACAGGTTCTTTAGGTTTAGATATAGCTTTAGGGATTGGTGGTTTACCTAAGGGTCGGATCGTTGAAATATATGGTCCGGAGAGTTCTGGTAAAACAACCCTTACATTGCATTGTGTCGCTGAAGAGCAAAAGAAGGGAGGCGTATGCGCATTTGTGGATGCTGAGCATGCTCTTGACCCACAGTATGCGAAAAAGTTGGGGGTGGATCTAGATGAGCTGCTAATTTCCCAGCCTGATACAGGTGAGCAAGCTCTTGAAATCACAGATACATTAGTACGGTCTGGTGCAGTTAGCATGGTTGTTGTTGACTCAGTTGCTGCTCTTACGCCCAAATCAGAACTTGAAGGCGACATGGGTGATAGCAATGTAGGTGTGCAGGCACGTCTTATGAGCCAAGCAATGCGGAAATTGACCGGGTCAATTAGTAGATCAAATTGTATGGTAATTTTTATTAACCAAATTCGCATGAAAATTGGTGTAATGTTTGGTAGTCCCGAAACTACAACTGGTGGAAATGCTCTTAAATTTTATAGCTCTGTTCGATTAGATATAAGGCGAATTGGTGCTATTAAGGATAGAGATGAAGTGGTTGGGAACGCAACTAGGGTAAAGGTGGTAAAAAATAAAGTAGCGCCGCCTTTTAAGCAGGTTGAGTTCGATATTATGTATGGCGAAGGTATATCCAAGAATGGAGAACTTTTGGATTTGGGCGTGAAAGCGGGTGTTGTTGAAAAATCAGGAGCTTGGTATAGCTACATGGACGAGCGTATTGGGCAGGGTAGAGAGAATGCCAAAATTTTCTTGAAGGAGAATCCTAGCATAGCCCTCTCAGTAGAAGATAAAATTAGAGCTGCTCACGGCTTGGATTTTGATTTGCAGAATGATGCGGATGGTGAAGTTTTAGAAGCGTAGATTTAATATAAAAAGTCGATCAAAAGGGTAGCATTTATGCTGCCCTTTTTTTTGTTTTAAGTGTTCGTTATGGACAATACACGAAGCAATCATTAGAGCTAAAAAAAATATGAGAGAATATAATGCGAACGCTAAATGAAATTAGGTCTACATTTTTAGATTATTTTAAAAAACAGGGACACGAAGTTGTCCAATCTAGTCCATTGGTGCCCCGAAATGACCCTACATTGATGTTTGCTAATTCTGGCATGGTGCAGTTTAAAAATTTGTTTACTGGGGTAGAAACAAGAGATTATAAACGCGCTGTAACCTCTCAAAAATGCGTTAGAGCGGGTGGTAAACATAATGATCTTGATAATGTTGGCTACACTGCTCGTCATCATACTTTTTTCGAAATGTTGGGTAACTTCAGCTTTGGGGATTACTTTAAGTCTGAAGCAATACCATTTGCATGGGAACTGATTACAAAAGAATTTGAAATTTCTAAAGAACGACTTCTTGTAACTGTTTATCATACAGATGAGGAGGCTGCGCTGCTGTGGAAAAAGGTAGCAGGTCTTCCCGATGATAAAATTATTCGAATTTCGACTAACGATAATTTTTGGATGATGGGGGCCACTGGGCCATGTGGACCATGTACAGAAATATTTTTTGATCATGGTGAGAAATATTGGGGTGGCCCACCAGGCTCGCCTGAAGAAGATGGTGATAGATTTGTAGAAATTTGGAACCTTGTATTTATGCAATATGAGCAGTTTGAAGATGGGATAAGGAAAGATCTTCCTAATCAATCTATTGATACTGGTATGGGCATCGAACGCGTGGCGGCTTTACTGCAAGGAACAAATGACAACTATGAAACTGATCTTATTAGGGCCCTTATCGAAGCATCTGCAGAAGCTACGAGTTCAAAACCAGATGGAGATAACTCAAATCATCATAGAGTGATAGCAGATCACCTGCGCTCAACCTCTTTTTTAATTGCAGACGGCGTAATGCCCTCTAATGAGGGCCGTGGCTATGTATTGCGTAGAATAATGCGGCGTGCGATGCGACATGCTCATTTGGTTGGCGCTAAAGACCCTGTAATGCATCAATTAGTTCCATCGCTTGTTGGGCAAATGGGAGCAGCATATCCAGAATTAGTTTCAGCTCGGGCATTGATAGAAGAAACACTATTGAATGAAGAAACAAAATTTAAGCAAACTCTGGAGCGTGGACTTAAATTATTGGATGAAGAACTTGATGATTTACCCTCGGATGTTCCATTTCCTGGCAAAATTGCTTTTAAGCTTTATGACACTTATGGATTCCCTTTGGATCTGACACAGGACGCACTGCGCGAGCAAGGTCGTGTGGTTGATTCTGACGCTTTTCAGGTTGAAATGGACGAGCAAAAGAGAAAGGCGAGAGCAGCTTGGACCGGCTCGGGAGAAACGGCGGATACGGCAGTATTTTTTGATATTTTTGAAAAATATGGAGCTACTGATTTTCTAGGTTATGATACCGAGTTTGCGCAGGCTCAAGTTATTGCCATCGTTAAAGATGGTTTGTTGATAGATAGTGCTGCTCAGGGTGATAGTATTCAATTGGTTTTTAATCAGACCCCGTTTTATGGAGAAAGTGGTGGTCAGATTGGTGATACAGGCCAGATTACTTTTAAGAACGGTGCAGCCAATATTGTTGATACTAAGCGCTCTGCGGGTATTTTCGTTCATTTTACAAAAATAACTTCCGGAGTTTTGTCACTAAATGATGCCGTAGAGTTGGAAGTTGAAAATTTGCGTAGATCCGCAATTCGGGCTAATCACTCAGCGACCCATTTATTACATGAAGCGTTGAGAATTAAATTAGGCCACCATGTTGCGCAAAGAGGCTCACTCAATGCAGCGGATAGATTAAGATTTGATTTTAGTCATTCTAAAGCTCTTACAAAAGGAGAGTTGCTTGACGTTGAACGTTCTGTAAATTTTTATATACGCCAGAATACAGAGGTCACTACTAGGGTAATGTCTCCTGATGATGCGAGAGAACTTGGAGCCACGGCTTTATTTGGGGAAAAGTATGGTGAGGAAGTTCGTGTTGTTTCAATGGGTTATAATCAAAAAAGTGGTAAGGGCATTGATGGAAATGGATATTCTTTAGAGCTATGTGGTGGAACCCATGTAAAACGCACTGGGGATATAGGAGCATTTGTTATTTTGTCTGATGGTGCCAGTAGTTCTGGGGTAAGACGTATTGAGGCTTTAACTGGCGAAGCAGCTATGGATCATCTTGCCAAACAGCAAAATTATCTGTCCGATATTGCTATTGAACTAAAGACTGGCTCATCTGATACTCTTTCTCGAGTAAAAAGCCTAGTGGCAGAACGAAAATCTCTGGTAAGTGAGATCGCACAACTCAGAAAGGATATGGCACTGGGGGGCAGCTCTTCGGGACAAGATGAGTTGAAAAGCGAAGATCTTTCTGGCGTGAATTTTTTAGCGAAGCAATTAAATGGTATACCTGGCAAGGAGCTTCCGGGTCTAATTGATAGTTATAAACAGAAACTTTCCTCAGGTGTTATACTACTTATTTCAGAAAACGACGGAAAAGTTGCAGTCGCTTCCGGCGTTACGAAGGACCTTTTGTCTGATATTTCTGCCGTAGATATCGTTAAAGCAGCAGCAAACAAGCTCGGAGGTAAAGGAGGCGGCGGCAGGCCCGATTTGGCACAAGCGGGTGGTTCTAGTATGGACGGAGTTACATCTGCTATAGACGCTGTCAGATCGTTAATAGTCTCAAAATAAAATTACTAACTTAAAACAGGGATCCTTATTTTTAATTATTTCGGGGCTGTCTTTTCCGTTCATGAGAATCCAAAAATCTTTTTCTTAATCTGATACTTGTAGGCGTTACTTCAACTAATTCATCATTGTTAATGTAAGATATGGCTTCCTCAAGAGAGAATTTTATATGCGGTGTTAGCCTAACTGCTTCATCTGATCCTGACGCCCTGACATTGGTCAGTTTTTTGCCTTTTAGTGGATTTACCTCTAAGTCGTTGTCACGAGTATGCTCTCCGATAACCATTCCCTTGTAGACCTTAGTTTGGGGGCTAACGAACATTTTTCCCCGCTCCTCAAGGTTCCAAAGGGCATACGCCACGGTGTCTCCATCTTCGATAGATATCAAAACGCCAGCGCGCCGTCCCTCTATGCTTCCCTTGTACGGTGACCAACCACTAAAGACCCTATTCATAATACCAGTTCCGCGTGTGTCAGTGAGAAATTCTCCATGGTAACCTATTAGGCCTCGGGCTGGAACCTTGGCAATTAACCTTGTTTTACCTTCTCCGGAGGGTTTCATTTCCACTAAGTCGCCCTTTCTTGGGCCCGTTATCTTTTCAATCACGGCGCCTGTATATTCATCATCTACGTCTATCGTTACCTCTTCTATTGGTTCTAATTTTTGGCCGTCTTCTTCTTTCATCAATACTTGAGGTCTAGAAATTGAAAGTTCAAAGCCCTCGCGACGCATATTTTCGATTAAAACACCCATTTGCAGTTCGCCGCGGCCGGCGACTTCAAAAGCATCACCGCTGGGGGTGTCTTTTATTTTAATTGCTACGTTACTCTCAGCTTCCTTCATTAACCTGTCTCTAATTACACGGCTTTGAACTTTGGATCCCTCTCTGCCTGCAAGTGGACTGTCATTTATTCCAAACGTAACAGTTATTGTAGGGGGGTCTATCGGTTGAGACTCCAATGGCGTCTCAACTGCTAGAGCACAAATTGTGTCGGCAACGGTTGCTTTAGTCATTCCGGCAAGGGATACGATATCTCCGGCGATACCCTCATCAATATCCGCATGCCCGAGTCCTCTAAATGCCCTTATTTTACTTACTCTAAATTGTTCGATTTTTTGACTAGATCTGCTGATGGCTTGAACTGTAGACCCAACTTTTATAGTGCCACTTTCAATTCGACCAGTAAGGATCCTGCCAACAAAAGGGTCACTTCCCAGTGTTGTTGCCAGCATTCTGAAATCATCTTCAATGTGTTCTGCCTGTCTTGGGGGAGGAACATGATTAAGAATAAGATCAAACAGTGCGTTTAAATCATTTCGTGGTCCGTCTAAGTCGTGATCCGCCCAGCCAGATCTACCTGAAGCATACATGTGCGGAAAGTCCAATTGATCATCGTTTGCGCCGAGATTAGCAAAAAGGTCAAAACACTCATCTAACGCTCTATCTGGCTCAGCATCACCTTTGTCTACTTTATTTAGAACAACTATTGGTCTAAGGCCTAAATTAAGAGCTTTTGAAGTGACAAATTTTGTTTGGGGCATTGGCCCTTCGGCAGCGTCTACAAGTAAAACTACACCGTCAACCATCGATAGTATCCGCTCCACCTCTCCGCCAAAGTCTGCGTGACCGGGAGTGTCAACAATATTTATTCGATTACCTTTCCACTCGACAGACGTTGCTTTCGCTAAAATAGTAATTCCCCGCTCTCGTTCGAGGTCATTACTGTCCAAAGCACGTTCTGTAATGGCCTGATTTTCTCTAAATGCGCCAGATTGTTTTAGTAATTCATCAACTAGAGTTGTTTTTCCGTGATCAACGTGTGCTATTATTGCGATATTTCTTAATGTCATCTAGGGAGCCTGTTCCATATTTTAGGGCCACCTATATTGATTTTTATAGAAATACCACCCGTTAATGTGAGGATGTTGAGGAAAAAAGGTGAATTACCACAATTCCCAAAATGATCATTGTAAGTCCAATGATCGCAGCACTGTCTAGTTTTTGCCCAAACACGACTAATCCGACTATTGTAATAAAGATTATTCCCAAACCAGCCCAAAGTGCATAAGCGATACCAACTGGAATGTATTTTAATGTTATTGATAAAAAATAAAATGCCAATGCGTAGGAAATGACTACTGTAACACTTGGCCAAAATTTCGTAAATTGATTACTGGCCTGAAGTGCTGAAGTTCCAATTGTTTCAGAAAGTACCGCCGCTACAAGGAATAAGTACTTCATCTGCCCTCCAAATTAACAGTTTGTCCTAATTTGACTTACTAAATTTGTAAATGAATATTAAATGCTGACCGAATTTTACTATCAGTGCCCGCATCTAATGCGCCTGGTGAATTTTTACTTAAAATTTCGTTCTTTTTTATAATAGCTTTCTCAAGTAAATCCGGTTTTCCAAGTTCCAGCCATTCCTTTGGTGATGTTCTGTCACCTAAATCTGGGTATATATATTCGGTTTGCATAAGGTTTAATGTCTGTTCTGAGCCTAGATAATGTCCCGGACCATCAAGACAGGTCGCGCGGATAACATCCAAGCTGACAGTGTCTTCTGTGACTTCAATGCCTCGAACACATCTAAGAGCTTGACCTATAAGGTCATTACCTAAAATTAAACTTTCTAGACAGAAGCCCAATAAAGATGCGTGCATTCCGGCTGCTTCGTAAACCATATTCAGGCCTGAAAGACCAGCCATAACATTGGAAGTTGCCTGCTCCCAACCAGCTTGCATATCGGGCAGTTTTGCATCCGCTATACCGGCAGCAGCGCCACCTGGCAGATTGTAGAATCTATGCATCTGGGCGCAGCCCGCGCTAAGTAAGGCCTGTTCTCCGCTTCCACCCGACATCGCTCCTGTTCTTAAATCCGACACGAAGGGCCATGTTCCAAAAACCGCTGGGAAGCCTGGAGCTATTGAATTTACATAAACAAGCCCGGCTAAACACTCTGCAACGGCCTGAACTATAGCACCAGCAATTGGCGCAGGTGCAGTCGCGCCAGCTTGTCCTGCCGACAAAAGAAGAACTGGCATACCGCCCTTGATACATTCTTCCATGACTTTGCAACTCTCCGTTGCAAATTTCATAGGCGGTACAACAAAACAATTTGAATTCGAAACAAATGGCCGTTCTCGCCAGTTTTTTTCTCCACCAGCCATCATAAACAGCATTTCAAGTGCATCTCTGGCATAATCTGGCTCTGTAAAAGATGTCCCAACATGTTTTGTCGTGCCAGTACAACAGGCATACACAGTATTTAAGTCCATTTCCTTGTTATCAATTATATCACGCGCGACCATAGGCCTTTGAACGAAATGAATATTATCGAGTTCGTGAGCTATTCGTGCAGCGTCATGTAAATCTTGTATTGTACTGTCTCGGTAGTTTTTACTTTCTAAATCGACTAAATGTACAGCAGCACCAGCAGTTCCGTAGTGAACTCTAGTGCCTGTTAAGTCTAGATCGTAGGCAGAATCCCTTCCAAATAAAATGATATCTCGCTTTGCAATTGAAAGCATATCTTCGACGAGACTTCGAGGAAATCGAATCCGCCCATCATCTCCAAAAGTCGCACCTGCCTTCAACATAATCTCTTTGCCGCTTTCGGGCACATCTCCCAGGCCGATAGTTTCCAGTGCATCCAATGCGGCAAAATGAATTCGCTTCTCACCAGCCTCAGTTAATGGTCTGTAGGTGTTACTTTCCATACCCGCTCTTACGGGTTGTAATTCTTTTGAAAGAGGGGCTGCTCTTGCTGCGCGCCGGGCATTTCTGCCACCCGACCGGCGGCTATTTTTGTCTGTCATTTTCAAGATCCTTATTAATAAATTTTAAAGAAACTTAGGTATGACGGTCTGCCTCTAGCGGCTCTCCCCCGATTTGCCCCGATAGTGATAATCACCAAATATATTTTTGATCTTTGATTTTGCACAAAACCTGACCTAATTTAACAATTAAAATTAAAACATTTAGTGTTGCAACGATCTATCCCAATTACGACCAATGTCGTTTTTATTCAAAGACCTAATCTAAGTCGATAATTCTCATTTTTACTGCTAAAGTTGCAACTATTGTAAAATTAATTTGGCAAAGCAGCTTCCATGCTTTTTCATTCTGTGTTTTTACTTTCTGACTGATTGCGGTTCGCCATGGGTTATGAAATGTATTTTTTGCGTCTAATTCGGAATTTTCTGATTATAAGTTTA
>CABZJF010000018.1:0-29778 GCA_902525915.1 Paracoccaceae bacterium | reverse complement strand
CTGGAAAAGCTCAAATAATAGTACAAGTTTTGTAGTTGTTTTTTAGTGGGTATAATTTAACGAAATGGTTCAAACAAATTCAAAAAGGAACTTAAAATGGCATCTCAATTTTACCTTGTACATCATCACATTAAACCAAACATGTCGAAAGCATGGTGGGAGATAATCGGTGGTCAGACTGAAGAAGACAGCAAAGAATATGAAAAATCGGTGATGGAAAAAGGGTTTTTCAACCATTCGTTCATGCCAATGGGACTAGACGGGCCGATGTATTGTGTGTGGGAAGTAAAAGACGGAATATCTGCTTCTGAGTTTCAAGACTTCATTGACGGTCCTGACGGAGTTAATTTTGGCCTTGTAGCCTTAAACAACAATGTGATGCAGCTCAATTTAGAATTGACCGGCGGGCAAACACCATACGAGAGAAAATTCTAAAACTCTCACAGTCAAACTGTGATCCAAACTCAATGTCGGTGCATACATACTATGTGTCATGACATAAATAGTGCGTGTTAGCCAAGGTCAGTTAACAACTCCCAATTTTTCAAATTGAAGGGGTTCAGCCATCTCCCAGGTCTGCGCGCCTTTTTTGAGATCAGCTAAAATGAGAGCACCCTAATGTGTCTCAGATTATATTCTACTTCTTCCGCCCATATTGAGCTAAACAGGACTGAAGTGTGGTTTCTGCTAATCAGGCAAGTACCAGTGATCACATTTAATAAGGCTAACCTCATGAAACCTTATATCAGGTACGGTCTACTTTAACCTTAACTGCTTGGTAAGTAGTTTCAGGCAGGTTATAAAAGCTGTACAAATAACGAGCTATCGTTGAACGGTTTTGCCAAACTGCTTTACCAGCAGTATATACACCCCAACCCAACAGACCTAATATGGTAAAACCTGTAATTGCGCACATAATACTTCTCCTCTGCTCCACTTCAATTTTATATTCCATCAATGATTTGTAAAGTCCAAAATAAATATTGCTGCTATGTAAAAGGCTCTTCTTTAATGTTCTAACTAACCCTGCAAGCTAAGATACAAACTTTTCCTGCTGATGCACAAACTGTTTATGCGTGTCGTTAGCTGCGAAATTGATAACTAAAATGTGCAAATCATTTATCCTTTCCCAAAGAGAACTGTCATTTATCAAAAATAATTAATTCAACTAAAACCGCTAAAGCTCCAGAGAATAAGTTGGGGCTGAGTGCTAAGCCCTTTTTATTAATTACATACTCACGAATGCGGAACCTTTAACGTCAGAAACCATCCTGACAGGAAGGGTTGATGCAGCTTGACCTCGAATTTCAGCAATTTTTGATAGAGCAGCTGTTCCAGTAGCCTCATCTTTGTACTTCGTTACAACACACATAGTTTTGTCCCCGGTTCGAATGAAATCGACTGAATTTGCGCCTACAGCCATAATCATGGGTCCGAATTTATCTTTAGCGATGGCTTCCATTTCATCTGTCCACTCATCAGCTTCCCAATGCGAAATTGTGTAATATGACATTTTTTCTCCTCTCATAATGACTGTAGCAAATCTACAATTGCTGGTGCGTGTCAATTATTACGCTACGATAGATGCTCATCCAGCTAATTTTGAGTTATTTGACTACTGAAATATAGCATACAGGTAAAATAAAATAGCTAGAGACATTTATTTAAACGAGTTTGGAGTCAGCCGCAGTACTAGCAACGCATCAGAAGCTTTAGCTAAACTAGATAAGTGGAATTCCAAAAAAGCATGAGCGCCTCAAGGAAAAATCCTAGAGACGCCCATGTCTCTAATCCAACCCACTAGAGACCTTCAATGCGGTCGAGCCGCATATCCTGCCTAGGAGTGCATTGCAGTGTCAGCTTGACCCGTTTGCTGCATCAGATGTCGGCTTGAACCGTTACTCTTCTCGCTCTCCCTTGCCGATACTTTCCTGGTTACGATCCAAGGATCTTAACCCTTCCAGCATCTGTTCTCTAACAGTTGTAACACGATTTAGACTTAATCCTGTTTCCAGCATTGAGCCTGAAAACTCATTACCCCCAGACTAGATTAAGTATACTGTGGCATACGATTCTTTCTGAATCAACATTAGATTTTTTTCGAAGTGTAATTATCCACAACTTTTTACTTTATCCACAACTCTATCCATATTTCCGCGTTTCATCCACAGAAAATGTGGACAGAATGTCGCGCCGACTCTGGTTTTGCACCATTTAGAAGTGCTCTAAAAACTAGTGCTGTATAATAGACTTCTCGTCACTGCCACAACTAACCTTGCAAACTACGATACACTGACATCCTGCTAATGTTTAACTGCTTGGCTTATGCACAACACCCTATCTGTGTAAGAGCGGATATACATACTGCACATACACCCCCTATGGCCCCTGCATGGGGTATGTCTTACACAAGGTTAAGCGGTAGGTCATTGTTACATTAAGGAAGCCACACCCTAGTGCCATCCCTATACTAGTAACGATAAGGAATTACTGACCATATTACTGACCAAGATACGCAGTATTGAGATGAACTAGTGTATGCTGTATGTAATAAAAACAGGGTGTTAGCTCAGATGCAGTGCAGGGATAAGGAGTAGAACCGCCTCCCCGGTGCGCCAATACTTTCAATGACTTAGGTGTACAAGGGTAGGATGCAAACTTCCGTAGGGAAACACAGGGGAAACATTCGCTTTTAGAAAGCGCTATTCTTTTTGTTTTTTTACTTCTTCACTCAGAGTTAAGCCAGGAAGTCTTAACAATAAATCTTCCAGCCCTCTGCTCCATGCATTACTTACATCAACAAAGTATGGGTCGTTTGCATTCAAACGGCCTTCAACGCCAGATTTTAGACTATCGGTAAAGTAAATCTGAAAATCTAGTGGAAAACCAACTGTCAAATTGGCTTTCAAGGTGGAGTCAAAGCTCACTATTAAAAGTTTAAAAATATCCTTCATACTGAGGTCTTGCCGATAGGCTCTTACAAGGATTGGGCGCCCATATTTTATTTCACCAATTTGAAAAAAAGGCGTATCTTCTGTCGCTTCTATAAAATTTCCCTCTGGGTATATAAGAAAAAGAGAAGGTTTTGATCCTTTAATTTGACCACCTAATATTAAATTAGCCTGAAAGGTACTTTCACCATTAACCCCGTTCTCTGAGTGCTGTTTCACTTTTTGACTTAATTGGTCTCCTACAAATTCTGCTATTTCAAACATAGATTTGCACTTAAGTAACTGACTTTTTTTATTTTTAAAATCTTGGTCTATTGCCGATACGACTGCTTGCGTTGTAGCAAGATTGCCGGCGCTTAGGATTGTGAGCAGTCGGTCATCTGATCGGCTCCAAGTAAAGAGTTTTTTGAATTGCGAGAGATCGTCTAAGCCGGCGTTTGTTCTCGTATCGGACATAAAAGCTAGTCCATATTTTGTCGATATTCCAACGCAGTAGCTCATGCCTTTATTGCTCCGAAATCAAAATGGATACAGATAAGCACTCATGTTGAACGCCAAGTGTCACACCTTTAATCGGGGCCGCATCAGAGTAGTCTCGACCAATTGCCACTCGGATATATCTGTCATCTGGTGAAATTTTATTTGCTGTATCAAAACCTACCCAACCCAAACCGTCGACAAAAACCTCAGCCCACGCATGCATGGCTTCTTGAATTTGTTTGTTCTCTAAAAGTAGAAAACCAGACACATAACGAGCTGGTAGCCCGTGTAGCCTACAACAAGCTATAAATATGTTTGTAAAATCCTGGCAAACACCAGAACCTTTTTTGAGTGCTTCCTCAGCAGTAGTTTCTACGTCGGTAGTGTTTTTCTGAAATTCTAGGGAACTGTTAATTAGCTCCATAAGCGTATGAAAATCACTGATATCATCTTTTAATGGCAAGCTCTTTGCCAATTTTCTAATTCCTGGTCCAGGCTTGCTCAAATTGGTTTGCTCAGTCCAAACCCACAAAGGTATATTGCTTGTTTCATAACCAAGTATTCCAGACCTATCTGTAACCTCCACATGTCCTTCGCATTCTATTACAAGGTCTTTTATTCCTGGTTCAATTCTTATCAAATTAACATTATTGTTGAATGAATCTGTAAATGTTAGTTCTTCTTTTGCTCCTGTAAGTGATAGAGACCAATTTACAACTTTTTGGCAGGAATCTGAAAAGGGAGTTTTTTTAATTTGTTGCAGGCCGCTTAACGGTCCTGCTTCAAATGAGTATTTTGTTTTATGACTAACGTTCAACTTCTTCATTCGTAAAATCTATAATCAATTTCAATTTGATCACTTAAATCTGCAAAAAGAGAAATCATTTTTTGCAAAAAGTCATGCAACCCAAATTTAAAAATTGCTTCAATATCATGAGTTAAAAACCTCTTTTGTAACTGCATTATTTGTGAAAAAGATGCCGGTTTATTGCGATAAGTGGAACATAAACTTGAAAGATGAAGTTTTAGGATCTCGCAACAATAAATTAAACTTCTAGGCATGCGTTTATCTAAAATAAGGAACTTGGCAATATCACCAGGCCCAGCTTCATGTCCATATTCCAGTCTGAATCCGCCGTAAGCAGATACTGATCTCAAAATTGTTTCCCATTGAACATTGTCAATTGAAGTGCCTACAGCTTTCGCAGAGGGTAGTAATACATAGTACTTTACATCAAGAATTCGTGCTGTATTATCTGCACGTTCAATAAATGTGCCTAGACGGCAAAAATCATACTCTTCATTTCTCAACATTGTTCCATAAGTTGCACCACGGACAAGAGCAGCGCTCTGTTTAATTGTGCGAAGAACTATTGGGAGATCTCTCTCTCTAATCTTAGTTTTGAGAAGATTTTGAATATCAAGGAAAGATCCATTAATTGCTTCCCAAACATCGGTAGTTAGAGCGTGTCGAACCATCTTTGCATTTTGCCGTGCAGAAGTAATACTAGATAAAATAGATGATTTATTTTCAGGATGTTTTAACATCCAATCCAGAGCAGCCTCTTTTTCTATTTTACTATAATATCTTTTATATTCTGAAGCTACTGCTGCGGTTTGCATAACGTATAACCATTGTTCATCAGAGCTATTTAGTCTTGTCAAGGCTATCCTTTGCCCGGTTTCTATCAAACGAGACATATTTTCAGCTCTTTCCAACAGTCGATAGGTCCAAAAAAGTCCATTAGCCGTATTGCCCAACATCAGTTTTCTAGAACCCAAGTATCCTTGGTTCCTCCGCCCTGTGAAGAATTAACTACCAACGATCCCTTTGACATAGCGACCCGTGTTAGCCCGCCAGGAACAATATTTATTTTTTCTGGTGACATTTGAACGAATGGTCTTAAATCGACATGTCGTGGAGCAAAGCCCTTGCTTGTTAAAATTGGCACGGTGGACAAACTCAATGTCGGTTGGGCTATGTAATCTTGAGGTGTTGATAGCAACTTTCTTCTAAAATTTGCTATATCTTTCTTAGTGGCCGTTGGCCCTATCAGCATGCCATATCCGCCAGAACCGTGAACCCGTTTAATCACTAACTCATGTATGTTATCTAATACATAATTTAATTGATCCTTAATGGCGCATCGCCATGTTGGCACATTTTGCAGTA
Source organism: Paracoccaceae bacterium (assembly GCA_902525915.1). Taxonomy (GTDB): domain Bacteria; phylum Pseudomonadota; class Alphaproteobacteria; order Rhodobacterales; family Rhodobacteraceae; genus Salinivivens. The sequence goes on along the minus strand of CABZJF010000018.1, from coordinate 24,174 downwards.
GTGGAAATTCCCCGCTGTAAAACTGCACGATTTCTGGCATGAATGAATACATGGCCTTATCATCGGCAATGCCTGTTCCTGGTGCGTTTGCAATCGTAACCCGACCTTTTCTATAGACGTCAAATAGACCTGGCACGCCTAAACTACTTTTTTCATTAAAATTTAATGGGTCGAGGAATTCGTCATCAAGGCGTTTGTATACTACATCTACTTTGCGATGACCTTGTGTAGTGCGCATAGCCAAAAAACCATCTACCACCTTCAAATCGTTTCCTTGTACTAGTTCTATTCCCATTTGGTCTGCTAAAAATGCATGTTCGAAATATGCAGAGTTGTATAGTCCTGGTGTAAGCAAACAGACAGTCGGTTTATTTTCCGCAGTCTCCGGCAGTGTGTGTTTCAAAGAATAGAGCAATTCTTGTGGATAATTTTGTATTGGCTGAACCCTGTTTTTAGTAAATAACTCTGGAAACATTTGCAGCATAGTTTCTCTATTTTCCAACATGTAACTCACGCCTGAAGGCGTTCTCACGTTATCCTCAAGAACATAAAATTCGTTTTCTGCTGTTCGAATTATATCAACACCTGATATGTGTGTATAAATTTGACCGGGTGGATTTACCCCCATCATCTGTAATAAAAATGCTGGGTTGTTCTTAAGCATCTCAAGCGGTAATACGCCTGCTTTTACGATTTCTTGATCATGGTAGATATCGTATAAAAATGCATTAATTGCTCGGACTCTCTGTTCCAGGCCTTTGCAAATTTTAGTCCATTCGTTAGAAGTTAGCACTCTGGGAACAATGTCAAACGGTATAAGCCTTTCCTCGCCCTCTTCTGAGCCGTATACATTGAAAGTGATGCCTGTGAGTCTAAATAAATCGTTAGCGTCCCGACGTTTTGCTTTAAGAGAATTTCGTTCCTCACCATCGAGCCAAGTCTTGATATTTTTATAAGGGCGCCGAATCGAAGATCCGTCAGCCCACATTTCATCAAACACCGTGCCAACTTTCATACTTGATCAGTACGTCTAAAGGCTCAAAAGTAAAACTGTGGCTGGCAAACCTGTAGTTATCAACAATTAATATCCTTTTTATGAGGCAAAACTTACCTTAAGTCCTAATTTTTGGGCAATCTTTTAACATCTATCAATAAGCAAATTTTTTTGTTTCTTTTTGCTGTGAATATTGTAACCTTGTCCTGTAGCCAGCAGATAAACCGTTGTTCCATGAAGGAGCTCAAACTTTGTTTGTTGGTAATAAAGCCCAGAAGATTATCGTGATTAATCACTGTAAGCGTGTTGGTAAGACTGACCATTTGAAAAGGGCGGTTCAGATCGCTAGAGATGAAGGCCTATTGGATAAAAAGTATCGTCTCACTAAAGATGGGTATATAATGGCGTTGGTATCTAATTTTAACGAACATGTTTCAGCCAAACCTTGGAAAGATTATTGGTCAAAGTAAACACAAGCAGTTACTGCTACCGTCAAACAAATAATCAAACGTCAGATTACTAAGCAGCTAATCCGTCTTCTAGATACTGAGCTATCCGGCGGCCCATTGGCGTGAGTTTGTTATCAGTAGTGAAATAACCGCTCAACTGCCCGTAGTGTACAGCTTGCTCGTGATTGTTCTTTGTTTTTTTACAACAATACCTAAGTACAGCTTCGTACTCTATGAAATCCTTGCGTGCGTTCATTGCTCGTCTCCTGTTTATAGAGGTAATTACGCTAGCAAATAGAAATTGGATTGAATTATTGGCCGTAATTTTATTACGACTGCACGATGTGTAGTTATCGGCGAGCAAAACCTAGTTGCATCTTATAATAGAATTGTTGGCGTAAGTTGACCTTTGATATCGTGGTATCGCACGTGAATTTCTTTGGTAATAACTTTGTTAAACCAGGTTAAGTTCGTTACAGAGGTCCGTCTTTAAACAATAAAAACGCCAACAACCTGATCTGAGGAGTATCGGCGTTTTTAGTTAAAGGGTGGAAAATTGGGAGGAACCACCCTTTCTACCCTTAGATATGCTGCATTGCAGCACAAATCAAGGTTGACTTTGCGTAAGGAGATGTAATTCTGTTGTGTAACAGCTTTCAGCCAGTTTATGATGAAAATATCAGCTATATATGCTAAATCTTGCGCATATCAAAAAAGGAAAAGGTAATGCTTAGAAGGCTACATAAAGCATTAATGTTGTTAAATGCTGCAAATGCAGCCGGGAACAATACCTCAGAAAAAAATTTAACTAAAATTAAAATAGCGACTCTACAATTAATGCCTTCCCAAAACGAATTAACTGGAGTCGCCTAGTCTCATAATAACCTTTTTATAAAACACAGTTGCAGTTGAGGAGTCAACAATACTAAGCTCGTTTAATATGCCCGGGTAAAATGTGATAAATGTTAATCTTAAAGAGGTGCCATAATGAATTCGGATGTTTCTGACTTCAATCCTGAAGATTTCAAGCTTCTTCCTGAAGTCGTAAAGGCTCTCGAAGAACCTCGAAGGCCACGCAGTGTCCTGAATTACATGTGTGGCTGTGATACCGCAGATCCTGTAATCAGGCTATCTCTAGATACTGAAGAAAAGGTGAGATCTCTTTTACTGATTTGGTTTGCGAGTGGCAGTTCGTTGGATGCTTTATGCCAACCGTTTGCTCCCGTAATTCGTGAGCTAAAGGCCCAGCCACCAACGTTAATCGGAGAAGATTGGGATAGTCTAGAGGGTAAAGTGGCGAAAGTGTTATTGGCAGATCAGCTTTCTAGATCCTGTTTTAGAGGAACTGCCGAAGCCTTTTCTTACGATCAAATCGCTAAAAAATTAGTACGTGAATTAGTCGCTGTGGACTTGATAGAAGAAACCTTGAAACTTCCAGCAGCTTTTTTGTATTTATTACCATGGGCCTTGGCACATTCAGAAGATTTAGAAGACCTTGATTACGCTCGTGAGCTTATCGATAAAGCTGCAGCATCTTCCCCTAGTTTTTCTTTATTTTCTGATCGGAATAGAAGGGCAGTCGAACAACACCCTCAAGTATTGGAAAAATTTGGACGTTACCCTCACAGAAACAAACAGGTTGGCAGAAATAATACTCCCGAAGAAAAGGCTTGGCTTGAAGATACAGAGAACTTACCGGTCTGGGCAGGCGGAAACCTATCGATTGACGAAAATATCACGTAGAAATTGTTAGGATGGTTCGCACGGGACTTACTCTTCTAAACGTTCTTCTAGTTCATCAATACGATGGCTAATATATTCTAACTTTTCATATAATTCTTCAACATAACCGTAATCATGCTCGTCGTCGTGGTCATGGCCCTCGAATATTAAGCTGCCAACTAGCAACAAGGTAACTACAACAACGCATACAGTTATAATGGTCACCATTGTTTTCGTGTATGTATCCATTTGTGCCTCCAAATTTAACTCAACAGTAACCCAAGTAAAAAATCATGCAATATAAGACGCTGCGGACATAGCAACTGATCTAATTCGTATAAAAGTCTTTGTGAGTGAGTAGGGGTATTGTGAGTTGGGGTGTAAAAAGAATAATATTAGCTTGTTGCGTATTACCTCAGAGGTTGCAGCGGAAGATATGGTAGATCACATTGAGTACTGGCTTGAGGTATACATTGACAGACTAAAAGTAGACGCAAAATATGCTTCAGAGGACGAAGATTATATTAAAGAGGTGGGCGTGGATCAGTCCCTAGAGGAGTTAAAGCAAGGGATTTCTAATTAGTAAGTAATGGGTCGTAATTCGGCTCATTAATTTCCCGATTTTAAAAATGCTTCGGCGCGGATAGGAAGCGCGGTAAACAACGATAGTAGTAAAGATGTAGAGAATATTTGGTGAAGGGTAAATGCGAAAAGGTTTCGATATTAGACCATTAGAAGAGCAAGACAGAGAGCAATGGCAGTACATTTGGGGAGAATACCTTAGGTTTTATGAAACAAAACTACCCCTCGGAACATATTCCAGAACATTCTCCAGGTTGATCGATAACAATTCTACAAATTTGAATTGTTTGGTTGCTCATAGTAACGATACTTTGCATGGACTCGTACATTACATTTTTCATCCTGACACGTGGGAAACTACAGATGTATGTTACCTGCAAGACTTATTCACACTCAAAGAAATGCGACAACAAGGTATTGCGACGGCATTAATTCAAGCTGTGTACGAGGCAGCTGATATAAATGGAACTCCCTCAGTTTATTGGATGACACAAGAATTTAATCAAAATGCGAGAAAATTGTACGACCAAGTTGCATCAGTAACTCCATTTATAATTTACCAAAGGTAAGTTGAGCGGTATAGTGGACAGCTATAATGACATAGAGAATGTTTGGTAAATGGAGGATGTACTAACTCCAAGCCTTTTTACCTTTTCATTCTTAGTTGCTTGGGCAGCAGGTTGGTTGATGGCACTATCTAATAAATCTACCAAGCCAATAAGACATGGCTTCTATTATGCTGCTATTGCGTCTTCAGTAATGTTGCTGTTGGTTGTATCGTTGTAATAATAAGAATAGCCATAAAGATGCAGAGGTTTATCGGTGTTGCACGAATTACAACTTGGGTATTCTCAGTTCATGCTTAGGAGAGACTAAATGCAGAAGAAACACTTCATCGCTACTCATACCTTTATATCTGACGAAACAAAAAAAGAATTTTTTGAAATGGCAAAAGGTATGTCCTCTAAAGACTTTTTTACCGAGTCAAAGAATGAACACGTTAAGTGTGTACAACATTGGATGGGAACGGGCGACTTCTTTTTTTGTCATTGGATTGCGGAGAGCGAAGACGCAATTTTAGACTTTTTAATTGAGGGTGGAGAGGATCAGTTTTTTCATACAATGTGCGCAGAAATGGATTTCTACATCACACCAAACGATGGAAATAAAGATATTTACGCCAATATCTCATATGTTGATTAATCTCAATTGCAGGCTCATAATAAATATATGGTATTAAATTTTCTAAACTGATCAAACGCGTGTTTTTGCTAACTAAAAGATTACTACTTGTGCCCTATGCATTGGTGTTAGTCTTCTATGTCTCATAATTCATGATCTAAAATGTAGGTCTCATATCTGTTTTGCTTCAGAATTTCATCATCCCAATCAGCATCTTTAATTATTTGCATGCACGCTTCGTATGCTGCCTTGTCATTAAATATCAAAATGCCTTGATGAGAGTATTTACCCTCTGCCTCTGTCATAATGCCACGTTTACTCTCTGCAAGGCCACTACCTTTAAGTTCTGGCAATATACTCGTAAAGACTTTCTCATCGCGTCCCAAATGTTTCTTTAGATCCTCAATCGAAGTGAATGAGTGATTAGCGCACCACATGTATCGAGCCATGACCGACTTCCCTGAAATTTCGTTGCTACAATTGTAGCAAGTCAAGTGATCCAAATAAACGCCTTTGTGCTTGAGCAGGGGTATGGTGAGGTGGGGTGAAGTTACCTGTGGACTAGCGGATCATCCTAAGAGAGAGCAGGTTCAAAAGTCGAGGCGTTGCTATATGTGAGTACCTTACCCTCACATTTTTTTAGCAAAAGGTGCGTCCCATTTTTCCCCATGACTGAGAGCTCTGAATTTATCATAGGGAATTCGTTGATCTTTTAGGCTCCGAAGTAAACGTTCTGGTGGCTCGTCCATTCGTTCCGTCGTTAGTTTGAATGTTCCCCAGTGGATAGCAACTCCATATTTCGCTTGCAAATCTTCAAATACCTTCACCGCTTCTTCTGGGTTCATGTGAGCAGCTTTCATAAAATCGCGAGGTTCATAAGCGCCGATAGGAATTGCTGCGAGTGTTGGGTTGCCAAGCCTTTTGGCTGTTTCTTTAAAGTCACTTGAATATCCACTATCACCTGCAAAGAAGAATGAAAAATCATCCCATTTTATCATCCATCCAGCCCAAAGTGATTTATTACGATCAAACAAAGAACGGCTCGACCAGTGCTTTACTGGAGTTGGCTGTATTTCTATTTCCTGAAATTTAACAGCTTGCCACCAGTCCAATTCTGTTACATCGACAGCACCCCATTTATGAAGCGTCTGAGCAAGGCCCAACGGAACCATAAATTTTATTGACGGTTGGTGCTTGACCAAATCTTTGATGCTAGAGCGATCTAGGTGATCATAATGGTTATGGCTTATTAAAACGATGTCAATATTTGGTAAGTCTTCTATCTTAAAGGGTGTGGGAGTTACTCTTTTTGGTCCACCAAAAAACAGTGGCGATGCTCTATTTGAAAATTGAGGATCAGTTAGAACCGTCAAATTTTTGTAGTTCAATAATATTGTCGATTGCCCTATCCACATTACACTATCTGAAAATGTTGATATTTCGTTCTGTTCTGAAATCTCAATAGAAAAACCATTTTGTTCAGATTGATCGTATTTTCGTTTATAAAATTCTCTCATCATCGCAAAGAGTTCAGATGGTTTTTTATTGCTTGGATCACCATCAGGATGCTGAAAGCGATTTAAGCTCGAGTTAAAATTTGGTGAATGATAATAATCCATTGAAGAGCCGCAAGCAGTTAAAGTTGAGATTAGTGTTACTACGGTAAAACGGTACATTTTAATTTCTCTTATATAAGACACTTAAACGTAGAGCGGTTCGTAGAAGTGGGCACCAAATTGCGAAAATTTTACCCAGAGTCATCACAATTTTCTATAAAAGGTACATCAATGCAGCTCCAGCAAGAGCAATGTGCGCTACAGTAATAATTACGGACAGCCCATGCAGTATTCCCCAAGTTTTTTTATTTCCAGTGTCAGCAGCTTTGTTTATGGTAGGCATTAGGAATTGCCGATTTGGAATGGTGGTTACAAATATTATTATAAGTAAAATAAAAGCCGTCGTGTTTATAAAGAAACTTAGGACAGCAGCAAGTCCAGAGTTTGTTAGTACATAAAGATAGAAATATGGGAAAGTATCTCTTATCAATGAGCGTGCTGCGGCCTTGTCTAATAATTTGAAAGCCAAGGTCCCAAAGCCACCTGCAAAAAGTAACATCCCACCAAATAGTGAAGCCACACATAAAATAGATAAAAGATACAAGCCTTAAGCTCCTTTTCTGACCGGGATTAATTAGTGGGTTCGTTTAAACCATTGGCGCACATTTTTATTATCTCGGCGTGAAGACGAAAGTCAGATGCTAGCTTGTTTCTTATCAACTGCGCATCTTTCTCAATTTCAAATAGGTTGTTCCAAATTATATAGTGGTCTTCAGCAGGCAGTTTTCTTAAAATTTCTTTTACATCAGCTGTTTTTTCGTAAAAATTATTCGTCAGAGCAACAAAAAGCTCTTCTAAATTCGCTTCGGTATAAAACCCAGCGTCAATTTCAGTCTGCATCTTTGCCCGATTTATTTTTGCCTGCAAAACATATGGTTTTTCAACTTCATCTGGTCGCCAACCATTACCACCCCAAGGCATTAATGCATTCCCACAAGTTGAAAAATCCTCCACGGCCTTGATGTACGACATCCGTGCGTCAATGCCTGCGAAACAAAAATTTGGTAAGATGACGCAGATGAACAGTAGTTGTCTCAATATCTTTCCCCACTTTATTTTTAGCTTTAAAACTACGACTCTGATTAATCTTATGTACGCTTTTGAACTTTGTTTGGATTTAAAAGCTTTGTTTGCCAAACTTTTTAAAAACTGATCTATGTGATAATTGCCGTTTACGAGCCAGCATATTTTTTTCAGTCTTCGAGACCATCTAAATATTCTGCGGCAACTCTTTTTCCTAATTTGTAGTCTGCTTTTAGAATCTCAATATTTTTTGAATCTCTTTTTGATTTTAGTTTTTTGGGAGGGCATAGTTGAACTATCTCACAATCATTTGGAGGATTTTTTATAAAATCAAGTGCCCGATTATAGGTTTTGTAATGTTCTAATAATGCGCTTCGCAATTTTGGATATTTTTTCGAAAATAGAGCTCCAATATAGTTTTCAAACTTCATCTTCCTTCTAAATTGTTTTTCATATGTTCTAATTAAAATTATTTTTTTTGCTCCCATTTCATATGCTTTTTCTACTGGTAAGGGATCTGAAACTCCTCCATCAAATTTCCTACGCCCATTAATTAAGCTTGGGGTTCTTACCAATACAGGCAAGGTTCCAGAAGCGATCATTTTTGGCATCCAATCACCATCCCAAAATGAATAATATTCAGCATTTGCCTCAATCGCATCTGTAACAACTGCAATATACTCTTTTCCAACTAAATTATTTTTAATTTTATCCATACTTGGTTTAAACATTTTCTCACCATCGTCGTAAATCTGATGAAATTTTAATATGTCTTTTCCAGAAAAAATATTCTTGTAACTGAGGTAGTCACCTTCAGCAGCATATAGCATTTTATCTAAATTATTGTCTGTTTCTCTAATTAGATACCAGCAGAGAACAGCCACGCCATTTGAAACACCAATATAAATATCGAATGGATCATAATTCCTCGCGATAAAAGTGTCAGTTATTCCAAAAGAAAATACACCTCTTTGACCGCCACCTTCTATGATTAGAGCTGTTTTTTTATTTTCCATAATGAATATCAACTAGAAAAGTTAATTAAAAAATCAAATGTGTTCAAAATTTCAAAATTTGAGCAGTTAGGATTATTGCAATTGTTCCTCACTCACTCGGCGTATTTTTTACTAAATTGACACAAGATTTCATTGATCTAACGGAGAGGCTTCTTCGTATTGTTTTAAATCAATGGAGGTCGATTATTATGAAAGCAATTTTTTTAGGATCAATCGGGACAATTGCGGATACGTCAGAACTTCAGTTGAGATCATTTAATCTAGCTTTTGAGAAGCACGGACTTAAATGGGTCTGGTCTCCGCATGAATATACTGAGATGCTTAAAATAGCTGGAGGTACAAAGCGCATCCAACGTTATGCTGCCCAGAGAGGTGAAGCGGTTGATGTAGAGTCTATTCACCTTACAAAAACATCTATTTTTCAAGGCCTTCTCGCGACAGAGCCCGTTTCTATTCGTTCTGGAATTAACGAAGTCATCGATCTAGCGCGTGAAAAAGCCTTAAAATTAGCCTTAGTTACTACGACTTCGTGTGGTAATGTTCATGAAATATTATCTGCAACGTGCATTAATCGAGAGCAATTTGACGTAGTTATCACTAATGAAATGGTTAAGCATGAAAAACCAGAACCAGATGCCTATAATTTAGCTTTGAAAAAACTTGGTCTTCTGCCCCATGACGTTATAGCCATAGAAGATAACTTAGATGGCTTAAAAGCCGCAATGAGTGCTGAGCTTAAGTGCTTCGCTTTTCCGGGCAGGATGCAATCTGAAGCTATATTCAAAGATAGAAGTATCCTTACACACGATATTTATAAAAGTGTTCTAAATATGCTTAATAAGCGTTTAGCTGCCTAACTCTCATTATGGACTGATACTAGTACTTTCCATTCAGTGACTTTATTATTTTCGAACTTACCATAATACATGACATCTCTACCCTCTCCTTGCGGGTTTAAAGCAGTGTGGGTTCCAACTGCTACGCCATTCTCTTCAAAAATAACCTTAAATTCGCCTATTCTTGGGCTTTCATCTGAAACACACCAAGCAATATGCTCTTCCTTCGTTTGGGAAGAACTGTCTTTACCCATAAACTCAATAACCAAATCATCTGCAAGATGTTCAGAAAGGTAATCCACTTTTTCGGAAAAGGTTTTTTCCCACATTGATAATATCGTTTTCGCATCCATAATAAAAACCCTTCGATAAAACTTTTGTTGATTCTTATCCTATTTATTTTAGTGGCGTTATACCATTATAAGTTTGCTAATTAAGTCAATCTTTAAAAATAAACGCTTTAATGAGTCATAAGTGGTATTGTGCGTTGGGGTAAGGTTGCCTGTGGACCAGTGGACCATGTCGATAATCCCGAGAGGCTGCCTGTCAAAAGTCGAGCGAGTAAGAGCTGCAAATGTCCTGATCTCACATTTTTTCCGAAAAATGTGATGCTCATAATTTTTTACGGAGCAACAGTAAAATAAAAGCATTTTTTTAAAGTGCTGCAGATAGATTGCTTTTTTCACAAAATAATGGACTATATCCGAAAAACGGAGTTTCAAGTGTCATTACGGCGTATAATCAAAACTTTTGGGTTTAAGGATTTTGTACAGATGGGGGTTGCTGCAGCGACCTCGAGAAAGATGGCAAAGCCAGTAGCTCCCAGGAACGAAGCACTACGGCGAGTGAAGGTGGCAGAGACTGGTATTATCGGTCAAGATCTTTCTAGCCAGTTTGAAATATTTGGGGATATGGTTAAGCTAGTCACGGGTGCAGATTTCAGTATGGTTAATATTCTTGACGGTAGGAACCAGTTTACGGTGGGTGGTTCTGGTATACCTATCGATCCTTTAATGGCTATGCCTCAAGATATGTCGATTTGCCAATACGCCTTAGCGTCCCCAGAACCATTTATCATTGCCGACCTTTCTGAGGATGATCGATTTGCGGGAATTATGATGACCAAGCCGCCAATGAATGTCTCCGCATATGCTGGCTTTCCTCTGAATACGACAGAGGGCGTTGTTCTAGGTACTTTATGCGCTTTTCATAAGCGTCCAATCCGATTAAACCCTGAGCAGGTGCGGATGATGCACCAGCTTGCTAAGGCAACTACAGACCAAATACTTCTTCGAACTCAAAAAGCCAACTTATACGCATCGGAGATCGGAGCTTTGCTCGGACGGTTTGTCCGTTATGCTCCAGATGGTGAGATTTCTGAGCTTATTGGCTTCCTTGATTTTTGCGCTCATGGGGCCGCACTACCAGAGGTAATTACCGCCTTGGAAAAAGATGGAATAATTACACAAATTGATGGGAACTGGATGCTAACTCAAGATGGTGTCGACCTAAAAGCAGAATTAGGACTTGCTGAAGATGGCTATCGCGGAGCTCAAGTAAATGTTCCTTCCGTTGGTAGCCAACTGGAAGATCTACTTGAGAAAATGGAGTAGTTTGCAATGTACTCTTCGCAATTGCAGTTGAAATTTAGTAACGTTTCTGAGGCCAAAATAGCTGCCCAAAGTTTATGTGAACTTTTGAAAAGTCGCATATCTGTATTTGATTTTCACGGTTTGCAAGTGACTGTTGGGAAAGATGGTGACCTTTCGATTAGTGTCAGGTTTCAGGATGTTAAAGCAATGAATGATTTTGAAAAAGATATTCCAAAGATTATAGAAGATATAAAACAAGCTTTTTTATTCAAATTGACAAAATTTACAGGCGTTTGTGTATTTTCTTTTGAGCGTGAAGCAATGTCTTCATCAATCTCAATTGATACGAATTAGAACCAAAGAATGCCATATCTGTGAGGTTCAGGAGGATGCTCTGTTCCGCTGTAGATACGATGGTGTAAAAGAATGGTTATTCTTGTGTGGTAAGTGTCTCACGGAAATTAAGGCTGAGCATGAAAAGACTTATCAGTATGGTGGTACATGGAAGCGTAAAAAGCGGTAGGACCGATTGCTGCCGAAGATGAGTTAAAAATTAACGACGCAGTCTATTGAAACTAAATCAATGCCGCATATCTCACGTAGTAAGTAAAGACTAAGGAGCTAAAATGAATACCTTTGATGACAGGAAAAGAGCGTTTGAATCAAAGTATGCAAATGACGCAGAAATGCAGTTTAAAGTTATGGCAAAGCGTAACAAATTTGTTGGGCTGTGGGCGGCAGAACTTTTAGGCAAGTCTGGTAATGATGCAGAAAATTATGCCAAGGAAGTTATAAAGTCCGACATGGAAGAAGCTGGTGATGAAGATGTCATCCGGAAGGTTAAAGGTGACTTAGGCAATCTTGCAACTGATGAAGAGATTAGAGCTAAACTTAACGAATGTTACGGAAAGGCGATGGACGATTTAGCAGCATGACTATGCCTTTTATTATGCACTACTTCGCTTGCTTTACTAAGTTGTAGAAATTTCGTCAAAGAGGGTCGTTATGATACCAGAAATGCAACTCGTTTTATTCTATGGGCTGAGCGTTATCGTTATGTTAATTGTGCAGTCTTATTTAGCAACGCAGCAACACGGTATAAAGATTTTAGCAGAGCGTAGAGAACATATCACCTTAACTGGTATCGCTGGTAGATCAGACAGGGCGGTTAAGAACTCTATTTTCTCTTTAGTATTTGTTTTGCCTGCAGTAATGGCGTTGGCGCTCATTGGACAAAGCGCAAAAGAAACGGTTATAGCTCTCCAAATCTTTCTAATCGTGAGAATTTTATATTTTGTAGCTTATTTATTTTTAATTACTTGGGTTAGAAGCTGTCTTTGGTGGGCAGGTACAATTTGTATTTTTTATCTATATGCAATCGCAATTAGCTCAACTTAGGTTAAAGCAACTAAACCCTAAAAACTGAGCCGATCGTTTTGGGAGGCTGACGGTATTTAAAAGGGTGACGTTAATTTGTAGGAGTTAATTTGTCACATCTGAATTTCTTGAGCATATCGCATGCAGTTCTAATCTATATTCCATGAGGTTTTTATTTAACATTTTCGTTTATGGTGTCTTGATTGCAATGTTCATTTTAGTTGCGTGGCGTTTTGCAGACGTAGTTTTGTTTTAAAGTATGGTCCTACTCACACGTGACACGCAAAAGTCCAAAGCTGGGTAGCGCAGCGTGTTGTTAGAGATCCACGCGGACCTGAACACGTTTATCATGGAACAAAAAGATGGATATGTTTCGAAGTGAATAAGCTGATATATGGAATGCATTAGTAAAAATAAGGTCCATTAGTGGTGCAAACGACCCTTTAAATTATGGGAGCATTAGAAATTTTGCTGGGATATTTTGGCTATATATATCCCGTCTACTCCTTCGTAAACTAACACTGGATATTAGTCTCAAGTTTGGAAATACTCAAATCTACTTACCAATAGGATCCTAAATTTTGTTGAGTGTTATATTAACTATACTGCAAAGGTTTTTATGATGGAAAAACTACTACTCATATTTACATTGGTGCTGGTAAATGGATGTAATTTCTATGCTGAACAAGCTATCAAAGGCGAAAAAATCATCAAATCCAATAATCCAAGCGTAAAATTTAACATGACTTTCAGTCAAGGTGTTAAGGTTAAAAAGTAATACAACATCTGATAGAAACAAAGTGTTAGATAAGATGCAGTGCCTTTGTAAGGCGTAGCGTCAATTACCCGTTGCGTCATAATTTTCATTAATGAAATAAATGACGTTAGAATGAAGATTATCGCGGAGAACAGGGTGGGTGTTTTAAACTGTTCGAGAATAGGTTTGCATTTCAGCTAGGGCGGATCAGTTTTATAGGGAGAGATAAACTGATCCGTTCTAGCTCTGTTGGCTACTATTGAGAATTAGGGTTGAGCATATTCTATTCAATGCATATGTCGTCGCACCTGTTTAAAGTTTTATTGAGATAAACATTGATATGGCAAAATGACCAGAAACTGAATTTGATTGGTCAATATCCGCAAAAGTACTTTGGCTTCAAAATTCACTGATGTAAAAAGGACTCATCAAAAAGGAGTACCGTTCTATTGCTGATGCTTAAATATAAAATGAGATATTATATCGTTGCCTCTATTGTTTCTCTTCTTCTAGCGTCTTGGGATTTTATGGAAAAATATTCTGCATATTTAGTTTTAATTGGTTTGGTTTGCATAGCAATTGTTTGTCTGCAAGTAGGAATAAATATGATGAGGTCAAACAAAGTTAAATTGGATCGTTGAGATTCCCAGATTAAACAATATTTAATTTTAATGAAAACATTTACAACAATCCGGTTCAGACCAAAACCACAACACTTTGACGATGTGGTAGAATCTCTTGCCAAACGTGTTGATTTCTGGGCAGAGCGCACTTCCACTGAAAAAGTTTACTTAATTCAAGACGAGGATGAGGTTATTTTTACAGCTATTTTAGCCCAGATGGAAATACTTCTCGAATACCAAGATGAAGCCTTAAATTTTTTAGATTCACTACGGCCAAATCTTCAAAAATATTCTGATGAGGACGGTCATACCATCGCTAGAACTGGATTTGTGCTTAAAGAGAGCACCACTAAATAAGTGAAACATTAAGTGGCAAATTGTTAACTTTACAAATACCCCAGAGGGCATAATTTAAATGCAAAAGCTTCTTATCATTTTTGGCATACTAATAATACTTGTTGGATTATTATGGCCGTTTATCTCTCGTCTGCCACTTGGAAAACTTCCATTCGATATAAGCTTAAAATTGGGTAATACCCAAGTCTATTTACCAATAGGAACGTGTATTATTCTCAGTATACTTATAACAATTTTGCTTAAACTTTTTAAGTAAGTTTTGAACTGTATTTTATATTACTTGGGCATTATCCACAAATAGCTTACAATAATTTGGCTAAAAATTTACATTAATAATAGTAATTTAAATCTGACACTAACCAATAGTAGTAAGCAAAGCTTGACGTTGTTATCGCTTATAAACAGTTTTATCCACTACAATAGATTTATTTCCACATTTCGGTTCACATAAGTTGTGAGTAAAAGGAGCATTATCTTTGAAATTTCTTTCTTATCGTCAGAAGTTTAACCGACTAAAGCCTTTGTCCTTTGGACTCGTACATTATAGTAATTATGTACCATTTAAATTGGTCAGGGTACGCGCTAGCATTTGTCCCTGAATTGTAAGTTTGTTATCAAGTGTTAAGTAACCACTTAACCGACCATAATGTATAGCTTGGTCGTAACCGCTTAAAGTCCTCTCAATGCAGTATGCGAGTACTGCTTCGTACTGAGTCGCATCTGAAAGCGCTTTCATTGTATAATCCCTGTCTTTGGCTGGCTAAATCCTAAATTACAGAATATACGGAAGTTTCTGGTGTATGGATCAAAAAGTATCAGGCATAATCAAATCGTAATTGCTTATAACAAAATAGCAAACTAATCTTTAGTTACCGTTGTTTTACTTGGTTTAAGTTGATGAAAACATCTTATGAAAATGATAAAGAGGCTAATCGTTGGAACCATCGTCCCAATGCGCCAGTTACCTTAAATCCTCTCTTTGATTGGCCGCCGCGATTTTTTGCAGTTTTTCGCTGGTATTCTGCTTATTGGCTTGCAGCATCTACAACCACTCTTGCGAGCGTCTTGGCAGTAATTGCCTATTTTACGATTTTACCATCGTTAGAGCTTATGCAAAAGCCTCAGTTGGATTGGATAATTCGAGTATGGCTTGCTAACCTTATTCCCCATGTGACTTGTGCTGGGCTGCTACATTTATGGCTATATAAGTTTAAAGGGCAAGATGAAGATTTTAAATTTGATCCACGACAACCTTCAACCAATAACGGTACGTTTAGCTTTCGTAATCAAGTTCATGATAACATGTTTTGGACTTTGTTCAGTGGTGTTACACAATGGTCGATGATGCAATGTATAGTTTTTTGGGCGATGGCAAATGGCTATGCACCAACATTCTTATTTCCAGATAATATCGTTTGGTTTTTCTTAATGTTTCCTTTCCTCATTTTATGGGCAAGCTTTCATTTCTATTGGGTTCACCGCGCACTCCACTGGCCTCCACTCTATCGTCTTGCCCACGCCGTCCATCATAGAAATATCAATGTTGGACCGTGGTCAGGCATTTCTATGCATCCAATCGAGCATTTTGTTTTCTACACTAACTTTCTGATTCACTTTGTTGTGCCGAGCCATCCTCTGCATATAATGTTCCATGGCTATATGCAGTCAATTCATCCAATTTTCTCTCATTCTGGATTTGAGAAGCTTTACATTGCTGATAAAGAGAGGGCCAACATAGGTGATTTTTTTCACCAGCTTCATCACAGGTATTTCGAATGTAATTATGGGACTGTTGAAATGCCATGGGATAAATGGTTTGGCTCGTTTCATGATGGTTCTGCAAAAGGTACAGAGGAAACACGCAAGAGAAAGAAAAAGATGTATTCTTAAAAATCACCCTTCAGTATTCTCGTAACATTGTCTGTGTCTTTTGTAGTTTGATCCAATCAAAGTGGCCTTACGTAAACATTACAAATCATTCTTGATGAACTCGACTTTAAACTAGCTTTCTAATTTAGGATTAGTAATGTTACCTGATCACGGCTTTAAAAATTTTTTTCCAAAACACCAGCAGCAGTGCAGGTGTGAATATTGTAAATCACTTAACGTGGATTGGACGAAGTTGAGCAAAACTGAAAAAATGGTAAAAGCTTTAATCCTAAAAGCTAATATTATGGCTGAGTTAAATTCATCAAAGACTGATATTGATTAATCAAACAATTTAATGTCTGTATTTTTTCGACCTATTGGTAGTAATAATATCTTCTACTTTTTTGAGGATAAAGAAATTTCAGGGTGTATAAAAACTATTTCGTATAATCTTGACAAAGACGGAAAAATCAAAGGAATGTGGGAGAAACCTGGTACGGTTGCTCAGTTAATGGGCGCAATTAAATCGGTTGAGAAAGGTAAGCTGGAGATAGTTTCTGAAGCTGAGTGGAAAAATTTGTCCGGTGCAGAGTAACTGCCAGACCTTGATTATTTGTTGTCTCAATTGAAAAAAACTGAATAGAAATTTTAATTTGATCCAATAATGCAGTTGCCGCGTATTACTTACGTGTCATGACAAAAATAGTGCGCGGTAAGCATGGTTACTTGCCACTCTCCCAATAGTTAACATTATGGGGCGGAGCACTCCACTGCTCCGCCCCCAACTGTAGGGTGCACCAATTAAAATTTTCAGACTGCAGTTATTATCAAATATATTTTTTGACTAATTTCCAAGCCAGTAATCACCTATTGGAGTGATTACAGTAGTAGATGATACATCTGCACCTGCTTCTTCCCTTGCTTTCACAACATCGGGTCTTAAGCCGAATGTCTGCATGAAATCAGGATTTGGTACGTCCATCATAACATAAACAGAAGACTCATCCGGGTTAGTTGCCGCCCAAATTATCTTGGCGCCTTCTGCACCAGCCTTCTCCTCCATAGACTTTGCCATTTCTGTCCAAGTTTTAAAACCTTTAGATATTTTTACAGTGACTAACATGCTGGGCATCATTTTTCCTTTTCGTATGACTGCGAATTTAAATTTAGATTGTAATGTAATATTATGATATTAAAGTTTGTAGTGCTTCCCGTATTTGGTTATTCAACTAGATCACCTGACAGAGGAATAGTGTGACGGTTAACGGGGTCATATTCTTGTAGCATTGGTCTTCTTTCATCCAGCCAATTTACGACACCATCCTGGGCATTTTGTTCAAAGTTGTCGGCATCTCGTACTACAACTGCAATCACTTCATCACCTGCCTTTACGCAAAAGTGTGGAAATTCTGGATCACGATCCTTTCCGTTTTCGATAACATCATTCAAAAATGCTTCATAATGTTCGGGTTTGGGCTTGAAACGGATAATACTTAATTTTTTTGCCATTTTCATCTCCTAGAATTAATTTTAGTAATGTGAATTAAACTAAACTTTTTGAAAGTACAGATACTGTAGTAATAAGAATTAAAATTTGCACTGATTAAGATTAAGAAATGTTTCAAACTTTGCACAGAGACGATTTATTTTTGCCTACCGTCAAAGAGCTGAGTTTACTCTAAACAAGTTTATCATGCATTTGGTTTAACTTTGAATAGTAGAGCTGAGATGCTTTTTTATATCCACCATCAAAGACTGCGGTTTTTTTCTTACCTGAGCTTGTTCTACAATTCGATCCCTGGCTACACTACGAAGATTTTCAATTGATGAATGCCCGTTATGCTTTAGCTAGTCTTCCAATTCATTTTTTTATTGGTGAACTTCTACTGAGTAAAAGGTTATGCACTTAACCACTTTGGGTAATCGCTAACTAGTAAATGAATTGGGGTGGTATCCTCATCAATGTAGGAAAACCGTGAGACTTCGTCACGGAAAATGTTATCTTTTACGTCGTCGTTTACAGTAGAAACTTCACCAACAAGGACATCACCGTCGTGACCCCAAAAAGCATGCCAGTCCCCAGGTAATAAAGTTATACTTTGACCAGGTTTTAAAATAATAATTTCGCCTGGGGAGAAAGATCGTTCTATGCCATCACAAACAACTATGCCTCCTTTCCTCTCATCACAATTTCCATGCGGATCTGATCTAAAAATTTCTACCGCTAGATTTGCACCTCCACGATTTATTATATCTTCCACTTTTTTAATATGAGTATGCATTGGTGCTACCTGGTTATGCCGTGAGATAAGTAGCTTTTCAGCGTAACACATACCTTTTCCGGATGCTAAGTCTGCTAGCTTTCCATTTCGCAGTGTGAATAGGAAAAGCCCAGTGGTTTGAAAGTTACCCATACCGTAATCAGTAATATCCCAGCCACAACCGGCTCGAATGATTTCTTTTGCTTCTTCCTGTTTTTCTCTAAATTTTTCAACAGACCAATACGCGAAATCTGGCAGATGATGCCCAAAGTATTTAATCATCTCATTAGCTTCTAATATTATATTATTTATTTCGGATCTTTTCATTAAAGTGGCTGGCTTCTAATATTTATATTTTTGTACCGTTACTGTCGAAAAAATGAGTGTTTTCTCTCATAAACTCCAGGTTAATTGTTTTACCTAACTTGAACTCTTTGGATCCATCAACTCGTACCGTAATTATCCCTAAATCTGCGCAATCTACGAACAGAAAACTATCTGCACCCAAGTACTCAATCACTTCAATATTTCCATTGATAGCGCTCTGCCTTTTAGACTTTATTTTTATATGCTCCGGACGAATTCCAAGTTTTTGAGGAACAACTCCCAGTTGCTTATTTGAACTAATTTCATCAATGGCAGAAGCGCTTAAGTCGCTACTATTTATGATATTCATTTTTGGTGAACCAATAAATTGAGCAACGAATAGATTTGCAGGGTTTTGATATAGTTCACGAGGAGTGCCCACCTGTATTATTTGGCCATCATCCAATACGACAATGCGATCTGCAAGCGTCATTGCCTCTGTTTGGTCATGCGTCACGTAGATCATAGTAGATTTAAGTGATTTATGAAGCTTAGAAATCTCGAGCCTCATTTCCACTCTCAGTGCAGCATCTAAATTGGATAGGGGCTCATCAAATAAAAAAGCAGAGGGCGCTCTTACGATTGATCTTCCAATAGCAACACGTTGTCGTTGTCCTCCAGATAAATCTTTAGGATGACGATCAAGTAGCTTTTCCAGTCTTAAAACTTTGGCTGTTTCTACGACCTTTTCTCTAATTTCATCTTTGCTTTTTCCTGCTGTTTTTAGGCTGAAACCCATATTTTCTTTTACTGACATATGGGGATATAGAGCATACGACTGGAATACCATTGAGAGACCACGTTTTGCAGGTGGTTCGTCCGTCACATCCCTGCCGTTTAGGGTTATTTTACCTCTGGAGGTTTCTTCTAAACCACCGATCATCCTGAGTAATGTTGATTTTCCACAACCGGATGGGCCAACAAAAATGATGAATTCACCAGCTTTAATGTTAAGATCGATACCTTTTATGACTTGTGCTTCACCGAACCATTTTTCTATACCAGACAACTCAATAGAACCCATTAGTACTCTCCGTTCGATGGCGAAGCCCAAGCAAGCCAAACCGCTGCAGTCCAAGTAAAGCTATCACCGCCGCCTGGCGTGCCATTGAGAGGATGAAAATATTCTGCAAAACCCTTTTCTAAAATTAAGGATTGTGTTCTTTTCCTTAACAGTGTTCCCTCCGCTATATGTCCCATTTCGGACAAACCAACCCCTACTAACGAGTTTAAAATCGCCCAGGTTGGTCCGCGCCAGTATCTCATTCCATCAAACTTTTCTGAGTTAATTGAGAGACTGGGTATAGGATACCTCGTTTCCTCAAGAGTTTTTGTCAAAATCTTAAGCGTTTCGTCATCATCAATTCCTGCATACCAATTCAGGAATGATGCAGATGTTATATTTCCGGAGTGTTCACCGGTTTGACAGTTAATAGCATTAAAGAACCCTCCGTCTGGGTTTCTTAGCGTTTCTATCCCTTCCCTGAGCGTGGAACACCATTCTGAAATTTCGATATTATCGACATCAAGCGCTTCCGCCATGTGCAATAAATCTCGAGATGCTCGGAGTAGTATGAATGTCATTGTAGGGTCCGCAACCTCAAAAGGCCTATTCACCGACATGAGTTCTTCGTCCCACTTCAGTTTGCGACCTCGTTGGACTAACCAAAGATACCGATCATAATCTTCTTTAGTTGGACGCATTGATCCATCGACATGGCTAGTATCACGCCGCGTATACTCTCCTATACCGACAGGATTAATTGCTCTCATTGCATTGTCCCAATCGGGGCTGTTGTCTCGCCCTGCCTCCCAGGGATGCGAAATAAAAATACAATTTCTGTCGGTAAGTCGCCAAGTCATGAACCACTTATGCCAGGCTTTAAGCTTAGGGAATATTTTTTTTAATCTGTTGTTGCCAGTGGTTTTATCTTTTTCCCAGATGGCACGCACAAAAGTTGCAGCAACTGGTGGCTGACTAATGCCACTTGATGAAATAGGCCCGCATTCTTCAGTACCCCATACGTCAGGCCCAGGAAAATAATCAGGATCATTGCTTCTAAATAGAATATGAGGGACCATTCCGTTATTCCATTGGCCTGCAAACAAAGACTCTAGTTCTTGCCATGCGCGCTCAATGTCAAATGTCGAGAAACCCCAGCCGGCAAAAGCGCTATCCCAGTTCCATTGATAGGGGTAAAGGCCCGCTGTCGGAACGGTAAAACCACCTCGATCATTTTTTATTAAAATATTTTGTGCTTTCTCATCTAGCTGCAGCCACTTACTATTTGTCATCCTTTTACGCTCCCTGAAGTAAGCCCTTTTGTCATAAAACGTTCCAGGAAGAGGAATATAAGCAGAATTGGTACCGTGGATATGACTGCTCCCGCCATCAGATGTTGCCGTGGGACTTCTGACGAGTTAAGCGAAGCAACGCCCCTTGTAAGTGTAAATGTTAGGGGATCATCCAGTAACATAAACGCGAGTAAAAATTCATTCCAAGCAATCATAAAGACATAGAGGCTTACTGATGCAAGGGCTGGAAGCGCGAGTGGTAGTGTTATCTTCCAGATAACTGCGAGACGAGAAAGCCCGTCCATTAAACCGGCCTCTTCGATTTCATATGGCAAGCCTCTGAAATATCCTTGCAGCATATAAAGAGCCACTGGAATTGTTGTAACCGGGTAAATTAGCACAAGTCCAAGAATTGTGTTTCGAAGGCCAGTAATGGAAAACAAAATGTATATTGGCAGGGCAAGTACGATCATTGGAACCATGTAGATCAGTAAAATTGATCTGCTGAATGCTGAGCTCCCTCTAAACCTAAGTCTTGCTACCGCATAAGCGCCAGGTATTGAGAATGCTAAAGTAACCAGCACCGTTACAATAGAAACATAAAAACTTGTCCATAGGTAACGTGCAAAACCAAAATCTTGGAATAATTCGGAGTAACTTCTAAAGAGCAATAGTCCTTTTGAAATGTCTATACTGAAGTCTAAGGGGTTAAATAAGAGTTCCTGTTGCGTTTTAAGGCTGGTCATCACCATTACATAGAAGGGAATTAGAACAATCATTGTAAAAAAGATTAGACCAAACCCAGAAGAAAACTTTATAAAAGCTGCTTCTATTTCATGTCGGCCATGATCATGAAATGAGAGCCCAGAAAGTATTTTTGCTAGTGGCAAGACTGTGCTTATTGCAAAGAGTACCTGAGAAAAATAGTTCAGCAGGTAGGAAATATCTTGGCCAGTTGTAATGGGTCCATAAGTTAAAGCGTTTAATAAAATGGACGAAGTTATCATAAGCAATAGTATTGTAGTAGATTTCACTGAACTCAGTATGATAATGCCGGCAATTCCTCCAAGGCTAATAACGATTAGTATATTTGGTTTTAATGGGAACCCTGAGATGAATGAAAGTACAACGGATACAACAATTGACATTGTTAAAGCCCAGAGTGTTCCGATAGTTAAAGCTGTGAGAGAAATATTCTTTTTATAGATCACAGCCCTTCCTCCTTACTAAAAAATTTAAAGAAGAAAAGTGAAAAGATCAGAAGAAAAATAAAAATAACTACGGCTACAGCAGCCCCGGCTCCTATATTTGATACTGCGAACGCCTGCTCATAGACATTTACTGTCAGTGTCCGAGTACCTGAAGCTCCACCAGTTAAAAGAAAAATATCGTCAAATTTATTAAAAGTCCAAATGAAGCGAAGCAAAAAGAGGATACTCATTATACCAATAAGCATCGGAAGGCTTATGTACCAGAATTTCTGAAGTGGACTGGCGCCATCCATATCTGCTGCTTCATACATTTCGGTATCTATCGACTGCATTCTTGCAAGAATAAATAGAAAGGATAAAGGAAAGTATCGCCAGATCTCGAATATCGTTACCATTATTAGAGCATTGGGTCTTTGGCCAAAAAAGTTAATTGGGCTATCTAAAACATTCATTTGCAGTAATAAGTGATTTACAGATCCTGAAAATGGATCGAATAGATTTATCCATGAAAAGGCTACTGCTATTACAGGAGCAACATAGGGAAAAAGATATAACCCTCTTACCAGTCCTTTGCCACGAAAGTTAATATTCAAAAGTAGTGCTGCGAAGAGGCCAACTACAACAGCTCCCACAGTTCCAAAAACAGTATAAAAAAGGGTCGTAAGAATAACGGTTATAAATTCTTCACTATCAAAAATCTTATGGAAATTTTCAAACGTTAATTCAGAGTTAGTTAATATGTTGTCTCCAACACTTGAGGTACTTGGCTTCGATAATTTGTACTCTTTTTCGGATCCAAAAAAGGAATCTTTAACCAGAACCTCAGCTTCAATAACCTCGCGTTCGCCACCTTCCAAAACACCTATGATGCAGTCTAATTGATTAGTCTCATCAACTGAACATCTGTCATCAGTACTTTGAATATCAAACGATTTTGGAATTATATCTGAAACTGTTACATCATTCAGTGGCTTGGTTTGACTAGAATTCCTAATTCTGTAGCGGATTTTTGCGGCATCACCTGCTGCATTGATCTGACCTTTTAGTTGCTCTTTAATCAAAACTGTAGGTGGGCGCAAATCTGCTAACGAAATTGGTTTGAAGCTAATCCAGAAAATTGCGCACAGTGGTAATATAATTATTAATGAGACTGATAAGATGGTTGGGAGTAGCATACCCCATGCCAATCTTTCCTCGCGCTTTCCCAAGGGCCCCAGCCCTGATGGCGGCACTTCTTGCATTGTGCGCTCCAAATTAATTTAATGGATAAGTGCTTTATTTTTTGGAAGGCGGCAAGCTAAAACACCGCCTTCCAAGAGGATGTTCTAATATACCTAATTTATTTTAGATAGCTCTGAGTTCATCTTTGCTACAGCTGCGTCAGCTGCAATACCACCATCAATAAATTCCCTAACAACGCGGTTTATCACCTGGCTGTTAATAATTTTTGATGCTAGGCCCAGTTGGCCTTCTGTTACACCCCATCTCTGCGCTACATCTAAGCCTTCAACAATACTGGATATCACATCAGCAGGATACAAGTCAGATAATGGGGCTCTGCGATCAACTCCAACGTCTAGTTTAGCCCACCCATCAATATATTCAGTTGGATTACTAGAAGTCCCGTTCTGGTGCAATAGCTAGAGTGTCTAAATAACCATCGCCTACAGCGAATTTGACGAAGTCTTGTGCTGCCTCAGTATCGGCATCGACAGTTATCCCAAAATACCTAGAGTCGGCCCATGCAGCACCGGCTGGGTTAGACGGCCCAGAGAAGTTTGTTACGAAGCCAGTGGCACTTGCTAATTCACGACTTGTTGGATCAGAATTAATAGTGGGTGGAGCAGAGTCTCTTAATCCAGCCAACTCATCCATAATAAATGGTGACCAAATAATCATTGCTGCTTTCCCGGCAAAATAAAGTTCACGAGATTGCTGCCAAAATAGCTCACCATCAGGGGATGCATCTGCTATCGCCTTATAAAATTCTAATGCTTCGATTGTTTTGCTTTCCTCAAAACCAGAAAATCCCGAGCTATTTACAGG
>CABZJF010000017.1:0-34575 GCA_902525915.1 Paracoccaceae bacterium | reverse complement strand
TAAGTGCGGATAACGAGAAATTAGCCCCTCGGGAAACGCACACCGAAAGCGCTTCAATGTCGGACAGAGAAATACCGTCGACTTCCAAGAGCGATTTGAAACTGCAAATCGATGATTTGGCCAAGAGAGCCTTGTCCGGTGTTCGGCAGAAATTACAACCCAGTGAACAAAAGAAGATTACTGAAACAGCCAAATGGCTAACACGCTACTGCGTATCGGGAAATTTTGATCTCGATTTGGCTCTTGACGCATTAGATCAAAAGCTAATTCCAGCAGAAATTATTATTGATTATTGCATACCTATGGCAGCGGAAGAATTGGGTGATGACTGGGTGGATGATTTGAAAGGTTTTGGCCAAGTGACCTTAGCGACTTCACGGCTGCAAATGATTTTAAATAATGTGATTAATTATCAGAATAGCGAGTCCGAAATTGAATCTGCATATGGACTTATGCTCATAGTTTGTAAAGACGAGCAACATACACTTGGACCGTCGATCCTTGCTGATCAGCTAAGAAGACGAGGGCATTCTGTTAAATTTCTTCACTCCGCAAATTCAAAAGAACTTGTAACGCTATGTAAAAACCATAAGTTCTCAGCGGTTCTATTCTCTTGCTCCGGCCACCACTCAATCGACTACATTACCAAAAGTATCAATTTGATTAAACAAGAGGTAGCGCAAAAACCCCTCATCTTTCTGGGAGGCAAAATTCTAGATCTTGAACCAAAAATTAAGGATAAAGTAGATGCAGATGGATTTTCTAACGAGATCGATGTTGTTATCTCAAAAATAGAGAATTATAAGGCAAATGAACCTGCGTTTTATTTGAAAAATGGGGCTAGCAAATGAAGACTAGCGCAAGTACCTTCTGGGATTTTGGCTCAATACCAATGATTGAGCCAGAGTTTCTAGGGAACATCCTAGCGACATCATCAGATATTGCCGTGATGATAGATCTACAGGGCTCAATTAAATCAGTACTCGTTAATCAAAGCGAACAGTATTATGGTGATCTATCCCACTGGGAAGGGAAAAATATTAATAAATTCCTAACGATTGAGAGTGTGCCAAAATTTGAAAGGGCTTTAGAACAACTCAATTCCGGGAAAACCATACTACACTCGATAGAGCTAAACCACCAAGATAATGCAAAATGGCAATTTCCCGTTCGCTATAATGCCCATTTGGTAGGTCAAAATCATAATATTTTGCTGTTGGGTAGAGATCTGAGGACCATATCTGAAACGCAGCAACAGCTCGTACAAGCACAAATTGCAGTTGAGAAAAGTCATGAAGAGCGTAAAGAGTACGACGCTCATTACAGGTCAATATTTTCAACTGCCAGTGAACCTATTTTTGTTCTAGACGCAAACACCGGGAATATAAGACAAGCGAATCCAGCCGCATGTACACTGCTTGGAGAGGATGTAGATATATTATTAACCCAACCGTTTGCAAAATTCGTTGCTATAAAAGATAAAAAAGAACTTACTGACAAAATGGCAATGGCAGCCATAAATAAGACGACATTAACAATTACCGTCAGTCATAATGGTCAAAATACTGAAGCGGGCTTATATCCTGTTATATACAGAGCATCAGGACAACAAGTCCTTCTTGTAAGGCTGAACCTTCAAGCTAGCCAATTAAGCCCTAATGATCCTCTTTCCCAAAATCTTATTGCTTTGTACAAAAACGGAACAGACGGAATAGTATTTACAAACCCCAATGGGGTTATAACCTATGTGAATGAAAGTTTTTTAGAACTTATAAACACAGCGCAAGGATCAGAGATTGTTGGACGAAGTTTAGGAGATTTCCTTTCAAAAGGACAAATTGACCTCGCAGTTATGCTTGAAAATGTCCAAAGAGCTGGTCCGATGCGTATATATTCCACTGATCTAAAAAATGATTTTGGAATAAAAACAGCCGTTGAAGTTTCAATGACGAAAATAGCTAACAGCACATTGAAACAAATTTCTTTTGTGATAAGAGAAATTTCTCGCGCTGAGCAACCAGTGCCAACCAGACCTGCGTTAGCTTCAAATGATAATAATCCATCTGTTGCAGAGTTAGTCGGCAGTGCATCTCTAAAAGAAATAGTAGCCGAGACAACTGATGTGATTGAAAAAATCTGTATTCAGACTGCCATTGAAACCACAAATAACAACAAAGCAGCGGCAGCTGAAATGCTTGGCCTCTCAAGGCAAAGCCTTTATGTAAAACTACACAAGTACGGTTTGGTAGATACCGAAGAAAGCTAAGCCTTTAATTTTGACCCATAACAAATTGATTTGGTAACTATATTTAAGCAGGTTTTTCTTGAAACAAAATTAATTGTCAATAATATATGACACATGAGTGTCAATTATATTAAACAAAACCAATCTATTTCTAACCCGTTAGCGGTGCTTGAGCTGATAAAGCCAATTACTTGGTTCCCACCTATGTGGGCTTATGCTTGTGGAGTAATATCTTCAGGTATGGGTATTATGCCTAATTTAGCGTTAATTATTTTGGGCATTGCTTTGGCCGGACCAGTTGTCTGTGGAATGAGTCAGGCAGCGAACGATTGGTGCGATAGGCATGTAGATGCGATAAACCAACCGGACAGACCAATCCCATCAGGCCGTATTCCGGGTTTATGGGGCCTTTGGATAGCAATAACCATGAGCCTGCTAGCGTTGGTTATTGGATGGCAACTTGGTATCTGGGGATTTTGCGCCACTTTATTGGGCGTAGCTGCAGCCTGGGCTTATTCTTGCGAACCGATCAGATTAAAAAAATCCGGCTGGTGGGGTCCAGGCATTGTAGCACTTTGCTATGAAGGATTGCCTTGGTTTACCGGTGCTGCTGTCATGAGCCAAACTTTTCCAAATTTTAATATAGTAGTGATTGCGTCACTTTATGCTGTTGGAGCTCACGGAATTATGACCCTAAACGATTTCAAAGCTCTTGAAGGTGACAAACAAACGGGAATTAATTCTTTACCCGTTAAATTTGGGCCAGACAAAGCCGCTAAAATTGCCTGTTGGGTAATGACCACTCCCCAATTAATCGTTGTCATGTTGATGGCCAGTTGGGGCGCGATTGAGCACGCGATTGTTCTAAGCTGCTTAGTCGCCGGTCAACTCGTAGCAATGCGTAGATTATTGAAAGACCCTCTCAAACTTGCACCGTGGTATAATGCAACTGGAGTATTAATGTTTGTGCTCGGCATGCTGGTTTGTGCTTTTGGCCTGAGAAATTTTGGAGCTTTGTAAGATGACGCTTTCATGGCTTTCAATTATTCGATTGGGTTTGGTGCAAATGTGCTTAGGCTCAGTAGTCGTTCTAATGACATCAACTCTAAATAGATTGATGGTAGTCGAACTTTCATTAGCAGCTACAATTCCTGGCGCTTTGGTAGCAATTCATTACTTAGTTCAAATTTCTAGACCCAAATGGGGATTTATCTCAGATGTTCAAGGAAATCGAACTAAATGGATTATTTTAGGCATGATAATACTAGCTCTTGGCGCAAACTTGGCAGCACTTTGCATTCCTCTATATTCACTTAACACCACCGCTGCTACTTTACTCTCTATCCTAGCATATATTTTAATTGGTCTGGGAGTTGGTGCCTCAGGCACCTCATTACTTGCTCTTTTAGCAACTCATACTGCACAGCGCAGACGCGCTGCCGCTGCAACAATTACTTGGCTAATGATGATTTTTGGAATTGCCCTAACAGCCACTATTGTTGGAAAGTTGCTTGACCCTTATTCAGTGCAAAGATTGATAAAAATTGTCTTTGGTCTCACAATGCTGACAATTTTACTTACAGGGGTGGTAACTTTAAATATAGAAAGAGGGCTTGAACGCGTAAAGAAGAATACCAATCAATCTCAATCATTTATTTTGGGCTTGAAAATAATTTGGTCTAACAGCCAAACAAAACGTTTCACTATCTTTGTATTTTTATCAATGACCGCATATTTCATGCAGGAACTTATTCTTGAACCCTATTCAGGACTTGTGTTTTCTTTTACACCTGGTCAATCAACGTCACTTTCTGGAATGCAAAACGGTGGTGTATTTCTGGGAATGCTAGCAGTCGGAATAGCTTGTACTGGCTTTAAGTTTGGCGCTTTAAAAAATTGGGTTTGGGCAGGATGTATGGGATCTTGTATCAGCTTAATTCTTATAGCGTTAGCGGGTCAATCCCCTGAAATTGCTCCAATTGTTCCATTGGTATTTGGACTTGGATTTTTCAACGGGATGTTTGCGGTAGCTGCGATCGGCTCAATGATGTCGTTAGCCAGCCAAAACAATGATAAAAGAGAAGGTACGCGGATGGGATTATGGGGAGCAGCCCAAGCTATTGCTGCTGGTTTCGGCGGCCTGTTAGGCACTGTCCTTGTTGACTTGCTGCGTCTAATAAATTTCAGTCAAGCAGACGCATATGGAGCGGTATTCATTTTCGAGGCAGCTTTATTCGCGTTGGCAGCAACCATAGCAACCAGAAGTATAACCAACGCATTTAGTGGGACAACTCAAATGGTGGGAGAGTAATATGTTTGATGTAGTAGTTATTGGTGGAGGACCATGTGGGTCAACGGCAGCAAACTATTTGGCCAGCCTAGGACACAGAACAGCATTATTGGACCGAGCGGGCAGAATAAAGCCCTGTGGTGGCGCCATACCTCCGCGGGCAATAATAGACTTTGAAATTCCCGATGAGCTATTAAAGGCAAAGGTTACCACAGCTAGAATGGTTTCTCCAACTAACCGTTCTGTAGATATACCAATTGAAAATGGGTATGTTGGAATGGTCGACCGAGAAGAGTTTGACGAGTTTTTGAGAGAACGCGCAGCAAAAAAAGGTGCTACAAGATTTACAGGAACATTTGAAAAAATAACTCGAGACAATTCAGGAACTACAATTCACTTTCGAAATCACGAAAATAGAACCGTTGAACAGCTTAAAACAAGATATATTATAGGAGCCGACGGAGCTCGTTCAAACGTAGCAAAAGCAGAAATTCCTGACAGTGATAAAATACCATATGTCATTGCATATCATGAAATTATAGAGGCTCCAGAGGCAACCGGGAAGTATGACCCTGAACGTTGCGATGTGATATATGACGGAATAATATCACCAGATTTTTATGGCTGGGTATTCCCCCATGGCAAAAGTGCATCTGTTGGGATGGGTACTGGGCACCATGGCTTCGACCTAAAAACGGCCACATCAGAAATACGAAGCCGCGCAGGCTTAGATAAATGTAAAACAATTAGAAAAGAGGGAGCCCCGATACCACTAAAACCATTGAAACGGTGGGATAATGGAAAGGATGTGCTTGTAGCTGGAGATGCTGCAGGTGTTGTAGCTCCAAGTTCTGGAGAAGGTATTTATTATGCGATGGCTGCCGGACAGATTGCAGCAGAAACAATTGTAGAAACTTTAGTATCACGATCTCCAACGACTTTGAAATTAGCAAGGCAACGCTTTCTTAAAGAGCATGGGACTGTTTTTAATGTCTTAGGTGCGATGCAAAATGCTTACTATAAATCGGACAATAGGCGAGAGCGGTTTGTCTCGCTTTGCCACGATGTAGATGTACAGACTCTCACATTCGAGGCGTACATGAATAAAAAACTGGTGAGCGCACGACCATTAGCGCATTTAAAAATTATGTTCAAAAACCTCGCTCATCTTACTGGAATAGTATCGAAGGAGTTCACATGAATATTATGATACCAGCTTGGGTAGATGGAACACTTCAACCGGTAGAGAAACTTGAAGCCCATAAGCTTGGCTTAAAGCACAAAGCCATATCTGTTTTTTTATTTCACAATAACAAAATATTACTTCAGCGACGAGCCTTGGGCAAATATCATACCCCAGGTTTATGGGCAAACACATGTTGCACTCATCCCTATTGGAATGAAACAGATATTGACTGTGCAAACCGGCGGGTATTCGAGGAATTGCACTTAACTGGGTTGGAACTAAAAAATAGAGGGCAAATTGAATATCGCGCTGATGTCGGTCAAGGACTTATAGAGCACGAAATTGTTGAAATATTCACAGCAACCTGTTCAACCCCGCCAAAAGTTACCCCAAATCCAGAAGAAGTTATGGAAATTAAATGGTTAGACCAAATTGAACTGGCCAACAAGGTTGAAACAAACCCAGATAAATTCACTCCATGGCTTCGCATATATATGTCAAAGCATTTTGAGCAAATATCTGGTACAATAACTGCGTAGTTAACAGATAGAATGAACTACAACTCTACCAATTTTTCATATCCTAATGGTGGCAATATTTGTGAATAAAATTCTCATTTTGGGCTCTGGCCCAAATGTAATTGATATATTAGAACAAGACCTCTCAGTCTATGATAAAATAGTTGTTATTAATAATGCTTGGAAAGTTATTGAAGGGTGGACAGATCACATATTCCCTCATGACTTTCCAAATCAAAATAAACCCCAGGTCTTAAAATCATCACAAAAAAAAGTTGATGAAAAACAGTTTGTAGATATTCAAAATCAGTATGGTGGTTTCGTTTACGCGGGTGGAACGATGGCCTTCACCGCACTTTACTGGGCACTTGGTTACTATTCACCTCGTTCGATAGATATTTTAGGTTGCGATATGGTTTATCCTAAAACCGGTTCAACCCATTTTTATGGCACTGGTACGGCAGACCCTTTAAGGGAAGATATTTCACTTCGCTCACTTGAAGCAAAGTCAGCAAGGGTCTACTCGATTGCCCTAAGGCAGGGCTGCCAAATAACCAATTTATCAAAGGCTGATAGCAAACTAATTGCACCAAGGCGAAAATCTGTAAATTCACCTGCCCCTAAACCATTTAAAGTAAATGAAAATAAATTTAACCAGGCCAAACAAAAGGAGGCTACATTAGGTTATTTTGTAGAAGACGGTAAATACTGGGAGAAAAGTGACAGTTTTAATACTGATGAAATTGACTCACTTGATTTTCTATGGAGAGAAACAGTTTCTGTAAATTAAATTTCCTTTTTTTACAGCGCAAATTAGTTCAATCACATCAACCTGGATAAAGACCTGCCGTCCTAGCTCGTAATTTAATAATTGCTAATACAGTATCTATGGTTGGCGTCGTCGTTTTTGTAATTTGACCCAATTCTTGGACTGAGCCTAATATCGCATCGATCTCTAAAGGGCGAGCCAACTCCAAATCTTGAAGCATTGATGTTTTATGAGAGCCAACTGCGGCTCCTCCATTTATTCTTTGCTCCACGTCAATTGGAAAATTTACCCCTAATTTTTCACCGATCGCTTTGGCTTCGAGCATCATTGCACGAAGAACTTGTCGTGTATCCCGGTCTTCACATAAAATATCTAGGGTTGCGTGTGTTAAAGCTGAAATTGGATTAAATGATAAATTACCCCAAAGTTTAACCCAAATTTCATCACGAATTTTTTTCCTTACGGGAGCTTTTAGACCCGTGGATCTTAATGCCTCTGAGAACTGCAAAGCACGTTGGGATTTTTCTCCGCTAGGTTCTCCCAGTGAAAATTTATCACCCTCAATATGCCTAATTACTCCAGGCTCAGTAACTTCTGCAGCGGGATAAACCACACACCCTAACACACGTTCTGGGCCAAAAAAGTTCCATTGTTTATTATCAGGGTCCACGGACGAAAGCCTTGTACCCTCAAATTCACCGCCAACTTTGTAAAAATACCACCACGGAACACCATTTACGCCGCTTACAATTGTAGTATCCTCGCGGAATAATGGCGCCATACTCTCGGCAACAGATGGCACTGAATGAGCTTTCAAAGTGACAAAAACAAAATCCTGAGTACCCAGTTCTGAAGGATCTTGGGCAACTTTGATTTTTATTCTTCTAGGATTTAGGCCCTCTTCTAATAAGGTTAGCCCATTTCTTTTCATTTCCGACAAATGCGGACCTCTGGCAAGCATACTTACCTCAGCTCCCGCTTCAGCAAGCTTTGCTCCAACAAAGCCCCCTATAGCACCAGCACCAAATATACAAATTTTCAACCTAAAGCTCCCTTTTAAGTCAAACCAAGCGTCTCAGCTAATCCGATCCTCTGGAGTTTACCAGTCGCACCTTTTGGTATTTCTGAAAGAATAACGATCTTTTTCGGCACTTTGAAATCTACCATTCGATCTGAAGCAAAAGCCTTCAGGTCACTCTCCGTGACCTTTGAGCCATCTTCTAGGACTACAGCTGCTGCCACATCTTCTCCAAGTTTCTCATGAGGCACTGCAAATGTGACTACTTGTACTATGCTTGGGTGATCCATCAGAACCTCGTCTACCTCAAGGGGACTTATCTTTTCACCGCCCCGATTTATAATTTCTTTCAGCCTTCCTGTTAAACTTAAGTACCCATCTGCATCAAAAGCACCCTGATCTCCAGTACGAAACCAGCGCTGACCCTCAAAAGTAAAAAAGCTATTATTGTTTGCCTCCAGATTATTCTCATAACCAGGCGTCACATTCGGACCAGAGATAACTACTTCACCGGTACCATCAATTAGATGATTTTCAGATTCGTGAGCAATTCGGATTTTAGGCCCAGCTTCAAGCCCTACAGAGCCTGGTTTTTGCTCAAGGGGAGGAAGCGGATTTGAAGCCATTTGGTGCGTTGCCTCTGTCATTCCATATCCCTCAATTATCGGTGCGCCGAATACCCGTTCTAATTCTTTCATCACCTGCGATGGCAGCGAGGCAGAAGAAGATCGGAGAAACCTCAATTTATTTCGATCGATTATATCCCTATTTCGCTGAGCTCTTGCTAAAATTGCCTGATGCATTGTCGGTACTGCTGTAAACCATGAAGGTGAAGCATCATCCAACCATCGGAAAAACTTTAATGCATCAAAACCGGGAGTGCACCACACCGATCCACCGGCTGCTATGGATGCAGATACAGCCGCAATCAAACCGTGTATGTGAAATAGAGGCATTATATTCATGCACAGATCTTCCTCCGTCAACCTGAGAGATCTTTTTATATTTTCCGCCGACGAAACTATATTTGAGTGAAGAATTGGTACGATTTTTGGTCGAGATGTGGTACCTGAAGTGTGCAGAATTAAAGCTACATTTGTTGGAGTAGGTACTTGCTCCGATGTTACAGGATCATTAATATCACAGTGGAGCTCAAATTCTCCGGCAGAATGCTTTGAATTAACACTCATTCTAATTACTAAAATATTCAACTGAATTGCTGCCGCAAGCGCTGGACCGTTGTAATCTTTTAATACTACGAGAGCTTTCGCCTTTAAGTCGTTCAAATAATATAAATATTCTTCTTCCCTATAATTAGGATTTAATGGTGCAGTCGTACAGCTTTGCGCCATTGTTAGAAAGGCGCTCGCCATCTCAGAACCGTTTGGTAGTACGATAGCCACCCTATCTTCAACTGCTACACCATAAGACCTTAGCTGCGAATTGACGTACGAGGAAAGTGTTTTGAGATTGCCAAACGTAGACCATTTGCGATCTGGTGCACCGAGTATGTTCAGGTCACTTTTTTGTGTATTTATCAGTTCATTAATAGTCTTATTCATTAGAGTTTACCTCAAATACTTTTAGAAGCCTCAAAATACTGACAATTCTCAGATGCCCGTTTCTGCTAACTTTTGTAGGTAGCATTATGTTTAAATAAGTCAGTAATTGAAAAGCTTTAAAGTCAATTAAATGGACCCGCCTTCTACCATGAAATTCCCCGCTGTACACATTTTGGCATCTTCGCTTGAAAGGAAGGTAACCATATTTGCCACATACTCAGGCTCTATTGGTGTAGGAATACACTGCCTATCAAGTTGCTTTTGCAAGGCCTCGGGTGTCACCCATAAATCTTTTTGCCTTTTTGTCATAATCCAACCAGGGACAACAGTATTAACACGAATATTATACGCCCCTAGTTCCCTTGCCATCGTTCGTGTTAATCCATGAACCGCGGACTTAGCGGTAGCATAAGCAGGAAAACCTGCGCCGCATTCCCACCACGAATTTGAACCTATGTTTACAATGGATCCACATCTTTCATCTATCATCCAAGGCGCAATCTGCTGAATGGCAAAAAACATATGTCGCAAATTAATATCCATTCGCTCATTCCAGTAATTTGCGTCTATTTCGCGCCAATCATGGCGATCATCCCGTGCAGCATTATTTACTAACACCTGCGCTTTTCCTATTTTTCTTTCAAGGTTCGAAATGGCTGAAGTCAACTCATCAATATTGCGTAAATCACATTGTACAAATTGGTGGGGCCCATCTAGATCGGTTATAAGCTTGTTGGCTGATGCACTATCAATGTCTAATATGCCAACAACTGCTCCCTGACGATCAAATGCGTGAACGATTGACGCACCAATACCCGATGCTCCTCCTGTGATAAAAATTATTTTATCTTTTAGACTTGGATAAATTGCAGACCCTGGCATTAACCATCCCTCTCAAGGATCCATTCAACTTCAGGAGCTGGCAAAAACCGCCACTTCCTGAGGGGGCCCGCCATAACATTCAAATAATACATTTCAAAGCCATAAGGTGCTCCACAAGGATGATGACCTTTCGGGACAAGAACAACATCGCCATCCTCTACTGGAATAGCTATGTCTAAAGATCTATCATCAGTGTAAACACGCTGAAAACCAAACCCATTTTCTGGGTTCAAACGATGATAATAGGTTTCTTCTAAATATGTAATCCTAGGAAAATCATCTTCATCATGCCTATGGCTCGGATAAGATGACCAGTTCCCAGCAGGAGTGAAGACTTCTGTTACTAGTAAGCTGTCACAAATATCTAAATCTTCCATTGCTATGTTGTTAATATACCTTGTATTAACACCCTGCCCTCTTTTGGTGAGATTAATGTTATCTGGCCCCACCAAGCAAGGCTCATAATTCTTCTTACCTGGAGCGGAACATACGGCCACAGTGCATTCTGTAGATGCCTCCACTTCCCATTCGTGATCATTAGGGAGATACAGGCAATGGGGCGGGGTTTTCTCAAACACAGACATACGATCGCCAAGAACACCCCAATCGTTATCACTGCTTCTAATATGCGCCTTGCCCTCTACGATAACAATAATCACTTCACGGTCTCCCGAGGCACCATTTGCAGCTTGTCCGGCAGATAAACTGTATAAATCGAAACCCACATATCTCCAACCAGCATTTTCTGGAGTTATATTGTGGACCAGACCGTTATTAGTCGTCGGCTTACGATGTAAACTATCCATTTGACAAATTCCTTTAGCTTGAATTGGCAAATAAAATTAATTGATTGAAAGATCAGCTTTTTTGCACACTTTCAAAATATGATCATATCCCATTTTGGAGTAATCATAAGGAGGCGCCTTTGCAGGATCTTGCTCAGCCTCAACGACAATCCAGCCCGAATAAGACATTGCCACCAATGAATTTGATACAGCTTGAAAATCAATACAACCGTCACCGGGGACCGTAAAAGCACCGGCAATTACAGCATCCAGGAAGCTTTTATTATTTTTTCTAACATCTTCCACAATACTTGGCCGAATGTCTTTATAATGAACATGATGGATACGATCACCCCATCTATCTAATGTTGCCATTACATCACCTCCTCCAAAAAGTAAGTGCCCAGTGTCAAAACATAAATTTAAATCCCTACTCGATGCGTCCATAAGCCAGTTCACATCATCTTCAGTCTCAATTATTGATCCCATATGATGATGATATGCCATCGGCATACCCTGATCAGCAGACCACTTAGCTACCTCACTAATTTTTGAAGCATAAGAAGAAATTTCATCACGCGTTAATTTAGGGCGACTATTAACAGGCGTTTCTATTTCGCCCTGAACTGTATTTGAACATTCAGCGTATACTATGCATGGACTGGATAATTCTACAAATTGATCGACTTGCTGACTGATTGCTCTACACTCCTCAGCAAAATTATTTACAAGGCTATTTCCTGAGCACCAACCACCACAAAGTTCAATCTCTGCACTCTCCAGATAGGCTTTAAGTCCCGCTGTGTCATGAGGCATACGCTGACCCCTCTCAACACCAGTGTAGCCGATTTCTCTAGCCTCTTGTAAGGCCTGCTCCATCGTATAGTCTTTCGTTAATTCGGGAAGGTCATCGTTTTGCCAAGCAATCGGCGATATACCAATTTTAACACTCATTTTTGAAATCTTTCTTATTAATTGACCGCAATATTATTCCGCTATCGATGTATCTGCAATTCTAGCTTCTATTAACTATGTATGTTTCTTTACTCATAGAAAGTTTGCTATCTCTACCTCGGAACCCGTCTCGGCTGATGCAGCCGCTGCTTCTGCTATCGCTAAAGCAGCAATCCCATCGGATAATGAAACTGGCATGGGGGTTTTCGTTTTTACTGCTGTAACAAATGCTGCCCATTCATTGTGATAAGCCGACTTATATCTCTCCAAAAAAAAGTACTCTGGTTTTGAGCTTTCAACGCCCATTTCAGTTGACTTTACAATACAATTTTCAACCATATTCTTAACCTGTAACAACCCTTTGGAACCCAAAACTTCAATCCTTTGATCATATCCATAAGTTGCTCGGCGCGAATTTTTAATCACCGCCAACCTACCGTCCCTGTATTTCAAAGTTGCCACAGCAGTATCATAATCTCCTAACGCCCCTATTTTTTTATCAATAATTGCGCTTGCAGAAACAAAGATGGATCTTGGCAACTCTCCATACAAAAAATTTGCCATATCAAAATCATGGATCATCATGTCTTTAAAAATACCACCAGAAACTTTTACGTAGTCAATGGGTGGCGGAGCAGGGTCAAAAGAAGTAATTGATAGCAGCTCTGCTGTCCCAATTTCACCTCCATCAAGTGCGTTTTTCAAAGCAACAAAATTTGGGTCAAATCTGCGGTTAAAACCCATCATAATTGAATGTTCATTTGATTTTGTATTTTCGAGGCACCGTTTTGCGCGAGCTAAACTCAAATCGACTGGTTTCTCACAAAGGATTGCCTTTCCAGCTACAGAGGCTTTTTCTATAAAATCAGAGTGTGTATCCGTTGAACTGGCAATTAAAACTGCCTCGATTGAATTATCCTCAAAAATTGCATCTACTGATGTTGGATTAACTCCATATGTTTCTGCCAAATTTTTGGCGTTTTCATCAACACTATCTGCAACTGCCACTAACTGTGAGCCTTCATCTTGCACAATCGTACTAGCATGTACTAGCCCAATGCGTCCTGCCCCTATAAGTCCAACAGTTAACATTACCTTTCTCCAGTTCTAAAGTTTATTTTCGCCACTAAAAATTGGAGGTCTAGCATCAACCCATGAACCATTTTGCCTTGCAGACTTCACAGCCGCATATACCGCCGCCATTGATCGGAGACCGTCTTGAGCAGTTGGCAAACCATCTCTTTCACTTCCGTTTATCGCATCAGCTAAATCCATATACATGTTAGCAACGGCGAGTGGAAAACCTTCGGGATGAGCTATCGCAACCCTACTTAGCCGTTTAGCATCTTCATACAAATCAGCCTCACCCTTTTCAATTATCTGGGTTCGACCTGACAACGGGGTATAGACTAACTGATTTGGTTGCTCAGAAGCCCAACGTAATCCACCCGTTTCACCAAAAATTTGTATATCAAAGCCGTGCTGCCGGCCAATTGCCACAGACGAAGTCCATAAACGCCCAACGGTCCCTTTACTTAGGCGAAAATTAACAAAAGCATCGTCTTCTAAAATTCTTGTAGAAATAGTTGACGCAAAATCTGCGCTCAAACTATCCACGGTATCATCAGAGATAAAACTAGCCATATGCATGGCATGAATACCACAGTCAGCAAACTGACCAGAAACGCCAGCCATCTGCGGATCGTAACGCCAGCGCACTCGTGGATTTTCTGCATCTTCTGCATCTGCATGGTGCCCATGACTAAAATTTGTAATTATTAGCCTTAATTTACCAATATCACCGCTGCGTACCATTGAACGAGCCTGCCTCACCATTGGATAAGCAGAATAGCAATAGTTCACTGAGAATACGCTACCACTTTTTTGAGCGATTTTGTAAATTTCCTCGCCCTCTTCAACTGTCATAGTCATCGGCTTCTCGCATAAAACATTGAAGCCAGCCTCTAAAAAAGATTTCGTTATTTCAAAATGGGTGGCATTTGGCGTAGCGACAGTTACAAGGTTAATTGCATCATCTCTATTTTTCTCACCATCAAGCATTTCTGACCAGCTACCGTAGGCTCTAGAACTCTCAATACCTAGGCTTTCAGCAAACGCTTTACCTTTTGCCGGCCTGTGATCCAAGGCGCCAGCCACTAACTCAAAACGACCGTCCGCTACTGCTCCCAGCCTATGTGCTGGACCAATTTGGCTTCCTTCTCCGCCGCCTATCATTCCCCATTTTAATTTGGTCATACTTAGTCTTTCTTGGAGGTTTAATTTCGTTTTTAAAAGTTCACAATTGATTTTAAGCCAAATTAACCCAGGATCTTTTTTCTCCAGAATGAAGAGCGGCATCTACCACTTTAG
Organism: Paracoccaceae bacterium; assembly: GCA_902525915.1. Classification (GTDB taxonomy): domain Bacteria; phylum Pseudomonadota; class Alphaproteobacteria; order Rhodobacterales; family Rhodobacteraceae; genus Salinivivens. The sequence goes on along the minus strand of CABZJF010000017.1, from coordinate 19,996 downwards.
AAACCTCCAAACCGTCTTGAAAAGATGGCCAGTAAGATTTATTTTTTTCAATCGCAAGAAGAAAATCGCGAGCTTCAATTATTATCTGATCCTGATAACCAGTCCCATGACCTGGGCCTTGGCAAAAAGGTTCGTAGTCGGGGTGCGCAGGCCCAGTTAAAATCTGTTTGAAACCTCTCTCAGCTTCTGGTCCTTCTGATCGATATAACCATACTGAATTCTGATCTTCTTGATCGAAACGAACAGATCCTTTAGTTCCATGGATTTCGTAAGCATATCCCATTTTGCGACCAGTCGCTACTCGACTAAAATACATGTGCCCCATAGCCCCACTATCAAATCGACACATAATTTGAGCATGATCATCGTTACTGACATGTCCACCCGGACGCTTTTCATGTACTGTTTCGTACTCACACATTAACGATCGGATCGGTCCCATTAGTGCCAAAGCTGCATTAATCATATGTGGAGCCAAATCACCCAGCGTACCATTTGACATGCTAGTGCATCGCCATGATGCGGGTGTTTGTGGGTCAGAAAGAAAATCTTCTGTATGCTCGCCACGAAACCAAGTCACCTTTCCAAGTTCACCATTAGCCAAATACCTTCTTACAAACTGACTTGCCGGCGTCCGAATATAATTAAAACCTACCATATTCGGCAGCCCACTTGCCTCTGCGGCGTCAGTCATTATTCGAGCATCTTCCAAAGAAGATCCCAAAGGTTTTTCGCAAAATACTGGCTTACCCTCAGCAAAGGCTGCTAAAGCAATGTCACGATGTTCGGTTTGCGGTGTCGCAATAACGATTGCTTCCACAGCAGGGTCTTTCACTAAAACATTCCAATCAGAGGTTGCTGTTTTGAAACCATATGCCTTTCGATATTTCTCAGCAGTCGTATTAGTCCGAGCGCAAATCATTTGAAGTCTTGGCCTTAAGTAGGTATCAAAAACAGCTCCAACCGAAGACATAGCAACTGAGTGGGCTTTTCCCATGTAGCCGCCCCCGACAATGCCTATTCCAATCTCACGCATTTTTAGCTAGAACCTCTGCCAAACCAAAATATAAGCTTCGCAGGAACGCGTATCACCAGTTTGGAACGACAGCAACATAAAAGATTTTGCATTTTTAATAGGAAATAATGAAAGAATTTTTAAGTAATGAACGAATTATTTGAGGCTATAAAAGGCAAGAAATTCGCAGTATTTGGAAGAGCAGGTATTGATCTATTTTGTGATGAAGTAGGTGTAAAAAGTGAAAACTCTCAAATCTTTAGATCCGACTTGGGTGGATCTTCCGCAAATATATGTGCAGGACTGGTAAAGCTCGGCTCACAAGCGAGCTTAATTACTTCAGTTTCCGATGATGCAATTGGGCGATTTGCACTTAACCGGTTGAAAGACTACGGAGTGGATACAAAATATGTAAAGACGATTTCTGGAGAGTGCCGCACGTCTCTTGCCATTTATGAAAGTACCTTAGACAATTTTCAGAACGTGATATACCGTAATAATGCAGCAGATTTTCAAGTAGAAATAGCGGATGTAGACTTAGTTCATTACAATAACTATAGTGCGATTATAACCGCAGGGACAGTGTTTGCTTCAGAACCTTCGCGGTCTTCAACATTTCATGCCCTCGAAAATGCCCGCCAAGCCGGAATACCCGTGATATTTGATATTGATTATCGACCTTACAGTTGGCCATCAGCTGAAATTGCTTCTGATGTATTATCAAAGGCCGGGATGAGTAGCGATCTTATTGTAGGTAATGATGAAGAATTTGGCTTTATGGCCGGAGATTATGGCAAGGGCCTCGATAAAGCGAAAGAATTAGCTTCTTTAGGGAAAACAGTGATTTATAAAATGGGTGAGAAAGGTGCTATCTCGTTGACTTTGGAAAATGAAATTAAAACCGGTATTTACCCCACTGCGGCGATTAAACCAGTAGGTGCAGGTGACAGTTTTATGGCAGGATTACTAGCCTCAATAGCAGATGGCTTCAACCTCAAAGAATCTGTTCTTAGGGGCTCAGCCTGTGCTGCAATTGTGGTATCACGACCTGGTTGTGCTGGAGCAATGCCGACGATAGATGAACTGGGGGTATTTTTAAAAAACCACCCATCCAAAGCAACATAAAAAGAAAGCTAACCTATGCATATTGCCCCATACAATAACAAAAACATCCCTATAGTGAATGTGGATCATGATCTCGTGCCACTAAATTACTTCAACATCGTAAAATTAACGAAAGGTGAAAATTTTAAATACAGATTAAACAAGTATGAAACTTGCATAGTACCAGCTACTGGCACCATCAACGTTGATGTTGATGGTCAACATTTCAAGTCAGTGGGAAATAGATCTATCGACGTTTGGGGTGGAGAACCAGAAGGTGTTTATGTCCCCACAGATACAAAAGTTTGCTTTGAGTGTATTACTGATACAGCCGAGATTTTTATTGCTGGGGCGAAATATGAAAAACTTTTAGAACCTTTTGCAGTAAGACCCAAAGATATAGATTTAGTTCAATACGGATCGGACGAAACAAAAACCCATCGCAAAATAAAACATATCTTGGGTGCTAACCAAAGAGATAAAGTTGGAAGACTACTCGTAAGCGAACTTTATACAGTAGGCTCTGGTGGCTGGTCTGGCTTCCCATCTCATAAGCACGATACTGATCGTTTGCCTCAGGAGACCCGACATGACGAAACCTATAATTTTAGGTTTAAGCCAAATTATGGCTCTGGCCTACAGATGCTACAACGCGAGGATAACAAACCGGGTGAAGCTTATCATATAATGGATGGCTCGACAGTCTTAATCGATAAGGGTTACCACCCCTGCTGTGCACTACCGGGCTACGAAATGTATTACTTCACCATACTTGGCGGATTAAGCCAAAGGCCATTAAAACAATATTTTCAGCCAACGCATGAAGAGCAATTAGCCACAATACCAGGCATCATGGATATGGTGGCAAAATTTAAATGACAATTGCTAGACTAACCGACGTATTACAGCCTGCAATGGAACAAGGATACGCAGTCGCCGGGCTGGTAACACTTGGATGGGAAGATATGCGAGCCTATGTTCGCGCAGCAGAAGAAGAAAATGTTGCAATTATTCTTCAAGCGGGCCCTTCTTGCAGATCTCATACACCTTTGCCGATCTTAGGAAAGATGTTCAATCATCTAGCTAGTGAGGCAAGCGTGCCTATAGTAGCTCATTTAGATCACGGGTATACAGAGGAGGAGTGCAAAGAGGCTATTGAATGTGGATTTACCTCAGTAATGTTTGACGGCTCGAGACTTTCACTTCAGGAAAATATAGACCGAACAGCACGCATCGCTGAGTTGGCTCATGAAGCGGACATTTCGTGTGAAGGTGAAATTGGCTTTGTAGGTTATTCAGATGGAGAGCAATCAAACGGCACGAACCCATCAGAAGCAAAAATATTTGCAAAAGATACAAAAGTCGACGCAATGGCGATATCCGTTGGAAACGTTCATTTACAAAAACACAAAGAAGGTAACCTGGACTTAGAGAAGATCAGGCAAATAGAGCAAGTAACTTCTATACCACTAGTTATTCATGGAGGATCCGGAGTGCCGGCAAAACTACGATCTTTTTTATCAATAAATTCAAAAATATGTAAGTTCAACATAGGCACAGAGTTAAGAATGGCCTTTGGTCACGCTTTAAGAAAAGCTATAATAGCTGATCCCGATCAATTTGACCGCGTGGAGATTTTAAAAAAGACACATGAACCATTGGTGCAAGCTACAAGAAAAGTTTTAAATGGATTTAAACCAAAGAGTGAGAAGTAAAAACAAGAAGATGAAGTCTGGATTAAAAATCATTGTATTTTTAGCTTTACTGTTTCCATTAACAGCCAGCGCCAAGCAAATTAAAAACTATGAATCTGAACTCATCGTCGTTTACGGGGATATATTAGCCACCAGAAACTTAACTAAGGAACCAAATCCAGATTTTATAGGGTGGTATATTAGGATTACTCCACAGATTGCATTAGAAATTAATGAAGCGCATTTCAACTTAGATGATCAAATGAAAGATAAAATAAGAGCCGGGCTTTACTTTTGCAGTTCTTCGTATTGGAAAACAGGAAATGCCCTAACTATTTCATGTTCAAATTCCGAAGCAAGCCGATAGTATTAGAGTAACACCTTCAGATTACAGAAAAATTGTTTAATCGTGAAAATTATTTCGTAATAAAGCCGAGATTTTAGAAAAAGTGTGTAACCGTATGATTTAAAAATTAAAATTTAGGCCAGATTTAAAATTTCATATAAAATAAAGATCATAATATAAAGTTAAAATAATTAAATCAGAAAAAGAATCTAAAATTAGGTTGCAAATCAGTCACCCGATCTGTAACTGTTAGCGCTAACTGTGACTATTTTTTCTCGGTTAAACAGGCCATATTTGCCTTTTGAGCCTTTACTAAAAATAGAATCAGTTGATAGAGTAAGCCGGTACAAAAGTACTTATTGGGAGAAAATTATGAAAAAATTAGTTATGGCGGGCGCTGCGCTCGCAATGATGGCGTCTACGGCAATCGCTGAGCGTTATGTAATGATTACACACACACAAGGCACTGACCCATTTTGGCCAGTAGTTGAAAAAGGCGGAAGAGATGCCGCTGCTGCCATTGGAGCAGAATTTGAATACAACTTTGATCCATCAGGTGATATGTCTGGGATGGCAAAACTGATTGAAGCAGCTGCCGCGTCCAACCCGGACGGGATCGTTGTTTCTTTGCCTGACCCAGACGCACTCGGCGGTGCAATTCGTGCTGCTGCAGATGCTGGTATTCCGGTAATCACAATGAATTCAGGCCTAGAGAATTCAGCTAAAGTTGGTGCATTGATGCACGTTGGTCAGCCAGAGCTTTTAGCAGGACAAAAAGCTGGAGAGCGTGCCAAAGCTGAAGGTGTAACAAACGGTCTTTGCTTGAACCAAGAAGCTTGGAACACAGCTCTCGTTGATAGATGTGAAGGTTATTTCTCAGGTCTTGGCGGAGCTTTGAACATGATCGACGTGTCAAACGATGTCCAGCAAATTGAAACCAGAACAGCTGCTGCATTGTCAGCAGATCCTTCAATTGATGGTATCCTTGCCGCTGGCCCACATGTTTGTGATGCAGCTAACAAAGCTATCAAAGATGTTGGCGCAGATGTTCATCTAGCATGTTTCGACATGTCAGATGCAGTGACCGCGATGCTTAGATCTGGTGATGCCTCTTTCACGATCGATCAGCAACAGCGTTTGCAAGGCTACATGCCAATAATCGTATTACATCTTTACAATACAAACGCTGGTATGCTGCCTGGTGCTAACATTCCATCAGGCCCTGGCTTTGTAGACGCTTCAAACATCGATAACGTTGCGTCTCAGGCAGGCATAAACCGCTAAAATCTTTGGATTAGGAGGTAATTATAGCAGGCGAGCGAAAGCTCGCCTGTTTACTTAAGAGACACTAAAAATAGATATCAGAGGTTAAAATGTCGGAACGTAATGAATCTGACCGTCTTCAAGATGAAAGCTGGATCCAGCGCATGATGCGAAGACCCGAAATTGGTTCTTTCATAGTCATGATCATAATTATTTTGGCCCTCGGCTTAGCATCAGAAGGAAAAGCTTTCAATGCGTTGGGTTTAAAGAACAACATAGCGATTATCGCCCAATTGGGAATAATAGCAGTTGGAGCTGGTTTATTGATGATTGCTGGCGAGTTTGATTTATCCATTGGACCAATGATTGCCTTTGCCGGGATGTCCATGGCCATAATGTTGAAATGGGGTTTGCCATTCGGTTTAGGAGAGGCAACGCCTTTCACGGCTTTTGCAATAACTATGTGCATGACACTGGGGTTTGGATGGCTCATTGGAACTATTGTGGTCAGGTCGGGATTATCAAGTTTTATAGTAACTCTGGCATTTTGGTTTTTTCTTCGCGGTCTTACAGAAGTTTGCTTCAGACTAATTAACCAAAATACCAACGTTTCTGGACTGCCTGATTTCAAAAAAGAGAGTTGGTTTGCCGAACAAATGGGTGGTGAAGTTTTTGGTTGGCTTTATGATGCCTGGTACTGGATTGGCCAAAAGATAGCAGCCGGAGTAGAATTCACGGCTGGGATGACCAAAGACGAAAAAATTGATCTTATAAACTATTTAAGCTTTTTAAATATCAATCGGAAAATGGAGCAATGGGTTACTGGATTTGATGCGAGACTTCTCTGGTTCATCGCTATTGCAGGCGTGGCTTGGTATGTACTTGCAAAAACACAGATTGGAAATTGGATTTATGCCACTGGGGATAATAAAGAGAGCGCCCGTGCAAATGGGGTGCCAGTAAACAGAGTTAAAGTTGGACTTTTTATGTTTTCTGCTTTTTGCGCAACAATTTTCGCGGCATGCCAAGTCTTCGATACTAACTCATCTGATGCTGCAAAAGGAATGTTTAAAGAGCTGGAAGCAATTGCGATTGCAGTAGTGGGCGGCATTTTAATGACTGGTGGCTTTGGCTCAATAGTGGGCGTGGTATTTGGAGCGGTAACTTTTGGCCTTGTTGCTAATGCCGTATTCTTTATCCCTTGGATCGATGGGGCATGGTTTAGAGTATTCGTAGGTACAGTTCTGCTGGCGGCCGTTTTTGCCAATGAACGTATTAGAAAACGTATAACCGGGGGAATATAGACATGGCACCAAAGAGTTATATGCGGGTCGAAAATGTCACTAAGAAATTTGGCCCTTTTACGGCGTTGAATGGTGTTGATTTGGAGGTTTATCCTGGTGAAGTTCATGCGTTGTTAGGTGACAATGGGGCTGGAAAATCTACGCTGATCAAAATTTTGTCAGGAGTTCATCAGCCAACCAGTGGCACTATTTACATGGAGGAAGTAGAACGATCTTTTCGAAGTCCTCGAGATGCTTCGGCTGCTGGTATTGGAACTGTTTACCAAGACTTAGCGATCAATCAATTAATGAGCGTTACTCGAAACTTCTTTATGGGGCGTGAACTTACTTCTACTCTGGGCAAGCTGAGAATAGATGAAATGAACCAAATTGCACATGATGAGATGCTTAAAATTGGGATTGATTTTTCAGATCCATCTCAAGCAGTTGGAACTATGTCAGGTGGTCAACGCCAAACCCTTGCAATTGCACGCGCGATTTATTTTGGCGCGAAAGTTCTGATCTTAGATGAGCCAACATCGGCTTTGGGTCAAAAGCAGCAAATGGAAGTCCTTAAAACCATTAAACGCGTCAGAGCAAGAGGCGATATCGCTATTATATTTATCACCCATAATGAAATACATTCTCGACTCATTGCAGATCGCTATACTTTTCTAGCTCTCGGGCAAGTTATAGGTCAGGGAACTAAAGCAGAGTTAGAAGGAGGTGATATTAGGAGGCTCATGGCAGGTGGGGCAGAAATTAAGGATTTAGAACAGGAATTGTCTAAAATCTAAATTTAAATACCATAGGTGAGTTATAGGACATCAATTAGGGCCAACATATCTGGGTATAGACCTGGGCACATCTGGTTTAAGATGCTTACTTGTGACCCAAGCCGGCGACTTTTTGGGAGTTTCAGATCAGAGCTATTCTGTATCCAGCATATCATCCGGATATAATGAACAAAATCCTAAAGATTGGATAGATGCTCTCAAAGCCGCCTTGAGCGAACTTAGAAGAACAAACACAGAGGCTGTCGCTAATCTTGATGCAATTGGCATTGCAGGTCATATGCATGGTGCAACATTGCTGGATAAAAATGGTGCAATCCTATACCCTTGTATCTTGTGGAACGATACTCGAAGTCACAAACAAGCATCAAAATTGGATCAAGATAAAAATTTACGAAGTATAACTGGGAACATTATATTTCCAGGTTTTACCGCACCAAAATTACTATGGGTGCAAGAAAATAAACCTGAACTCTTTACAAATATTGCAAAGGTCCTGTTACCGGCTTCGTATCTTGGATACTACCTAACAGGTGATTATTTCATGGATATGTCTGATGCGGCGGGAACAAGCTGGTTAGATGTCAGAAATCGCTGCTGGTCAGACTATGCTTTGAATGCAGGTAATATGAGGTCAGACCAAATGCCCGCTCTATTTGAAGGCTCTCAGGTTGTCTCAAGTGTTTCAAAATTTATTGCTGATGACTTAGGCATACCAAGCGGTGTGTCTGTAGTTGCGGGAGCTGGAGATAATGCCGCAGCTGCATGCGGCGTTGGCATTATGCAGGAGGGTCAAGGTTTTGTCTCACTTGGCACGTCTGGTGTTCTTCTGACAGCTCGAAGTGAATGTAATCCTTTAGCTGAATCAGCGGTTCACACATTTTGTCACGCACTTCCCAATACATGGTATCAAATGGGCGTTATATTATCTGCGACAGATAGTTTAAACTGGCTTTCAAGCGTTATCGGACAATCTCCAAGCCAATTGGCGGCTAAATTAAATGATGAGATTGATGGGCCTTCTTCTGAAAAATTTTATCCGTATCTGTCAGGTGAAAGAACTCCTTTAAATGATGCCCATATCCGTGGTGGTTTTGCCGGGTTATCAACCAATAGCACCGCCATAAAACTGACTCAGGCGGTAATGGAGGGAGTAGCATTTGCGTTACGTGACTGCCTAGAGGCGCTTCAGAAGGCTGGTCCCTGTCCAGAACAATTATTGGCTATTGGAGGAGGCGGCCGATCTCGGTACTGGTTAGAAACTATAGCAACTTGTTTAAACACACCCATCGCCTGTCCCACGGACGGAGAATATGGTGCAGCTTTGGGTGCCGCGCGTCTAGCTATCTTGGGAAAAACCGACGAACCCATAAAAGATATTCTATCACAGCCATCTATCTCAAAGATAATTGAACCAAGACAGGACTTAATTGATGACTACTATCGGGCATTCAAAACTTACAAAAGCGCAACCTCACACCTCAAAAGCATTCAATAAAATCTATAATTTATTTGTTAATTTTAGACTTTCCAGCCCAATCTTGGTTGGCATCAATCGCCCCAAGTGTTATTTCTAAAATAATATTTTGTGATTAATTTATAAGGCCATGGATATGAAAACAGTGGTAAATAGCTGGAATGAATGGGACCCACTTAAACATGTTATTGTTGGGAAAGCCGACAATTGCCATATACCGCCCGAGGAACCCGCATTGGACGCGAAAGTGCCAGAAGATAGCGACATGCGAGGCCAATGGGGCAGGAGACCGCAAGAAACAATAGATCGAGCTAATGAATTGTTGGATGACTTCGCGTCACTGCTTTCAAAACGAGGAATTCGTGTTGACAGGCCAATACCAATAGATTTTTCGCTGCCGGTGTCGACGCCAGATTTTCATACAGAGAGTCAATTTGGATGTATGCCACCTCGCGACGTTTTGTTAACAGTAGGGTCTGAAATCTTAGAAGCAACGATGTCTTACAGATGCCGCTGGTTTGAATATCTATGTTACAGACCACTCATGCAAAAATATTGGGAAGACGATAAAAACTTTAAACATGAAGCCGCTCCAAAACCACGTTTGACAGATGCAGACTATCATGAAGATTATTTGTCGGAAAAAATTGGCGTAGAAAAGCGGTTAAAATGGACTGCAGAGAAATTCTTCGTCACTACAGAAGAAGAACCATTGTTTGACGCTGCCGATGTTTTGAGATTCGGTAAGGATCTAGTTGTACAACATGGCTTTACAACCAATTTAAAAGGAATTGAATGGATCCGCCGTCATTTTTCTGATCACAGAGTCCATGCCGTAAATTTTCCTGGCGACCCCTACCCAATCCATATCGACGCTACTTTTACCCCCCTACGACCTGGTTTGATATTGAATAATCCACAGCGCAGATTGCCAGACAAGCAGCGGAAAATGTTTGAAAAAAATGATTGGGAAATTATTGACGCCGCTCAACCAGCTCATAATACTCCTCCACCATTGTGCTACTCATCAACCTGGCTAAGTATGAACGTTCTTGTATTAGATCCTAAAACGGTTTGTGTTGAAAAATCTGAAGTTTATCAAGCAGAACAAATGGATAAACTAGGAATGGAAGTAGTTCCCATCGATCTTAGAGATGCTTACGCATTCGGTGGAGGGTTACACTGCTGCACGGCTGATGTTTTTCGTGAAGGGTCATGCGAAGACTATTTTCCAAACCAAGCTTAATCGGTTAACCTTAGGTTTAGAAAGTTTTAAATCTTCGTCTTAGATGATTAGTATAAATGTGAGATTCCGAAATGAGCACTAATCCTGTAAGAATTTTTGTTGATGCTGATGCCTGTCCGGTAAAGTCAGAAGTTGAAAGAGTTGCAACCCGCCATAAAATTCAGACTTACATTGTGAGCAATGGTGGAATTCGTCCGTCTCCAAACCCTTTATTTAAATTGGTCGTAGTAAGCAATGCACCAGACGCCGCTGATATCTGGATATCTAAAAATATAGTTGCAAATGATATCGTAGTGACTTCTGATATCGTTTTGGCCGCAAATATTATTGAGCAAGGAGCCAGAGCCATTAAACCCAATGGAGATATTCTAGATAGTAAAAATATTGGAGAGATTTTAGCAATGCGTGATTTGATGCAGGATTTAAGGGCAGCAGACCCATTTCGCCAGAGCGGTGGTAAATCGTTTAGCAAAGATGATAGGTCAAATTTTCTAAACGGATTGGAGCGTCTCGCCAGAATTAAAGTCTAAGGACAATCATTATTTGAAATAAAACAAAAAGCACTCTATGTAGGTTGCCTAGATTACTCACAGATACTGGCAAACCACCTTGAACAAAAGTGCTTATCGTATAGGGTTTTTAATTTTTGATGGCTTTCCAATGGCTTGCCTGACATCTGTAATAGAACCCTTGAGAGCGTCAAATGAAATCTCAAATACTAATAGCTTCGAATGGAAATTATACTCTGAAGATGAGCACAAAATCAAAGCCAGTGCAAACGTATCATTTGAGACTGATGGGCGAATTACAGAGGTGGAAAAATTAGACGCCTTAATTTTACTATCACCTCCAAGTGCGCAGTTTGCAAATAGCAGAACTGTTGGTGTCTTGAGAAAATTAGAGAGACATGGCTGCACACTAGGCGCTGTGTCTGGAGGAGTTTTTTTATTAGCAAAAGCTAAAGTTCGCCCGGACATTAGATACTCTGTGCATTGGTGTTATGCTGCTGCTTTTGCAAACCAATTTCCAAACAATATTTCATCTGAACAGGTAATAGAAACGGACAAAAATATAATAACAGCGTCAGGCGCGGCTGCGGCATTTGATCTTGCGCTTTTACTGATAAGCGCGAGGTTAGGATCAAGTACAGCAGCGGAGGTTGCATGTTGGTTTCAGCACCCAATTATGAGAAACCAAGACGTAAAACAAATTATTCCCAGTCTGAGTGAGTTCGAAGGGTCAGAGGAGATGCCTGAAATAGCTCAGAAAGCAATTTCGCTTGTAAATAAAAAAATCAATTATCCTCTTCAAGTGAATGATATTGCTGATGAAATTGGGATTACGTCTCGACATTTATCTAGGATCTTTAAGGAGTCAACGGGTGAAAGCCCTCGGCAATATTTTCGAAAACTACGGGTAAATGCTGCGCGGCAAATGGTACTGTATACAAACGAAAAGATAGGTAAAATTGCTATATCAGTCGGATTTCCAAGTGCGTCTATTTTACGTCGCCATTACATTGATTTATTCTCTTTATCTCCGGAGGAAGAACGAAAAAGAGTGAATTTATTTAGAGTTAACGACAACTCTCCAATACCAGCGACCTAGTCAAATCACTGCCTTCAACGCCGTTACAATCGCATGATGCAAAGAATTAGCAGCAGATCTTGGACCTAAAATAGTGACATTTGTCAAATCACGGCAGATTAGAAAACAACCCATATGATCCATTTGACAGCGCGTGACTTCTCCACCTTTGAAAGCTGGGACATCTACGTTACACAAAAGAGCGAGTGGTGATGCCAATTCTTGGCCGTTTAAATCAAATCTACACCATGCGTCTGTTTGCTCTGTTACTGATGCCTTTCCGTTAGAAATTTCAGTGAGCTCACCAGCCAAGTCTTCATGGGTTTCCACAGGGGCTTCAATTAACCATTGAGACGGACCTATCCAAAATGAAGAAATTTTGCCAAAATTAGACGACATAATATCTGGAAGTGAACCCTGTATAAACTGCTCAATGATTTTCCTTGCATCACCTTCAGTTCCTTTTCGTAAAGTAAATGACGCCAACGAATAGGAGGTAATTTCTGAGAGAGTATATAAGCCAAACTCCTCACTCAACGGTTTTGTGTTTCCTAACGGTGATATGGGATTTAAATTATGCACGTAAACGCTCTCCTTCTGGATCAATAAAGTGAGCACTTACAACCTGGACATTATGATCCTGCCCCGTAAGTGGACTAACAAGACGCACTACTTCTCCAATTCGAGTATCGCCTGCCTTTAAAAATCCTAATCCAATATGGCAATTTAAATTCGGCGAAAAGCATGCTGATGTTATATAACCTTGGTCATGCGCTGCATCTACTGGACTTCCAGTACTCATTAAATGCGATCCCGCAGGAACTCGATCATTTTTATTTACAGGCATAAAGCCAACCAATTTCAAAGCATCCTGAGTGTTAAGACCTTCACGCTCTGACATAACGGACCCAATGCTATCCTTCTTTTTTGAGACCATTCTGCCCATTCCTAGATTTAATGCAGAGGTGGTTCCGTTTAGTTCGTTTCCTGCGGCATGTCCTTTTTCGATACGCATTACTCCTAGAGCCTCAGTGCCGTAAGGGACTATATCAAATTCCTCTCCAGCCTTCATTATTTCACGTATCAATGAGTCACCATATCGGGTGGGTACTGCCAGTTCATAAGCTAACTCCCCAGAAAAAGAGATCCTAAACAACCTAGCTCTGAGCCCCCCGCAAACAGTAATCTGTCCGCACGCCATAAAGGGGAATCCCTCGTTCGATATGTCATATTCTTTATCGACAATTTTTCTTAATACACTTCGGCTGTTGGGCCCTGCTATGGCGAATTGAGCCCAAGCTTCTGTGGTAGAAATTAACTGAACATCCATTTTTGGATACAAGCATTGCCTGACAAATTCCATGTGTCGATAAACTGATACGGCATTTGCAGTTGTCGTCGTTACAACAAAATGATTTTCATCTAAGCGAGCTGCAGTCCCATCGTCCAAAGCGATACCATCCTCTCTCAGCATCAAACCATAACGCGTTTTACCAATCGCTAACTTGGCAAATCCATTACAATAAATTAAATTAAGAAAGCTAGCAGCGTCTTTTCCTTGTACATCGACCTTTCCCAAGGTGGTTACATCACATACTCCAACTGATTTTCTGGTTTGAAGAACCTCACGATCTACAGATTGCCGCCAATGAGTTTCACCCTTTTCTGGGAACCATTGCGCACGCATCCACATTCCAACCTCTACAAAAACAGCCCCCTTTTCTTCAGCCCATATATGGCTTGGGGTTTTCCTGACAGGCCTAAAGTCCTTATCACGTGATCTGCCAGCAAACGCACCAATGGCTGTTGGGGTATATGGTGGTCGATAAATAGTTGTTCCGACTTCTGGAATTGGCTTGCCAAGTAGGTTAGCCATTATTGCTAGACCAGAGATATTCGCTGTTTTTCCCTGGTCGGTTGCCATCCCTAAAGTCGTATACCTCTTTAAATGTTCAACAGAGGTAAAATTTTCTTGCTTTGCTAGCTTTATGTCTTTTGCCGTCACATCATTTTGCTGATCAACCCATCCTCTAGAAGTGCCTTGCACCATCCAGAAGGGCTCTATAGCTAACTCTTCATCTCCCTGTGTTTTCGGCAAATCAATTTTTTTGAATTTTACGTTCAATTTATCTAGTGCTTGTTTTGCCGACTCGTAACCAGACCTTATAACTTCTTCTAATTCCATAAAGCCATTTGCTGAGCCTGCTATGAGCATACCGCTTGGACTATTATCATCAGGAATGAATGACTGAATAGCTTCATTCCAGATTGGGCGTCCACGATGATGACTGCTTATATGAATGTTAGGGTTCCATCCACCGGATACACCAAGAGCTCCACATTTTACTGTCCTTTGAGTGCCATCCTCGTGTTTTATATTGATACTATCCAAACCTAAGCGGCCATTAGTATTGGACACAACAGAATTTGAAAATGTTTCATAGTCAGGAGAGTCAATTTTTTGCTTTCTTGTATCAATAACAGCTGCAACATTTACACCTTTATTAATGAGCGCACGCGCAGTCTGATGGCCATCATTATTATTTGTAAAGATTGCCACATTTTGATTAGGCGTTACCGCCCACCTGTTAACATAGTTTCGAATAGCGCCTGATAACATTATACCGGGTCTATCGTTATTCTCAAAAACTATCGATCTTTCAGTAGCACCAGAACAAAGTATGGTTTGCTTCGTGTAAATTCGCCAAAGTATTTGCCTGGGCTTTCCAGGATCTGGAGTTTTAAGATGATCCGAAACACGCTCAACTGCTCCGTAAATACCATGATCAAATGCACTAATAACTGTTGTCCGAGTAAGAACCCTCACATTTGTAAAACTACACAACTCGTCAGTAATATCTTGTCCCCATTTACTGCCTGGTTTGTCATCCAAAATATAATTCTCTGCATTAAGACGGCCTCCAGTTACAAAGTCCTCATCAACAACAATAACTCTGACACCCGATCTCGCAGCAGTAAGTGCCGCAGACAAGCCAGCCGGACCAGCTCCGATAACCAAAATATCTGTATGGAGAAAACCTTTGTCATAACAATCTGGGTCTGGCTCCAAAGACGCAGAGCCCAAACCTGCAGCTCGTCGAATTATTGGTTCATATACCTTTTCCCAAAAAACAGATGGCCACATAAATGTTTTATAATAAAATCCTGCGGTCAAAAAAGGCGCTAGTAGATCATTAATTCCTAAAAAGTCAAAATTCAAAGAAGGCCAGCAATTTTGTGGATGAGCTATTAGTCCATCATAAAGTTCGGTTGTGGTAGCACGAGAATTAGGTTCTTTGCGACTTCCAGTCCGCAATTCCACAATTGCATTCGGCTCTTCCGAACCCGCAGATATCGTACCCCTTGGCCTATGATATTTGAACGAACGTCCGACTAGCCTCACATCGTTTGCAAGCAATGCTGACGCGAGTGTATCACCCTCAAACCCTTGCATCGATTGCCCATTAAATTCAAAAGTCCATGGATTTTTACGGTTGATTAGACCACCTTCTAATCTATTTCTTTGTGCCATACTACCGACCCTCTTTGATAGCCACATCGCTGGCCAGTCTGACTTCTGTTATCTCATGACTCACCGTATCGCGTGTGACCACTAACCAGGATCTATCACCGTATTCGTGGAACCATAGCTCACGATGCACACCGGCAATATTATCGCGAAGGTAGCCATAGTCTACGAACTGCTCTAAGGCACTGTCTTCTTGCCAATTTGGACGATTTATCAAATTTGCGTCTCCAAGATAGACAAATTCAGAGCTATCGCGTGGTCCCAATAATGGATGATTGATAATCATAAGATCTCCTAATGCAAATTTGGCTGGTTACCCATGCCTTTTTCATCGATCATTAATCCTTTGGAAAATCTGTCAAAACGGAAAGCACGTGCCGTTTTATGAGGCTCTTTGGTTGCCAACAAATGCGCGTACACCCACCCTGAAGCTGGTGTAGCTTTAAAACCACCATAGCACCATCCACCATTAAAATAGAGACCAGAAATATCAGTTTTATCTATTATTGGAGAACCGTCCATAGACATATCCATTATGCCACCCCACATGCGGAGCAATCTCACTCGACCAAGCATGGGGAATATTGCCATTCCACCTTCACAAACATCTTCGACTACTGGTAGATTTCCCCTCTGCGCATAGGAATTGTATCCATCAATATCCCCACCAAAGACAAGCCCTCCTTTGTCTGACTGACTGCAATAGAAGTGACCTGCCCCAAAGGTAATTACTCCCGGCAACAGCGGTTTTAGACCTTCAGATACGAAGGCTTGCAAAACATGGCTTTCTATTGGCAAACGCATACCAGCCAGTTGCATCAAACGACTAGATGAACCAGCAACACAGGCACCGACAGTCTTTGCGTTAATGAACCCTTTTGTTGTCTCAACCCCAAGGCATGTGCCATTCTCAATCTTAAAGCCAGTAACTTCGCAATTTTGTATTATATCCACACCACAGGAGTCGGCAGCTCTTGCGTAGCCCCAAGCAACGGCATCATGTCGGACAGTGCCGCCTCTATGCTGAGCTAAACCACCTTTGATCGGAAAGCGAGCATTGTCAGTATTTAAAAAGGGATACCGTTTCTTGATCTGTTCTGTCGTGAGCAAATCTGCATCAGCCCCGTTCAGAAGCATAGCGTTACCCCTGCGAACGAATGCATCTCTTTGAGCATCACTGTGGATCAGATTTAAAATTCCTCTCTGAGAAACCATTGCGTTATAGTTAAGTTCCTTTTCCAAACCTTCCCAAAGTTTGAGTGAAAACTCGTAAAATGGCTCGTTTCCATCCAAAAGATAATTTGAACGAATTATAGTTGTATTACGCCCGACATTACCGCCGCCAATCCAACCTTTTTCTAGTACTGCTATTTTAGATTGCTTGAATTCTTTCGCCAAATAATATGCAGTAGCCAGCCCATGACCGCCACCACCAATTATTACGTAGTCATATTCACTACTTGGATCAGGAGAACGCCAAGCAGGTCCCCAACCTCGATGGCCAGTCAACGCTTCCTTGATAACTCTTAACCCAGAATATTTCATTTCAAAACTCCCTTGCCACTTATGTGACTCAAGAATCTTGATTACAATTTACAAATCGGACATGTTTTCAAATAAATCGGACATCAGCGAAAATTATATCAATATCGATCTATTTGTTTTTATTTATGGAGTTAAAATAGTCGACCCAGTCGTTTCTCTTCCCTCGAGAATATTATGGGCTTTACTTATCTCTGATAGCGGAAATTCTTGGCCAACCAGCAGATTAATAGTGCCATCGCTGACTTTTTTGAAAAGTTGATCTGCCATCAGCTGACAGGTATCACGATTAGAAATGTGGGAGAATACAGTTGGCCTGGTAACTTTCAGGGATCCTTTTGCTGCTAGTATACCGATATCAAATGGTGGTACTTTACCACTCGCATTACCAAAACTGATCATCATTCCTAAGGGTTTCAAGCAATCTAAAGATCCCTGAAATGTTGATGCGCCTACAGAATCCATTACAGCTTCTACACCCGCACCATTAGTAATTTCTTTTACTTCTTTTACAAAATCTTGGCTTTTGTAGTTTATGCAGTATTTTGCACCATGTTGCAGTGCCAGTTGGCACTTTTCATCTGAACCCGCAGTAGCTATTAAATTAATACCTTCCGATCTTGCCCACTGACAAGCAATTAAACCGACACCACCCGCAGCGGCATGAAACAGCACAGTATCTCCGCGATTAAGATGGGTTGTCCGGTGAAATAAGTACTGAACGGTCAGTCCTTTCAACATTACTGCTGCACCAATTTTGAAACTTATATCATCAGGAAGCTTACAAACCTGTGCAGCCGCCAAATTTCGCACATCAGCATATGCGCCTGGCTTCCCACTGGCATATGCAACCCGATCACCCACTTTTAAGTGTGCTACACCATCACCTACTTTTGTCACTACACCGGATGCCTCTACTCCTAAAGCAGTGGGCAACTCAAGCGGATAAAGACCAGTTCTTTGATAGATATCTATATAGTTTAAACCCACCGCCTTGTGCTCTACCGTTACCTCGCCAGAAATTGGGGTTTCTAACGAAAATTCGGCTATCTCTAAGTTCTCAGAGCCACCGAATTGTCTGATAATTACTTTTCTCGGCATTGGGTTCTCCGTTATCACTATAAATTTCTGCTGCAGGCCTTATAGATTGTATTTGCTAGATGCAACTAATCAAAGAATACCAGTTTATAAAAAATTTTTATGAAGTTAGGCGAGGTCGCTTGATGGGAAGAGGAATACCAAGCGAGCTCGCCGATACAACTATACCAGGTTGTGTGAGTAAGGTACTATATATAGCGATGTCTGTCAAAACTTTTCTAAATTTTGTAGAAAGTTATAAATGTAGTAACCCGCTATCTATGCAGCTTAAAATATAGAACAAATCATAAACTAAGCCTTTCTTATTATTGGCTTTTGCGCAATCAGAGATAATGAGACGGCTTTGGTATTATTGGAGTAAAATAAATAGATAAGAATAGATATAGAGGCTTATGATAACTGACTCTCACTATCTTTTTCCATTTCTAAACACCCTCAACGATTGTCTGAACACTGTCTGACGCTGCTTGTCTTTTCTTTTTTGCCTCAGAATACTTTTCCGAATGATACCAATTCATAGCATGATCATAGCTTGGGAAACGAATTATCACATTACGATCGCCTGGAGGATCACCTTCATAACTTGTGGCTTTACCCCCACGAACCAAAAATTCGCCATAAAAGGCATCTAGGGTTGGTTGCACCATATTGACATATTCTGCATATGCTTGTGGGTCTTTGATTGAAATTTGAGCAATAACGTATCCGTATGGCATTTAATAAAGTCTTTATTTCAGAGTTCTTTAGAGACAGCCCAGTCCGGCTCAAAACCTAGTACAATCGTTTCATTTGGCAAATCGGGATTAAATAAGCGGTTATGCGCCATAGTGGACTGATTCAGAAGATTTTTAGGTGTTAGCATCCAAACTTTGCAATAAATCTCGAAACTTTGAGAATAAGCAGAAAAAATCAATCGACAGTTTTCCGCGGCTCGAATTTTTGTTGCACCAGGAGAATTGGGAGGGAATGTGGAGGTGAGAATGTCTGAAAATTGTTTATGTTTCTGATAATATGTAGCCGAGAAATATTGAATGGCTTGATTACGACGCTGCGCCGGGTCATTAGTTTTGCGAGCCATGTGAAGCATTTCAGGCGTCTCGGAATATCCAGGTAGTTTGTTCAGAATGGTAATAATCGCTCCCATACTTTCGTCACTACCCTCTATCAAGACATCGGGCATTATAGAATTATCGGGACGACCCATATTGTCTCGCATCATTAACTGGCGGCAATGACATTGCCACTTTAAAAATCTCTCCTTCAACGGATGATTTGTATAACTGTCACCTAAAAGTGATGCAACCGAACTCATGTCCTTCCTATCCTCTCATTTTTAACTTGTAACTTTGTAATTTTGATCATGCGACAAACTAGGTATTCTTGCACGCACATCTTTTACTTCATTAAGATCGATACGAGCCTGAATAAAGCCCCTCTCCGCCTTACCATCAGCCAAAACTTCGCCCCAGGGATTGACAATTAAACTGTGACCATAACTTTCACCGCCCCCTGGTATTTCACCTACAGCGCAGGGAGCAACTATAAAACATCCATTCTCAATTGCACGAGCGCGATTCAATACATGCCAATGAACTTCGCCAGTTTTTTTCATAAACGCGGCAGGAACTGCAATAACCTCCGCACCGGCTTGAGCTAAATCTCTAAAAAGTTGTGGAAAACGTAAATCGTAACAAATCACATGCGCTAATTTGACATCATCAAAATTGATTATTGACGCATTATCTCCCGCGATTACAGTTGCACTTTCGCGATAAATTTCGGTCGGTGATATTTGGACATCAAAGAGATGGATTTTATCATATCGGCTAATTACCTTGCCATCGGCATTAATCATTATCGCACGATTTATGATTTTATCGCTAGCAGAAGATACCGCAACGGATCCCAACGAAACACAGACCTTGGTTCGCCTTGCAAACTGCTGAAAAAGTGACACCATTGGATGATCTGCTTCAGGAGCAGCTGGAGGCTTCAACACATCTTCTTCACTAACCAAA
>CABZJF010000016.1:0-35299 GCA_902525915.1 Paracoccaceae bacterium | reverse complement strand
TTAGGTGAAGGATTTATAATTTCTGCTGCTAAAAACCTGCTCAGGAATGGTAAGTTATACATGGTGTCAAATAGGCACCTGCCCTACGAAAATATACTGTGTAGATATTTTGGTAATTCGAAAGAAATTGGGGGAGATAATAGGTTTAAAATAATTCTGGCTGAAAAACCTCTCGCAGTATCGAGAAAAAAAACCTAAACTTACGAAACTTATAGGGGAGAAGAAATGTCCTTTTCTGTAGAAGGTAAGACGACCATAGTAACTGGGGCCGCTAATGGTATCGGCTTGGCAATAGCAAAGCACTTTGCCGAGGAGGGTGCGAACGTCATGTTCGCTGATATGGATGATGAAAGTCTTAAGAAGGAATTAGGTGAAGAATGTGAGAGTGGGAATGTACGTTACTTTTCGGGAGACTTGCGAGAAAGACTGACAATAGCTAATTTGCTTTCCGCCACTATAGACGCTTTCGAGCGCGTTGATATTCTGATTAATGCTTCAAGGCAAGTTTTGCTCACAGATCCACTTGATTTAGAGGATGAAACAATTGCTGTTATGTGGCAACAAAACGTTTTGAATAGTTTTAGACTATCTCAGCATGTGGCTAAAAGAATGATCAAACAGTCGGAAGACGACACGGAAGCTGACGGTATTATTGGAACAATTGTAAACTTGTCATCAATTGCCTCAACCTTGGCACAACCGAGGCTTTTAGGGTACTCAATAGCGACGGCTGCAATGGATCAGATGACACGTTCTCTTGCGGTTTCACTTGCTCCAAGTCGTATCAGAGTAAATTCTCTGGCTATTGGTTCAATTATGTCTGCTAGCTTGCAGAACAGTCTTAAGGATGCGGATGAGCTTAGACAGGATATTGAGGCGCATACACCAATGGGGCGCATTGCATCGGCTTCCGAAATAGTTGAAACTGTTCAGTATTTGGCTGCGCCTGCTTCTGGTTTTGTAACGGGTCAAATAATCACAGTTGATGGAGGCCGATGCCTTCTGGATCCCGTATCTTCACCTTTTCATTAAATTAAGCATCAAAAGAATTAGACCAGATATGAAACAAATTACTGAAGTTGAAAAAAATAGAGCCAGTGAATGGTTTTTAAGTTTAAGAAACGATATCGTATCTGCTTTCGAAGAGTTGGAAAAGTCGCATTTTAAAGGACCTTTTTCGGAGCTAAATGCTGGTAAATTTGAAGTCAACGAAACAAAACGTGAGGATAAGTCAGGTGTTGATGCTGGCGGTGGATTAATGAGTGTAATGCGAAATGGCCGCATTTTCGAAAAAGTAGGCGTCAACGTTTCAACTGTATATGGAAATCTTAATAAAGCCGCTCAACAGTCGATGGCTGAGCGTTTGGGAATCCCTGAAATGCGAGAGGACCCAAAATTTTGGGCTAGTGGTATTAGTTTAGTTGCTCACGTCAGAAATCCTAATTGTCCAGCGGTTCACATGAATACTCGTATGTTTTGGACACCATATGCATGGTGGTTCGGTGGTGGTTCAGATTTGAACCCCTGTATTGAATTTGATGAAGATACTCTTCATTTTCATTCCACACTTCGATCTTACTTGAATAAGCACGACCCTGAACTCTATCCTAAATTGAAAAAATGGGCTGATGAGTATTTTTTTATTCCGCACCGTAAGCGAGCCCGAGGGGTGGGTGGTATATTTATGGACGATCGCAACACTGGCGATTGGGAGGCAGACTTCAATCTTACTAAGGATATTGGCAAAGCTTTTTTGCCAGCATATCTTCCACTGCTTGAAAAACGAATGGTTAATGCGTTTGATGAAAGGGATAAAGAAATCCAGCTTGAGCACAGAGGCTTATATGCTGAATATAATCTTGTATATGATCGTGGGACAAAGTTTGGGCTCGCAACTGGTCACGACGCGAATGCCGTTCTAATGAGTTTGCCACCTCTCGCAAAGTGGTATTAAAAATCTACGGCAATACCTTTCCTTTCCCAGTCTCCAAATCTAACTGGTTCTGGGCCATCCCTTCCGCCGAACTCTTTTTTAGGAGCGGGTTTGTCTTTTATTGATTTTCGACGTTCTTCAGCTTCCTTTAACGCCCTCTTTGCTTCTGGTGGTATTCTTTTTGTGTTTGCCATAATATCTTCCCTCTAATAAAGCTTGGGTATATAAAACCCCTCTAACTTGCAAGGAATTCGCTTAATGCCTGAAAAAAAAGTGCTGTCTGCTCGCTTTCAGGCGAGTTTTTTGATGGATAATATATTAAGTGAGAAGCGTTTATTAGCAGATTTAAATTTAAATCTAATCATGCAAAATCTGAGTGCCGCCGATCGTGCGCGTTCACAACGCTTGCTGCTTAACACGCTACGGCATTTGGAGCGTGCAGATGCTTTACTACTTCCTTTGTTAAAAAAAAGACCAACTTTAAAAATTTTAAACATTCTTAGATTAGCAACTGTTGAAATTATGGATGATGGTGATGCACATGGTGTTGTAAATGAGTACGTTTCTATTGTTGGAATGAATAAGCGACTTAAAAATTACAAAGGACTTGTGAATGCGGTCCTTAGGAAAATATCTAAAGTTGATAGGAGTTCTTGGAGCAAGTTAGATATTCCTAAATTACCAAAATGGTTTCGGCAGTTACTTTTACAGGCATACGGTAGTTCAATTACAGATAAAATTGAGAAGCAGCATTTAGAGCGTCCGCCTGTAGATATAACCATTAAGACCCCAGAACTAATAGACCGTTTTTCAACTGAATTGAAAGGCAAGCAGATCATTAAGCATAGTTTGCGATTAGAAAATGCTGGGCAAATATCTGAGCTTCCGGGTTTTAAAGAAGGACAGTGGTGGGTTCAAGATATCTCAGCCAGTATCCCTGTACATCTTTTTCATGACGTAAAAGGGAAATCTGCCCTCGATTTGTGTGCAGCTCCTGGCGGCAAAACTATGCAGTTATCCGCGGCTGGGGCTAATGTGACTGCTGTAGATATGTCCAAGGTTCGAGCCGCAAAACTAAAGGAAAACCTAGCTAGAACGTCTCTTAATGCAAATATAGTTATTTCTGATTTATTCAAAATTAAGGGTTTTTTTGACATTATCATTTTAGATGCTCCGTGTAGTGCAACGGGGACGGTCAGGCGTCACCCAGATTTACCTTATGTTAAATCACAAGCAGACCTAAAAAA
Organism: Paracoccaceae bacterium; assembly: GCA_902525915.1. Lineage (GTDB taxonomy): Bacteria > Pseudomonadota > Alphaproteobacteria > Rhodobacterales > Rhodobacteraceae > Salinivivens. The sequence goes on along the minus strand of CABZJF010000016.1, from coordinate 32,119 downwards.
ATTATTTTGTTTACAATATAGCATGTTGGAACATGCAGTAAGTTTAATGAAGCCGACTAGTCAATTAGTTTACTGCACCTGTTCATTGTTTCCGCAGGAGGGTGAGTACCAAGTGAGGAAACTTTTAAACGATAAGCACGAAATAAGAGTTGAGAAATATTTGCCTAAAGAGCTAGATTTCTTGGAAAAATATCGGACTGAGGAGGGCGGATTAAGGTTGCTCCCAATTCACTTGGCCCAGACAGGCGGTATTGATGGATTCTATATTGTAAAGCTTGTAAAAGTTTAATCTTCGCTTTTAGATTATCTGAATTTAGTATGGTCATGACCCAGACGATTACTGCAAGATGTCAAGTTTCAGAATTAAATTTTTACGGGGTTATAATTTATGATCTTTATACGAATTATAAGAAATTATTTCTTTAAACTTGGGCACGTATTTTGTGCTAGAACCGTGAAAAATTTTGCCAAATCTGAGCAATTTATTTCTAAACCCGGTCCGCGCTCCATTGGTAATATCTTGCTCGCAGACAAAATTTGTGATGGAAAACTCTTTGTTTTTGGAAATATTTTTGAACTTGGAGATAAAGTTATATGGGATCATTCGTTATCCAGTATTGAGAATTATGAGGAATTACATGGGTTCCCGTGGTTGGATGACTTGGCGGCTAGGGGAGATAAAGCGGCTGTGGAGATTGTCCAGAAGTGGGTTTTTAGCTGGATCGAAAAATATGGATCAGGTTCAGGTCCGGGCTGGACGCCCAAACTGACTAGCAGACGCCTCATAAGACTTATCCACCATGAGGATACAATATTAAATGGATTATCGGAAAAATATATAAGCACTTATTTTAAGTCAATTTATAAGCATGCAAATTTCATATCCAAGCGGTTCTACAAAACTGACAAGTTGACCATGAATTTCGAGGCCATTGTTGGCGTTATATATTGCGGTCTATATATAGAGGGATTTGAGCGTTTTATTACTGTTGGGACGGAGCATCTTTCTAGGGAGTGCAGAGATAAAGTAGATAAAGATGGTGGTATTTTGTCTAGGAATCCCGAGGAGTTACTCGAAATATTTATGTACCTGGTTTGGGTTGCTCATGGTTTGCATGATGCTGATTGGACTCCAAGTCAAGCTCATATAGAGACTATAAATAGCATTGCACCAGCTTTACGCCACCTTCGGCATGTCGATGGAAACTTATGCCGTTTTAATGGTAGTTGTGTTAAATACCCAGGAGATCTAGATCGTTATTTATTTTTATCCGGAAACAAAAAGAAAACGACAAAAATTTTAAAAATGGGCTACGCGCGGATGGAGGGCGGGCGTACTAGTATTATACAGGATGCTGGTCGGTTACCTAATATTCCGTATTCTAATTTAGCACATGCCTCTGTTTTAGGATTTGAACTAACGCATGGTAGACAGCCGCTTATCGTTAATTGTGGCTCCGGGGTGAATTTTGGCAGAGACTGGCACAAAGCGGGTAGAGCGACTCAGTCTCATTCTATATTCTGTGTAAAAGGTAAATCTTCTGCAAAACTTTTAAAGAGCTTATCTAGTAGATCGGCAATGGGAGATTTTTTAACTCAAGGCCCAACAGAAGTTATGGTAAACAAATCAAGGGTCGCAGGAGGGACTGAGCTGACTGTCTCTCATAATGCTTATGCCAATAAATATGGAGTTATCCTTGAGAGAAAGTTAGAACTTTCGGATAATGGGGACACCTTGATCGGTCAAGATCAGATTGAGCTACTTTCGACTCTTGGCAAATCAAAAGAGATTTCCGTTTATGGTATAGAGTATGAAGTGAGGTTTCACTTGCATCCTGACGTAACGGCGCAAATTTTAGATGATGATACAGTACAAATGAATTCAAAGTACTCAGGGACGTGGATTTTGGAAGCTTTTGATTTAGCTCCAAGTATTCATCCTAGTTATTATTTTAGTGAAGGGCGCGCATCACCAATTCCCACCCAGCAGGTTGTTTTTTCGGCAAAGTTTAATGATTTTTTAAAGCAAGTCAGGTGGTCTTTACAAAAATCCTATGATATCGAAACTTGAAATTCAAATTGTTGCTTACTCACGCGTTCTTTCGAACAAAAATAGGTATTTCCGTTGGAAAAATTAATAAGAATTAAACGAGCGTTAATCTCTGTATCAAATAAAGCAGGCATCTTAGAACTTGCACAGGAACTTCAAGAAAGAAATGTTGAAATTGTTTCAACTGGAGGGAGCGCATCTATGCTGCGTGATGCAGGCTTTAATGTTAAAGAAGTGTCAGAATTAACAGGTTTTCCTGAAATGATGGATGGGCGTTTAAAAACGCTTCACCCAAGTGTGCATGGTGGTTTGCTTGCTGTAAGAGATGAAAAATCACATTTAGAGGCAATGGAAGCATTTAAAATAAAGGAGATAGATCTATTAATAGTGAATCTGTACCCGTTTGCAGAAACCGTTAAGAGCGGTGCTGATTATACTCATTGTATTGAAAATATAGATATTGGCGGCCCCGCAATGATTAGAGCGGCCGCAAAGAATTTTAAGTATGTTACCACAGTGGTTGATAGCCAAGATTACAGAGATTTAATTGATGAATTAAATGTTAACAACGGATGCACCTCTTATACCTTCAGGCAAAAACTATCACAGAATGCTTTTTCGTTAACTGCCAATTATGATGCTATGGTTTCAACTTGGATGTTAGAGCAAGCTGGGCATATACAACCTCGGCGTCTCTCTTTTTCAGCAGCTTTAGCACAAAATTTGAGGTACGGAGAAAATCCACACCAGAGCGCATCTTTTTACGTAGATGAAAGTATAAATAGTGGCATTGGTGCTGCGTATCAAATTCAAGGTAAAGAGTTGTCATATAACAATATAAATGATGCTGACGCCGCTCTCGAATTAGTGAATGAGTTCACGGAAAGTGATGGAGCAGCAGCTGTTATTATTAAGCATGCTAATCCGTGTGGCGTCGGTGTGGCAAATAATCTAGTTGAGGCTTATAAAGCGGCCTTACACTGTGATACGACTTCGGCTTTCGGAGGCATCGTTGCTGTAAATCAGATCATTGATGAGGAATCTGCGAGAGAAATTACCAAGGTCTTTACTGAAGTCGTCATCGCCCCAGGCATAACGGATGGTGGGCGTAAAGTCTTCTCTTCGAAAAGTAATCTCAGATTATTGACAGCAGAGAAGTCAACTAATCTGGCGTGTCAATCAAAAGTAATTAGGCATGTGTCTGGTGGTTACTTAGTTCAAGATAAAGATAGAAAGCCTTTATCACAAAATAGTTTGCGTGTTGTTACAAAAAGAAATCCTACAGATAGTGAATTTCAAGATATGCTTTTTGCCTGGAAAGTTGCTAAGCACGTAAAATCAAATGCTATAGTATACGCAAAAGATCTTTGTACAGTTGGGATTGGGGCTGGACAGATGAGCCGTGTAGATAGTTGTATGATTGCAGCTAAGAAGGCTGAAGACATGGCTAAAGCTCAGGGTTTAGATGAGCTTCCAACTCAGGGATCTGCATTAGCGTCAGATGCCTTTTTCCCATTTGCAGATGGACTAGAGGCTGCAATTGAAGCAGGTGCGTCGTCCATAATTCAGCCGGGTGGTTCAATTAGAGATAATGAAGTAATTAATGCGGCCAATGAGGCTGGGCTTGCCATGATTTTCACTGGAATGAGGCATTTTAAACATTAGAGGTAATATGTATAAAATTTTACAAATTGCGATAATTACGATACTTTGCGACCAGCTTTCTAAAATCACCATGCTGTATCTTTTAGATTTACCGTCTGTGGGAGTAATCGATGTTTTCCCTCCTTATTTACAATTCACTATGGCATGGAATTATGGAGTAAACTTTGGCTTGTTTGCAAACAGCACAGAGGTTATGCGCTGGATTCTAATCATAATTGCTTTTTTAATTTGTTTTGTTGTGATCAGATGGTCGGTTTCAGAAAAATTTGGATCACTGGGCTTAGTCGCTTGTGGTTTTTTGGTTGGTGGGGCAGCTGGAAATGCTATCGATCGATTTTTTCATGGTGCAGTTGTTGATTTTCTAAATGTATCTTGTTGTGGAATATCCAACCCGTTTGCGTTTAATGTAGCAGATATCTTTATATTTTTTGGTGCTCTTGGATTGGTTATATTTTCAGGCAAACAGAATGAGAGTGACTGAAGCTGTTTCATCCGTTAAGATTGCAATTAAATTTAGAATGGTATTTTATGTTCTGTAGGATTTCAGGCATCTTAGTCAGTTTATTTTTATTGAGTGCTTGTAGCAGTGATGATACGAGACTTCGGGACCTTTATGATGTTGGGACAGGCCCCGAGGAATTTGCGGTATTACCTAGTAAGCCTCTGACAATACCAAACAATTTAACGAAGCTTCCAGCACCTGATGCATCAGCAGGTAATTTAGCAGATCCGACACCAAAGCGTGATTTGATTGAAAAGCTGGGCGGCAGCATTGATGATACTGATAGCATATCAAAAAGAGATAAAAACTTGTTGGAGTATGTATCGAGAGCCGGAGTAGACACTAATATTCGTGAAGAGCTTGCGGAAGAAGACCGGAAGTTTTTGCGTAGGATGGGCGTGTTAACAAGTGTTAAGCTTTTTCGAGTAGATAGATATAATCAAATATATCGGAAAATGACATTAAGTGCTCCAAAAGAGTTGGAGCGTTGGCGTTCGTTAGGCGTTCGTACACCTTCGATGTCTAGTGAATGATATTTTTATGTTAAAATATTTTGTGATAATATAAGCTCTGAATAGATTATTCCTGTTACTGTCAATGAATTATGGGTACAATTGCTTTAATTTAAAGTTTTCACGTTTTGAATATATAAATGTCTAATTAGAAAAAATTATATGAAAAAAAATACATATGTTTCTCCAGTAGGGGGGCTCCCATCGCAATCAAAATTACTAACGGACAGAGCTGTATTTAAAAGTGCTTATGCAGTAATTCCCCGTGGTTGTTTCACTGATATAGTTACTAGTTTTCTTCCTTTTTGGAAGCATATGAGGATGTGGGTTGTCGCCCGGCCAATGACGGGTTTTGCAGAAACATTTAGTCAGTATGTGGTGCAATTAGAACCAAACGGAGGAAGTGATAATCCGGAAGCTAACTCGGGGGTTCAGTCAGTGCTTTTTTTGACGTCTGGTTCAGCTGAATTAACAATTAACAGTGAAAGCTATATTCTGAAAAGTGGTAGTTACGCCTATATTCCAGCTGGTTGTGAATGGAGTATTTGGAGCAATTCTAATGAACAAACCAATTTTCATTGGATTCGAAAATTATATAAAGATATCAATGGGATCGAGCGTCCTGCAGCTTTCGTAAAAAATGAAAATGAATGCGAAGACATCGAAATGCCTAATTCTAACAAAACGTGGTTTACTAAGCGCTTTGTTGAGCCTGATGATATTCGCCATGACATGCATGTTAATATTGTGACTTTTAAGCCTGGTGGTGTAATTCCTTTTGCGGAAACACATGTGATGGAACATGGAATATATATTCTTGAGGGAAAAGCTGTTTATCATCTTAATCAAGACTGGGTTGAGGTGGAGGCAGGAGACTTTTTGTGGCTTCGAGCTTTTTGCCCTCAGGCATGTTATGCAGGAGGACCAGGACCTTTCAGATATTTACTTTATAAGGATGTAAATAGGCATATGCCCTTTTTATAAGTTTATTGGATATTTTTTTTAGGCACTATTAAGCAGATAATTAATTCGGTTACTTTATCCAAATTTTCCGTGGCAAAACCAGCCTCCTGGTAGTTGCGCTCCATGAGCATAAAATAGCCATAAAAATTCTCCATCATTACATCTTACCTGCCAATAATCACGTACTCCACTTCGCCAATTATTATCTTCTATCCACCATTCTGGTGCAATCCGTTCTGGTCCCAATTTAGTTTTTACTTGGTATAATTTTTTCCGCCAAATAAAATGATCTTCTAGTCTTGAATGCTTTGGCACTTCTAATGCTTCCGGTGGCCATAAAAATGAAGGTCTATTGCGGTTTGAAGTTGGCCAGCTTTTCATATCATAATTTGACCATGCTGCATTTAAAACCTGCCACGATTTTTCAGGTATATGACTTTGAGCTGGTATGTGTCTGATAATTGCATCTAATCCAACTTTTGTTCCCAGCCGCGTTATTAGGTTTTTAAGTACACTATTTTGATTTTTTATTACCTTTTCATGCAGATCCAGACTATTAATGGATTGAGATTGTGTGATAGGACCTACATTGATTGCTTCAAGTCGGATAATATCAATGCCAAAATTTGGTTTAATTTCATCTAATTTGAGCAGTAAAACAGAGAAGATACGTTCAGGATCATTAGTGAAACATGCCAGACTTACCAAAAGTGATTGTGTTTCATTATTACTAAAACCCAAATCAATTTTTAATTCCTGAAATCCTAAAACAGCAGTTTTTAATTTGTTACATAAACGAATAAGCAATTTTTCTATAGCGTTCTTGATATCCTCAATAAGCCCAATAGGTTCTGGAAAGCTTATTCTCACACCAAAATGCTTTTTGTCAGTAATTGGTGAAATTGTCTCTGGCACATGTCCTAGTGCCTGGTCTAATCTGGCAATCAATGTAGGGCCAAAGCGTCTGGCAAGAGGTGCCCTTGGTTGTTTCAACAGGTCTTTTACAGATTTTAAGCCAAGTTGGTTTAATTTAGTTACTATTTTATTTTCAATACGCAGTGATGCAATTGGAAGTTTAGCTAATGAGTTATAAGTATTTCCCGCTGGTGCAATGTGTATTGCATTATTTTTAAGTAATTGCGTCACTTGCTGTTTTGTATCGTCTATTTGTATTTTTTTTGTGGCACGGCTACGGGTTGCGCGAGCTTCTTGATCAATAGAATTACTTTTAAGGTAGCTTTCTGTTGGCTTGGGAGTAAAGCGAGCTAGTGCCCAAGCACCTCCTACAGTATCAGCCACTCCACTTGTTACGGTCAAGCCGAATGTTTCTGTACGAGATACAATTAAATCAAGCATTCCTTCTTCACCACCAAATAAGTGTGCGCAACCTTTAATGTTAAGGATCACTCCGTCATAGTTGTCGGCTGCTACCCAAGGTGTGAATTGAGTATACCAACGACATAAGGCGTGTAGAAAAGTTAATTCGCATTTTACAGATCGAATACGGGTCATTAATTCTGGGCATATGGCTTTTGCATCTTGCAATGGCTGGCCGATATTTAATCCTGAATTATGTGCACCGAAAGATACGGAAGATAATGTTTGTGTATTACCATTATTTTCAATTATCGCGAGCTTATGATTTTTTTCGAATTTGAAAATTCGTTGTACCCGTTCTGCCCCAAAATATGGGAACCATAAAGAAATGTATCTTGGGCTTGACATTCTAATCTCAAATGTTCTTGTTTTGTTCTATTTATATAATAGATATATTGTCCAGTTTAATAATCAAGATTGATACTTTTTTTTTATATTCAGTGAGCTACATCCTTTCCACGGAGAATAAAAATGAAAACAAAAATTATATGTTTGGCATCAATAGCTTTTCTTGCATTTCCTGTCTTTGCACATGAAGGTGTAAAAAACGATGCTGTGAAGCAGCGCATGCAATTGATGAAAGTAATTAAAGATACGATGGCAAAAATTGGTGCAATGGCACGTGGATTGGACCCATTTACTGAAGAAAGTGCAGCAAATGCAAAGCAAACACTATTGCTAGCCGCGGCAGATATTGAAGTTAAATTTAAATTAAATGAAACCGACCCACTATCAGAAAGTTCTCCAGCTATTTGGGAAAATTGGGAAGATTTTGTCGAAAAGGCCGATGATTTTGCATTTATGATTGAGGGTCTTGAAACAAGTTCTGCAGATACCCTGGCAGCTGGGCTTGGGAATATAGGCCAATCTTGTGGTTCATGTCACAAAGCTTATCGGATAAAAAAATAGACCCGTCATAATTTAATTTTAAATTTGGTCCTCTGCTTAAGCTTTAAAGGATACTTACAGCAATATTTTTCAGGGCCCCTGAGTTATACTGATTGCAAAATATTTTTTGCTGTGCAGGATATTAATAACAATGGGAGGACATTATGAGAACTCGTGCTGCAGTTGCAATAGAAGCTGGAAAACCACTGGAAGTGATGGATGTCAACCTTGAAGGGCCCAAGGCTGGTGAAGTTTTAGTGGAGATAAAAGCTACTGGCATATGTCATACGGACGAATTTACTTTATCTGGTTCTGACCCGGAAGGACTTTTTCCGGCTATCCTGGGACATGAAGGAGCGGGTGTGGTTGTAGAAGTTGGTCCTGATGTTTTTGACCTAAAAGTTGGAGACCATGTAATCCCGCTATATACTCCAGAATGTAGGCAGTGTGAATATTGTCTCCATCCCAAAACAAATCTTTGTCAAGCCATTAGAGAAACTCAAGGACGAGGCTTAATGCCAGACGGCACCACTCGGTTTAGTATGTTGGATGGTACTCCAATTCTACATTACATGGGCTGCTCGACCTTTTCTAATTTCACCGTTTTACCTGAGATCGCTTTGGCTAAGATTAATTCAAAGGCACCGTTTGATAAAGTTTGCTATATTGGTTGTGGTGTAACGACTGGAATTGGTGCTGTTATTAATACAGCCAAAGTTGAAATTGGAAGTCGGACCATTGTTTTCGGGTTGGGAGGCATTGGCCTTAACGTGATACAAGGACTTAGGTTGGCAGGTGCTGATCAAATTGTGGGAGTTGACCTTAACCCGCAGAAATCAAAAATGGCGAAAAAATTTGGTATGACGGATTATGTGAATCCAAACGAAGTTTCTGGGGATCTGGTTCAACATTTAGTAAATATAACGAAAGGTGGTGCAGATTATACGTTTGATGCCACTGGTAATGTTGAGGTAATGCGAGCAGCGTTGGAAAGTGCTCACAAAGGTTGGGGTGAAAGTATAATAATTGGAGTAGCCCCTGCGGGAGCGGAAATTTCTACTCGCCCATTTCAACTTGTTACAGGTCGAGTATGGAAAGGAACAGCCTTTGGAGGTGCACGCGGTCGCACAGATGTTCCAAAAATTGTGGACTGGTATATGGAAGGAAAAATCGAGATCGACCCGATGATTACTCACACTTTTAGGCTTGAAGAAATTAACAAAGGTTTCGATTTGATGCATGCTGGAGAAAGCATTAGATCAGTAGTCGTGTATTAGTTATAGACTAGTGCTGTCCGTATTTAGCCAAAAAAACTTGCACAACTCCATCTGCAACACGATCAATCTCGGCATCTGTAAATTTTTGTTGGATTCCAAATAGTGCTTTTGTGTAAAGGTCGGCTTTACACAATTCCGTAAACTGATCTGCTGCCAGGTATAGATCACTTATTTTCAAACAACCTTGTTGCTCTGCATATTTGAAATACTCGATAAGCTTAGATTGGCCCATTAAGGGACCATTTTCATAAAAACTTTTCCCTAAAATTGGGAATCGTTCGATTTCGGAAACGCAAATTCGAAAAATTTGTTGTGCTATGTCTGAAACCAGCCAGTTAATTGTATAAGCTGCTGCTTGATGTAAAACCTTATCAACACTTTGTGTTTGATCAATTATTTTGAGCGCATTGTCAGCTTGGCTTTCACACTCTGACTTAGCGACCTCAATAAATAAGCTCTGTTTGTCCGGAAAGTAACTATAAAGAGTGGCCTTACTTACTTTTGCGGTTTGTGCAATTACATCCATATTTGCAGCTTCAAAACCCTCGCTCAAAAAAATAGATCGAGCGCCTGAAATAACTTGTAGATATTTCCGTCCCTTATTTATTTTTTCTTTACTCATTATAGGAGCCTATCATTTTGCAAGTTTTTGTAAACTTACTAATTACTGGTAATTCGCGCACATTTTGATTAGGTAGTCGAGGACTAAAGCAATAATTTATGCATCAACTTGAAACATTTTCTAATTTTGGTTGACCACTCTAAATTAGCTGCTAACCCTTCTTTATGATCAGCATTTTCTTACAAACGGCACCTTTTTTTTTAATAGTAGCCATCGGTTATTTTTCTGGAAAATATAAGTTTCTCGGCAAACGTGGAACGGATGCAATAACAAAATTTGTTTTTTATTTTGCCTTATCTGCGATGCTTTTTCGATTTTCAGCACAGCTTGAGATTAATAAAATTTTCGATTTGGAATTTGTTGGATGTTATGTGGTTGCAACTTTATTTCTTTATCTTCTTGTAATCTCGGCAAGTTATTTTTCAGGCAATAAGTTTGAAACGTCAGTTTTTGATGCTCAAATAGCAACAATTGGAAATACTGGGTTTTTAGGTATCCCTCTCTTAGCCACCTTAGTTGGCCCGCAGTCAGTTGGCTATGTTATGATGATCCTAGCAACAGATTTCGCAATCTTTGGCACACTTATAGTTGTTTTAATAATGGTATCCCGGGACAGAAAATGGGGAATAGGATTATTAAAACCTATTATTAAAGGACTATTTCAAAATCCAATGATTGTGTCTTTTTCTTTAGGACTCTTCTGGGGTTATTTAGATTTTCAAACACCAAAATTTTTTAGTGATTTTTTGGTAATTTTAGGACAGGCAGCCACTCCAGGTGCATTATTTGCAATTGGTGCGTCACTATCTTTTCGAAAATTAGATGATCCAACATCTGCATTCTGGTTGAGCTTTCTCAAATTATTTGCCCATCCTTTTTTGGTTGGTATTATGGCATTCTATCTATTTTACATTGAGCCATATGCAGCTGCTGTAATGGTTATAACGGCCTCTTTGCCAGTTGCAGGTAACACCTTTATGTTAGCTCAACATTATAAAATAGATCCTGAGCGTATATCTGCGGCTATATTACTTTCTACACTTTTTAGTGCACTAACTGTTACGTTTACAATTGCGCTGGTTCTGTAGTTATGACTTAGATAAACTGTTTAGTAGATTAGAATGTATATTTAACGAAAGTGAGTCTCGACAACAAAAGTTATGGATATTGTTTCAGAAAATAAGATGTTCGACGGAGTACAAGGCGTATATAAACATAAATCAACAGCGTTGAAGTGCAGTATGAATTTTGCAGTGTTTATGCCTAATGCACCTAGAAATACGCCAATACCGGTTTTATGGTTTTTATCGGGTTTAACCTGCACCCACGAGAATGCGATGCTTAAGGCAGGAATGCAAAAATTTGCGCAACTTCATAAAATTGCATTAGTTTTTCCAGACACTTCACCGCGAGGGAAGAATATTCCGGATGATGACTCATACGATCTCGGGCAGGGGGCCGGTTTCTATCTTAATGCTACTCAATCACCGTGGAAAGAAAACTATCAGATGTGGGATTATCTTATTTCAGAGTTACCCAGTGTGATAGAAAAAAACTTTAATGTTGATATTTCGAGGCAGTCTGTGATGGGTCATTCAATGGGCGGGCATGGCGCATTGTTACTCGCTTTTCAAATTAATATTAAATTTAGATCGGTATCAGCGTTTGCTCCAATTTGTAATCCAATGGAGTCAGATTGGGGTCGCAAGCAATTTTCTGCCTATTTAGGAAGCGATAAAAACTTGTGGGAAAACTACGACGCGAGTGTCGTCGCGCAAAAAACAAATTTTTCTGGCCCTATTTTAGTTGATACAGGATCTAACGATGAATATATCGATCTATTGTTAATAGACAGTCTTTCCAAAGTTTTAAAAGACAGAAAAATGAATGCTATTTTTCGGATGAATAATGGGTACGATCACAGCTATTACTTTATAGCGACATTTATGGAAGAGCATATGAATTTTCATGCAAAGGCACTCTTTGGAAACTGAAGTTAGTCGTGATCGGAGAGCGCTATGGATGTAAAATATATTAATTATGACGAGGGCAATGCTTTATTGGATTGGCTTGAACTTGTGAACGCAATAGAGAGTGGCCATCAAATGCCCAAGGCGCAAGTTCAAGATACTTTTATATATAGAGAGGAGGATACTCTTTTATCTCGTTCTGCATGGATTGATGGGCTGGGATTAGCTGTTAAGTCTGCCACAATCTTTCCTAAAAACTCAATGCATTCGATACCAAAAGTAAATGGTGCAATAAGTTTGTTTTCTGACAAAACTGGGGTCCTAGAAGCAATTCTAGATTTTCACCTTGTTACAAAATGGAAGACAGCCGGTGATAGTATTACAGCAGCGCTCCGTTTGGCACGACCTGATAGTAAAAATATTCTGATAGTTGGGGCAGGGACTGTAGGACAGAGCCTTTTCGATGCCTACTCTGCGGCCTTTCCTAAGGCTAATTTCCTAGTGTGGAACCGTACTCATGAACGAGCATTGTATATGGTTAAAAACAAAGGTAATGCAGTGGCTGTAGAAAACTTGGAGGCGGGTGTGAAAAGCGCTGACATTATAACTTGCGCTACTATGTCGAAACAACCAATTATCAAAGGGGAATGGCTTGTACCTGGTCAGCATCTCGATCTTATTGGTGCCTATAGACCTGACATGCGAGAAGTTGATGATTTAGCGCTATGCCGAAGTACAAAATTTGTTGATAGTTATGATACGACCCTGGATCATATTGGTGAATTAAAAATTCCATTGAAAAATAATGTTATTTCCAGGGCAGATATTCTGGCAGATTTTTATGGACTTGGTAATTTTATACGCAGATCAAATGATGAAATCACATTTTTTAAAAATGGTGGCGGCGCTCATTTGGATCTGATAGCTGCCAAATATATTTTGACTGCATGGGAAAAAAATAAATATCCAAGAAGTTGAAATAATATTAGTCTATGCTGATCTGTACTGCTAAACCCAAGATTTCTGCTGTTCTCTTATGGGCAAATGTACAAGAGCGCTAAATGCGCCAACAGCTATCCCAATCCACCAGACAAGATTATAGTTTCCATAAACATCATATAGTCTGCCTCCAAGCCATATTCCCATGAAGCCTCCAAGTTGATGTGAAAAAAATACAATACCATAAAGCGTGCCCATGTAACGCAGGCCATAAATTTGAGCAATCAGCCCACTTGTTAGAGGAACAGTAGCAAGCCACAAAGAACCCATAAGGAGCGAAAACAACACAACCGATATCGGTGTGATCGGTGCTAATATAAATACCGTACAGACCAGAGTACGACCAAGGTATATGGATGATAAAAGGTACTTTTTAGAATATGTTTTGCCGAGGTATCCAGCGCCAAGGGTACCCGCAATATTTGCCAGTCCAATTAAAGAAATGGATATAGCTCCCAGCGCAGAGGTAGAAGTTATTCCTAAATTGTATATTGCTGTTGTAGGTAGTATTGGGTTGCACATTTCGGTAACAAAAGCTGGAAAGTGTGCAGTGAGGAAACCTAATTGATAACCACAACTAAAAAATCCTAGAAATATCATTGAGTAACTTGGGTCCACTACTGCTTTTCCAACCAGTTCCCTCATACTTTGTGTAAAATGTCTTTGGGTATCCGCTACAGAAACTCGCATGAAAGGAAGTAAAAGAAGGGTTGATAAAATAGTAATAGAAAATATCAGAAAAACTGATTGCCATGGCATGTAATTTAAAAGCAATTCTCCAATAGGTGCACCAAGTACTTGCCCAGCGCTTCCAGAAGCCGTCACAATTGCTAGTGACATAGATCTATTTTTCTCATAACTAGCGCGCCCAACAACTGCCAGGATTACTCCAAAACCGGTGCCGGCAACGCCGAAACCAACTAAAATTTCGTAAAACTGATGAGCATGAGGAGTCACTGCTGCGGATGATAAAATAAGTCCAAAAGCGTATGTTAATCCTCCTAAAATTATCGCACGACGATCACCAATTTTTTCTGCTATTGCACTAAAGATCGGCTGACCTATGCCCCACGCAAGATTCTGTAGGGCTATAGCTAGAGAGAACTCAGACCTAAGCCAATTGAACTCTTCAGCAATCGGTATCTGAAATACGCCAAAAGAGGATCGTATTGCGAAGCTTATAAGTATTATCACGCAACCGACGATTAATACTGAGTTAAATATTGAATTTTTGGCTACCATGCTTAACTCTCTAGCGACACTTCTACGAATAAATAGTTTTAATTGATAAATTGTCCCTTGCGATAATTACTACTTCAAGTAAACCCAAATAATGGAGTCACTTGTTGATACATACAAAAGAAATGTGAGCTTAGGTAAAATCCAAAGAGAGAAGGCGCAGGAAGAGCTCTTAACCAGGTTTGATGCGTTACGTATTTCGGTTGAAAAAAAACGAAGAAAACTTTTGTTTTCAAAGTCTCCGGTCACACCAAAAGGAATATACGTTTGGGGTGGCGTGGGCTGCGGGAAATCCATGATCATGGATATGTTTGTGGCCTCTCTTAAAGTTGCGGTTCGGCGGGTGCATTTCCACTCCTTTATGCAAGAAGTTCAATCATCGCTGAACTTAGCGCGACAAAGTAAAGTAAAAGACGCATTAGTGCCTGTAGTAAAAAAAATTACTGATGAATTAAATGTTTTAGCACTGGACGAGTTGCAAATCAAAGATATCGCTGATGCCATGATAGTCGGTAGGTTATTTGAAGCTCTCATAAAGGGGGGCATTACAGTAGTAATAACGTCTAATAGACCCCCTATTGATTTATATAAAAATGGATTGAATAGAGATTTATTTATACCCTTCATCAGCTTTATTGAGGCGAACTTTGATGTTTTCGAAGTCTCTGGTGTTAAAGATTATCGGCAGACCTTGATCGCTGGTGATAAAGTTTATTTCTCTCCTCTAAATTTAGAAAGCAAAGACTATATGGATTTACTTTGGTCCAGTCTCACGGGAAATTCTAGTCACGAGTTTACTCTCACGTTTAAAGGTCGGGAAATAAGATTCCCTTTTTATAAAGATGGCGTTGCTAGGTTTGATTTTTTTGAGATTTGCGGGCAGATGTTAGGCCCTGGTGATTATTTGGCAATTATTGATGCTGTGAGAGTTCTCATGATTGATAATATTCCCCAGCTCAGCCGTTCAAATTTTAATGAAGCGAAGCGTTTTGTTACGCTTATTGATGCTGCCTATGAATCAAAAATAAGATTCATATGTTCCGCTGCTACAGAACCTGAAATGCTGTATACCGAAGGTGAAGGTTCCTTTGAATTCGGACGAACAGCTAGTCGCTTGAGAGAGATGCAGTCAAAAACTTGGCTTAGTGCAAGTTGAATTACTCTCCCAAAAATAATTTGCCTGTATGATGCCTACGTCCTGGGAGAGTAATTAACTATTATGGATTTGATCCCTTTATTTTGTTGGTATTAAAACCTAAATTGGCATTTTTCATTAATCCACGCGAATCATTAAACATGAAGTATACGAATCAGTCAAGGTATGTGATTCGGTCAATTGACCTCATATTTCTGAAGTGCAAGTACATGACCTGCTAAGTATAGAGATCCACATATAATTATTCGTGGGTTTTCTGTATTTTGCTTGATCAAGTTTAATGCCGACTCCAATGAGTCACACGATTTAGATACTATACCAACGGTTGCGGCTTCTTGTGATGTCTCATGTCCGGGTAAAGTGTTACTCTCCTCAGGAATTGAAATACCAAATAACCTATCAATTTGAGAGGCCAAAGGTTTCATAAAGCCTTTTATGTCTTTGGTATTAAGCATCCCACAGATCGCATAAGTGGGACGGGGCTTTAATTTTGATAAATGAGCAGCTATCGCCTCTCCTGCTGCGGGATTGTGCCCCCCATCAAGCCATATTTCTGCTGATGGATACAACTTGTTAAGCACTCCGTCCTTAAGTTTTTGCATTCTAGCTGGCCAGCTTGCGTTGGTTGTTACACTGTCAAAGTTTTTTATTTGTTCATTATCTAGCAGCCTTAACGTTTGAAGCGCACAGCCAGCGTTAATTATTTGATGACCACCCGCTAAATTTGGATAGGGTAGGTCTAATAGCCCCTGGCTATCTTGATAGATTAATCGGCCTCTTTCTTCCCAAGCCAGCCAGTCTTTTCCATAGGAATAAAAAGGAGCGTTTAATTCTAACGCTCTATCTTCGATAACCTTTGAAGCTTGATTATCTTGTAAACTGATAACGACTGGAGTATTTCTTTTAATTATACCAGCCTTTTCGGATGCTATCTTTTCTATAGAATTGCCAAGAAACTGTTCGTGGTCAAAAGATATTGGTGTAATGACTGCTATAGCAGGTTTCTCAACCACATTAGTTGCATCCAAACGTCCTCCAAGCCCTACCTCCAAAAGTGTATAATCTGCATTTTTTCGGCTCATTGCTAGCATCGCTGCACAGGTAGTAATTTCAAAATAAGTAATTTCTTTGCCAGCATTTGCCTTGTAGCATTCATCCAAAAGTTGGGATAATTCAGTTTCTGTTATTAATTTACTTGCTAACCTAATCCGCTCATTAAAGCGTATTAAATGTGGTGAAGTATATGTATGTACAGATCTGCCAGAGCTTTCTAAACCTGCACGGATCATAGATAAGGTACTACCCTTCCCATTTGTCCCTGCAATATGAACGACAGCTGGAAGTTTTTTGTGAGGGCTATTCAGAGCCTCGAGTAAGCCGAAAACTCTATCTAAGGTTAAGTCAATAACCTTTGGGTGAAGATCCATCATTCTTTTTAGGATCTTGTCAGAGCTTTTGGATGTCATTTAGAGTTTTCTTTGGCTTCTTCCGATGAGTTATCTGGGGGAGGCTTTGGTAAGTCTCCAACAACTACAGGACTAAGACCAAGCAGCATTCGTACTATTTTAATTAATTCATTTCTTATTTTAGTTCTCGGCGTAACCAGGTCCAACATTCCGTGATCGAGTAGATATTCAGCTCTTTGGAAACCTTCTGGTAGTTTTTCTCGAATTGTTTGTTCTATTACCCTCGGCCCCGCAAAACAAATTAGCGCGTTAGGCTCCGAAATCTGAACGTCGCCAAGCATTGCATATGATGCAGTTACTCCTCCCGTTGTGGGATGTGTCAGAATTACAATGTACGGCAAGTTAGCCTCTTTCAATAATTGTATTGCAACAGTGGTTCTTGGCATCTGCATCAGGCTTAAAATTCCTTCCTGCATTCTAGCACCCCCTGCTGCGGAGAAAAGAACCAGCGGGCGATCTAATTCAACGGCCCGTTCTGCCGCAGTAATTATTGCGTTACCAACATACATGCCCATTGATCCTCCCATAAAAGAAAAATCTTGGGCGGCCGCCACTATCGGAGTTCTGCCAATTTCACCCTCTGCAATTAACATAGCCTCTTGTTCCGAGCTCTTTTTCTGTGCCGCTTTCATCCTATCCGGATATTTTTTTTGGTCTTTAAATTGTAATGGATCAGCAATCGGCTTGGGTACATCTATCTTGACAAAAACACCTCCATCAAACAGGTTCTTGAAACGTTCGCGTGGGGTAATTGGCATATGATGACCGCACTCGATACAGACATTTAAGTTATCCTGCAATTCTCTGTGAAAGAGCATTGTTCCGCATTCATCGCATTTTGACCAAAGATTTTCCGGCACTTCGCGACGAGAAAAGATAGAATTTATGCGGGGTCGGACGTAATTTGATATCCAATTCATTTCACATTCCTAATCACAGAGTATTCTTATAACTTAATAAAATGTTGGATCTTAAAATGCAATCGGTTCGATTGTTATCAGAGCAAATAAACAACTACACTAAACTTTTTTTTGATATCAATTCCAATGTTAGAAAAGGATTGATAAGATGTTTAAAGTTAAACAAATTAAACATTTTCTCAGCATTAGTTGATATCCAAAAGTTATAACACTGGCGAATTTTAAATGATTATTAGTATTTCTAAAGTCAATCTTATTATTGCTTGTTTGTTTATAACGTCGTGCAGTGGGCTTGGTTCTTTTTTCCCAAAACCAGTTGATGTGCCCTACAGCAAAAATGTAGTAAATTTTAAAAATGGTGCAGTTGGTCTTGTGCCGAAAGGATATTGCGTTGGACCTTTCAAAAATAACTCTTATACCGGGAGCGTAATTTACACGTCCTGCCGGATAACGAAGGGCCGCGGTATGGTCAGTATAAGCTTTGCACCTATGGAAGCTGGTGCAAGCGAAAACATCACACGCTCATACTTAGTAAATAATCAGGAAATAATTAAAACTGACTATTTGGATGGCTCTGATCTGGTGAAAGTTGAAAATAGTCAGTTTTTAGCAAAATCTATACAAGATACTGTTTGGCGCACAGCAAAAGCCGAAAAAGGCTATGTGGTTTTAGCCCAATATTTCTCACCCAGAAATAAAAATGTATCCGATCTCCACCAGATGGAAATTCTAAGTGCGTCAATAGATAATTTCAGTCCTCCGGATAACCTATTGAACGTTGAGGTGTCAGATTTAAATTTAACTACTGGCGATCAAAGATCAAATACCTTTGTTAAGCCAAAAATGAGACCAGTAAATAAAATAAGTAAATTTGTAACGTCAAAAATACGACCAAAGTTGCGTCCATAATTTCCTATCGTAACGCAGCGCACCCCATGGCAACGTGGTTTCGATAACTTATTTCTGAAACTTAAGGAGTTTCTATGAGTAACAAATATCCCAACATGTTCAAGCCTATTGATTTCGGTTTTGTGACTTTAAAAAATAGGGTGATTATGGGTTCGATGCACACCAATTTGGAGGAAACAAAGGATTGGAGCAGGATAGCTGACTTTTATTCAGAGCGGGCTAAAGGCGGTGTTGGGCTTATTATCACTGGAGGTATTGCCCCAAATGAGGAGGGTGCTGTATTCCAAGGTGCAGCTGCCATGTTGACCCAGGAAGATGCTGATAATCATAAAATTGTAACCGATGCTGTTCATAATAATGGTGGGAGAATAGCCATGCAAATCTTGCATGCGGGAAGATATGCTTATAGCTCCGATTGCGTAGCCCCTTCTGCAATTAAATCGCCTATTTCACCTTTCGTACCAAATGCTTTGGATGGGGAGGGTATAGAGAAACAAATTGCTGATTTTGTAAAATGTGCTCGTTTAGCTAAATCCGCTGGTTACGATGGCATTGAGATAATGGGGTCTGAGGGTTACTTCATTAATCAGTTTTTGGTTGAACATACTAATAAACGAGATGATTCATGGGGTGGATCTTATGAAAATAGAATGCGTTTACCCTTACAAATTGTGAAGAAAATCAGGTCTGAGGTTGGAGAAAACTTTTTATTAATATTCCGCCTTTCAATGATTGACTTAATTCCACATGGTTCATCACACGAAGAAGTTGTGATTTTGGCAAAAAGACTTGAGATGGCAGGTGTAAACATCATAAACACTGGCATAGGATGGCACGAAGCTCGAATTCCAACCATTGCCACGTCGGTACCCCCAGCAGCATTTACGTGGGTCACAAAAAAATTAATGGGAAAAATTGATATACCATTGATTACGTCGAATAGGATTAATACTCCAGAAAAAGTAGAAGAAGTATTAAAATCAAACTGTGCTGATATGGTAAGTATGGCTCGGCCATTTTTAGCTGATCCAGAGTTCGTAAACAAAGCAAGTTTAGAAAAGAGTCAGCTAATAGCGCCTTGCATAGCTTGTAACCAAGCATGTCTTGATCACACCTTCAGAGGACAAATTAGTTCGTGCCTGGTTAATCCGCGAGCATGTTTTGAACGAGAATTAGAGCTCAAAACAGTGTCGGATTCAAAGAATATTGGAATTGTTGGCGGAGGCCCAGCAGGCTTGTCTGCTGCCATCACTGCTGCTCAAATCGGTCATCAAGTTACAGTTTTTGAAAAAGAAGACGAATTAGGAGGCCAACTCAACTTGGCGAAAAAGATTCCTGGAAAAGAGGAATTTTGGGGGTTGGTGAACTGGTATAATAATATGATCAAAGCTCTTCCTGGAATAGAAATAAAACTAAATTACGATGTGGCAAAGAAAGAATTAGAAGATTTTGATACGGTCATAATCGCAACGGGTGTTCATCCACGCGAACCCAGTATTGATGGTCTCGATCACCAGCACGTTTATTATTACAAAGATATTTTAAAAGGAGGGGCAGACATAGGTTCTAGAATTGCGATTGTTGGAGCAGGAGGTATTGGATTTGATGTGGCAGAGTTCTTATTTAGTGAAAATCGCAGAGCTGGAGACTTTCAGCCGTTGCCAGAATGGATGACTGAATGGGGCATTGGTGACCCTGAGATATACAGGGGTGGTCTTTTAGACAAGGGTAGGTTCCCAAAACCCGTGCAAAGAAAAGTTTATCTACTGCAAAGAAAAGCACAAAAAATGGGTAAGAATCTTGGTAAGACTACAGGATGGATACACCGGACAGCTATGAAAATGAAAGGAGTGGAAATGATCTCAGGTGTTACATATCACAAAATAAGTGACAAAGGGCTTTATATTTCTCGTGAAAATGGAGAAGCAATGCCGGAGTTGCTCGAAGTTGACACGATTGTTTTGTGTGCGGGTCAGGTATCTAACTCAGAACTTTATGATGATCTTAAGAGCTCTGGTTTCGACTGTTATTTAATCGGCGGCGCTAAAAATGCTGGCGAATTGGATGCGAAGCGTGCGATAGATCAGGGCACCAGACTAGCGCTATCAATCTAAAATCAAATTTTCAAGTTTTCAATATTCTATAATGGTATCCTCCAATCAAATGCATTCCAAGGCTTTTGTAAAAACAATTAGCTGACTGATTTTCCTTTGTACATAAAGCTACTACGTTTTCAGCACCCATTTGGTAAGCCCAATCGCCTACTTTTTGCATTACAAATTTCCCCATACCTTGCCGTTGGCGTTTAAGATCTACTACCAACGCATGTACCATTGCGGTTTTATGTCCAACTGCTGCAAATGCAGACGCAGCTGGCTTTGCACTAATGCGACCAAATATTGTTGTTTTAGGTGTTTTAACTCGATCCATTATTTCCATTCTTGAGAGGTCAATACCGTTAGCCATCCATAGTTCTCTTTGAATGGCTAGCGGAGGATATATTGAGAAAGCTGTCACTGGTGGGACTTGCTGTAATGATAATATTTTTGAGGAAATACTCCAAATATTTGTTGGATCAATAAAACGATAGCCACGGTTTTTAAGTACTTCGTCAAGATTGTTCTGATCTGGCCGTATCATAAATAGTTTTTCTTGGCGCCAACTTGTCATTTTATCTTCGGCGAATTCTATATCGGAGATAGCAGGCGTTTCATTCGAAGTGGCGGCCGTAACGCGTTTTCCACCCTTTAAGCTTTTACGCATTTTCCATTTTGAAAGTTCATGGAGTTCTTCTGCTGGCCATGTGAGGTCAATTACTTCGAAAATAGGGGAGCTATTGTTCAATTTCATAGCAGTTTTGACTTCAATTTTTCTGCTACTATATCCAATTCTTCGTTGCTGATACCCCTAACTACGATATTCGTTCCAAAGTTTCCTTTATTATTGTAAGGATACGAGCCTATGGAAACACTTTTATGGTCAGAGGCAATTTTTTTAAGTTCGACAGCAATCTCGCCCTCCCCGCGTGGTACTCGTAAAGATTTGCTCAAAACTGGTTTACCATTCAATAGTAATGGAAGAATACTCTGCACCATGGATTGAAATATGTTCGGCACACCGGCCATGACAAAAACGTTATTTAAATGAAAACCGGGAGCAACTGAAATAGGGTTGTCAATAAGTTTAGCACCATTTGGTATACGGGCCATTCGTTGCCTCGCACTGTTAAAATCAATATTCTGTCCTGAATAATAGTTTTCTAACAGCTTAAATGCGTCTTCTCGGATACTTATTTCCGTTTCAAATGCGTCAGCAATACAATCCGCTGTGATATCATCGTGTGTGGGTCCTATACCGCCTGATGTAAAAACATAGTCATATTTAGAACTTAAACATCTCACATCATCGATAATTTTTGTCGCGTTATCTGGAATAAACCGTGCTTCTTGTAAATCAATACCAATTTTTGTTAATTCACAAGAAAGGTAGTGCATGTTAGAATCTCGCGTCCTTCCTGAAAGTATCTCGTCTCCTATGATAAGAATCGCGGCGGTGGGATTTAACATCAATGGTCCTTTGCGATTTAAAGTTGTATAGTTAAAAAAATGCAGTTTCAATCAAATTTAGTTTCTGGCCGATTAGTGAAAAGATACAAACGCTTTTTTGCTGATGTAGAATTGTCAAACGGACGAATTGTTACTGCTCACTGCCCAAATACCGGTAGTATGCTTGGCCTCGCAAACCATGGAGTAAAAGTTTGGCTCGAGCCAAATGAAGATCCCCGAAAAAAGCTAAAATACAGTTGGAAGCTGGTTGACCATGAAAATGGCCATTTCACTGGTGTAGATACCAATATTGCGAATAAAATTGTTAACGAGGCTCTTTTACAAGGAAAAATTTTAGAAGTTTTGGAGTATGATATAATATTGCGCGAACAAAAATATGGAGCTAATTCTCGAGTAGATTTTCTACTTAGTAATGGATCCAAAACTTGTTATCTTGAAGTAAAAAGTGTCACCCTATGCAGGCAAGAAAAAATTGCTGAATTTCCAGATACAGTTACTTCAAGAGGTGCTAAACATTTAAAAGAACTATCAAAGACGGTTAGTATTAATACTAGAGCCATAGTTCTTTATTTGGTTCAGAGATCAGATTGTAATTATTTTAAAATTGCGGATGACTTGGATCAAACGTACTTAAACGAAACTATATTGTCCAAAAATAGTGGAGTAGAATTTGTCTCTTACAGAGTAAACTTTCTTTCTAATGGGATAGAACTGGGATATAAGCTTGAGTTAATAGATAATTCTAGGTTTTGAACCAATAAATTATAATATAATAAAGGGTGATTATTTGAATTTAACAAAGGGGCAGCTCAAGTCAAAAGATGGGATAGATTTATATCCCATAAAAGATTTTGACGGAATGCATGCTGCTGGCCGCGCTGCTGCTGGAATTCTAGATGAAATTGTGACGTCTGTTTTTCCTGGACAAACTACAGGGAAAATTGATGCGATTATTGAAGAATTGATTAGAGATAAAAATGTCGAGTCAGGTACAATTGGATATAGGGGCTACCAACATGCAAGTTGTATTAGTGTAAATCATGTTGTTTGCCACGGCATTCCAAGTGACAAAATACTGAAAGAAGGAGACATCTTAAATATTGATGTTACAGTTATAAAAGATGGCTGGTATGGTGATACATCTAGAATGTATGTTGCGGGCCAGCCCTCTCGAAAAGCAGAAAGATTGATTCAGGTCACACACGATGCGCTATTCAAAGGTATAGAAGCGGTCAAACCAGGCAAAACTTTTGGTGACATTGGACATGCTATCCAAACATATGTGGAAGCAAACAGGATGTCCGTCGTGCGGGATTTTTGTGGCCACGGTCTAGGGCGAGTTTTCCACAGTCCACCAAACGTTTTGCATTATGGTAGAGAGGGCACTGGTCCTCGTATCGAAGAAGGCATGTTCTTTACAATCGAGCCTATGGTGAATTTGGGGCGGCCTGAAACTAAAGTTCTTTCAGACGAGTGGACTGCAGTAACACGCGATAAATCTTTATCGGCTCAATTTGAACACGCAATTGGTGTAACCAACGATGGTGCAGAAATTTTTACTTTATCACCTGAAAATAAATTTCATCCTACCTATGTCTAATTCGGAACTCTCTTGAAGAAGTGTAATATTGTATCACTGTACCTCCTTATATCTTCCAATCTAAAGCCTTCGAGAAAGTTTTTTTGTTCTCCCTCTTCTAAAATTATAAGAGCATTCTCACTAATCCAATTAGATTCTAATGCTGATTTTACAGCTACCTCTCCAAGTGACTTTCGGTAAGGAGGGTCTAAAAAAATTAGGTCGAAGGGTTGATCAGAATTCAGGGGTATTTTTGTTGCATCACATATCTTGATTTTTGTTTTATCTTCAATACTACAGAGGTTAATATTTGCTTTTAATGTTTGCGCATAGGCTTTATTTTTTTCTATAAAAGTGCATGTTTTAGCCCCTCGTGAAATTGCCTCAACTCCCAGAGCTCCAGTACCCGCAAAAATATCTAGAACGCGCGTATGCTCTATTTTAATGTCAAACTTTCCTCCGAAAATTATATTAAATAAGCTCTCTTTAATACGGTCAGTCGTAGGGCGAAGAGCGCTCATCTTTCCATCGGTCTTGATTGTACTCAAGCGCCTGCCTTTCAAACTACCGCCGATCACTCTCATTGAGTTAAAAATTCTTTTAGATCTATTTCTAGATTTTGTAACTTTAATTTGTTGGGTGATTTTCCTGCTTCTAGTAAACGTTTGCCCACCATATAAGCCCTACTATCATTAATAGCATCAACTGCAAGAATATTAGTGTCTACTCCGGCTCTCGATACATACTCCAACAAGTTTTTATCTCTTTTTGATATGCTATCAGTATCATCAATGCTGCCGCCCAGCTTTTCAATCAAATCACGCTTTGGTGTCGGATCTGCTAAATTACCTGCTGATGCATCAGGTGCTGGAAGCTTCGTTAAATTGTTTGGTATTGTCAGAGGCTTACTAGGTAATACCGCAAATTCCTCGGGGCCTGTCCCAACATCATAAAGGTCCCGAAGTCTCGTATCATCACTGCTACAAGCACTCAATAAAAATAAACTGACTAAGATGCCTGAAATCCTACAGAACATAAAATACCATTCTAAATTTAATTGCAATCTTAACGGATGAAACAGCTTCAGTCACTCTCATTCTGTTTGCCTGAAAATATAACCAATCCAAGAGCACCAAAAAATATAAAGATATCTGCTACATTAAACGCAAACGGGTTGGATATTCCACAACAAGATACATTTAGAAAATCAACAACTGCACCATGAAAAAATCGATCGATAGCATTTCCAGCTGCCCCACCAACCAAAAAACCACAAGCGACTAAGCCCAGTGATCCAAATTTTTCTGAAACCGACCATCTGATCACAACAAAACAAATTAAAAAAGCAATTATGATTAGAATCCAGCGCATAACCTCTGTGCTGTTTGCAAACAAGCCAAAGTTTACTCCATAATTCCATGCCATAGTGAATTGTAAATAAGGAGGGAAAACATCGATTACTCCCACAGACGGTAAATCTAAAAGATACAGCATGGTGATTTTAGAAAGCTGGTCGCAAAGTATCGTAATTATCGCAATTTGTAAAATTTTATACATATTACCTCTAATGTTTAAAATGCCTCATTCCAGTGAAAATCATGGCAAGCCCAGCCTCATTGGCCGCATTAATTACTTCATTATCTCTAATTGAACCACCCGGCTGAATTATGGACGACGCACCTGCTTCAATTGCAGCCTCTAGTCCATCTGCAAATGGGAAAAAGGCATCTGACGCTAATGCAGATCCCTGAGTTGGAAGCTCATCTAAACCCTGAGCTTTAGCCATGTCTTCAGCCTTCTTAGCTGCAATCATACAACTATCTACACGGCTCATCTGTCCAGCCCCAATCCCAACTGTACAAAGATCTTTTGCGTATACTATAGCATTTGATTTTACGTGCTTAGCAACTTTCCAGGCAAAAAGCATATCTTGAAATTCACTATCTGTAGGATTTCTTTTTGTAACAACACGCAAACTATTTTGTGATAAAGGCTTTCTATCTTTATCTTGAACTAAGTAACCACCAGACACATGCCTAATTACTTTTGATTGACACGCCAGATTAGTTGACTTCTCTGCTGTCAATAATCTGAGATTACTTTTCGAAGAGAAGACTTTACGCCCACCATCCGTTATGCCTGGGGCGATGACGACTTCAGTAAAGACCTTGGTAATTTCTCTCGCAGATTCCTCATCAATGATCTGATTTACAGCAACGATGCCTCCGAAAGCCGAAGTCGTATCACAGTGTAAGGCCGCTTTATAAGCCTCAACTAGATTATTTGCCACACCGACGCCACACGGATTAGCATGCTTAATAATAACAGCTGCTGCTCCATCACTTTCCGTGAACTCATTCACTAATTCGAGAGCGGCGTCAGCATCATTTATATTGTTATATGACAACTCTTTACCTTGAATTTGATACGCAGCACCAATGCCACTATTTATACTTTCATCTACGTAAAAAGATGCGCTCTGGTGTGGATTTTCTCCGTACCTCAAATTTTGTGCTAAAGCTGCTGAAAAAGAGAGACGCCGAGGTTGTATATGCCCAGCTTGCTCTAACATCCAAGTTGAAACCATAGCATCATAATTGGCAGTTAACGAAAAAGCATTCTGTGATAGTTTTTGCCTGAAGGTATAAGAGGTGCATCCGTTGTTAACATTTAATTCATCAATTAAATCTCTGTAATCTTGGCTATCAACCACTGTGGTAACATACTTAAAATTCTTTGCGGCCGCTCTAATCATTGCGGGGCCGCCAATATCTATATTTTCAATACAATGAGTATAATCAGCACCGCTCTTAACGGTTTCTGCAAACGGGTACAGATTCACTATTAATAGATCTATCTCCTTTATTTTAAATGCTTCCATTGCCTCTAAATGTGATTTTTCATCTCTTACAGCAAGCAAACCACCATGCACACTTGGGTGAAGCGTTTTTAAACGCCCATCCATCATTTCAGGAAAACCTGTTAATTCTGACACTTCTTTAACATTAAAGCCTGCATCACGCAGCATAGATGCGCTCCCTCCAGTTGAAACAATTTCAACATTTCTTTCTTGAAGTTCCTGTGCAAGTTCTAAGATGCCTGCTTTATTTGATACAGAGATTAACGCTCGTTTAATTCTTATTAATTTTTCCAACGGAAATACCTATTTTTGTTCGAAAGAACGCGTGAGTAAGCAACAATTTGAATTTCAAGTTTCGATATCATAGGATTTTTGTAAAGACCACCTGACTTGCTTTAAAAAATCATTAAACTTTGCCGAAAAAACAACCTGCTGGGTGGGAATTGGTGATGCGCGCCCTTCACTAAAATAATAACTAGGATGAATACTTGGAGCTAAATCAAAAGCTTCCAAAATCCACGTCCCTGAGTACTTTGAATTCATTTGTACTGTATCATCATCTAAAATTTGCGCCGTTACGTCAGGATGCAAGTGAAACCTCACTTCATACTCTATACCATAAACGGAAATCTCTTTTGATTTGCCAAGAGTCGAAAGTAGCTCAATCTGATCTTGACCGATCAAGGTGTCCCCATTATCCGAAAGTTCTAACTTTCTCTCAAGGATAACTCCATATTTATTGGCATAAGCATTATGAGAGACAGTCAGCTCAGTCCCTCCTGCGACCCTTGATTTGTTTACCATAACTTCTGTTGGGCCTTGAGTTAAAAAATCTCCCATTGCCGATCTACTAGATAAGCTCTTTAAAAGTTTTGCAGAAGATTTACCTTTTACACAGAATATAGAATGAGACTGAGTCGCTCTACCCGCTTTGTGCCAGTCTCTGCCAAAATTCACCCCGGAGCCACAATTAACGATAAGCGGCTGTCTACCATGCGTTAGTTCAAATCCTAAAACAGAGGCATGTGCTAAATTAGAATACGGAATATTAGGTAACCGACCAGCATCCTGTATAATACTAGTACGCCCGCCCTCCATCCGCGCGTAGCCCATTTTTAAAATTTTTGTCGTTTTCTTTTTGTTTCCGGATAAAAATAAATAACGATCTAGATCTCCTGGGTATTTAACACAACTACCATTAAAACGGCATAAGTTTCCATCGACATGCCGAAGGTGGCGTAAAGCTGGTGCAATGCTATTTATAGTCTCTATATGAGCTTGACTTGGAGTCCAATCAGCATCATGCAAACCATGAGCAACCCAAACCAGGTACATAAATATTTCGAGTAACTCCTCGGGATTCCTAGACAAAATACCACCATCTTTATCTACTTTATCTCTGCACTCCCTAGAAAGATGCTCCGTCCCAACAGTAATAAAACGCTCAAATCCCTCTATATATAGACCGCAATATATAACGCCAACAATGGCCTCGAAATTCATGGTCAACTTGTCAGTTTTGTAGAACCGCTTGGATATGAAATTTGCATGCTTATAAATTGACTTAAAATAAGTGCTTATATATTTTTCCGATAATCCATTTAATATTGTATCCTCATGGTGGATAAGTCTTATGAGGCGTCTGCTAGTCAGTTTGGGCGTCCAGCCCGGACCTGAACCTGATCCATATTTTTCGATCCAGCTAAAAACCCACTTCTGGACAATCTCCACAGCCGCTTTATCTCCCCTAGCCGCCAAGTCATCCAACCACGGGAACCCATGTAATTCCTCATAATTCTCAATACTGGATAACGAATGATCCCATATAACTTTATCTCCAAGTTCAAAAATATTTCCAAAAACAAAGAGTTTTCCATCACAAATTTTGTCTGCGAGCAAGATATTACCAATGGAGCGCGGACCGGGTTTAGAAATAAATTGCTCAGATTTGGCAAAATTTTTCACGGTTCTAGCACAAAATACGTGCCCAAGTTTAAAGAAATAATTTCTTATAATTCGTATAAAGATCATAAATTATAACCCCGTAAAAATTTAATTCTGAAACTTGACATCTTGCAGTAATCGTCTGGGTCATGACCATACTAAATTCAGATAATCTAAAAGCGAAGATTAAACTTTTACAAGCTTTACAATATAGAATCCATCAATACCGCCTGTCTGGGCCAAGTGAATTGGGAGCAACCTTAATCCGCCCTCCTCAGTCCGATATTTTTCCAAGAAATCTAGCTCTTTAGGCAAATATTTCTCAACTCTTATTTCGTGCTTATCGTTTAAAAGTTTCCTCACTTGGTACTCACCCTCCTGCGGAAACAATGAACAGGTGCAGTAAACTAATTGACTAGTCGGCTTCATTAAACTTACTGCATGTTCCAACATGCTATATTGTAAACAAAATAATTTTTTTAGGTCTGCTTGTGATTTAACATAAGGTAAATCTGGGTGACGCCTGACCGTCCCCGTTGCACTACACGGAGCATCTAAAATGATAATGTCAAAAAAACCCTTAATTTTGAATAAATCAGAAATAACTATATTTGCATTAAGAGACGTTCTAGCTAGGTTTTCCTTTAGTTTTGCGGCTCGAACCTTGGACATATCTACAGCAGTCACATTAGCCCCAGCCGCGGATAACTGCATAGTTTTGCCGCCAGGAGCTGCACACAAATCGAGGGCAGATTTCCCTTTTACGTCATGAAAAAGATGTACAGGGATACTGGCTGAGATATCTTGAACCCACCACTGTCCTTCTTTAAAACCCGGAAGCTCAGATATTTGCCCAGCATTTTCTAATCGCAAACTATGCTTAATGATCTGCTTGCCTTTCAATTCAGTTGAAAAACGGTCTATTAGTTCTGGGGTCTTAATGGTTATATCTACAGGCGGACGCTCTAAATGCTGCTTCTCAATTTTATCTGTAATTGAACTACCGTATGCCTGTAAAAGTAACTGCCGAAACCATTTTGGTAATTTAGGAATATCTAACTTGCTCCAAGAACTCCTATCAACTTTAGATATTTTCCTAAGGACCGCATTCACAAGTCCTTTGTAATTTTTAAGTCGCTTATTCATTCCAACAATAGAAACGTACTCATTTACAACACCATGTGCATCACCATCATCCATAATTTCAACAGTTGCTAATCTAAGAATGTTTAAAATTTTTAAAGTTGGTCTTTTTTTTAACAAAGGAAGTAGTAAAGCATCTGCACGCTCCAAATGCCGTAGCGTGTTAAGCAGCAAGCGTTGTGAACGCGCACGATCGGCGGCACTCAGATTTTGCATGATTAGATTTAAATTTAAATCTGCTAATAAACGCTTCTCACTTAATATATTATCCATCAAAAAACTCGCCTGAAAGCGAGCAGACAGCACTTTTTTTTCAGGCATTAAGCGAATTCCTTGCAAGTTAGAGGGGTTTTATATACCCAAGCTTTATTAGAGGGAAGATATTATGGCAAACACAAAAAGAATACCACCAGAAGCAAAGAGGGCGTTAAAGGAAGCTGAAGAACGTCGAAAATCAATAAAAGACAAACCCGCTCCTAAAAAAGAGTTCGGCGGAAGGGATGGCCCAGAACCAGTTAGATTTGGAGACTGGGAAAGGAAAGGTATTGCCGTAGATTTTTAATACCACTTTGCGAGAGGTGGCAAACTCATTAGAACGGCATTCGCGTCGTGACCAGTTGCGAGCCCAAACTTTGTCCCACGATCATATACAAGATTATATTCAGCATATAAGCCTCTGTGCTCAAGCTGGATTTCTTTATCCCTTTCATCAAACGCATTAACCATTCGTTTTTCAAGCAGTGGAAGATATGCTGGCAAAAAAGCTTTGCCAATATCCTTAGTAAGATTGAAGTCTGCCTCCCAATCGCCAGTGTTGCGATCGTCCATAAATATACCACCCACCCCTCGGGCTCGCTTACGGTGCGGAATAAAAAAATACTCATCAGCCCATTTTTTCAATTTAGGATAGAGTTCAGGGTCGTGCTTATTCAAGTAAGATCGAAGTGTGGAATGAAAATGAAGAGTATCTTCATCAAATTCAATACAGGGGTTCAAATCTGAACCACCACCGAACCACCATGCATATGGTGTCCAAAACATACGAGTATTCATGTGAACCGCTGGACAATTAGGATTTCTGACGTGAGCAACTAAACTAATACCACTAGCCCAAAATTTTGGGTCCTCTCGCATTTCAGGGATTCCCAAACGCTCAGCCATCGACTGTTGAGCGGCTTTATTAAGATTTCCATATACAGTTGAAACGTTGACGCCTACTTTTTCGAAAATGCGGCCATTTCGCATTACACTCATTAATCCACCGCCAGCATCAACACCTGACTTATCCTCACGTTTTGTTTCGTTGACTTCAAATTTACCAGCATTTAGCTCCGAAAAAGGTCCTTTAAAATGCGACTTTTCCAACTCTTCGAAAGCAGATACGATATCGTTTCTTAAACTTAAAAACCATTCACTGGCTCTATTTTTTTCAACTTCAGTAATTTGTTTCATATCTGGTCTAATTCTTTTGATGCTTAATTTAATGAAAAGGTGAAGATACGGGATCCAGAAGGCATCGGCCTCCATCAACTGTGATTATTTGACCCGTTACAAAACCAGAAGCAGGCGCAGCCAAATACTGAACAGTTTCAACTATTTCGGAAGCCGATGCAATGCGCCCCATTGGTGTATGCGCCTCAATATCCTGTCTAAGCTCATCCGCATCCTTAAGACTGTTCTGCAAGCTAGCAGACATAATTGAACCAATAGCCAGAGAATTTACTCTGATACGACTTGGAGCAAGTGAAACCGCAAGAGAACGTGTCATCTGATCCATTGCAGCCGTCGCTATTGAGTACCCTAAAAGCCTCGGTTGTGCCAAGGTTGAGGCAATTGATGACAAGTTTACAATTGTTCCAATAATACCGTCAGCTTCCGTGTCGTCTTCCGACTGTTTGATCATTCTTTTAGCCACATGCTGAGATAGTCTAAAACTATTCAAAACGTTTTGTTGCCACATAACAGCAATTGTTTCATCCTCTAAATCAAGTGGATCTGTGAGCAAAACTTGCCTTGAAGCATTAATCAGAATATCAACGCGCTCGAAAGCGTCTATAGTGGCGGAAAGCAAATTAGCTATTGTCAGTCTTTCTCGCAAGTCTCCCGAAAAGTAACGTACATTCCCACTCTCACATTCTTCACCTAATTCCTTCTTAAGACTTTCATCATCCATATCAGCGAACATGACGTTCGCACCCTCCTCGGCAAAGTGCTTTGCTATTGCCAAGCCGATACCATTAGCGGCCCCAGTTACTATGGTCGTCTTACCTTCTACAGAAAAGGACATTTCTTCTCCCCTATAAGTTTCGTAAGTTTAGGTTTTTTTTCTCGATACTGCGAGAGGTTTTTCAGCCAGAATTATTTTAAACCTATTATCTCCCCCAATTTCTTTCGAATTACCAAAATATCTACACAGTATATTTTCGTAGGGCAGGTGCCTATTTGACACCATGTATAACTTACCATTCCTGAGCAGGTTTTTAGCAGCAGAAATTATAAATCCTTCACCTAA
>CABZJF010000015.1:0-38782 GCA_902525915.1 Paracoccaceae bacterium | reverse complement strand
CTAAAACTGCAGCAGGTGAACTAGATGGTCCACTTTGGGTGGTAAAGGCTCAGATTCACGCGGGAGGGCGCGGCAAAGGTTCTTTTTTAGAAACAGATGCCGGAACTAAAGGCGGGGTACGAATTACCAAATCAGTGGAAGAAGCTGCCTCCGAAGCAAAGAAAATGCTTGGCCGCACCTTGGTTACCCACCAGACCGGTCCGACCGGCAAACAAGTAAATCGAGTATATATTGAGGATGGCTCGGACATCACCAGAGAATTATACCTAGCTATTTTGGTAGATCGTCAATCAAGCAGAATTTCATTTGTATGCTCTACCGAGGGCGGAATGGATATTGAAGCCGTTGCCGCAACTTCTCCAGAAAAAATCTTATCATTCTCAATAGATCCGACCACATCATTTCAACCATATCATGGCCGAAGGATAGCTTTCATGTTGGGGCTGGAAGGTAAACAATTAAAGCAGTGTGTCTCATTAATGAGTACCCTTTATAAGCTCTTTGTTGATAAAGATATGGAGATGTTAGAAATCAATCCATTAATTGTATCTGGCTCTGGGGATCTAAAATGCTTGGATGCAAAAATGGGCTTTGATGGAAATGCAACATATAGACATGCAGATATAGCGGAGCTGCGCGATACTACGGAAGAAGATCCAAAGGAATTAGAAGCCTCAAAATATGATTTGAATTACATTGCTTTGGATGGTGAAATTGGCTGCATGGTCAACGGCGCGGGGTTAGCGATGGCCACCATGGACATTATTAAGTTGTATGGGGCCGAGCCAGCAAATTTCTTGGACGTGGGTGGTGGTGCAACAAAAGAGAAAGTCACTGAAGCGTTCAAAATAATAACATCAGATCCAAACGTTAAAGGTATTTTGGTAAATATTTTTGGCGGGATCATGAGATGCGACGTGATTGCCGAGGGTGTTGTAGCCGCCGTCAAAGAAGTAGGCTTAAAGGTGCCACTAGTTGTCAGATTAGAAGGAACAAATGTAGAGGCAGGAAACAAAATCATAAACTCATCAGGCTTAGATGTAATTGCAGCTAATAATTTAAACGACGGCGCTAAGAAAATAGTTAAAGCGGTAAAAGGGTAAGACGATGGCAATTCTAGTTAATGAAAACACCAGGGTAATTTGCCAAGGGTTTACAGGGTCACAAGGGACATTTCATAGTGAACAGGCCATTGAATACGGTACAAATATGGTTGGAGGGGTGACTCCTGGCAAAGGTGGTTTAGAACATATTGGGTTGCCCGTTTTTAACTCAGTCCATGAAGCAAAAAGTGCTACTGGGGCAAATGCAAGCGTGATATACGTGCCACCACCATTCGCCGCCGACTCGATCCTCGAAGCAATAGACGCTGAGATCGAACTAATAGTTGCTATTACTGAGGGAATACCAGTCTTAGACATGGTTAAAGTCAAACGGGCGCTACAAACCTCAAAATCAACTTTAATCGGACCAAACTGTCCCGGTGTAATTACCCCGGGCTCATGTAAAATTGGTATAATGCCAGGTCATATTCACCGCGAAGGGTCCGTTGGTGTCGTGTCACGATCTGGAACACTAACTTACGAGGCCGTTAAACAAACATCAGATGTAGGATTAGGACAATCGACATGTGTGGGAATAGGCGGGGATCCCTTAAAGGGAACAGAGCATATAGACGTTTTGGAATGGTTTCTATCAGATGATGAAACCGAGAGCATTATAATGATTGGTGAAATTGGAGGTTCTGCTGAAGAAGAAGCCGCCGATTTCTTAAAACAAGAGGCTAAGCGTGGCCGACAAAAACCAGTTGCAGGTTTTATTGCTGGCCGCACTGCTCCACCAGGTCGCCGCATGGGGCATGCCGGTGCAATTGTCGCCGGTGGCAAAGGTGGTGCTGACGACAAAATAGAAGCAATGCGATCTGCTGGGATTATTGTTGCAGAAAGCCCCGCGGAATTGGGTGAAGCTGTCTTAAATGCAATAGACAACAAAAAATAAATCAGAAGTGTATCTTAGAAATAATAGCTTTGAATAGGTATAAAAATGAACGAGCAATCTTCTAACGAATTCTTTCACGGATCGTCATTTATGCAGGGTCAAAATGCAGAATACTTGGAGAATTTGCGATTAAACTTCAAGGAAAATCAGAATTCTGTTGACAGTGCATGGCAGGCATTTTTTCAGTCTCTTGAGTCTAATGTTAGTGAACCTTCGGAAAGCTCAGTTAAACCAAGCTGGACGCGACAGGATTGGCCGCAACAACCGAATGATGAATTAACTAATGCGTTAATGAACGAATGGAATACGGACTCTGAATTTGCAATTAGGGCCGGTCAAGAAATAAATGCAAAGGCAAATGAGGCAAATATAACTTTAAATAATGATGCAGTTGAACGGGCAGTTCTTGATAGCATAAGAGCCATAATGATCATTAGGGCTCATCGAATTCGTGGACACCTTGTGGCAGATCTCGATCCTCTCGGGTTAAGAAATGAAAAAATCCATCCTGAATTAGACCCAAAATCCTATGGATTTAAAGATGAAGACCTAGATAGACCTATTTTCATTGACAATGTGTTAGGCCTTCAAATCGCATCTATGCGTGAAATAGTTGATTTGGTACGCCGAACTTACTGCGGTACTTTTGCACTCCAGTATATGCACATTTCAGACCCTGAACAATCTGCTTGGTTAAAAGAAAGAATAGAAGGATATGGGAAAGAAATAAAATTTACCAGAGAGGGCAGAAAGGCCATATTGAACAAATTAGTTGAAGCTGAGGGCTTCGAAAAATTTCTTCACGTCAAGTACATGGGCACAAAAAGGTTTGGGCTCGACGGTGGAGAGGCACTAATACCAGCTTTGGAGCAAATAATAAAACGTGGTGGTGCTTTAGGCGTCAAAGAGATCGTAATTGGAATGCCACATAGAGGACGATTATCTGTTCTGGCAAACGTAATGGGCAAACCATACAAGGCAATTTTTAACGAATTTCAAGGAGGCTCATTTAAGCCGGAGGATGTTGATGGATCTGGCGATGTAAAATACCATCTTGGTGCTTCTTCAGATAGAGAGTTTGATGGAAACAAAGTTCATCTATCTTTAACTGCAAATCCATCTCATCTTGAAGCAGTAAACCCAGTAGTCATAGGGAAAGTTAGAGCCAAACAACAACAGTTAAATGACAAAAACAGGACTACAGTTCTCCCATTGCTACTTCATGGAGATGCTGCATTTGCTGGTCAGGGTGTTGTTGCTGAATGTTTTGGTCTCTCAGGATTGGTTGGCCATAAGACAGGTGGAACAATACATGTAGTTGTAAACAATCAAATTGGCTTTACTACAGCTCCTCACTTTAGTCGCTCTTCTCCATATCCTACAGATATAGCCCTAATGGTAGAGGCGCCAATTTTTCATGTAAATGGTGATGATCCAGAAGCTGTGGTTCATGCTGCGAAGGTTGCCACAGAATTTCGTCAGAAATTTCAGAAAGATGTTGTCATAGATATAATTTGTTATCGTAGGTTTGGTCATAACGAGGGTGATGAGCCTATGTTTACGAACCCAATAATGTATAAAAAAATAAAGACACAAAAGACAACTTTGACGCTATATACGGATCGGCTAGTGAAGGACGGGCTAATACCAGAGGGTGAAATTGAAGATCTGAAAACTGGATTTCAGTCGTTTTTAAACGAAGAATTCGAAGCTGGAAAAAATTATAAACCGAATAAAGCAGACTGGTTGGATGGGAGATGGGCGCACTTAGATAGAAATAAGGAGGATTATCAGCGGGGACAAACTGCGATTTCTGACGCAATATTTGAAAAAGTTGGCAATGCTTTATCAAATCTACCGGATAACTTTCCTGCTCACAAAACAGTTGTTCGATTATTAGAAAATAAAAAGAAAATGTTCAGTAACGGCACTGGCTTAGACTGGGCAACCGCTGAAGCTTTGGCATTTGGCTCACTTCTTAACGAGGGTTTTCCTGTTAGGCTCTCGGGTCAAGATGCAACGCGCGGCACTTTTAGTCAGCGACACTCTGGCATTATTAATCAAAATAATGAAGACAGATTCTATCCATTAAATAACATCGCTGAGGGGCAAGCACAGTATGAAGTAATAGATTCAATGCTGTCTGAATACGCAGTATTAGGCTTTGAGTATGGTTACTCACTATCAGAACCCAATGCCCTAGTAGCTTGGGAAGCTCAATTTGGTGATTTTGCTAATGGGGCGCAAATAATGTTTGACCAATTCATAAGCTCTGGCGAAAGTAAATGGCTTAGAATGTCAGGCCTTGTAGTTTTGCTTCCCCATGGGTTTGAAGGTCAAGGCCCCGAGCACAGCTCAGCAAGACTAGAACGGTTTTTGCAAATGTGTGGCCAGGACAATTGGATTGTGGCTAATTGTTCAACCCCTGCCAACTACTTTCATATCCTACGACGTCAACTACATCGGTCATTCAGAAAACCACTTATTTTGCTGACACCAAAGTCCTTACTCCGCCATAAACTTTGTGTTTCTGACAAGTCTGATTTTACAGAGGGTTCTAGTTTTCATAGAGTTTTGTGGGATGATGCAGAAAGAGGATCGAGTAAAACAAAACTATTAACGGATAAGAAAATTAAACGTGTCGTTATGTGTTCAGGAAAGGTTTATTATAATCTACTAGAAGAGCGTGATAGGAGAGGTATTAGCGATATATATATATTGAGATTTGAGCAGTTTTATCCATTTCCCGCAATTTCAGCCGTGAAAGAATTGGAAAGGTTTAAAAACGCTGAAATGGTTTGGTGCCAAGAAGAACCCAAAAATCAAGGCGGCTGGTCATTTATGGAACCAAACCTGGAATGGGTACTCAGTAGAATAAATGCTGCAGCCAGTCGTCCACGTTATATTGGCAGAGCTTCCAGTGCCTCACCAGCTACAGGACTAGCTTCAACTCACAAAAATCAACAAGAAGCGCTAATTAATGAAGCGCTAAGCTTTGAGGGACATTAAGCGATGACAGAAATTAGAGTA
The DNA here is from genome assembly GCA_902525915.1 of Paracoccaceae bacterium. Taxonomy (GTDB): domain Bacteria; phylum Pseudomonadota; class Alphaproteobacteria; order Rhodobacterales; family Rhodobacteraceae; genus Salinivivens. Next base: position 33,754 of record CABZJF010000015.1, on the reverse strand, counting down.
CCTACACTTGGCGAATCTGTTACTGAAGCCACCGTAGCCACTTGGTTTAAGAAACCGGGCGAACTTGTGTCCATTGATGAAATGATATGTGAGCTAGAAACTGATAAAGTAACCGTAGAGGTGCCTGCCCCTATTTCCGGTGTTTTATCTGAAATTATTGCCGACGAAGGAGAAACTGTATCAGTAGATGCTTTGTTGGCCGTACTGACTGCTAAAAATGAAAGCAAACCAGTGTCCGAAAAACCAAAAGAAACTAACGGTGAGCCAGACAATAAGATAGAGGCGGATCAGAAGAATAAAAATGTTGAAGTGCAAGTAGCACCATCTGCAAGAAAAGCTATGGTTGAGGCGGGAATATCCCAAAATGAAATTACAGGTAGCGGGCGTCAGGGCAGAATAATGAAAGAAGATGTTAAGAGCGCAATATTAGATAGGAACCAAAACCAATCACTTGAGAAAGTATCGCAAGCATCAATTCCCGTAAACGCCACATCTACTAATCAAAATTCAATTGGGCGCGAAGAACGCATAAAAATGTCGCGACTTCGTCAAACTATCGCAAAAAGGTTAAAAGACAGTCAAAATACGGCGGCAATGTTAACAACATATAATGAAGTTGATATGACTGCTGTGATAGATTTACGACAAGAATATAAAGAACTCTTTGAGAAGAAGCATGGTGTACGTTTAGGCTTCATGTCTTTTTTTACAAAGGCATGTTGCCAAGGCCTTAAAGAAATTCCTGAGGTAAATGCCGAAATTGATGGTGATGAGATCGTTTATAAAAATTATGTAAATATGGGAATTGCCACTGGAACACCGACCGGCTTAGTAGTGCCAGTTATTCGAAATGTAGATGGAATGTCATTTTCTGAAATTGAGAAGCAGATTGCAGAAAAAGGACTAAGGGCAAGAGACGGAAGCCTCTCAATGGCAGATATGCAAGATGGCACATTTACAATATCAAATGGAGGCGTATACGGCTCTCTAATGTCATCACCCATACTTAATCCCCCACAATCTGGGATACTAGGTATGCACAAGATCCAGGATAGACCAGTTGCCATAAATGGAGAGATAGTAATTAGGCCAATGATGTATCTGGCTTTGAGCTATGATCACAGAATTGTAGATGGCAAAGGAGCCGTAACATTTTTAGTTAGGGTTAAAGAAGCACTGGAAGATCCAAGACGACTACTCATGGATCTTTAAATTGGTTCTGCTGAGCGAATTTAAGCACTGTAAACTGCATATCTTGTAGTCAGATTTAAGGAAATAAAAATGTCATACGATGTAATAGTTATTGGTAGTGGACCCGGAGGATATGTAGCAGCGATACGTTGCGCTCAACTTGGGCTAAAGACAGCTTGCGTAGAGGGCCGAGAAACTCTCGGTGGTACCTGCTTAAATGTAGGGTGTATTCCATCTAAGGCACTATTACATGCGTCACATCAATTACATGAAGCACAGTATAACTTTTCCAAAATGGGCCTCAAATCAGAAAAAATTTCAGTTGATTGGGATCAAATGCAAACATACAAAAAAGAGGTAATAGAGGGAAATACCAAAGGAATTGAATTTTTATTCAAGAAAAACAAAATAGACTGGATCAAAGGTTGGGCCACAATTCCCTCCGTAGGTAATGTTAAAGTAAACGACAAAACTTACGAGACAAAAAATATAATAATTGCTTCTGGATCTGAACCCTCGTCGCTTCCAGGATTAGAAATTGACGAAAAAATAATTGTAAGTTCCACTGGTGCGCTCGAACTCAGAAAAATACCGAAGAAAATAGTAATTATTGGAGCTGGTGTAATCGGTTTAGAACTAGGGTCAGTTTATTCACGATTAGGATCGGACGTAACTGTACTTGAGTACCTGGATAATATTGCACCAGGCTTGGACTCAGAGGTTCAAAAATCCTTTCAGCGTATATTAAAAAGGCAAGGAATTAAATTTGTAATGGGTGCGGCAGTAAAGTCTGCAATATGCAAAAAAAACAAAGCGCATGTTTTATATCAAAAAAATTCAGATGAAAGTGAGCACTCCATAGAAGCTGATATTGTTTTAGTCGCAACAGGCAGAAAACCATTTACAAACGGGCTGGGCATTAGAGAGCTCGGTATCGAAGTATCGGAAAAAGGCTACATAGAGATAGATAATGAATGGAAAACAAGTGCAAATGGAATTTATGCGATAGGCGATGCTGTCCTGGGACCGATGCTAGCGCATAAAGCAGAAGATGAAGGTATCGCAGCCGCAGAAATAATAGCCGGAAAACATGGACATGTTAATTATTCTATAATTCCAGGAGTAATCTACACATCGCCCGAAGTCGCATCAGTGGGAAAAACGGAGGACGAGCTAAAATCATCAAAACAAAATTACAAGGTTGGAAAATTTATGTTCTTGGGCAATGGACGGGCGAAAGCTAACTTTGCAGCAGACGGTTTTGTAAAAATTCTAGCTGACGCAGAGACCGACCGAATTTTAGGTGCTCATATTATTGGTCCAGCAGCTGGCGATCTAATACATGAATTATGCATGGCAATGGAGTTCGGTGCGGCTGCGCAGGACATAGCTCTAACATGTCATGCACATCCAACCTACTCCGAAGCAATTCGGGAGGCTGCGTTAGCATGCGGAGATGGTGCTATCCACGCATGAAGGCATAAATTTAAATTCAAATTCCGGTAAATGGTATAGTTAGTGCAATTTACGTAGCCTCTGGTGTCATCTTTCCACCACTCTTGTCTTTTATCCGGGACTTTGTTTTTGGGACCGCCATAACCGACTCTTTCACTGCACTATCGGACTTCGCGGCATCACCATCCAGATCATCATCTCCGTGCGGCGGCTCACCTTTTATCACTCTCTTTATCTCGTCACCGGTTAAAGTTTCATATTCAAGTAAACCCTGCGCTAGTCTTTCCCACTCAGTTTTCTTTTTACTCAGAATTTTGTAGGCACGATCGTATGCTTCTTGAATAAACCTTTTTACTTCAACCTCAATAAGCTCTTTAGTATTAGCTGACACAGAAAGACCCGCGGTGTTACCCGAATAACCCTCGTGAGCTTCGGCGTAGTCAATATTTCCAACTTTTTCGGACATGCCCCAGCGAAGTACCATCGCACGAGCTAAGCCAGATGCCTGTTGGATGTCTCCAGCGGGGCCGTTTGATACGTTATCTTCCCCATATTTCATTATCTCAGCGGCCTTTCCGGCCATGGTCATCGCCATCTTCTCTTCACATTCAGCTTTATGCCAATTCAATCGGTCAATTTCTGGCAATGAAACAACCATACCTAAGGCTCCACCTCTCGGAATGATTGTTGCCTTATATACGGGATCACACTGAGGAAGCTCCAGTCCTACAATCGCATGCCCAGCTTCGTGGTATGCTGTCTTTTCCTTTTGATCATCAGTAAGGACCATAGACCGCCGCTCAGCACCCATCATCACTTTGTCTTTGGCGTTCTCAAAATCCACCATGCTCACAAATGTTCTGCCTATTCTAGCAGCCATTAGTGCCGCTTCATTAACCAGATTTGCTAAATCAGCGCCAGAAAAGCCAGGCGTTCCTCTAGCTATCAAACGCAGGTCAACATCCGGCCCCAGAGGAGTCTTGCGTGCGTGCACATTCAGTATTTTCTCTCTGCCCTTAATATCCGGGTTTGGAACATTAACTTGGCGATCAAACCTACCAGGGCGCAGTAGCGCAGGATCAAGTACATCACGCCTATTTGTTGCTGCTAAAATAATGACACCTTCATTTTCTTCAAAGCCATCCATTTCAACCAAAAGTTGGTTTAAGGTTTGCTCACGTTCATCATTTCCACCACCATAACCGGCACCCCTATTTCGACCAACGGCGTCGATCTCATCAATGAATACAATACATGGAGAATTTTTTTTAGCCTGCTCGAACATATCTCTTACTCGACTGGCGCCTACCCCAACAAACATCTCCACGAAGTCAGAACCGGATATCGTAAAGAACGGAACACCCGCTTCCCCAGCAATTGCTCTGGCGAGTAATGTTTTACCAGTGCCTGGAGGCCCTACAAGGAGAGCGCCCCTGGGAATTTTACCTCCTAGTTTACTAAATTTTTGCGGATTTCTTAAAAACTCGACTATCTCTTCAAGTTCTTCTTTGGCTTCATCAATACCAGCCACATCGTCAAATGTAACTCTTCCCTGCTTTTCTGTAAGTAACTTAGCCCTACTTTTTCCAAATCCCATGGCTCCGCCACGACCACCTCCTTGCATTCGGTTCATGAAATAAATCCATACGCCGATCAGCAACAAAAACGGTAAAATTGACATTATAAAAGATTGAAATAAAGATTGCTCTTGCTTTTCGGCTCGCACTACAACCTGATTAGCGATCAGAAGATCGGTGACGTTTGTATCAGCGGGTCGGACTGTTACGTATTCAACATTATCCCCACCTTTGAAACGAATATTTTCTCCATCAAGAATGACTGTTGCAACTTCCCCACGCTCCACTGACGCAACGAAATCAGAATAGCTAATCTCGCGCGATTGTAATGATGAAGTACCAGAACTAAAAACATTGAACAAAACAACGATAAGTAAAAACAGAACTAACCAAAAGGCTATATTGCGATTATTGCTCAATAGAGCTCTCCTTTATGACTTCCACGATATGTGGATGTTTCTCGTAACATACATAAACATTAGTTCGCTATGTTCAATGGTCTAGTAAGAATTGATTAAATGGTTGTTTGCAAGAATTAAAAGAAAATTTTGATTGAGGATCTAAAAATGGAAAATCTATCAAAGCACTATCTTTAAACAACGCCGGTAGCGCAATTATAGTTTTATATGGGATCTTTTTCCTAATATTTGCGTCCAAAAACTTAAATCCATTTTCACCCAAGCATTTGACAGTAAACTCCGTACAATTCTCCGACGTACTTAATTCCCATCGATTATCAAAGATTAAACCATTTGCCGCCTCTAATTCATTTAAACATGAATTTAATTCTCTGGTTATCTTAATACTTTTGTCATGATGGTAGCAAATGGTACCAGACCCTGAAAAGGTGGTCTTTTCGTTTATAGAATTAAGCAATGCATCTATTTGTGATAACCTTGGGCGATACTTCTGACTGGAGACCCATTGTTGTGCAGCAGCTAGCAAACGTCTTTTGATATCTAAAGGCAGGTAAGAAAATTCCTCAAAATCAAAGATAATATCCCCATACATGCAAGATCCAAATTTTTCATAACAATCGACTGCAAACTGGTTTAAGGCTGTTTTAGCACTTTGCATCAAAGAAGCCGTTTTACTTATCTTAGTGTTGTCCAGACCTAATTCTGCAAGACTCGTGAGCAATTTCCTCACTCGGACCCTTTCAAAACTGTCATCACTATTTGTTGGATCTTCAAGCCACTCTACTTCGTGAAAATTTAAAACATCTCTCAAAGTTTGACGCTCAAATTTTAAGAGTGGCCTGAATATCATAATATCGCCGCCGCTAAAGGACAAATAACTCCGCTCAGCCATGCTGGATAACCCATCCACTCCAGATCCTCTTCGCAGTCGCATTAGAAAAGTTTCAGCTTGATCATCTAGGGTGTGCCCCGTTATTAAAAGCGAACAAGACGGAAGAGATTTTTGCATCAAAAAATATCGAGCTTCACGAGCATTGGCGGATAAATTACCTTTCAAACCCTCCCGCGCCCACAATAAAGTTTTATGTTTAAGACCAAGATTTTTGCATAACTCTCCCACATACGATGCCTCATCAGATGACCCGTCTCTCAAATTATGGTCAACGGTAAGGACTATGATTTTTAAATTTCTTTTGTTGGGCCAAGAATTTACAAGATACAACAGGCTAAGGCTATCACTGCCACCAGAAACTGCGATACCAAGAGCAGACGGATAATTAGAGAGACTATCTAGAAAACTATCGATTTTATGGTTGAACTTATTAGAAATTGCATCGAAATCAAAGCCCACTGGTAAACCTTACTGGCACTCTAAATCATTCATTGCAGCTAATGCTAGAACAGTCTCTTGAGCCTTTGGAAACCTAATCTGTACTTGAGATAGGATCTGGCAGCCCGCGTCTATCTGACCGAGATCTACTAGTGTCTGTCCTAATCTAAACATAACTTCTGGTGCGACACCTGATTCTGGAAAGTCAGTGTAGCTATTTAAAAATGCTCTAGCTGCAGACTTCAATTCACCCAATTCTTCAAAGGCAATTCCTCTTGAAAGTAATGCTTTCGCATTTAGCGGACTATCCGGATAAGTATTCGAAAAACGCTGGAATAGATCAGTAGCTAATTCATAGTCGCCATTTGCAAGAGCATCAGAAGCAGCGTCAAAATCTGCTTTTTCACCAACAGCCAATTCAGGCTCTGACTTACCTTTGTCAATAGAAGACTCTAGAGCATCTTCCGATTCTACCAATGTCCCCAAAGTAGTCGTTTCCGATATATTTGTAACATCGCCACCTTCGAGTTCCACAAGACGAAATTCTAAGTTCTCTATTCTGCTTGTTCCATCGCGAACCACTCTGTCGACCTGGTACTGCAATTCCTCGGTTTGAGCAATTAACCTTTGCAGTTCAATCTCAATAGCCTCAAGTCTAGCTAAACTTGAGCCACTAGTAATAACTTGGGGTGACGCCGCGCCAGTTGTGGATAGCTCTCTCTTGAGTTTGAGCATCTCTATATAAAGTATAGTCAAATCTTGACGAACATCTGCAAGAGTTTGCTCCTTATTCTGGGCAAGAGCAACTGCAGCGGAAAGTATGAAAAAAATTATATAAAGAAGCCGCATTAAGCTTTCCTAAGTTATTTATCAGGACCCTAAGTTATTCAAGACCGTAACAGCTCTACGATTTACCGAATAACAGCTTTCATTACTACAGATCTCAATTGGGCGCTCTTTGCCATAGCTTACGGTTTGTATTCTACTTGCAGCGATGCCCAGCGAATTCAAATATTCTTTTACAGAGTTAGCTCTTCTGGCACCTAACGCGACATTATAGTCCCGAGTACCTTGTTCATCTGCATGACCCTCAACAATAATTTCATAATCACCATTGGTCATTAACCAGGTTGCTTGACTACTTAACAGGTCCATTGCTTCTAGACTAAGGTTTGATTGATCAATTGCAAAAAACACTCGGTCACCTATTGCTTGTTGAAAATATGCCGGAGATGTAGGATTTGAAATATCTCCCATAACATTTCCAGAGAATGAATCATTAGAATTGCCGCCAAAGGGGTTTCCTGAATTAGAGCATGCTGTTAACATCACCAGAGCAGTTAATAATATTGCATTTTTGAGCTTTTTCATACTTCACCTAACATGTTCGATATTATAACTTTACATTGTAAATTATTATCTGAAAAGTGCTATAAGTTTCTAACGTGCTAAAGGCGACCATGATGGATCTGATGCTCCCGCTGGAGTAATCAAAGGCTTCAAATTCCTGCCTGAGATATCTACACTATAAAGGGATGAAGTTCCATTTCTCCCTTGGGTCGATCGGCTAAATACTATTACACGTCCATTTGGAGACCAAGTTGGGCCTTCGTCTAAAAATGAAGCAGTTAATAATCTCTCTTCACTACCATCTAATCTCATCACACCTATGTGAAACCTACCCTTACTCTGCTTTGTAAAAGCTATCATATCGCCTCTAGGTGACCAAACTGGTGTGCCATAGCGACCAGATCCAAAGCTTATTCGCCGCGCCTCGCCTCCATTAGCGGACATTATGTATAATTGTTGTGAGCCAGATCGATCACTCTCAAAAACAATCTGTTTTCCATCAGGAGAAAAACTAGGCGCAGTTTCAATTGCTGGCGATCTTGTTAGGCGTTTAACTGTTCCATTTGACAGTTGCATTCGATAAATATCAACGTTACCACCATTCTCTAACGAGTAGAGTACTGAGTTACCATTTGGAGAAAATCTAGGCGCAAAAGTCATGGTACCAGCTTGATTAACTAGTGGCCTACTCCGAACATTACTAACATTAAGTATTTGAACTTGGGGAAATCCTGAGGCATAGCTTGTGTACAAAACTTTATCTCCTTTGGGAGAAAACCTGGGAGCCAATACTATTGAATTACTATCGGTAAGATATTTTACATTTGCGCCATCGTAGTCCATCAAAGCCAACCTTTTTCTTCGTTGTGCCTTCCCGCCGGTCTCAGAAACAAAAACAATCCGACTATCAAAATATCCCGTTTCTCCAGTGATACGGCTATATACCTCGTCAGCTACTTTGTGAGCTATCCGCCTCCAGCTATTAGTATTCCCTGAGAATTTGAGGCCAGAGCCTAATTCTTGCTGCGAGAACACATCATATACACGGAACATAACTGTGACTTTACCACCGTTGTTCACAGAGACTGAGCCAGTGATTAGCGCATCTGCATTTATGACTTGCCAATCACTAAACTGAACAGGTGACGAGAAACTAGTGATTTTACTGACGTGTGCAGAAGTTGGAATTTCTCGAAACAAACCTGTGCCAGTAAGGTCATTACGAACTACGTTGGTCAAATTGCGCGCAACTTCAACAGCATTTGGGGTCTCTGCGATAAATACGGGTACGGCAAAGGGCATAGGCTCAATGACGCCTTGCGTTATCTCAATTCGCAGTGGGGCCGCGAATAACGCGCCGCCATTTAAAATTATGAATGCTGCAAAAATAAGCCGAAACATTATCTATTCCTCATCTGATCTGGATTGAATGTGAGGACAATCTGTTGCCATTGCGCATAATCAAAATCTTGCAAATTAAATCCATCCCATTTCTTTTGACACTTAAAAATTGTTTTCTTTGCATTTGTAAATGCACTGCGAACTGCTGATCCTTCTCCTCCTTCACTTGAAATAAGGTTTATTTCATTGCGTTCAATTTTACCATTTTTATCCAACGAAAATCGTACTGTAACTTTAACATAGGCATTTTGGTTTCCAACATCAACATTCCAACAAGGCTCAATTTGCTTAAGTAAAGCATTCCCAACTGACGCATTTATCGTTTCTATGCCTGGCGATTCACTGGAAACGACATCTGGGCTTTCTAAATTTTCCAGTTCATTCTCAATACCGCTTAATGCGGAACTAACAGCGTCAGCAAGATCTACACTATCAGTATCTTTTATTTCGTTATCCGGCTGGATTTGAGGTCTTCCCTTCGGTCGCAGTGAACTTTTTGGTGCACCAGATGGCTTTTTCTTAGGTTCAGTAATTATTTCAGTTGTCGCTCCGCGTGTAGATTGCATTTTTTCTTCTAATTCTAAATCTGGCTTTTCTTCGTCAGTGGGAACTTGACTTAAGCTTTCAATCACATCGTCATTGAATGCGTCCTCGTTTTCCGGCATAACTGGTACCGATGCGACCCTATCCGCTATCACCGGACTTGGGGTTTCACTGGCCTCCAGATTTGACTCCACTGATGGATCATCTTTATTTAAAACTGGCTGATCTGGCTCATTGGATAATTCAGGGGACACAGACTGCATCTGTTCAGGTATTTCAAGCTTATCTTGCTCCAACTTGGGGGTATTAGGAACTTTCGGAGAAACCGCTGGAACTTCTGAATCAATTTTTGAAGTGGTTAGATTATTAGTTAGCTCGTCAGGTTCAATCTGATTTAGAATATCAATTTCATCACTTACCTGTGGGTTACTATCCTTTGCTAATTGATTTGCGAACTGTTCCTCAGAAATAATAGAAACTGAGGTGATTGAGATTTCTTCCGGTTTTGAGGTAAAAACATCCCCCATAATTAGCCATAATAGAAAAGAAAGATGCGCTGCACCCGAAATATAGTGCCCAACATGCATCTCGTATTAATTCTCAACATTCATAATATCTGGAGATCCAACATCAGTAACCAGGCCAACATTTGAAAAACCAGCACCGTTTATTGCACCCATAATTTTTGCTACAAACTCATAAGGTACGGACCCATCCGCCCTAAGGTAGATCAAATCACTTTCACGCTCACCTGATATTGCCGATAACTTAGGTATCAGTTGCTCATACGGAATAGCTGTTTCTTGTAGAACTATTTTCTTGTCTGCCGAAATTGTAATTGAAAGAGGTAGATCATTTTCACTGGGAAGGGCGTTAGCCGCTGTTTTAGGTAATTCTATTGGAATTCCCACGGTCAGCATGGGTGCAGTTACCATAAATATTATCAGTAAAACCAACATTACATCGACGAAGGGAGTCACGTTAATTTCCGACATAGGACGAACTCTTTTTGTGCGTCTATTTCTTTTACTTGTCTGCAGCTGTACTGTTCCAGCACCCATTTCAACTATCCAATTGGCGGCTTAAAATTGTTGAAAATTCATCAGCAAAACTTTCATACCCAGCAACAATTCGGTCAGAATCCGCACTAAGTTTATTATAAAATATCACAGCTGGAATGGCAGCCAAAAGTCCAAGTCCTGTTGCGAGCAAGGCTTCAGCAATTCCTGGGGCAACTACTGCCAAATTAGTGTTCTGCTGCTCAGCAATCTCTATAAAAGCATTCATTATTCCCCACACGGTTCCAAATAAACCGATAAAGGGAGCTGTAGACCCAATTGTTGCCAGGATTGTTAATCCTGACTGCAAATCTTCAGCCTCACGCACTACAGCTACATCCATTGAACGATCTATTCGCGCTTGCGCACCGGCTATCATGACTCCATCCGACCGGTGACTTCGTTCCCACTCCACCATACCGGCGGCAAAAACACGTTCCGTATGTCCAGATGGATCTGGCCCCAATTTTTCGAACAGCTCATCCAAAGGCTCTCCAGACCAGAAAGATTGGTCGAAGTTAGATGCTTCAGTCCGTGCTGTCCTAAATGATATTAATTTTTTGAATATAATCGACCATGACCAGAATGATGACCCAATTAACATAATCATAACAATTTTAACTGTGATAGTCGCACGCCCAAAAAGCGCCCAAAAAGTAAAAGCTTCATTTTCCATTTTATCTGCTCATTTATTTGCCATGTTTGGCTTGGCGTGAGCATAAACGTTTTACTCGATAAATCCAAATAATATCGTTTAGAAAACCGAGAAATAAATATTTTAAGTGAATTTATCAAAAATTACTTTTGGTAATTTTACCAAAACGCCACTCATATCGATGGAGACTATATCCAAAAGGGCTTTAAATATGAGATCATTATCTCGATAAATATCCTGATTTAATTTAAGTCGGACCCGTGTTTTACTTATTAATCCTGTCGATATTGTAAGTAGATCGTCAAATTTTGCCGCTTTTATATAATCCGCTTCTACTTTCCGAACCGCAAAAACAATTCCAAAATCGTTGCGCAGAACATTTTGGTCGAGACCAATGTTACGCACCCACTCACTTCTTGCCCGTTCAATAAACTTTAAATAGTTTGCGTAATAAACAATCCCGGCTAAATCAGTATCTTCATAATATACGCGGCATTGGAAAGTATTTCTTTTCATCAATTAACCACCATTTTGGTTACTCTTGCGGACAATCGTAATGCCATAGATTTATCATTAGAGGCATCTGGCAAAGTAGGATCATAGGCTACCCTGATAAGGGTTGAGACAGTAGGTTTCAACAAAGTATAATGATCATCGGACACTAACAAGGGAGAGCCGCTTTTAAAAGCATCATCTGACCACAGTAAAACCGACTGTACAACCTGTGATAACATCAGTGTTTGCGCTGGCACTTGCATTATATTTTCATCGATTTTAATAAATACAAAACAAGCGCGAATAGCTCCTGCATTATCAAATCGAAAAATCCTATACTGATTTGCTTCCGCCTCTATAAGCTGTTCCACAAGTGTGGACATGTTTGGCACCAATTTGTCGAGATTTGGCACTTCAATAAGCTCGAGCCAATTACTAAAAAAGAAGAACATAAAATTCGAACCAAGCTCTGGGTCTGTCTCACTCATTTGTTGATTGGTGAGTGACATAACTGCTTCAATGGCACCTTTTAGTATAGCTAAAGAATTATCGTCTAAGCCAAAAACCACGGGAGCGACCGGTCGCCCCCACCTAGCAAATAAGAAAGTGCCATCTTTTCTAGTAAAATAACTTTCAACTTCTTCAGGGGTCAATTCACTAATTCCTGAAATGTTACTAGTTAATGGAGTGAAATAGATCGTCAGATTGGCTTGGCGGCTTAAGTCCAAGATGCTTCCAACCACCGCTAGCCAATGCTCTTCCCCGAGGAGTTCGTTGTATAAGGCCCTGTTGCAAAAGATATGGCTCAATAACCTCTTCCAGTGAGTCTCTACTTTCTGACAGAGCAGCACTGATAGTTTCTATGCCAACCGGGCCCCCGGCATACTGTTCAGCAATAAGTTTCAAATATCTCCGGTCAGCGCCATCTAAACCTAGCGAGTCAACACCTAGTCTAGTTAAGGCGTGATCTGCAAGTTTCTTCGATATTGTACCATCCCCATCAACCAATGCAAAATCAGCTACTCTCCTTAACAACCGACCAGCAATTCGAGGCGTACCACGAGCACGCTTAGCGATTTCCATTGCGCCCAATACATCTGCAGGGGCCCCTAATTTCTTCGCATTTCGAGATACAATCTCGAAAAGCTCTTCATTTGTATAAAACTGCAATCTAGTTGGAATTCCAAATCGATCTCTGAGAGGCGTTGTTAACAAACCAAGTCTCGTCGTGGCACCAATCAAAGTGAACGGTTGCAATTCAATTCTAACCGTTCTGGCAGCCGGCCCCTCTCCGATAACCAGATCTAACTCAAAATCTTCCAATGCAGGATACAATACCTCTTCCACTGCAGGGTTTAGTCGATGCACTTCGTCGATAAATAAAACGTCTCTGGCTTCCAGATTTGTCAATATTGCTGCTAAATCTCCCGCTTTCGCCAACACAGGACCCGATGTCATACGAAAATTGACACCCAACTCTCGGCTCATAATCTGTGCCAAGGTTGTTTTCCCAAGCCCTGGCGGACCATAAAAGAGAGTATGGTCCATTGCTTCACCACGCCTTTTGGCTGATTCAACAAAAACCTTCAAATTCGATCTTACTTCTGCCTGCCCAATGAACTCTGCTAAACTTTCAGGCCGTAGTGCTCGATCATTATCATCAGAGTTTTTTTCAGGACTTAAAATTGGTTCTTGTTCAATCATAAAATTAATTTTCGTTTGGTGAAAGAAGCTTAAGCGCTTTCTTAATTATGTCTGGCGTAGATAACGTTTCTTCTAGATCGCTTGCAAGAGAGATAGCATTAGCAGCCTCCGAGGGACTATAGCCCAAGTTTTTTAAAGCTGATAAAGCTTCGGCTTGATTTTTTTGTCTTTCTTCTGAAGACGAAATACTTCTTTCCAGTGTACCGGCCATCTCGCCCTCGGAATATATATCTGCGTTGTCTTTACTATCTTTAGAGATAGGCTCTTTCTTTTCTACAGCTGATTGACTAAAAACAGCAGCCATTGCCATTATTTGAGGTGCCTTTTCTTTAAGCTCATTTACAACTCTTTGCGCCGTCTTTGGTCCTATACCTTTTGCTTGCTTAACAGCAGCCCAATCACCAATGGAAATCGACCTATTTAATCCATCAGCACCCAAAGCACCCATGATTGCTAATGCAGCTTTAGCACCAACGCCTTGGACCGTCATTAAAAGCCTGTGCCACTCTTTTTCTACAATACTAGTAAACCCAAAAAGCTGAAGTATATCTTCGCGCACTAAAAGATCTGTATATAAAAATGTATATTCGCCAACTGCTGGTAAAGATCGTAGAGTTCTCTCTGAACAGTATACTATATAGCCTACCCCTTGAACATCAATGAGTAGATGATCCTCAGAAAGATACTCAATTTTCCCGAACAGCCGCCCTATCATGAGACTGCCTTTTCAATTGCGACCATATATCTATTTTGAGAGTAACCATAATGAGCATGACACAAGGCAATCGCCAAAGCGTCAGTTGCGTCCACACCATTCAGAGCAACGCCAGGTAGTTGTAATTTCACCATATGCGCAACCTGATTTTTATCTGCATGTCCTACACCTACAACGGCTTTTTTTACTTTATTTGGAGCGTACTCAGAAACTGCCAAACCAGCTTTTGCTGGTACTAGCAAAGCTATTGCTCGCGCCTGGCCAAGCTTTAATGTTGCAGCTCCATCCTTATTGACAAACGTTGTTTCTACTGCGGCAACATCGGGTTTAAAATTCTCAAAAATATTTTCCAGCTGGATGAATAAGGAATGCAGTCTTTCTGATAAATCTATGCCTTTTGATCTGCAAATACCATTTGCAACATGAGTAATGCGGCTTTGCTTTACATCTATTAACCCCCAGCCCATATTTCTAAGGCCGGGGTCAATACCTATAACCCTCATTATCCTGCACCTCAATTTTTGCAAATATTAGCACGAAACGTGAACAAATGCCAAATAGAATTATTTTATTCTCAAATACGCTTACATTTAAAACCAAAACATTTAATATTTATTAAGGACATAATAGAGTCAAATCTTGCGGAAAATTATTGTCACCCATTCCCCAATCTCTATCTGATTGGATAGAGAAAAGCCAACGCCAGTATATTTATTGACAACTAATTCCGCTTGCTCACTTAAAATACCAGATAACACGACGTATCCTCCAGACAAAGAATACTTTGATATATCGGTTGCTATCGCAAGAAGAGGTGCAAGTAATATATTTGCAAAAATCAAATCAAAAGGATTTTTGGTTTTTATTTGCTCATGTGCAAATCCACTTGCTTCAAAACATTGAATGTTTCGATCTAATCCATTTGCAAGAATGTTCATTTTGGCGACGCTATGGGCTACAGAATCAATATCACTAGCGATAACATTGGCGGAGAAAATACGCGCAGCAGCCATTGCCAAAACTGCAGTACCACAACCAACGTCAATAATATTTTTTGCCTTAAACCCATCTGTGATGAGTTGCTCCAGAGCAAGCAGGCAACCTTTAGTTGTCCCATGATGTCCGGTCCCAAAAGCCATTGATGCCTCTATAAGCAATGGTTCACAATCAGGCGGGACTTTATCACTATCGTGTGATCCATAAACGAAAAACCTTCCAGCAACTACTGGCTTTAGTGAACGCTGAACTTTTGAAACCCAATCAATCTGAGGCAATTCTGATATTTTAAATTCTTCAGCTTGAAAAACAGCAGCAAGCAAAGCCAAACTTATATCATCTGGCTTTTCCGAGAAATATGCTCCAACCTCCCAAAGCCCCGAACCATCTTCCAATTCGAAAACTCCAACTCCAATTGGTTCGGGTGTAAGCCGTTCTAAAGCATCGCCGAGATCAGAAGCATTTATTCTACCGGAAAGTGTCGTTAACGCAGTAAAAGTATTCATCGATAAATATACGCCAATCTAATACAAATTGTTAAAATTAAATAAGATATCATGAAACACAAAATATAGTTTCTTTACCTATTCTAGGCTCTCCAGGGATTAAAAGAGCTAATACAAACGAAAAAACTGCTAAAATACCAGCTGCGCAAAAAACAAAAAAAGGAGACGCAAGCCACAAGAAGCCAAGAATTACGGGCAAGAAAATAGCAGCTATGTGATTTATTGTAAAAGCAACGGCGGCAGTTGCTGCTATATCTCTCGGGTCCGCAATTTTTTGAAAATATGTTTTAATCGCTAAAGCCAGAGCAAAGAAAAGATGATCCAAAAGATAAAGGATGGCAGCAATTAAAACACCCCAACCGAAGAGGTATATCCCACCATAAGCAAAAAAGACTAATGCAAGACCAAGGTATTCGACCGCAAGAGCATTACGCTCTCCATATCGAGCAACTGCGCGCCCAATTAATGGTGCCAGACAAATATTAAGAATTAAATTTATTAGGTAAAGTGTCGTCAATTGCTGCACGTCCATGCCAAACTTTTCTACCATCATAAATCCGGCAAAAACTACAAATATCTGCCTTCTTGCCCCCGACATGAATTGTAGCAGATAATAAAGCCAATAACGCTTACGTAGGACCATTTTCTTCGTCTGAGGTATTGATGCCTTAAAGTTGGGGAACAGGATATAGCCCAGCACAGCCAATAAAAAACAGGCAAATCCAGCTAACATATATGCGGAATTAAATGATAAATTTAGCTTATCCCAACCAAAAATTATACATATGTAAGCGATCAAGGTCGCTCCCGACCCGATTGCCATGAGTTTACCAAGCTTACCTGGAGCCTCTTCTTTTGAAAACCATTGGAGTTGCAACGACTGATTAACTGTTTCAAAAAAATGAAATCCGATGGAACTCAGAAGAGTTATAGTCAATATGCCACTTAAATGAGGGAACCATGCAGTAGCGGCGGTAGCAAGGCCGAGCAGCCCTAGCATTAGAAGCGCTAATGTCTGCTCTCTAAAAAAAAGTAAGATGCTGATTACACCTACGGCAAAAAAACCAGGTATTTCTCGGACAGTATGCAAAATGCCGACGTCTAAACCATCAAAACGAACTATTTCGACGACAAAGTTGTTCAAAAGGGCAGACCAAACGGAAAATGCTAGGGGCATAGCAATTGCCATTAATATTAATAAGGCTTCAGGACGTCTCCATTTTGGCAACTTAGATAAATGGCTAATATGATAGTTTTCCTTCATAGCCCGCGTATAATCAGGATTTGTATGTAAGACCAGTTGATAAATCACAAAAAACTTTGAGGATCCACATCAATTACTAAACGGATATCTTTTCTTAAATTTAAACCCGAAAGCCATAACTTGATTACGCTTTGCATGGATACAGCTTTACTCGCCTTAAGTAACATCCGAACTCTATACCGACCTCTCACTCTTGTAATAGGCGCAGGTGCTGGCCCGTAAAGGGTAATTCCAGCAGAAGATAGAATAGTAGCCTTTTTCGACAATTTATATCCAATTTCAAAGGCATCTTCAGAATTCTGAGCAGAGATTAAGATCCCAACCAATCGACCGAAAGGAGGCATTTCTGCTAGTTCCCTACCTTTTGCTTCTGCAATCCAGAATTGTTCATCTTGCCCGTTAGTAATTGCTTCTATAACTGGATGCTGAGGTTGGTATGTCTGTAAATATGCCGTTCCTGTTTTATCATTTCTACCCGCTCTACCAGAGACCTGTCGTAAAAGTTGAAAAGTACGCTCAGCAGCGCGGAGATCTGACCCCTGCAAACCTAGATCGGGATCAACAACACCAACAACCGTAAGATTAGGAAAATTATGTCCTTTGGCAATCAATTGGGTGCCGATGATTATATCCGTATTACCGCGCGAAATACTTTCCAATTCATTTTTTAATGACCTCGCTGAACTATACAAGTCTGATGATAATACTGTGATTGATGCCTCTGGAAATGATTTAGTTGCTTCCTCTGCCAGTCTTTCGACGCCGGGTCCAATCGGAGCAAAGTTGTCGATTGCCTGGCAACTTGGACAAATTCTGGGCATAGGCTTAGTTTCTCCACATTGATGGCACATTAACCGTTTCTGGAATCGATGCTCGATCATTGCAGTATCACAAAAATCACAACCAATTCTCTGACCACATGAGCGGCACAAAGTGACTGGAGCATAGCCTCTACGGTTCAAAAATAATAATGCTTGTTCGTTATTATCAATCGCTTCTTCGATTTTATATTTTAGGATTGGTGAAATCCACTGATCCGATCGTAACTTTTCGTTCCGCATATCAATTACTTGAATATCTGGCAGAACTGACGAACCATATCTTTTTGTCAAATTGAAGCGCTTATACTTACCTAATTTGGCATTATTCCATGTCTCCAAGCTTGGGGTCGCTGATGCCAATATTACTTTTGCACCTGCTAAAGATGCTCTAAGCACGGCCATATCTCGCGCATGATATAATACACCATCTTGCTGTTTGTAAGATGAATCATGCTCTTCATCGACAACGATAAGGCCCAGTTCCTCAAAGGGTAAAAAAAGTGCTGACCGAGCTCCAATTACAATTTGAGCCTGACCTCGGCCAACCATTTTCCAAACCCTGCGGCGCTCAGATTGAGAAATACCAGAATGCCATTCCGCCGGTGAGACTCCAAAACGAGCTTTAATTCGTTTTGTGAAATCTCCAGTTAATGCTATCTCTGGCAACAGAACTAAAGCCTGTTTTCCATTATCAATTACCTTTGAAATTGCCTCTAAATACACAGCAGTTTTCCCAGAACCAGTCACACCACAAAGTAAGATTGAGGAATGGCCTTGTTGATCTAAAAGGTTATTTATATCAAAAACTACCTGTGCTTGATCTTTGCTTAGCTCATTTAATGAATATGCAGTATTCACCTTTGCGTATGGTAAGTCCTTGGGCTCCATTTTAGTAAATAAGCACCCAGATGAAATCATCCCGCTAATTACAGAGGGCGAAACTTTTGCTAATTTAGCTAATTCTGAGATGGGCGCGCCGATGCCATTCAAATTATCTAAGGCCCCTAAAACACGGCTTCTTGCAGGGGTCATTTTAAATTGATGTGACACTCTCCCCTTGTAAATTAGTTTTTTGTAAACCTCTTGGGCCGCAAGATCTCGTACGCGTGTAGCTAATCTCAATACAGCATATAAAGGTGAAACTGTATAATCTGCTACTTTCCAAATAAATTCTTGAAATTCTGGCTGTAAAGGCTGAAAATCTAAAATCCTATCAATCGTTTTAATTTTCTCAAGCTCAATTTTTTCAGTACTTGCGCCCCATACCAAACCCACGACTATACGCTGACCAAAAGGAACAAGAACGATAGCACCTTTAAAGCAACCCTCACGCGGAGCCCTGTATGTAAATAAACGATCGATAGGCTGTGTCGTCAACACTTCTACCAAAGATCCATCAACAAAAAATTCTTGATCTTGTCTCAAAGTTTTCCTTAAGGGCTTTTCCAAAGCTTAAAACTGAAGTAAATGATCTTCAACGCTTCGCCAAGCGCAAGGGAGATAAAACAATGAAATTTTTTGTTGATACGGCAGAAATTGATCAAATTAAGGAGCTTAACGACCTAGGAATGGTGGACGGTGTAACAACGAACCCATCACTTATTAAGAAATCAGGAAGAGATATCATTGAAGTTACAAAGGAAATTTGTTCGATTGTAGACGGCCCTGTGAGTGCTGAAGTTACTTCGACTGAAGCTGATACTATG
Organism: Paracoccaceae bacterium; assembly: GCA_902525915.1. Taxonomy (GTDB): domain Bacteria; phylum Pseudomonadota; class Alphaproteobacteria; order Rhodobacterales; family Rhodobacteraceae; genus Salinivivens. Next base: position 14,568 of record CABZJF010000015.1, on the reverse strand, counting down.
ATTGCGGAAGGTCGCAAACTTGTAACAATTGCAAAAAATATAGCTGTGAAAGTCCCATTAACCTGGGATGGGCTGAAAGCATGCAAAACCCTAAGTTCTGAAGGGCACATGGTAAACGTGACGCTTTGTTTTTCGGCAAATCAAGCCTTACTAGCAGCAAAGGCGGGCGCCACATTTATTTCACCATTTATCGGAAGGTTGGATGACATCAATCTCGACGGCATGCAGTTGATTGAGGATATTCGTGAAATTTATAACAACTACGATTTTGAAACTCAAATTTTGGCTGCCTCGATCCGTACCGTTAACCACGCACTAGAAAGTGCTCGTATAGGCGCCGACGTGATGACCGCACCACCAGCTGTCATAAAATCCATGATAAACCATCCACTTACCGACAAAGGTTTAGCCGCTTTCTTAGAGGACATAAAATTTACAAAACAGAAAATCCTGTAAATTATTTGAATACCATGCCAATGTATTGATAAAATTATACGGGCAAAAATATGGAAGAAACTACTCGCGCAGAACTGCTCGCTGATCCATCAATTATTCTTGATGACAAGGAATTGATGGAGAGCCTTCTAACGGCAACAGACATCAAATTGGGTAACAACGTTGTTGATTTACGTAACGTAGCTATGAGCCGATTAACTCATAAGTTGGGAGAGCTTGAAGGGACACATAAATCGGTCGTTGCTGCAGCATATCAAAATCTCTTAGGAACAAAACAGATCCATCAAGCAGTTATTGAGCTTATGAGCATGAACAACCTAGATCAGTTTGTTCTCAGTTTAAAATCTGACTTATTAAAAATTTTAAATGTTGATTGCATATTTATCTTGGTTGAGAGCCCAGTTGGTTTGGAGGGCGACTTACTACCAACCCACTACAATCCTCACGTACAATCCGTAATTCCAGGCTTTGTAAACACTTATATAAATCAGGGAAATGAAACTAAGGCATCAAAAATAAAACTACGACAAGCAACTAGTTCCACGGATCAGTTATTTGAAAATGTATCCGTTAAGATTGCATCAGAAGCATGTATTGAGTTAAATCTTAATGATAACGTAACCATAGGAATGATTGCATTTGGATCAACTGATGCAAATTTCTTTGAACCAGGACAAGGTACCGATTTATTGAAATTTTTTGCCTGTGCCTGTGAGAAAATGTTGGAGCGATGGATAACTTAAAACTTATCGCACCTGCCATAATCGAAAGCATTGAAAACTGGCTTGAAATAAAAGCTGCGACAAGCACTCTCGCAAATAATACTAGGGTAGCATATCACAACGATGTGACAGATTTTTTTATTTTTTTATCTGAACACCACAATGAGGTCACTCAGCTTTCAACTGTTGAAAAGCTAAAAATTTCAGACATAAGAGCATGGCAGGCAAATTTAAGAAATATGAACTCAGGCGCCAGATCAAATGCCAGAAAGCTATCAAGTTTAAAGTCATATATACGGTGGCTTGCGAAGCATCGAGGATTTGATGCTACCCATATATTGTCAATAAAGTCTCCAAAATTTTCTAATAAATTACCACGTCCCCTAGAACCAATAGAGGCAAAAGCTGTTTTATCAGAATGCGAAAGTACAACAACTGAGCCTTGGGTGACTGCGCGCGATAGCGCCGTTTTAATATTGCTTTACGGTTGCGGCTTACGCATATCAGAGGCACTAGATATACGGACAAAAGATATACCGCTAGGCAACTCAATGAGAGTTGCTGGAAAAGGCGGCAAAGTGCGGGTGGTTCCGGTGTTAAAAATTGCACAAAATGCTGTTCGTCATTATGTCGAATTATGTCCATTTCAACTATCGGCAAATGACGAAATTTTCCGGGGCGTAAGAGGTAAGCCGCTATCGCCCAAAATAATTCAAAACAAAATGAAGTTAGTTCGAAATCTTCTTGGCCTTCCGGCATCTGCTACACCGCATGCTCTTCGACATAGCTTTGCCACGCATCTATTATCAAACGGCGGTGACTTAAGGACCATTCAAGAACTACTTGGGCATGCAAGTCTCTCGACTACACAAATTTATACAGCGGTAGATAGTGTGAGGCTAATGGAAGTTTATTCTAAAACTCATCCTCAGGCTTAGCAGTTGCGCTTAGACTTAATATAATCGTATAGAATGAAAATGGATCCAAGAATTGCCGCTTTATCTGTCCACTTATTTACTGCTTCAGGAGCAGTATTTGCAATGCTTTCAATGCTTGCGGCAGCAAATCATCAATGGAGTTTAATGTTCTTATGGCTCGTAGTTGCATTTGCAGTAGATGGTATAGATGGTCCACTAGCAAGAAGATTTGATGTCAAAAATTATGCCCCAAGGTTCGATGGAGTGTTGCTTGACCTAATTATAGATTATTTAACTTATGTGTTTATACCAGCATTTGCACTGTTTCAATCTGGCCTGTTACCGGGTTGGACCGGATGGGTTACAATAATTATAATAACATTTGCATCAGCGATGTACTTTTGTGACGGAAATATGAAGACTAAAGACAATAGCTTCCACGGCTTTCCTGGGTGTTGGAACATGGTAGCTCTTGTAATGTTCGCGATTCAACCAAACTTTTGGATCATTCTGTCGCTCGTTACTACATTAGCTATAGCTATGTTTCTTCCATTGAAGTTTATCCACCCGGTGCGGACTGAGCGCTGGCGTCATGCCTCTTTACCTATAACACTTCTATGGATTTCATTAGCTGGGTGGTCTGCTTGGGTTGATTTTTCCTCAGACCCAATAATTTTATGGGGACTAACAATCACATCACTATATTTAATTAGTGCTGGTCTGTTTCAACAGCTTATATCAAAAAGATAATTCAATATTAAATCTTGGTGCTATATGCCCTTGTAAGTTTGTTACTAAAGTTTATGATAATAGGGTCAAACTTATGGGAAATTTAAATGTCTTGGACTGATGAAAGAGTAGAAATTCTTAAGAAATTATGGGGTGAAGGCCAGTCGGCTAGTCAAATAGCCAAAGAACTCGGTGGTGTGACTAGGAACGCAGTAATTGGGAAAGTGCATCGTTTAGGATTATCAAACCGAGCCACAAGTTCGTCATCAAAATCTGATGCTAAATCAAAAGCTTCCGTCAAGTCCCTCTCTGAAACAAAAAGAAATTCAGATAAGCCTAACACATCAAAAATAACCACTGCAAACTCTCCGTCAGAACCAAGATCAAATGTAACAAGTTTAAGGCGGCAGATTATACCTGCCGGCCAACCTCTTCCTCCTCAACCATCAGCAAATGAAATTAGCCCAGAAGCTTTGGCGCGCGTAAATGAGATTGAAAAGAAGGCGAAAAAAATCTCTCTTCTTGAATTGACCGAACGAACATGTAAGTGGCCGGTTGGAGACCCAGCTACGGAAGATTTTTGGTTTTGTGGTCTACCATCTCAGGCGGGCAAACCATACTGTGAGGCTCATGTCGGCGTTGCATTTCAACCGATGAGCCAGAGGCGTGATCGCCGCAGATAGGTTTAGATAGAAGTTTGATTTTGGATCCAGAAAAAAGGCTATTGTTAAAAGATTAATTGCTTAAAAAATGGTGAAAATGAAAATAATGCGCCGTCCAGATCTAGCAAACCCAAGAATTCCCAACGATTTACAAAAAAATCAGCCTACTGTTGGTATGGTCTCATTGGGTTGTCCAAAAGCCTTGGTAGATAGTGAACGCATACTAACAAAACTTCGTGCGGAAGGTTATCAAATATCTAGCGATTATGCTGGTTCTGATGCAGTAATAGTAAACACCTGTGGTTTTCTAGATAGCGCAAAAGCCGAAAGCTTAGATGCAATCGGAGAGGCATTGGCAGAAAATGGCAAAGTAATTGTTACCGGATGTTTAGGGGCCCAGCCAGATTACATTACCAAAAAGCATCCCAAAGTATTAGCCGTAACCGGACCACAACAGTATGAAAATGTACTAGATGCAGTTCATCAAATAGTGGCACCTAAACCCAACCCTTTTGTTGATCTCCTTCCACCTGCAGGTATTAAATTAACTCCAAGACACTATAGCTATATTAAAATTTCAGAAGGTTGTAATCACAAATGTAAGTTTTGCATAATTCCGAAAATGCGTGGTCGTTTATTAAGCAGACCAGCCCACCACGTAATCAAGGAGGCTGAAAAACTAGTAGACAATGGCGTAAAAGAATTATTAGTTATCTCCCAAGACACATCAGCCTACGGTCTAGATTTAAAAAATTCTACTGTTAATGGTCACAGAGCACATATCTTCGACTTAGCCAGAGATTTGGGATCTTTGGGAGCATGGATAAGACTACACTATGTCTATCCATATCCTCACGTAAAAGATTTAATTCCATTAATGGCAGAAGGGAAAATTCTACCATATCTCGACATACCATTTCAGCATGCTCACCCTGAAACATTGAAAAGAATGGCCCGCCCCGCAGCTGCATCACGTACGTTACACGAAATCAAAAATTGGCGAAAAATTTGCCCAGACATCACTTTAAGGTCAACATTCATAGTAGGTTACCCAGGCGAAACAGAAGAAGAGTTTAGCTTTCTGCTTAATTGGTTAGAAGAAGCTCAACTAGATCGCGTTGGTTGCTTTCAATATGAAAATGTGGAGGGGGCGGATTCGAACCGATTATCAAATCAAGTACCGAATGATATAAAGCAGGATAGGTGGGAACGTTTCATGTCAAAGGCTAATGAGATATCGTGTAGTAAATTAGAGCGCAAAGTAGGTACAAAGGTCGAGGTAATAGTTGACCAAATAGCTGAAGACGCAGCAATATGCAGAACCAAAGCAGATGCACCAGAAATTGACGGTAATTTATTTATTGATAAAAATTTTTCTCATTTAAACCCAGGCGATTTACTTACAGTAAAAGTAGTTGAGGCAAGTGATTATGATTTATGGGGTGCAGAAGTTGGGTAAAGGTTTTGCAAATTTAATAATCATTATATAAGTAATCTATATCTTAAATGAAAAATTGTCGCGCTTCATTGTCTAAAGTAGGATAACTACTACCTAGGTATCATGAAGGATCATAATATACCTCACACAACAGTTCTTTTTAATGGCGACTGTAAGATTTGCAATAAAGAAATTTGTGTCTATCAAACTTACGGCGCCGGTAGGGGGCTGACTATCGATTTTAAGGATATTAATGCTATTGATCTGGCTCCATTCGGGTTAACAAGGAATGAAACCGCTCGTCAACTCCATGTGATCAAAAATTATGAATTATTCAAGGGGGTTAAAGCTTTTGTTGTCTTGTGGAATGAAATGCCAAGATATCGCTTTCTTGCAAAAATTTTTAGTTTACCCGGGGTCACGGGCGTAGCACAATTTTTTTATTACCATATAATCGCTCGTTATCTTTATGCACGTGACATAAAAAGATTAAAAAAACAGCGCTCTATTTTATAATTACCCCCGGGTTCATAATACCATTCGGGTCAAATATATTTTTTAGTTTTTTCATTAGTTCTAATTTTACAGGGCTACTATACTTTATTAAATCGTTTACCTTAGATCGGCCTATACCGTGTTCTGCACTTATAGATCCTTCAAGCTCCACGGTTAAATCATGCACTACACTTTCAATAATTTCTCGCTGCGGTAAATATTGATCTTTTGTTTTTCCAGCTTCAGGAAATACATTGAAGTGTAAATTACCATCCCCCAAATGTCCGAAGCAGTTTATACGAAATTTTCCAACTGACGATAACTGAAAGTGAGCCCTATCTATAAATGTTGGAATTGCTGAAAGCGGTAATGAAATATCATGACTGGCGATAGCACCAACTTTTCGGTTTGCTTCAGGTATTGTTTCTCTAAGACCCCATAACGCATCACTTTCCTTCTGAGATTTTGCAAGTACGCCATCATAGGCTAAATTCATACCGCAAATTTTCTCATACAGTTCTATCATAGAATTTTCTGCGTTTCTATTAGATCCAAAACCTAAATGAATAAGTATTGCCCAATCAGGTATTTTAATAAATGGAAAACTTACATCAGGCATTTTTTCTTGAATGAAAGAAAAACCCTGCCCTGATAACAACTCAAATGCACTTATTCCTTCAGCAAAAAAATCTTTAGCAATATTAAGAACAGCTAGCGCATCCTTTGGGCAATCTACGAATAGTAGAGCAGTACTTTCCGATTTCGGCAATGGAGCCAATTTAAGTGAAGCAGCAGTCACAAAACCTAAAGTACCTTCGGAGCCAATCAATAAGCTTTTTAGATCATAGCCAGAGTTATCTTTCCTAAGGCGGCGAAGATCAGACCAGATTTCCCCACTGGGGAAAGTTGCTTCTATCCCTAAACATAAATCTCTGGCATTACCGTATCTTATCACACCAATACCGCCTGCATTAGTAGCTAAATTACCTCCAATTCTCGCAGCACCTTTTGATGCTAAAGATAATGGAAATAAACGGTCAGCGGCCCTTGCCTCCCTTTGAATATCTTCCAATGTGCAACCTGCTTGACACACAATAGCATGTTCTTTTGGGAATATATCGATAATCGATGTTAATCGTTCAGCGGACAAAATGAGGGGTGCCAATAAGTTTTCGCCGACTTGGCCACCAACGAGCCCCGTACCACCACCGTAAGGTATCACTGGTACACGAGCATCTGAGCAAATCATCAAAACTTTTGATGCCTCAGTAACATTTCGTGGAGCCACAACTGAACCAATATTGCCAATCCATCTACCTCGAGGTTCTTCAGCATAGGCCTGCGAAGCTGGACGAAAAACCTCATACCCGCAGGCATTTTCTATTTTGGCTAAAAGCTCTTTATCAACAGGATTGAAAGTCAAAATAAATATACCGAACTAAATTAGCAACATCTTTCATCTGCATTAGAATCATACAACCCCAGTATCAGTCTTTCCTCTTCTATCGTATCTTAAAGAGGCATATAAAACATGGGTACGCCACCTACCATCAATTTGAATATAGGCCTGGGCTACTCCTTCATATTTAAATCCACATTTTTCCAATACCTTTCGCGAAGGGGTATTTTCCGGCAAGCACGCCGACTCAATTCGACTTATATCTACCGTATTAAATGCATAATGGACCAAAGCAGTTATTGCCTCAGACATAAATCCCTTACGCACGTATGGAAGCCCAATCCAATAGCCCATTGTCGCAGTTTGATTTGGCCCCCTGCGAATATTATCTAATGTTATTGCTCCCAAAAGCGCACCATCGACCCTGTTAACTATAAACAAAGGTATAGCAGTTCCATTTTGCATTGAACGCTTTGCCCAATTAACTCTATTTATAAAAGGTCTTTTTAGTAGATGGTCATGGGACCAAACTGGCTCCCAAGGTGTTAAAAACTCTTTGGACTTGAGACGCAATTGTGACCAATTCTTGTGATCTGAGAGCTGAGGTAACCGTAAGTCTAGTCTATCTGTTCTAATCAGCAACTGGCGCTTACTAAATAGCATTGTTAGGCTGCTCGTCTTATTTCTAACTTACTAAGATCTGGCGCCAAACCTACTGGGCCATATAATGCCATTGCAGTTTTAGATGAAACTGCAATTTTTTCTGCATAACTTCGCATATCATTTAAATTTATTGCATCAATTTTGTTTACAGTTTCTTCCAAAGTTGGAACCCGATCCCATATTGAGATCATTCGAGCAAGTCGCTCAGCACGTGAAGACGCGCTTTCAAGCCCCATTAGCAGGCCAGCTTTCATTTGAGCGCGTGCGCGATCTAACTCAGACTGGCTGAAATTATCCGCAGCTCTTTTAAGCTCATCGAAAGTTAGTTCACTTAATTCTTTCAACCTGTCCTCACTGGTGCCAGCATATATTAAAGTGCTACCACCGTCGCGATACGCTACTGACTGGGCAAAGATAGAATAACACAAGCCGCGCTTTTCGCGTATTTCTTGGAAGAGACGGGAGGACATTCCTCCCCCTAGTGCTACACTATAGATCTGTGCTGCATAAATTTCGTCATCCACGTAACTAGGCCCGTCGAAGGCTAAGGCCATATGAGCTTGTTCTAATTTCTTCTCTCTTCTAAACTCTCCACCCTTAAAATTAATTGGATCCGTAGAATATTTTATTTTACTTGATTTTAAACTGCCGAATTGTTCTTTAGCCAAAGAGACAATTTCCTCATGCTTAACTCCACCGGCAGCAGCTAAAATTAACCTATCCGGGGAGTAATTTTCTGACACAAAGTCCGACAGATCTCTCTTATCAAACTTACTGACTTTTTCTGCTGGTCCTAAAATTGTTCGTCCCATTGGTTGATCAGGATATGCTGTTTCCTGTAACCAATCGAAAATTATATCATCAGGAGTATCTAATGATTGACCAATTTCCTGCAAAATTACATTACGTTCAACTTCGATTTCTTTTTTATCAAAAATTGAATTCTTTAAAATATCCGCCAAAATATCAATTGCTAATGGTATATTTTCTTTTAGCAACCTTACATAATAAGCGGTAACTTCCCTTGATGTGTAAGCATTTATGTATCCACCTACATCTTCAATTGCTTCGGCAATATCTAGAGCAGATCTCTTGGAAGTTCCCTTGAATGCCATATGTTCTAAAAAGTGAGCAATGCCATTTTGTTCTAAGCGTTCATGCCGGCCACCAGCATCAACCCAAACCCCAACCGAAGCTGACTGCAGACCTGGCATATGCTCTGTGACAATACGAAATCCATTTTCTAATTTTTCTGTTTGGACTGTCAAATTATATCCTGTCTTTAATAAAACTTTTTAATTCACCCGGATCATTTGCAACTTTTGAAATTCTTTCAGATCTATCAAAAAGATCACTCATCCTATCTGGAAGATTAGGATTTAAATTAGAAGCATTCTTAACTGCTGCCGGGAATTTTGCAGGGTGTGCTGTTGCCAGTGTAATCATAGGCACAGCATGATCACGAAAGTCGTCTGCAACCTTAACACCAATTGCTGTATGTGGGCACAGCAGTTGGGCAGATCTACTCAAACTGCGCCCAATCGTACTAGATGTTTCAACTTCAGTAGCCATACCAGATGAATAATGTTGCAATAAAGCGCTTAAAGCTGCATTTGTAATATCGAAACCACCATTCTGCTTCAATTGGTCCATAAGCTTTGCAATTTCATTTGCATCCAGAGCATACGCATAGAATAGAGCACGTTCGAAGTTTGAACTGATTTGTATGTCCATTGATGGGCTAATTGAGGCTGCAACTTCAGTTGTATGATATCCATTACCACTTAGGCATCTGTGCAAAATATCATTTTGGTTAGTAGCCACAACCAATCTATCAATTGGTAAACCCATTTCTTTGGCAATATAACCAGCAAAAATATCACCAAAATTACCAGTTGGAACCGTAAAACTCACCTTTCGTGACGGGGCCCCTAAAGAAACTGCAGATGAAAAGTAATACACAATCTGTGCTAAAACACGAGCCCAGTTAATGGAGTTAACACCAGCAAGCTGTACTTCGTTTCTGAATTCGTGGTCATTGAACATGTCTTTTACAAGAGATTGACAATCATCAAAGGTCCCATCTACTGCAATCGCATGAACATTGCTTTCTTTAGCAGTTGTCATCTGTCTACGTTGCACATCGGAAACCCGGCCATCTGGAAAAAAAATAAATACATCTACTGCATCTAAACCTTTAAACGCCTCGATAGCAGCACTACCAGTATCACCACTAGTTGCACCAATTATTGTAACTCTTTTTCCACTGCGTTTTAACGCAACTTGGAATAATTGGCCTATCAGCTGCATCGCAAAGTCTTTAAATGCAAGAGTGGGACCATGAAAAAGCTCTAATAAAAAGTGATTAGCCTCCAATTCAACAAGCGGAGCGCACGAGATATGGCTGAAATCCGCATAGGCTTTTTCAATAATTTCATGTAACTCATAATCTTCGAATGCGTTACCAATGAAAGGTTTAGTTATTTTAAAAGCAATCTCTTGATAACGTAAACCCTGCATAGACAAGATCTGATTCTTTGTTACTTTGGGAATATACTCTGGAACATATAACCCACCATCCAAAGCCAAGCCCGTAAGCATCGCCTCTTCAAAAGTGAGCGCGGGAGCCAAGCCACGGGTCGAGATATACTTCATTTTAAAGCCTTTTTCGTCTTGTAGTCCAAACAAACAGACAGCTCATCAGAGCCCAGATTATGGCTAAAGAAAACCATGTAAGTGCATACTGCAAGTGATCATTTGGAATGTGCGAAGTGTCAATAGGCATTGGAGTTATATTTTTATCTTTATGTGATGAGTCTTTAAGAATTAATAGAACAGGTTCTGTCCGTAAGAAAGATGCTATACGCTCGACGTCGCGTGCAAACCAAATATTATTTTTGAGATCAGGTGTTGGAGTAAATTTGTCTACCTCATCGGGCCAATGTAAATTCCCAACCAAAGAAATATCACCAGCCAAACTTACATCATAAGTATTCTCAAGCCCCACAAAGCCTTGATCTACGAGCAGCCTACGCTGATTTGTTTGAAAAACACTGATTATACGATAGCCAGCTCCATAGTGCTTTCTGCTAGCCAATACTCGAATGCTTTCTCCTGTGTATTGACCAAGAATTTCTATGGATAAATATTTATGATCATCTTCATTAGGTTTAGCAGGCAAAATTACAGGAACTTCAGCAATTTTTTGATCTATGTTTCCTAAAAGATCCGTTTTCCAATGAAGTCTGTCTATCTGCCACTTTCCAAGAGAGAGCAAACAAGCTGTGCCAGCAAAACCAATGAAAACTATAAACCAAACGCGTGTCATTGGACCAGCGCTTTAAACGTCAAATGCATTAGTAACAAGGGTTGAATATATTAACTATTAGAGCTATTTTTGGTACATGGGGGTGAATATCATCCACCCCATACGTAGACAGCCGCGAACAAAAATAGCCACACTACGTCCACAAAATGCCAATACCAAGCCGCTGCCTCAAAACCAAGGTGGCTTTCAGGTGAAAAATGACCACGCATAGTCCTCAATAAACAAATAAATAGAAATATCGTACCTACGATCACATGAAATCCATGGAACCCAGTTGCCATGAAAAAATTAGCGCCATAAATATTTCCACTGAAACCAAAGGCTGCGTGACTATATTCGTAGGCTTGGAAAACAGTAAAAATAGCTCCTAACGAGATTGCAATAATCAAACCATTTTTAATGTCTTTGCGATTATTTTCATGGACTAAAGCGTGATGTGCCCAAGTTGCGGCAGCTCCAGAACATAACAAAATAAGTGTATTTATCAGAGGTAGATGCCATGGGTCAAATGTTTCAATTCCGACGGGTGGCCAAACTCCATCAACCATCGGGGACTGCTCTGACATTGGATACATTGCGTGCTTAAAGAAGCTCCAGAACCATGCCGCAAAAAACATGACTTCAGACATAATAAAAAGAATAAAACCATAACGAAGTCCAATTAAAACTACGGGGGTGTGATCGCCCTCTTTGTTTTCGGTAACGGTATCTGCCCACCATCCAAACATGACATAAAGAACACCGACAAAACCTATAAGAAGAAGCCAAGGGCCGTTATCATGGAAAAACAACACAGCCCCAAACAGCATGACGAAGGCTGCTACTGCCCCAATAAATGGCCATAATGATGGATTTAAAATATGATAATCGTGATTTTTTACATGTGCCATAATTGTCCCTCTTTGGCTAGGCTAGTCACTTCTGTACTCAAGTTTCCACCGCTAACTTTTGCTTCATCGACCGGCAGATCAATTTCATAAAAGGTATAAGACAATGTAATCGTTTTAGCAAATTTGGCGTCCCTATCGTTAACCAACTCTGGATCTACGTAGAATGTCACAGGCATTTGCACCCGCTCACCCGGTTGCAGGACTTGCTCTTGAAAGCAAAAACAATCAATTTTATTAAAAAACGACCCAGCATCGTAGGGGGTTACGTTATAACTGGCTGAACCTGCAACAGGCCTATTTGTAGGATTGTAAGCTTCATAAAATGCTAGAGCCGTTTCACCAATTTTAACTTTAACCTGTCGTTCCACAGGGCTGAACTCCCATGGCATATCTCGTTCCAGGGATGCATCAAACCTTACAGTTATTAACTTGTCTAAGATTATGTCGGATTCAGAGTCTGAAATGCTAGTATAACCGCCGTAACCAGTCACTCGACAAAAGAGATCATATAGAGGCACTGATGCCCATGCCATTGCCCCCATGAATAAAACGATACCAAAAGCGAAGAGAGCAGTCTTCTGATTTGCTTTTTTACTCATTACTTACTGCTCCCACGATGGCGCCCGAAACATCGCCCTCGGTAACTTTAACAACTGTTAAACCAAAAATCAGCGCAACGAAGGTTACAAGAATTATGCCCAGGCCAATATTTTTGCTCATGCGACGTTTATGTAGTTCATGCTCAGCCCCAAAGTTCATAAGAACCCCCATGAGAAATTTGTACCAAGCCCCAAGTCGACGAGAATTGATCCAAATTGTAAGAACAGGTACATTAATGAATACCTGAAAAAATTGCGTTCTATTTTAAAGTTATCCGCTTCTGCTTCAGGCTCATCTCTGACCCAAATCTTGAAGGCCATCGTGACGAAAATCGCATTCAAGACTATTGCGGTTGCGAGATATACCCAACCACCTAAAGACGTAATTGAAGTAAACAATGCAAACATTGCTAGTACGATTGTATAAAAAAATATGTGATTTCTAGTAGACCGCCGACCGTGCGTAACCGTAAGCATGGGAACGCGTGCAATTTCGTAATCAGCACGCATAAAAAGCGCTAGAGCCCAAAAATGCGGTGGGGTCCATAGAAATATTAGCGAAAACATTAAAACGCTTTCCATCGATATTCCTGAAGTAGCAACGGCCCAACCAATCATAGGTGGAAAGGCACCAGCGGCGCCACCAATGACAATATTCTGTGGCGTCCATCTTTTCAGCCACATTGTATAAATGACAACGTAAAAGAAAATCGTAAACAATAAAAATAATGCAGCAAACCAGTTTGCTGCTAATCCCAACATAATGACTGATATACCGGCCAATGCAAAACCAAATGCTTTTGCTTCATCGCTTGTAATTTTTCCAGAGGGAATTGGGCGATTTCTCGTACGGCGCATCAAACTGTCTAGATCGGACTCATACCACATATTTAGAGCACCAGAGGCTCCGCCACCAAGCGCAATAAAGATAATGGAAACGAATATTGTAAACGGATGCAAATCAACCGGCGCCGCAATAATCCCCACTAAAGCCGTAAAAACAACTAATAGCATCACTCTCGGTTTAAGGAGATTGAAGTAATCGCCAATATTTGCTTCGTAATTTATTTCTGCTTTTTCGAGAGTCGTATCACTCATGATAATTTTTAAAACCTAGTAAAGTTACAAATCAAACCTTCAAGCTTGGTTGACCTGCGTAAATTCAATTGGCCAAAGCTAACTCAATCTTACTATCAACCCCTTCCAAACCAGCAAATTCTTCAATTGCACCGGATAACCAAGCTTCATAATTTTCTTGGCTTATTACTTTCACAGTGATTGGCATGTATGCGTGATCTTTCCCACAAAGCTCAGAACACTGGCCAAAGTAAACGCCCTCTTTTTCAGCCTTGAACCATAACTGCCCTAATCGGCCAGGAACTGCATCCTGCTTGACGCCAAAAGCTGGAATGGTCCAACTGTGAATAACGTCAGCACCGGTGACTTGCATTACAACCACTTTGTCAACAGGAACTACGACAGCAGTATCTGTGGCCAACAAAAACTCATCTTTTGAATAGCCAGCTTCTATCAGCTCCGCTTCTACCTCGGGTGTTAGAACTTTACCGTCACCAATCAGCATACTATCAAACCCAAAACCATGATCTGTGTACTCGTATCCCCAGTACCACTGGTAGCCTGTAACTTTTATGTTAATATCGCCATCCGGGATTACCTGTTGCTTAAAAAGCACCGGAATGGAGAATGCGCCAATAAAAACAAGAATAACTATCGGGACCACCGTCCAAGCTACTTCAACTGGCGTATTGTGCGTGAATGAGGAAGGTTCGGGATTGGCTTTACGATTAAACTTGAAAATTACATAGCCTAAGAGAAAAACTACAAAAAGACTTATGGCCGTGATAATGATTAAAAGCATACCATCGAGCCATTGAAGGTCTCGTGCTAACTCTGTAACTGCTGGCTGAAAGCCGGTACCTGATTGCGTTGGCACCCCAATTAACTCCAAGTTTTCTTGCGCGTTGGCAGAAGCTCCAAGCGGAGTGGCTGCTGCACTATATTTGATAATATTCTGTCCCATAATATAACCTAAATAGTTAAGTGTAGTTGGCTGTTGTCTTATTACAGTTTAAAACCATATTCTAACGGATAGTTAAAGAAGAAAACTTGCGTCAAAGAGACGCTTTCTATCATTTTGGCCAAATTAAGAAAAAAAATTGGATAAAAAATGCGAAACGAAACATTTCAGCCTTTCGAAGAGACCTTGGACGAGATCAAAACCAAGAAATTTTTGGCTGATACACTAAAAT
>CABZJF010000014.1:0-38902 GCA_902525915.1 Paracoccaceae bacterium | reverse complement strand
TACTGGAGAAATTACAAGTCTTCGTAACGTAGATTTTTCATCCGCTGGAATTGGCTTTGTCATAGCTATGAATCCTAGTGCGCTCAAAGCGGCTCCCCATAGCTTTATAATGACAATTTATGTGAGTACTGAAGCCGAGACTGCCGTTTTCAATAATTTATCAAGTAGATTTTCCAACATTACCCTCATAAAAGTAAGAAATGTAATAGAACGTGTGAGTAATTTACTAAGCTCTATAGCGACAGCGAGTTCATATGGTGCGCTGACAACCTTAGCAATGGGCTTTCTAGTACTTTTGGGATCAGCAGCATCAGGACAAAGCGCAAGGTCCTATGACGCAGCCATCTTGAAGACTTTGGGTGCTACCAGAAAGGACCTTATAATTAGTTATATAATTCGCTTTTCGTTAATAGGTGCTACAGCAGGCTTCGTCGCAATATTTTTTGCAGTTGGTGGAGCATGGTGTATAACATCGCTCGTTCTGGAGCTCCCATTTAAGATAATTTGGGATACCGCTTTATTGATTATAATAGGTGGATTAATTGCAAATCTCTTGGCTGGACTTTATTTCGCAACGCAGGCCCTGAAGATAAAACCAGCTTACATTCTTCGGGCCCAGTAATTAAATCATTTGCTGACTTCAATATGTAATTTTCTCCAATTTTTTTGCCAAATTTTTCCTATTAAATTTTGATCGTCTCATTTGACTTACTATTTTTAAAGATTGAACTATTATTTTGACGTGTAAAGTATAATTTGGGATAGCTTGATGAAAGTAAAGACACCATTTCCTGTTAAGCTAGAAACGGGTTCAGATTACTTCTGGTGCAGCTGCGGTCAGAGTAAGCAACAACCATTTTGTGATGGAAGTCACAAAGGTACTCAACACAGTCCGAGAAAATTTACTGCTCAAAAAACAGAGACTGCATACCTATGCGGCTGTAAAAAAACCTCAAACAGTCCGTTCTGCGACGGGACCCATAATCATTTGGAATTGCAAACAGAGGAGATAACATTCACTGCCCTGGTGCAACCCGATAACCGAGAAATTGACATTACTGACGAAGAGTCAATTCTTCTGGCTTCTTTAAGAAATAACATAGCCCATCTAAGTGCGTGTGGTGGTACAGGGAAGTGCTCTACTTGTCGTGTTGAAATTTTAGACGGACTAGAAAACTGTCATCCAAGAAGTGAACTAGAGGAAAAGCTCGCCAAAAAGCTTTCATTTCCACCTAACATTAGGTTGGGATGTCAAACAAAATTGAGAGGCAATGTATCCTTTCGCAGGCTGCTTTTAGACAAAAGAGATGCTGATCTTAACAATCAAATAACCGAAAAAAAATTAGAGTCTGTGGGAACCATACGGAACCTAACAATACTTTTTTGTGACATAAAGGGCTTCACCCCTTTTTCAGAGTCTTTATCCGCATACGATGTCATATTTATCCTGAACAGATATTTTTCAATAATGAGGGAAGTGATTATACGCCACGGAGGCGAAGTTAATAACTACATTGGCGACGCTATCTTGGCAATCTTTGGCCTCAAAGAGTCGAGACAACAATCTTTGCGAGCAGTGAGCGCGAGCGTTGAAATGTTGAAGGAAATGGATCAGTTTAAATCATACCTAAAACAAGCTTACGGACGAGATTTCGATATAAGAATTGGAGTACATTACGGAGAGGTTATTTCCGGATCTGTTGGAATTGGTGAGGATAGAAAAGTTACCGTTATTGGCGACGCAGTTAATATTGCAAGCAGAATTGAATCCACTAACAAGGAAGCCGGTACCAGACTACTTATTTCTGAAACGGTATATGATCAAATTAAAGAAAAAGTCTCGGTTAAAAATTATCTCAGATTGAAACTACGAGGAACTAGTAACTTGATTACTTTGTACGAAGTAAGCGACGTAAACAGTAGTGCATTGGAGTTAAATGTTACTGAAGTCGAAAGAAATATAGATGGCAAAAAGTGGTTCCGAACCTTACCTATTAACGAGTTGAGTTTAGGTGAGAAGAAAAAGTTTAAACTTAAGGAAAAAGAAATTCTTTTGATCAACGAAGGTGAAATTTATGCTATTGAAAATCTTTGTCCTCACATGGACTTACCATTAGATATCGGACAAATAACCGAAAAATCTACAATATTATGCCCGTATCACAAAAGTGAGTTTTGCTTTAAGTCGGGCGAGGTTAAAAAATGGGTTGGCAAAAGACCTCAAGAGCATCAAGATGAATGCAAACCTCTGAATACTATAAGCGTTGACACGGACGAAGATTACATTTGGGTTACAGACGGCTAGTATATGGATCAGATCTTTAATTTTTATTGTTAAAAAAATATTAGTCTCCTCTCGGATAACTACTAGAATGAAGAAAATGCTAATCACTTTTAATTTAATATTCTTGACAGGGCATGCATATGCTATGGATGCTTGGGTCATCACTTGGACAACAATACAGCCTGACTTCATTCACTCAGAAATTGTAGCTTACCCTCAATATCATTACAAAACGCAGAATGAGTGTGAGAAAAACCTCTTGCCCTATTTTAATAATAAAGGGGCTGTTTCTAAAAATATTGCAGGCTTCATACAAATAGTGGAAGGATCAAACCAGGTTGGCAATGGGGGTAATTTTAAACAGATGTGGAAGTGTAGCTACCTCAAAATAAACATTGAGAAATAAAAATATCTCAAGGCATAATTTTAATTAAAGTATTATACTTAATCTTAATTATTATTTGGACTGGGTCTGCTCAACTAAGCAATTTAGAAAACGATTTAGGAATGCTTAATGGCAGTTGCTATTTAACAATTAGAGCAAATGCTATCTTAGAAAAATTGGTGGAGCCTAGGGGGATCGAACCCCTGACCTCTACAATGCCATTGTAGCGCTCTCCCAGCTGAGCTAAGGCCCCTATTTTTGCAGTCTCTCTCTGAATTTAACTAAAATAACTTTGCCTGAAGCACAAGTGAATATCCTGCCAGCCTTAACTAACTTTCGTCCTCATCTGCGGAAACGTCCGCTATATCGTCCAATGAAACGTTATCATCTTCATCTTCTTCAAGAAGATCATCATCTAACTCGACATCCATATCATCATCATCTAGCACGACATCATTGTCTGATGCGTCGGTCTCAGTTGCCCGTCGCACTGACAAATCTTCTCCATCTGCTTGTATCAAGCGTGACTTTGTATCGTCTAGTTTCACTTCCTCACCTGTGTACGGGCTTACTATAGGATCACGATTTAGGTCGTAGAAGCGCTTGCCAGTTGTGGGACAAACGCGTTTTACACCCCATTCTTCTTTGGGCATAGGAAATTCCTTTTAAATAATGTATAAACTTAAAAGTTTCGGGCCGTTTCGCATAAGATAGCCAATATGTCAAAGCCTTATCTGTGCAAAATGATGAAATTTAAGCAAGATTGTAAAAATTAATGTCAAAATCCATATTTTTTTTTGGAGAACCCCAAATCAAGGTGTCAGTTCGGACAGTACGAAATGCGAAAAGATTGTCATTAAGGGTCTCCTCCATTACCGAAAATGTAATATTAACAGCTCCTGTCAATACGAAGCACGATGTTTTGCTAGACTTTTTGAAAAGTAAAGAAAATTGGATACGAGATAAGTTAATCAATGTTTCGGAAAGAAATATAAAGGTGGGCGTCGGTGAATATGTCCCAATTTTTGGCAGTGATAAACGTATAAAAGTTTGTTCGGAGTTGCCAAATGTAGTAATTGATAACAAGAATATTTATGTGCCAAGTAAGGTGTCAAAGCCAAGTCTAGCTGTTGAAAATTACCTTAAAACTTTAGCTAAAGAAGAGTTTACAAACACTGCAAATTTATACTGCGATAAATTGGGAGTATCATACTCCAAAATCAAACTACGGGACCCAAGATCTCGATGGGGTTCATGCTCTTTTAATGGTAATTTAATGTTTTCATGGAGGTTAATTATGGCACCCAAAAATATAATTAGATACTTAGTTGCTCATGAAGCGGCACACCTGGAGCATTTTAATCATTCCATAGATTTTTGGACAGCGGTTTTCTTTTTATTTGGACCTTATGAAAATGAGCGTAAGTGGTTGAGAACAGAAGGCACAAAACTTCACTTTTATAAATTTAAAGGTTGACCAAAACCAGTTTTGTGATCACAAAATAATTATGGCAAATTCGAAAGACAACATGGATAAGACTTCATTGGCGCACGACCGCGTTTACAAGGGTCTTCGACTGAAAATTATGTATGGTCAAATTCAGCCGGGTCAATCATTAACACTAAGGGGAATTGGGGAAAGCTACGGCGTTTCAATGACCCCTTCTAGGGAGGCTGTCCGCCGCCTAGTGGCAGAAGGCGCACTTGCGATGACTGCATCAGGCCGAATTTTTACGCCAGAACTGACCAACGAGAGAATAGAAGAACTGGCGGCAATGAGATCTTTAATTGAAGTTGAACTTTCAAGTAGAGCTTTGCCAAGAGCTCACCTAGCGTTAATCGATAGACTTCAAGCGATAAATGCTCGAGTAGCTCAAGCTATAGATGATCATGACGCCGTAACCTATATTAAAACTAATCTTGAATTTCATAGAACACTATACTTGAGAGCACAGGCCCCTGCGATGTTGGCAACCGCTGAGACAGTTTGGTTACAGTTGGGTCCAACCATGCGCGCACTTTACGGAAGACTAAAAAGAAAGGAGCCTCCACATTTTCACAGAATAATTCTCTCCGCTTTGAGTGCCGGAGATGAACCCGGCTTGCGAGTTGCAGTCAGGTCCGATGTTACTCAGGGGCTAAGAATGTTAAAAAATTGATTAAGACACCAAACCCTGTTGACCGAGAGACAGAAACTTATCTCTGCGATGTTTTATTAAATCTTCGCGTTTCTTTTTGGCTAAGTCCAACAAAGCCTTACTGATAGCATTTTTGACTTCCTCGAAAATCATTTTTCTGTCTCGGTGAGCTCCACCAGTGGGCTCTTCGATAATAATATCATTTACACCAAGTTTTGTAAGATCTTGAGCTGTGAGCCTCAATGCTTCAGCTGCCTCTCGCATCTTTTCAGCGTCTTTCCACAATATTGAAGCACAACCTTCGGGACTTATGACCGAGTAAATAGAGTGCTCCAACATTATGACTTTGTTTGCAGTTGCAAAAGCGACCGCTCCACCGGATCCCCCTTCACCTATTATAAGTGAAATAATCGGCACACCAATTTGCAAACATTTTTCAGTAGACCGAGCTATCGCCTCAGACTGACCTCGCTCCTCCGCACCTTTTCCAGGGTATGCGCCTGGAGTATCAACCAAGGTTATCACTGGTAAACCAAATTTATCTGCGAGATTCATTAAGCGTATGGCTTTTCTGTAGCCTTCCGGACGCGCCATTCCAAAATTTCTCTCAATTCGGGTCTTCGTGTCATTACCCTTCTCATTTCCAATGACCATTACAGGTGTATCGTTAAATCGAGCTATACCTCCAACAACTGCGTGGTCGTCTGCAAAATTTCTATCACCAGATAGTGGGGTGAATTCCGAGAAAAGTTCATTTATGTATTCGATACAATGAGGCCTTTCAGGATGACGCGCAACTTGACACTTCCTCCAAGGGGTAAGATTCCGATAAAGATCTTTAAGCATTATCTCTGCTTTTTTATCTAAGGCCTCAGCTTCAGCTTCGACATCCATCTCATCATTCTGACGCGCTAAAGCTCTAAGTTCCTCCGCTTTTCCTTCTATTTCTGCCAAAGGTTTTTCGAAATCTAAGTAATGCCTCAAAAGATTCTCCAAGATTTTGATAAATAGTTGTCAAAATTGTGCTCTGATGTTTCCTTTAAGGGATAAAGGAATAAAAGAAAATGATTTTTGATAGCTTGGTCTCCTAGTTGTGAAACTATATAACCTATATACCGTGCCATTTATTAATTAGTTACACAGTATCACTCAGTGAACAGTCAAAAGTAGCGTTATTATAATTGCACTTGCAAAGCAATAATACTAAATCCTGTGATAAGAAAGGGAGCTTCAACCAATGAGAACTGTCTATCTAAATGGAAGTTTTATTCCAGAAAATGAGGCCAAAATATCAATTTTCGACCGAGGCTTTTTAATGTCGGACGGCGTTTATGAGGTAACTTCAGTAATAGAAAGAAAACTTATTGATTTTGAAGGGCACTTTCATCGATTAGAGAGATCACTATCCGAACTGGACATGAAAACTCCTCTTACTAAAGAAGTTTTATTGTCAATTCACAAAAGATTAATTAATAAAAACAGCGTAAACAACGGCCTAATATACTTACAAATAACACGCGGTTCGGCGGGTGATAGAGATTTTGTTTTTCCCGACCCCGAAACAACTCCTCAAACTGTAGTCCTATTTAGCCAAAATAAAGAGAATCTTTTGGATAGTCCTTCAGCTATTTCAGGTATCAAGATTATATCAATTGAGGATCAGAGGTGGGGGCGTCGTGACATCAAAACGACACAACTTCTTTATCCATCAATTGGCAAAATGATGGCTAAAAAAGTAAATGCAGATGATGCTTGGATGGTTCAAGATGGTTATGTCACAGAGGGAACTTCAAACAACGCTTACATAATAAAAAATGGCAAAATTATTACGCGCGCCAAATCCAACGATATATTACATGGAATAACGCGTGCTGCTATACTACGTTTTGCAGAAGAAGCTCAAATGGAAATAGAAGAGCGAAACTTCTCAATAAGTGAAGCAAGAGATGCCGAGGAAGCGTTTATAACTTCAGCGTCATCTTTTGTTACTCCAGTTGTTAATATTGACGGCCAAAATATCGCAAATGGATCTCCTGGACCTATGACCCAAAGGTTGCGCGAAATCTATCTCGATGAGAGTATAAAAACCGCAATTTAGTTATCTCCAAGTATCAATTTGATGATCGATTAACGCATTATCAACTGCCGCGTAAAAACTATTCTCGTATTCTTGAGCACGAGGATATCTGGGCATCTCTCTATCGTCGAAGATACCACAATCCCAGCAGTCAGTTGTTTCAAAAAAGTTTAAAAACCCTTGTTTCCCAAATCGTTGTAAAAACCCCATCAGAACCACGTCTAGATAACTTAATAAGATCGGACATTTCTCAACACTCGCTAAATTATAATTAGGTATCCGATAAAAAGAGATACTGGCGGCCTTTGAAGACATATGATCGACCATGTCGGACCCTATAATTCGCTCATATCCAGTCTCTCTTTCATCCAATTTCTCCCAATTACCATTAGGTACATTTGCGATAACGCCATCGATGCTGGACTCACCAGTTTTGTGAACACTTAAAAATGAGAAATTCCTAAGGTTCGTTCTTTGCCATACTCTTCGCCATCCAATCAAGCGTGCGTTCGATATATCACCAAAAGTATGCGAAGAAGTATTTACGAGACTTCCATAGCCAAAGAAAAATTGATTACTCATACTCTGGATGTGACATAAAAAATTTAATACTGTCAAATGACATTTACCTTGAAAAGAACGATCTCAGTGTCTATCGTCAAATAGAATAGTGGGAGAACTGGTGTATCAGTGCCGAAGGAGCAACCGCCCCGGAAACTCTCAGGCAAACGGACCACTGTTTTATAAAATCTGGAGAGAGATGCGAGAGCATCCGCCGAAGGGATAACGATCTCAGGCAAACGGACAGAAAGGGGCATCATTTACGGCAAACGCCGTATTCATTTGATGCCGGAAGTTTCCATAACTGGCTAGTCGTTTGGGAAAGTTAATGTCTGATAAGCTTATGCATACGCCATTACATAACTTACATAAGTGTCGTCATGCCAGAATGACGCCTTTTGCTGGTTACGACATGCCAATTCAATATAAAAACGGAATTATGAGCGAACATCTCCACACACGGAGCCACGCAGGGCTTTTTGATGTCAGCCATATGGGACAGGTCGTTTTAAGAGGTAATGACTTCAAACAAACGGCAAAAGCACTTGAAACATTGATCCCAATGGAGGTTGAAACTTTAAAAGTCGACCGGCAAAGGTATGGATTTTTCACAAACAGTGCTGGGGGAATATCCGATGATTTTATGTTTTCCAATCGTGGTGATCACATATACATGGTAGTTAACGCTTCACGAAAAGAAGACGATATTAAATACTTACGAGAGAATTTAGAACCGCTCGGTGTTAGTGTTAGAAATCTAGAAAATAGAGCCTTGATTGCATTGCAAGGACCTACCTCACAGAAAGTGCTCGAAGAACATTTCACCATGATTTCCAAAATGCGCTTTATGGATGTATCTACAATACCCATAGCAGGAGCGGAGTGCTGGGTATCAAGATCAGGTTATACCGGTGACGACGGGTTTGAAATTTCAATACCAAGCCAGGCCGCAGAAATTGTAACCACCTGTTTGTTGAAACATGAAACTGTCGAACTTGCCGGCTTAGGAGCTAGGGACACTCTAAGATTGGAAGCAGGACTTTGTCTTTATGGACAAGATATTGATGCTACAACCTCTCCAGTTGCTGCAGGCTTGAAGTGGGCCATGCATAACTCAAGATTACGCGGGGGATATAAAGAAGGAAAATTTCCTGGAGCGGAAAAAATATTATCTGAAATAAGTGATGGGACAGAATATAAATTGGTGGGATTTGTTCCCCTTGGTAAAGCCCCAATCAGAGCAAACACCGAGCTTTTTGGTCACGGTTCATCTTCAGATAAAATAGGATGGATAACATCAGGTTCATTCAGCCCCACATTAAAACACCCAATTGCACTAGGATATGTGAAAAAAGAATATTCAATTCAAGGTAATAGAGTGAATGCGCAAGTTCGAGGAAAATTGCTCGAAATAGAAGTCACTCAGCTACCGTTTGTACAGAAAAATTTTAAAAAATAAATTTTGGAGGAACAAATGAAATTTACTGAAGAACATGAATGGCTTAGAGTTGAAGGCGATTTAGTAGTTGTTGGTATAACCGAGCATGCCAGCTCTCAGTTGGGTGATATTGTCTTTATCGAATTACCAGATGAAGGGACAACAGTGTCAAAAGATGATGAAATTGTTGTGATAGAAAGCGTTAAAGCAGCCTCGGACATCCTTTCTCCCCTTGATGGACAAATTGTTGAAATAAATGAGATGCTCGTAGATGAACCTAGCAAAGTAAATGAAGATCCTGTGGGAGATGCGTGGTTCTTCAAAATGAAACCAGATAATATGGATCAAATCGATGAATATATGGATGAAGCAGCATATTCAAAACTTATCACTTAACCGCTGAGTTTGCAAATTACATACAATAAAAATTTGGAGGTCTAAGATGCCTTTTACACCAACTGATTATCTTCCTTATGATTTTGCGAATCGTAGACACATAGGTCCGTCGCCATCTGAAATGGAGGAAATGTTCAAAACGATTGGAGTTAAATCACTAGATGCGTTGATAAATCAAACGGTTCCAGAAAGCATTCGTCAGAAAGATGCACTAGACTTCGGAAAACCAATGTCCGAAAGAGAGCTTTTGAGACATATGCGCATCACTTCTTCAAAAAACAAAATTCTTACAAGTTTGATTGGCCAAGGTTACTACGGAACAGTAACGCCGCCAGTAATACAAAGAAATATACTTGAAAATCCTGCTTGGTATACGGCTTACACTCCCTATCAACCTGAAATAAGCCAGGGCCGATTAGAAGCACTTCTTAATTTTCAAACTATGATCTCGGACTTAACGGGTTTAGAAATAGCAAACGCTTCACTTTTAGATGAAGCGACTGCCTGTGCAGAGGCCATGACAATGGCTCAACGCATCTCGCGATCAAAGAACACAATATTTTTTGTGGACGAAAATTGTCATCCACAAAATATTTCAGTTTTGAAAACTCGAGCTAAGCCACTGGGTATTTCTTTAATAATTGGTAACGTAGATAACCTTGACGCTAGCCGAGTTTTTGGCGCCATTTTTCAGTATCCTGGAACAAACGGTAATGTTAGAGATTTTACTGCAGAAATAGAGAAGTTGCATGAATTTAAAGCTATAAGTGTAATTTCTGCAGATCCACTATCACTTACTTTACTTAAAGAACCGGGAGCCATGGGTGCAGATATAGCAGTAGGCACAACTCAAAGGTTTGGAGTGCCAGTAGGATATGGAGGACCACATGCTGCTTACATGGCAACAAAAGATACTCACAAAAGATCAATGCCGGGAAGAATTGTTGGCGTTTCCATTGATGCCAATGGGAATAAAGCTTATCGATTAGCTCTTCAAACCCGCGAGCAGCATATCAGACGAGAAAAAGCAACGTCAAATGTTTGCACAGCACAAGCGCTGCTTGCTGTAATGGCATCATTCTATGCCGTATTTCATGGGCCTGAGGGTTTAAAAGCGATTGCTCAACGAATTCACCGAAAAACCGTGAGGCTCGCGAAGGGTTTAGAAAAAGCTGGGTTCAAAGTGGAACCCGACGCCTTCTTTGATACTATCACAGTAGATGTCGGATTATTTCAAAAAGGTGTCATGAGCACGGCAGTCCAAGAAGGAATAAATTTAAGAGCAATTGGAAAAAATAAAATAGCAATATCTTACGATGAAACAACCAGACGCGATACTACGGAAGCTGTCTGGAGAGCCTTTGGCCTGAATATGAGGGACAATGATTTAGAACCAAGCTATAGAATACCCAATAACCTATTACGCCAGAGTACTTATTTGGAACATGAAGTATTTCATATGAATCGGGCCGAGACAGAAATGATGCGTTATATGAGGCGGCTGTCTGATAGAGATCTGGCACTAGACCGAGCGATGATTCCACTTGGTTCCTGCACTATGAAGTTGAATTCCGCGGCTGAAATGATGCCCGTAAGCTGGCGAGAGTTTTCCTTGCTCCACCCTTTTGCGCCCAAGGACCAAGCAAAGGGATATGAGGAAATAATAGCCGATCTATCTCAAAAACTTTGCACCATCACCGGCTATGACGCTATTTCCATGCAACCAAACTCTGGAGCTCAAGGAGAATATGCAGGTCTTTTAACTATCGCCGATTACCATAATTCCAGAGGTGAAAGTCATCGGAATGTGTGTCTTATTCCGACGTCCGCACATGGCACCAATCCGGCAAGTGCACAAATGGTGGGCTGGAAAGTGGTACCAGTTAATTCTGCCGATAATGGAGATATAGACATTGACGACTTTAGGGCGAAAGCAGAGCTTTATAGTAATGAACTTGCAGGTTGCATGATTACGTATCCGTCCACTCATGGAGTTTTTGAAAAAACAGTACATTCAGTTTGTGATATAACCCACATCCATGGTGGGCAAGTATATATCGATGGTGCAAATATGAACGCTATGGTGGGATTATCACGGCCTGGGGACTTAGGTGGCGATGTAAGTCATTTAAATTTGCACAAGACTTTTTGCATTCCACACGGTGGTGGAGGTCCAGGAATGGGCCCAATCGGGGTAAAAAAACACCTGAAACCGCACTTACCGAATAATTTACAGTCGAAAGGTAGTATTGGCCCGGTGTCCGCTGCACCATTTGGATCTCCTTCATTACTTCCCATAAGTTGGGCATACTGCCTGATGATGGGGGGTGACGGGCTCACACAGGCGACAAAGGTCGCCATATTAAATGCAAACTATATTGCAAAACGCTTACAAGGTAACTTTGATGTTTTGTATAAGGGTGAGTTTGATAGAGTTGCTCATGAATGTATTTTAGACGTACGTCCCTTTTCAGATACTGCAGATATTTCGGTAGAAGATATTGCAAAACGATTAATTGATTGTGGCTTTCACGCTCCAACCATGAGTTGGCCTGTAGCTGGCACTCTGATGGTTGAACCTACAGAGTCAGAAACAAAAGCTGAGTTAGACCGGTTTTGCGATGCAATGTTAGCGATACGAGAGGAAATAAGGCAAATAGAAGAAAATAAAATGGACCGCGAGAACAATCCCTTAAAGAACGCACCGCACACTGTTGAGGATTTAGTTGGGGATTGGAACCGCCCCTATTCCAGAGATCAAGGGTGCTTTCCACCTGGCGCATTTCGCGTAGATAAGTACTGGCCACCAGTGAACCGAGTTGACAATGCCCACGGCGATCGAAACCTCGTTTGTATCTGCCCACCCGTGTCGAATTATGCCGAGGCCGCAGAATGAATGGATCTGAGAAAATTTAATTAAGTGCTAAAATTGCTGCTTCGAGATTTTTTTTCTTAACGTGACCGTATCCTTTTACTTTGAGTGCAGCGTCTAATTGGGCTTCCAATTTTTCTGGCATCTCCATCAGTTTTTTTGGATTTGAGAGTTTTGTAATTAAAGCAGCTCTAAAGCTTACTTCTAATTTTCTCTCACGACTGTGCGCAAAGGGATCAAAAGCAGTTCCACGCAAGCTCTTCAATTTAGTCAGCAACCAAAATATGGTACGCACCCATGATCCGAAGCGAACTTTTCTCGGAAAACCATTAGCGTCTTTCAAAAAACTTAAAAAAGGAGGCGCTAAGTAATAACTCGAGGGGCGAGAGTTGCCAAATTTTGATTTTAATGTTTGCTCAAAAGTTGGTGAAAGCATTAGGCGGGCAACTTCGTATTCATCTTTAATTGCCATTGCCCTAAATAACGCTTTCGCACTTTTTTGAGAGATGAGTGTATCACCAAACTGGGCTCTAATCGCATCCATAATCTTGCGATAACTTTTTGCATAATTTGCGTCTTGATATAAAATTAACTTTTCTGAAAAAGCATTCAATAACTCGTCTATTCCTGCATTTTCTAGTCCGGTATTTATTGAACTGGCTTTATTATACCCAGAGACTTCAATAACATACTGTTTATCATACGCAAGCCATCTTCCCCATTTTAGGGCTATTAAGTTATCTTGGACCGATGCACCATTTAAGGTTAAAGCCTTTTCTACTGATGCCACCGAAATAGGTATCATTCCCTTCTGCAAAGCAATGCCAAGCATCATAACATTTGCAGTAACCTTATTTCCCATCAAACTCTCACAAATTTGCTGTATATTGTACGTTGAGAATTTCTTACTATCCAAAAACTTTTCCAATCTTGAAAAAATGACTTTTTCTGGGACAGCTGTGCCATTGCCAAATCCAACGACACCCACGGGATCAACATCAACATTAATTATTGCTTGAGATTTATTCTTACTCAAAGTCTTTAAAGAATTATCAGCCACTCCCACAACTGCATCACAAGCTAGAAGCAAGTCAGCCTCACCGTCCGGAATTCGGGACATCCGTAAACTAAGATCTTCAGATTTTGTGATTCTGATTTGACTAGTAACAGCACCGTTTTTTTGAGACAGTCCAGTTTGGCTCACAGCTTGAGCGTAAATATCATCAAGACGCGAAGCCATTACTAAAACTGCAGACAATGTGGAAATGCCTGTACCACCAATCCCCGCTAGATATATATTTGTGATTTCTTTATCTAAAATAACCGGATCTGGAAGTTCAGTGTTTTCTGGTAATTTAATTTTTTCTCTAGAATTTCCTACGCTTGGAACTACTGCAACGAAACTCGGGCAGAAACCGTCTAGACAGGAATAATCATCATTACAAACTGAATGATCAATTACCCTTTTATATGCCTCACCATCAAATTTAGGTTTAAGAGCAACGCAATTTGAACTTTTTGCACAATCACCACAACCCTCACAAACAGCTGCATTAATATACACACGCTCAGCCCGCTGAGGTATAGTTTTGCGCTTTCGACGACGTCGAAGTTCAGTAGCGCAGGTTTGTACATGTAACAGTGCACTGACACCTTTTATTTGAGACAATTCATCCTGAACTTTGAGTATTTTGTCCCTATGAAAGAAATCTACGGTGGCAGGCCAACGCGCGCTTTTACGAATTTGATCTGGCTGATCGGAGACAATCACAACTTTTTTAACACCTTCCGCTAATAACTGTTCAGTCATTGAAAACGGGCTTGATCCACCTTGTGCACTTTGCCCACCAGTCATAGCGACGGCGTCATTAACTAACATTTTAAATGTTATATTTACTCCAGCTGCGACTGCCGCACGGACACCTAAATATCCAGAGTGAGCATAAGTGCCATCACCCATGTTCTGAAAAGAATGCGAGCGCTCCGAGAATGGTGCGCGACCGATCCAAAATGCTCCCTCACCACCCATCTGCGTAAAATTGGTTATAGTATCAGGGTTAATGAAACCAGATATTGAGTGGCACCCAATTCCCATCCCAACAATTTCACCATCAGATGCTTTGGTACTGCTATTATGTGGGCAACCAGCACAATAATAGGGTTGCCGAACTGGTATCTCATCTAATTTATTTACTAATGAAAGCTCTTTAAGAGGATTTAGCTCGATAGAGTGATGGGATGCTCTTTCTGCAATTACATTTATAATGCTCTCAAGTGATAGTTCGCCATACGAGGGTAATAAATTTTCTCCATCTGGATTAGTTTTCCCAGAAAGGAGCATATTACGATCTTTTTTTACACAAATTTTAGCAATCTGGTCTTCAACAAAAGAGCGTTTTTCCTCAATTACTAACACTTCTTTAGCAACAGACAGCATATCAGATAATCTTTGCTCTGGTAATGGCCATGGCATATTCAAAGCAGTAAATGCCACTGTATTGCTTTTACCTCCGTCAGGTAAAAGAGTAATTAAGGCCTCATTAATTTCGTTAGCGATTTTCCCAACGCCAATTATACCAAGCCTTGTTTTGCCTTTTTTCACCGGTAGGTAGATTTGCACAGCATTTTCACTTTTTGCACACCACTTCTGGACTTCAGGCAGTCTTATTTCATGCAGCTTACTTTCCCTGGCACCAGCTGGGTCATGCTTAGTTACATGGACGAGATTGTTAGGCTTCATTTTTGGAAAATTTGGACGTAACCTAGACATATCTACGACCGCATTACTGTCTGCTGTATCAACCACAATTTTCAAACCAACACAACATCCAGAGTATCGTGAAAGTGCAAACGCCTCTAACCCCATAGGAATAATCTCAGAAACATTTTTGGGAAAAAAATATGGAATTCCAAGTGAATGAAAATTCTGATCAGATTGGTACGCTAATGTAGACGATTTGCCTGTCGGGTCATCCCCTACAGCTATTACCATTCCACCATATGGCGCAACACCCCCTTGGTTAGCATGGCGAAGCGCATCCATTGCCCTATCCAAGCCTGGCCCTTTACCATACCACATCGAAAAAACACCTTGAACACTAGGATTATCGTATAAATTTATATGCTGACTTCCCCATAAAGCAGTAGCAGCAAGTTCTTCATTAACTGCAGGTTGGAAATAAATTCCTTCTTCATCCAAAAAAGACTTTGCTTTCCCAAGCGCAATGTCCAGACCACCTAGTGGAGAACCAGGGTAACCACTTACCAACCCCTTAGTTCTAAGGCCATTCACACGATCAATTCTAGATTGCTCAAGAAGTAATCGCACTAAGGCTTCAGTGCCAGACATAAGGGCTTTGCCGTCGCTCTGTGTATAACAATCTGTTAACTTAACTTCCAAAAAAACCTCTCTTTATATAAATTTCTATTCAGCCCTATTGTATTTTCAATAAAATTTAATCAGTAAATTTAAATATCGTGCACTATTTAAACATGTATTTCTTCTTCCTGAGTTTCAACTAATTTATGCTACATCTTGAAACTGTTATTATATTAAAGCCAACCAGCAAAATAACTAATTTCTTCAGCAAAAAATTTGACTTTTAGATCGAAATTCCTTTCACTTAGATCTCAACCAAATCATGAGAAATCGTAAGGAAATGATGCCCTATTTCGCCTTACTTCCTGCCCTAATTTTTGTGTGTTACAGAGATCTAAAATTTGAAAGCAATATTCAAGGAATTAGAAATGTACGATCTGATAATTGAAAATGCAAATTTAGTTACTTGCGACAAAAATCATAACGTTTTTGAGAACGCCTCGATGGCAATTACTGATGGCAAAATACAAGCTATAGAAAGCAATGTTGCAAAATCTTTCAAAGAATTACCAGCATCACAAAAGATAAATGCGCAAAACAAAATAGTTATGCCTGGATTGATTAATATGCATTGCCATGCTGCAGATAGTTTATTTCGGGGATTAGTGGAAGAACTATCTTTAGAAGCATGGCTTCAAAAAGTATGGGTTGCCGAGAAAGCTATTCTAACACCAGAAACTACTTACACCGGCTCTTTGCTTGGATTTGCAGAGAATTTGTTGGCTGGCGTCACGAGTATAATGGACATGTTCTGGTACCCAACCGAAGCAGTAAAAGCTGCAAACGACTTAGGAATGCGAATTTCTACTGGAGGTATCTTTTTCGATTATCCAGGTATTGGGAACAGATCTCACGAGGATTTTTTACAGGAGGCTGAAAAATTCTTTGAAGATTATAATAGCAATGAAGCCGTTTTCCCGGCAGTGATGCCCCATGGGGCATATACAGTGTCGCCAGAACACCTTAAAGAAGCAAAAAAAATTGCGGCAAAATACAATGGTTTATATCATATACATGCGGCGGAAACCCTCACAGAACAGTCTGATATCAACGAGCGATACGGGGAGACAGTTATAAGGCATCTGCACTCTCATGGATTACTAGATCGGCAAGCTATTCTCGCTCATTGCGTGCATTTAGATGATATTGAGATCCAATTAATTGCTGATAATGAGAGTATTGTCGTACATAATCCGATGTCGAATTTAAAGTTAGGTTCAGGCATTGCACCTATTGATAAGATGTTTGAAGCAGGGGTCACTCTAACACTTGGAACCGATGGAGCGATAAGCGGTAATGACCTTGATATGTGGCTTACAATGCGTTTAGCCGCAAGTCTGCCAAAGGGAAATACATTAGACCCAAAAGTTATGAACGCCAAAACGGTACTGCATATGGCGACCCTTAATGGGGCAAAAGCATTAGGTAAAGAAGACAAGCTAGGTAGCTTAGAAGTTGGTAAAATAGCCGATTTTATATTGATTGACATGGATAAAATTCACGCCGTTCCAGTTTTTGATCCTATTACCCACCTAGTTTATTCTGCGTGTAAGTCAGATATTAGCGATGTGTTTATTGGAGGAAACCAAGTAGTAAAGGATGGCGTCATTT
Organism: Paracoccaceae bacterium; assembly: GCA_902525915.1. Classification (GTDB taxonomy): domain Bacteria; phylum Pseudomonadota; class Alphaproteobacteria; order Rhodobacterales; family Rhodobacteraceae; genus Salinivivens. The sequence continues at coordinate 21,761 of CABZJF010000014.1, read as the reverse complement.
GTACCCTTGATATAAACAACGTTGTTGCAGAGGTGCGTGCACTATCTCCAAAAATTGCTGCTAGTTTGGTGTAAGGGAATGCTAGATAATCTTGAACAAATGATTGCAACCATTGAACGTGCCTCCAATCAAATACTGTCAAAAATCGGTGGCCCGGTAGAGTGCTTGTTAATGCTTGGAACTGGCCTAGGATCTATCGCAAACAAAGTTGAAGTAGAGTTCCGTTTTTCATATGAGGAAATACCTGGTTTCCCAGTATCGACGGCTCCGGCGCATGAAGGTAATTTAATTATAGGAAAGATGGGCAGTAAGCGCGTTGCAATTATGCAAGGACGATTTCACCTTTATGAGGGTTGGACCCCTTCTCAAATAGCCATGCCCATTCGAGTTATAAGAAAACTTGGCGCGACCCGCTTTCTCGTTACAAATGCCGCAGGAGGCCTAAAGATGGCATTTAAACCAGGTGACGTTATGATAATTCAAGATCATATCAATATGACCGGCTTAAATCCATTGGTTGGTCCGCACGATGATCGATTGGGTTTGCGATTTCCTGACATGTCCGATCCATATGATAAAAATCTGCAAAATATCGTCGACCAGCTCTTTAAAAAATATGATATAACTGTTGCTAGGGGTATTTACATTGGGATAACGGGCCCATCATTAGAAACTTCTGCCGAAAGAAGATTTCTTGCACAGTGTGGTGGTGATGCCGTCGGCATGTCTACTGTAATGGAGGTCATTGCAGCCAAACAAGCTGGTTTTCAGATTATTGGGCTTTCAGCTATCACGAATAATGCAGATGGAGGGCCTGACCAGAAACCCGATACAATCGAGGATGTGCTTTTGAACGCGACCACTGCAGGTCAGAAAATACTTAAAATTCTTCCTGATCTAATAGAAAACTGGTAAAATAGATCCTAAGACCATGAACATTTCAACATTCGAAAATTTATTAAACTTACAAGGACGTCACGCGCTGATTACCGGAGCAACTCAAGGCATTGGGCGAAGTATTGCACAACGCCTGACACAAGCAGGAGCTGAAGTCATTTTACATTGCAGAGATGATCGTCCAGAACTGCATGCTTTGATTGATGAATTAACAAAATTCAATAAAAAAGTCCCAAAGTATATTACGGGGGATTTAAGAAAACCTGAAATTTGCAATGAAATAATGCGACATGCTTTGGGAAAGGTTCCTAAGGTGGATATACTTGTGAACAATGCAGCAATCCAACCAACCACGTCTTTAGAAAAAATTACTCAAAAAGAAGTTTCTGAAATGCTGACAATAAATTTGGCAACTCCATTACTTCTAATACAGGCGTTTTCTAAGCAAAAAATTGACAATGGGTCAGTTGTTAATATTAGCTCAATAGAAGCCATTCGCCCAGCAATAAACCATAGCCATTATGCGTCCACAAAAGCCGGCCTACTCAATTTAACAATGTCTTCTGCGCTAGAATTAGGTAAAAAAAATATAAGAGTTAACAGCATCTGTCCCGGTTTAACGGACCGCCCTGGACTTGAACAAGATTGGCCTGAGGGGGTAAAAAGTTGGCTAGATAAAGTGCCACTTGGCAGATTGTGTAGAGGAGAAGACATCGCCAATTCTACCTTATTCCTTGTAAGTGAAGCATCAAGTTTTATTACAGGTGCATGCATTACAGTAGATGGGGGTATTAGTAGTGTCTCAGGATGGTGATCAATAACCGGTAACTGGAGTTCGTTATGCCAGAAATAATTAATAGCAAGAACATTTCAGAGTTCTGGACATCAGAACGTTGTTTTATCCTCGAAATTCTCAACGACCCAGCGCATCCCAAAAGTTCACTTGCAGTGGCTCGCGTTCCGCCAGGTGTGACAACACAATTGCATCGACTTAATGCTACTGAGGAAACATATATTATTAAAAAAGGTTGTGGAGTTTTGGAAATAGACGGCGCAAAGTCAGATTTAAAGCAAAGTGATGCTATTATTATTCCAGCCGGCGCCTCTCAAAGGATTTCAAATTTTGGTCACGAAGACCTTGAGTTCTACTGCTTATGCACGCCCCGTTTTTTACCAGAATGCTATGAAAATTTAGAGGGTTAATTTAAAACTAGTCAAACTCAATTTTTAATAATTGTCTAATAACCAAAGGAAATTAAATGGAAAAAAGTAGGATAAAAAATTCGAATATTCGAATTTCTGAGCTCTCCTTTGGGACTTCAGCTTTGGGGGACATGCCAGACACTTATGGTTATAGCGTGGATGAGAGGCGAGCGAGAGAAACTATAAATGCTATTTTTGACAGTGAGTGCAACCTTATTGATACCTCTCGGAATTATGGCTTCGGGAATGCCGAAAAAAGAATAGGCCAGGTAATCCAAGAACGGGGCGGTTTGCCAGATGACTTTGTCATCTCAACAAAATTAGACCGTGACATGAAAACACAAAAGTTTGATGCAACAAGAGCACGCAAGTCCATTGAAGAAAGCCTGGATGCATTGAAGGTAGATAGTATTGGATTGCTACATCTCCACGATCCAGAACATTGTAGAGACATTACGGAAATCACCAGCCAACATGGCTCTTTGACCGAACTATTCAAGATGAAAGAAGAAGGCCTAGCCGAAACGGTTGGGTTAGCAATGGGCAAGACAGATTTAATGCTTGAAATAATTAAAGATTGGCCCTTCGATGCCATTATTAATCATAACCGTTTCACCATTCTCAATAGAAATGCAGATGAACTGTACAATTATGCTTATACAAATAACATCAGCATTATCAATGCAGCACCCTACGCGAGTGGTGTTTTGGCAAAAGGAACTGAAAGAAGCCGGCTAATAGCATATTCAGAAGCGACTGATCAGGAACTAGAGCCTGTAAAAGAACTAGAAAAAATTTGCCACAAATACAATATTCCCTTACCCGCCGCTGCACTACAATTTTCACTGAATGATAAGAGGATTAGCTCAACTCTTGTTGGCGTAACAAAACCCAAAAGAGTTAGCGATACGATTGAGTTATCAAAATTTATTATCCCGAATGAAGCGTGGGACGAAATTAATCGTCTCCCTTATACTACTCATGATGTAGAGGCAGCTCGCGAATATAAACCTGGCTAATGAACTTTCCAGCCATAAATTCATTATAAAATTCAAAAATATATCCTTTAGTATTTAATGTTTAATGTATAAGGCTATGTTTAAGAATCTGCTTAACTTTTGAGGATGAGATGAAACTTTTGAGATACGGTGATACAGGCTTTGAAAAACCCGGACTGATGGATAGTGAAGGTGATATTAGGGATCTGTCTGCAGTAGTTGATGATATCACAGGTGCAGTATTGGATGAAGACAAGCTTGCGGATCTGAAAGCTCTTGATCCTGCAACGTTACCTCTCGTTAGCGCTGATACGAGACTTGGACCTTGCGTTGGCCAAGTAGGTAAGCTTATGTGTATTGGCTTGAACTACGCTGACCACGCAGAAGAGACAGGTGCCGATATACCAGAACACCCTATCTTGTTTATGAAAGCCAATTCCGCGATTAATGGCCCAAACGACGACATCATACCACCTAGAGGTTCAAAATATACTGATTGGGAAGTTGAATTGGGTGTGGTGATTGGAAGAGCCGCTAAATACGTAGATGAGAATAATGCGTTAGATTATGTCGCAGGATACTGTTTGGTTAATGACGTTACAGAGCGCAAATTTCAAAGCAAACTTTCAGGTCAATGGACCAAAGGAAAATCATGCGATACGTTTGGCCCTATTGGTCCATGGATGGTAACGAAAGACGAAATTGACGACCCTCAAAATCTAGATATGTGGCTAGATGTTAACGGGCAACGCATGCAAACTGGTAATACTAAAACAATGATTTTCAACGTAAAACAAATTGTTTCCCACTTATCTCAACTTTTTACACTATACCCAGGTGATATTATCTCAACTGGAACACCGCCCGGTGTTGGGATGGGAATGAAACCAAATCCTATTTTTCTTAAAGATGGAGACGTAATGACTCTTCACGTTGATGGGCTTGGCCAGCAAACTCAAAAAGTTAAATTCGAATAATACAAATATTAGATCAGATTGGGAACTGGTGCTTGGTCGTCGATTAAACCACTGTCCCTCACAGAAGACCAGAACTCATTAGGAATTTTTGTCTGATACCAGTCCAAGATTTGTAGTAATTCACTTTTCGTTCTTGGACCCGGTATTACTGATGATATTATGTTATTCGCCAGAGGAAATTGGATTGCAGCGGCACCGAGTGGAATTGAATGTGCTTGGGCAATTTCATCCAATATTGCTGCTTTTTCAATTACTTTTTTCGGCGCCTTTGAGTAGTTCCAGGTTTCCCTGCCAACTAAAACCCCAGAATTGAACGGGCCACCACAAATTATACTCGTTCCTTGCTGAGCACACTTCGGAAATAGTTCAGCCAAAGCGGTTTGTTCCAATAAGGTATATCTACCTGCCAATAGAAATACATCCCAATAACCGATGTTCATTACATCCAAACAAATCTGATTTTCATTGACTCCTAAACCAATAGCCGAAACCAGACCAGCAGCTTTCAATTCAATTAAAGCCCTATATCCCGATTGAGCCAAATCACGAAAATAACTTTCATTTTGTTCGCCATGTTGAAAAACACCGATATCATGGACTAGCAGGACATCAATTCTATCGAGGCCAAGCCTTTGAAGATTATCCTCGTAAGCTCTGATAATCCCATCATAACTATAATCATACTTTACATTGAACGGAAGAGGATCGACCATCCCATAATTTGATGGGTCACTCACAGCTCCAGGCGCAAGTAATCTTCCAACCTTGTCAGATAAAATATAATTAAAGCCCCTAATACAGTCACCAACAACGCGTTCTGATCTACCAAAACCATACCAAGGAGCCGTATCAAAATATTCTATACCATTTTCCATAGCGGCATTAATGAGGGCGGCAGCTTCTTCCCGGCTGAGATCGACCAAATTCCCACCTAATGGAGCACAGCCAAGACCCAATTCACTTATTTGAACATTTGTCTGACCGATATTTCTTTTGGGAATATTTTGTATCATTAATCCGTTAAAATTTCCAAAATGTTAAGTATTTGTCCATCCGCCATCAATCGAAATCGCTTGCCCAGTCACAAAAGAACTCTCATTCGATGCAAGATAAATTGCCAACTCTGCAATTTCATTTGGCTGACCTATTCTACCCATAGGCTGCCGATCAACAAAAGCTTTTCTCACATTTTCTATCTCTTTTTCATTAGTTGCTTGAGATCTTACCCTTTCATGCCAGCTTGGAGATTCTACTGTACCTGGACATATCGCATTAGCCCTTAAGCCCTTAGTTATAAAATCAGCCGCAATTGATTTCATCATTCCAATCACTGCTGCTTTTGATGCGCCATAAATAAAACGATTTGGTGCTGCGATCAGTGAAGAAACAGCTGAGGCGACAAATATTATGCTGGTATTTTCACGTTTCAGCATATTTGGCAAAAATGCCTTTGTAACTTGATAGTTTCCTTTAACATTTAAGTTCATCGAAAAATCATAGGCCGCCTCATCACAATCTAGAATAGACCCGTGATGAACATAGCCGGCACAGTTAAACAGAATATCAACGCTAGCATATCTTTCGGCAAAGCTGTTTAAAGTGCTGCTATCTAAAACATCTAACTGTGAAGTTTCTATTCCTAGCTTCTGTAATTCCGCAAATGAATTAGTATTTATATCAGTAGCGATAACGCGAGCCCCTTGCTCTGCAAAAGCAACTGCAGTTGCCCTTCCGATACCAGCTCCAGCCGCAGTTATCACAGCTGTCTTTCCCTTAAGCCTCATAAATTGCTCCCGAATTATAAAACATTACATAACCGCACCAATTTGCCACGGTACGAATTCCGAACCACCAAACCCGAGCTTTTCACTTTTAGTTCTATGACCGGACGCAACCCTAACTATTTGATCAAATATTTGTTTGCCTTTTTCTTCAAGGGTAACTCCACCTTCGATTATGTCTCCACAATCTAAATCTATATCACCGGACATTCGACGATACATACTTGTATTGGTTGATAGTTTTATGCACGGAGACGGCTTGTAACCTGAAACTGATCCTCGTCCCGTTGTAAAGACAATTATATTTGCCCCCGACGCTATTTGCCCTGTGACTGAACATGGATCATATCCAGGGCTATCCATATACACAAACCCCTGCGTAGTAATTTTTTCTCCATATTCAAAAACACCCGCCAATGGTGCAACACCGCCTTTGGCCACCGCACCAAGTGACTTTTCAAGGATAGTGGTCAAACCACCCCGCTTGTTGCCTGGAGATGGATTATTATTCATTTCACCACCGTTTCTGGCTGTGTAGTCTTCCCACCAGCTAATCCTATCTAATAATTTTTTCCCAATTTCTTCCGTTAATGCTCTACGAGTTAAAAGATGCTCAGCACCATAAATTTCAGGAGTTTCAGACAATATAGAAATACCGCCATTTTGAACAAGAATATCAGAGGCTACACCTAATGCAGGATTGGCAGTTATTCCCGAATAACCGTCAGATCCTCCACATTGCAAGCCAACTGTGAGTTTCGAAACTGATGTCGGTTGTCTGGTGGACTGGTCCGCACATTCTAATAATTCTGTTAAAATGCTTATGCCCCGCTCAATTGTCCTAGAAGTTCCACCCTCATTCTGAATTGTCATGTAGCGGAAACTGTCCTCGCTCTGTAACCTGCTTTTACCAACTAGATCGGCAATCTGCATAACCTCACAACCCAGGCCAATGAGTAAAATGGCTGCAAAGTTGGGGTTTCTTGCGTACCCTGAAAGTGTTCGAAATAATAATTCATAACCTTCGCCAGAATTAGCCATCCCACACCCGCTACCATGAACAATTGGAACAATCCCATCGATATTTTTATAGCGCTTTAGTAACCCACTTTTTTCAGCTTCCTCTGCAACAAATTTAGCTACACTTCCCGAACAATTAACAGAAGTCAAAATCCCGATATAGTTGCGTGTGCCTACTTTGCCATCGTCTCGGTGATAGCCTAAAAACTCGGCATTAACCTCAACATTGAATTTATTTTGAGTCTCAGTAGAAAATTCATATCCTGTTTTATGATCAGTAAATTCGATATTGTGTGTATGCACATGCTCTCCAGCTAAAATAGCTGTTGTTGACCTACCTATTATTTGGCCATACTTAAAAACAGCATCTCCACGAGCTATTGCTCGTTTTGCAACTTTGTGTCCTTTTGGAATATCTGTCTTAGCGGTTAAACCTAACTCGTCTATCAAATCATCCTTTAAGATCGCTGTTAATGCAATTGCGACGTTGTCTTTATCACCTAAAACAATTGTTGAATGCGGTTTATGCACTTTGGATACTTTCGGCTGTAACTACAGTAGCTGTTGCCAGTTAGATAGTAGTTATACTAACATGTTAGTATTATCTACTATCCATAGATGAATGCAATAGCTAAGTATTAAAGTTAATGACGCTGAAACTAAAAATACGTACCTTGGATAATTTCCAAGGATCACTTACAGACAGAACCTTTCTAGCCATTCGCGAAGCAATAATGGAGCTCAATTTTTTGCCTGGCGAAATAATTCGCAAACATGATATTTGCAATACTTTAGGGGTATCGCGTTCCCCTGTCTCAGAAGCTTTGGCAAAGCTTAGAAACGAAGGTTTGGTTGAGGTTGTTCCGCAGTCGGGAACATTTGTTTCAAGATTTTCACTGCAGGATATAAAAGAAGGGGCCTTTCTGAGAGAAGCTATAGAATTAGCATGTATTGAAATACTTGCCTCCAACATATCAGAGAAGCAACTTATAGATCTAAATAGAAACCTAAAATTGCAGAAAGTCTTGGCTGAAACCGATGATTATCAAGGTTTTTATCAATTGGATGCCGAAATGCATAGTATGATTATGGATTTTACGGGGTATAAAAATCTAGCAAAAGTGACAAAGACTGGGTGGGTTCAAGTCGATAGAGCACGTCAGCTATTGTTACCAGTCCACGGTAGACTAAAAAAAGCATTTCAAGAACATAGAGCTGTAATTAAAGCCTTAGAAAAAAACGATGTCGCACTTGCTAGGGAAAAAATGCGAACCCATTTAAACCAACTGATCTTGTTGCTAACACCCCTTGAAAAAAAACATCCACATCTTTTTGAAAATAGCTGAGGCATTTTAGTGAACCATCCAAAAACATTCCCCAAATACGCTGCAAGACTAAACGCTTTTAAGTCATTGGCAAACAATCGAGGCATACTGGGGATGATTGAAGCCGCCGGGCTCGTTGATGGGATGGATGCAGCAGACTTAAATTTTCCGGACCATATTTCGTCAACCGAAGAAAAAGACATTATAAAAGCACTTAATAATAACGGGCTAAAATTAAATGGTTTGGCAATGCGCTATTACTCTGAGCCTGCTTTTGCCCTTGGAGCGTTTACAAATCCCGATAAATTAATAAGACAAAAAGCTATAGACTTAACTAAAAGAGGAATTGATACTCTACAACGCATGAGTGGCGATGTAATGACTTTGTGGATGGGTCAGGACGGGTTTGACTACCCAATGCAAGCTGACTACTCCTCGATGTGGGAAAATACACTGGATGCACTTGATCAAGTCAGTGCTCATGATCCAAATTGCAAAGTTGCTATTGAATATAAACCAAATGAACCCAGAGCTAATGCTCTTCTTCCTAATATGGCTACAACTTTACTCGCAATCAGAGAGGTAGGAGCAGATAATATCGGCGTAACTATAGACTTTGCCCATATATTATACGCAGGTGAAATGCCTGCTTTCTCAGCATTTTTGGCAAATCGTTATTCAAAAATATTTGGAATTCATTTGAATGATGGATATGGAAAGCGAGATGATGGTTTAATGGCCGGAACGATTAATCCAGTCGCCACGGTTGAACTTTTTATTCAATTGAAAAAACTAAATTACGAGGGTGTTATTTACTTTGATACATTTCCAGATCATTCCGGCTTAAATCCAATAGAAGAATCAAATACGAATATTTTAATTGTAAATCGATTAAAAAAAATAGCAGACGATTTATACCAAAACACTGAACTAAACCGCGCAATAGAAAGACAAGACGCCACAATATCTCAAAGATTAATAGCACAAGAACTATACGGAAATAAGAAGTAGATGTCTGGCAAAATACTTGTTGTAGGATCTTTGCACCTGGATGTGATTGTACACTCATCAAGGCTTCCAAAACCGGATGAAACGTTACTTGGTGATAATGTTTCATATAGATTTGGAGGCAAAGGTGGCAATCAGGCACTAGCTGCTGCCAAAATAGATGTTCAGGTTTTCATGGCAGGACGGATTGGAACTGATAATTTTGGCAAACAAATCTACGATACTCTCTCAAACCAGAATATAAATTTAGACGGACTTAAAATGGTGGATGAAGCTACCGGCATGAGCGTTGCATTGATTGGTTCTGATGGTATCTACTCTGCAGTGGTAGTATCAGGTGTAAATCAAACAATTGACTTATCAGAGATCGCTGTCCCAGATGATTTAACCGTCCTTGTTTTGCAAAATGAAATTAACACTGATGCAAATTTTGAAATTATAAAAAAAGTTCCAAAATCCACATTCGTTATACTTAATGCCGCTCCAGCGTTAACCCCTAACAAAAGTTTTTTTGAACGAATAGACTTATTAATCGTCAATCAATTGGAAGCAAAAATGCTTCTAAACGAGGAACCCAGTATATTTAACAACTTGGATGCTCTTCGGAAGTTACAAAATTTAGGTCCTAAAGAAGTAATTATAACTTTGGGCGCTGACGGCTATACGGGCATATCTAAAAATGGAGAGATTTTTTCTGAACCTGGAATAAAAGTGGATGTGCTATCAACACATGGGGCAGGAGATAGCTTTGTAGGAACACTTGCAGCATTTATTTGCAAAGGTGAGCCAATCAATATTGCTGCACAATACGCACAAGCGTCATCAGCACTGCACGTAAAAACACCAATCGATCAGCGTGAGAAAATTTTGCAATCTGATATAGAAAATATGTTTTCCTTAAACCAATAACTTGTATGCCTTGACAGCATTTTTCCCAAATACATTAACTTTGTTGTCACTTGAGAGATGAGCTGTTAGTTCAGAGGCTGTTCCATGCCATGCATCGTACTCCGCACGCAATCGACATACTGGCCAATCTGAGCCCCACAAAATTCTATTTGCTCCAAATTTCATAAAAATATGCTCCACATATGGCCGCAGATCATCGATGGTCCAATCTTCAGATGCTTCAGTAATTAAACCTGAGAATTTTATATATGCAGATGTATCTTCAGCTAATGCCGAAATACCATCTGCCCAAAACTTAAAATTATCTTGTGAATGATTTTCTATTCTGGGCTTCATAAAATGATCAATAACAGCTCTCATATCTTTGTGCTTAAGCAAACATTTTCTAAAATTCTCAAGATGCTTAGGAAAACCTAAAGCGTCAAACGTTAGATCCATTTCTTTGATGGCAGCAAACGCCCATTGAATATCATCCCTTAGAACCCAATTCTCATCAGGTATATCCTGAACCATTGGACGTACCCCCACAAATTTTGGATGCTTTGACAGACGCTCTAATTGAGAATAATCAGTAGCTTTTTCAAAATTTACCCATCCCACAACACCCGCAACGACCGTCGAAGAGTCTGCTATTCCCAAAAGATACTCGGTTTCTTCAATACTGGGTGCTGCCTGGACCAATATTGTCTTATCAATACCAAGTTTTTTTAAATACGGCTCCAGATCATGTTGTAAATAACTTCTATAGAGAATTTTATTATCCGCAGGCATCCAGCCATAATCTCCCCTGGCTGGATTCCAAAAATGTTGATGAGCATCAATTTTCATTTACTCTCCCACGTTAAATCATTACTTTTTTTACTTAATGTAAAAAAATTTTTTTAATAATAACTATTTTATTAACCAATTCCATAAAATATCCTTGGGTAGAAATTTAATTAACGGTAAGCTGTTCCAAATATAAAAAACCAGAGGTTGGAATTGAAAAATTTTGAAAGCGTCCTCAGAAACAAAAAGCCTGTGATCGCAATGGTCCATCTTGGAGCTTTACCCGGCACACCACTTTATAAAGAAGATGAGGGGTTAGAGGGCATTGTAAAAAATGCACATAAAGACCTTACTGCATTACAAAATGCTGGTGTTGATGCGGTAATGTTTGGCAATGAAAATGATCGGCCGTATGAGTTTACGGTAGATGCCGCATCAACGGCGACAATGGCATATGTAATTGGATCCCTCAAAAGAGAGATTAAAATACCATTTGGCGTTAATGTTTTGTGGGATCCGATGGCAACAATTGCTCTTGCTGCCGCAACTGGAGCAACTTTTGTCCGTGAAATATTCACCGGCACCTATGCATCAGATATGGGGTTTTGGGCTCCAAATGCAGGGCAAGCACTCAGGTATAAGAAACGACTTGGCATAGATGATGTACTGACTCTTTTTAATGTATCCGCTGAATTTGCAGATAGTCTTGATCGCAGGCCTCTGCCAGATAGGGCAAGAAGTGCAGTCTTTTCATCTATACCTGACGCTGTTTTGGTATCAGGTGCGATTACGGGCGAGGCCGCAAAATTAGAAGACCTAGAGAGTGTGAAAAAAGTTCTACCTGAGACACCAGTATTGGCAAACACAGGCGTGACCCACGAAACAGTAGAAAAAGTTTTCAATATTGCAGATGGATGTATTATCGGATCAGCTTTGAAAGTTGATGGTAATACCTGGAACCCCGTTGACCCCGATCGTGCCAACTCATTCATGGAATTGGTTAAAAAAATAAGATGAAAGCACGTATAAAATCAGATTTGATGGAGTTGATGATGGTACCGGGACTGTCTGGCCATGAAGACCTTATTCGTGCTGAAATAAGAAAAAAGCTTGAGGCTGAAGACATACAATGCGCGTCCGATCGCCTAGGAAATCTTATTTCTACCTTCAAAGGGGACGCAGGTCCATCCGTAATGGTATTTGCACATATGGATCAACTAGGGTTTGTTGTACGCAAAATTAATGATGATGGTATTATAAAAGTTGTCCGCATGGGAGGAGTGCCAGAACGAGCCCTTTTATCACAATCAGTCATTCTTTACTCTAAACACAAGCCTTACCTTGAGGGTATAATCTACAATAAAAGCCATCACATTACTGAGCCCAATGAAAAGTATATTGTTCCAAAAGCATCCGAGATTAGTATTGATACTGGTTTAAGAAGCAAACTTGAAGTGGAACAGTATGGTATAAAAATTGGTTCGCCTGTAGTATATAAACCGCAATCCCTTGAAATGAAAAATGACTGCATCGCTGGAACATCGATCGATGACCGAGCTGGCTGCGCTGTTCTTTTAGAGTTAGCGCGGCATCTTAAGAAAAGAGAAAATGGTCCAACAGTTCACATTGTATTTTCAGTACAGGAAGAATTTAACCTCAGGGGCGCAATGAGCGCAGCTCATCAGGTCAAACCAGATATTGCTATTCAAATTGATTTGATGCTGGCGACCGATACTCCAGAAACGCACGACTATGGCGAAATGGAACTAGGAAAGGGTCCAGGTATGTCATTATTTTCTTTTCATGGACGGGGAACACTGAATGGGGTCATTCCTCACCCAAGTCTAGTGGATCTGATGGAGCAAAGTGCGGATCTAAAAAATATAAAGCTACAGCGTAGCGCTCAGGTAGGAGTTTTAACAGACTTATCATATATCCAGCAATTGGGAAACGGTGTTGCATCAATAGACATGGGCTTTCCTATGCGTAATAGCCACTCAAGCTTAGAAATATGTAATATAAATGATCTCGTTTCATTAGAGGTTTTATTAGAAACTGCCTTGTCCAATATAACTAGCGAGTTTTCATTGATACGGAGTTAATATCCACCCATGGAATATTTTTTAGGGATTGATATAGGAACATATGAGTCAAAGGGCGTTTTAACTGATAAAGACGGATTTGTACTCGCCAGCGCAACTCATCCTCATAAAATGTTAATTCCAGAACCTGGATGGGCAGAACATAGACCTGAGGAAGATTGGTGGAACGATTTTGTTATAATAACAAAAACAATACTTAAATCTTCACAAATAAACCCTAAAAATATTTCCTGTATAGCAACTTCTGCAATTGGTCCGTGCATGCTACCTGTTTCACCGCAGGGTGAACCATTAATGAATGCTGTTCTGTATGGCGTCGATACAAGAGCCGAAAAGGAAATTAACGAGTTAAATGAAGAAATAGGAAAAGAAAATATCCTGCAGAGCAGTGGTAATGCTTTAACCTCACAATCTGTTGGCCCCAAAATACTCTGGCTTAAAAAAAATTGTCCTAAGATTTACCAAAAAGTTGGCAAAATCTTGTCCTCGACTTCCTATCTTGTCCAAAAACTGACCAACAAAAATGTAATAGACCACTACACCGCAGCAAATTTTACTCCGTTGTATGATATAAATAACCTCAAATGGACTGATGCACTGACTAGCAATATAATTGAGATTGAACGACTCCCAAAACTTATGTGGACTACTGAAATTGCTGGATATGTATCAAAGTTAGCAGCTGATGAAACAGGTCTAGCACCAGGAACGCCAGTGACTGTCGGAACAATTGATGCGGCAGCAGAAGCCGTGAGTGTTGGCGTTTGTGGCGCCGGTGATATGATGATGATGTATGGATCCACAATTTTTATGATCCAAGTAACCAACAAAAAAATAATAGATGAGCGTTTATGGTACGCACCTTGGCTTTTCAAAAGCTTGCACGGTTCCATGGCAGGCCTAGCAACATCAGGGACCCTAACCCATTGGTTTAGAGACAATTTTGCAAAAGAGATACCGAAAGACAAAGCTTTTGAAATCCTAGCAGCTGAAGCGGCAGAAGCGCCACCTGGGGCAAAGGGACTGATTGTCTTACCGTACTTCTCAGGAGAGAGAACTCCAATTCATGATCCAAAAGCGAGAGGTACAATTTTTGGTTTAGATTTAACTCATAATCGAGCAGATATTTTTAGAGCTTTCTTAGAAGGCATCGCAATGGGTACTGCACATGTATTTGATACCTATGAGGCCATTGGGCATAAGCCAAAAAAAGTCATGGCTGTTGGAGGCGGTACTAAGAATAATATCTGGATGCAAGCGACCTCTGATTTTAGTAAGATTGACCAAGTGATATCTGAAAAAAGTACAGGAGCTAGCTACGGGAACGCGTTTTTGGCTGCTATCGCAGTAGGTGCAGTTTCGCAAACCGATATAACAAGATGGAACCCTGCTCTATCTACAATAAGAACACAGCACTCAGAATTTCATACACAAAAAAATCAACTTTTCAGGCAACTTTACGAAGACTCCAAGGCTGTCGCACACGCAGTGGCTGGTTCCTAATAACAAATAAATATTTTGAATTTACTTAACCGCACCTGCAGCCATACCTTTAATTATATATCGCTCAAGTATTATGGCTATTACAATTAAAGGAAGAATAGCTGCAAAGGATAATGCGGCCATAGACCACCATGAAATGCCCTGTGAACCAGTCTGGCTAGCTACCATAACAGGCAAAGTTTTCGCATGAGACGATGTTAATAATGCAGCAAAAAAATATTCATTCCAGGTGAGTACTAATGATAATATGAATGCTGCAACCATGCCCGGAAGTGCTATTGGCATTATTATTGTTGTAAAAGCACCCCAAATCGACAAACCGTCAACTAATGCCGCTTCTTCAAGTTCAGTGGGTATTGAACTGAACTGGTCTCGCATAATCCATATGACTATGGGTAAAACCGTCAGCGTATATAGTAGAATTAACCCGATGCGCGTATCCAAGAGATCTAGCGATTTATACAGGACCAAAAAAGGCAAAGCTAGCACCACAGGTGGCAGTATAAGCTGACTCAAAAAGAAAAATGAAATATCAGAATTCCTCATAAAACCAAAGCGATAATTGAAGCGGGACAAACCATAGGCCGCACAACTCCCCAAGCCAACTGCAAGTATAGAAGAGCAAACTGAAACTATAGCGGAGTTCCAAAACCGTTTGAGAAACTCTTCTCTTACAGTTGACTCAATGCCAATTGTTTCTGGCGATAGACCTAAAGAACGCCATCCAAGCCATTTGGGGGTAAAGTCGACCCAAGGAATTATATTACCTTTCATTACATCGGGAGCCATTTTAAATGATGTTGTAATTGTCCAGTAAATAGGGAAAAGACATATAAACGCCCAGAGCAAAAGGATCGAGTAGACAAATACACGACCGGTGAACCATGACGCTGAAAATTGCCGATCGCTTTCACTATCTCTGAAAATTTGATTACTCATGCTAATACCTTGGCTTCATCCATCTATCAGCGAGCTTAATGAGAATTGTCATAGCTATGACAATAATGACCAAATATACTATCGCCAACAAAGTACCATAACCGACATTCGACCGGTCTCTATATTCACGAAAAATAAAGCTTGTAACGCTATCTGTGGCGCCTCCTGGCCCACCTGAAGTAATATTTATAATAATATCTGCAAGCTTTAGCTTAAAAATTATCCTTATCAGGACTGCTGTAATACTCACCGGTAGCATTAGCGGAAATGTAATTTCCAGGAACTGACGCCAGCGAGATGCGCCATCGACTTCAGACGCTTCATAAAGTTCACGGGGAATAGCTTGTAGTCCAGCCAAAATCATGATCATCATAAATGGTATAAAGGTCCATGCATCCATGGCCATGATCATTGTTCGAGCAATACCAGCAGAACCAAAAAATGAGGGGCTAGCCCAGCCAAACCACTGCGCAAGATCGGCAATGTAAATACCAGGGTAGTATAAAAGTGATGGAAGATCTTCTGATGGCTCAGAAGCAAGCCAGCGTAAAAAACGCGATATTGGCCCGAACCTAATCTCCAACATTGACTTTCCAATCATCCAGCTAACCGCCACAGGAGAGAGCATTAATGGTAAAAGAAATGCTACCCTAAAGAATTTACGAGCTCGGATTTGACTATTTAGTAATATAGCAAGGCCAAATGCTACCGCATATTCGATTATAATAACAACCGTATACCAAACCATATTCTTTAAGGCATTCCAATAAAAAGGATCACCCCACATTTGCCGTACATTGTCCAGACCATTAAAAGTTCGGCCATCTGGGGACGATAGGTTCCAATCTGAAAATGCTATTACTAATCCGAATAAAAGTGGGAATACCACCATAGAAATGACGAAGAGCGCGGCCGGCAATACGAATAAAACTCGTTTTCCATGCTCTCCACGAGTTAAAACCTGAGAAACACACAAACAAAAGGCCCAAAAAACATATGCATAAAGTGATGGTCGCCACGTTTCTAGATCAATAGTAAGATAAGAGTTCGTATCTAAGGCCTGTATCAAAAGCGTAAAGGCCAGAATGATGGCCGAACCCCAAACGAGGAATTTTCCTAATCGTTTTTTGTTATTTGAAATATCATCAGCCGTTACAACGTGAAGCTTGTCACCTTCTTCTGTGCTCATGAACTATTTTCCTGTAAAATAGTAGTAGTTGCTGAGGCCGATATTCAAATATCGGCCTCGCAAGTTTATTTTAAAGCCCCAATGCAGCTTTATACAGCTTTATTTGACTTTCACGACCGATTTGATCGGTAATTTTTTCCCATGCGACCGCTATAGCATCAGCAGTTTCTTGTGCAGATCCATACTGTCCTGCATAACCTTTCGCAAGTTCATCCTCTGCTACAGAGTAGTATTGGAAGATACCAGGGATTCTAGGCTCATTTAGCGAATTTGGATGATTATAAGTATCAAGATTTGAACCCAGATAATCTTCCACGAACGCTCTATCGTAACCAGCCGCTTCCCACTCATCATAATTAAAATGTGAATTTCTATATGGTTGGAAACCAGAAGGATAGGCTGAGGTCCAAAGCGAAATATCTTTACCGCCGATATGAGCTGCGGCTGACCATGCAGCTTTCCTCTTTTTAGCATCACCTTCTACACGATTAGTTACGTATACACCCCAACCGAGATACGCATTATTTGGTGCCTCATTATAGGTATTTTCCCACGCACCCTTACTATGGTTATATACTCGATCAGAACCAGGAATAGCGCTAAACCCAACCACGTCACCGATTACCGACGTATCAGATGTGCGAGCGTTAGATCCAATATCACCCCACCAAGTAAGCATTGACCCAGTTCCAGCAAGGAACTGTTGGAATCCAGTAGTGCCAGGATCAGCATTTATTTGATCTGCTGGATACGCGCCCTCTATTTTTATGAGATCCATAACATCTTGTATCGCCTGAACCCAACCTGGATTGTTTATACGAGGCTTCATAGTATCAATATCAAATAAGAAAGCAGGATCATCAGGATGTTTCACATAAGGTCCGGCTCTATCGGTCAAGAAATACATTCCGAAACCGCCCCATCCTTTAAGAGGATCCAAGAATCCATGCGCTGGAAGCCCAGTGAGTGGATCTGTCTTGCCAACAACATCTTTAGATATCTGATTGACTTCTTGCCAAGTATTCGGTGGGTTCATTCGTCCAGTAATCGACCCTGTGCCAAAGTAGTCTTTTCGATAACAAAATGTATGACAATCACCATCAATATTTATCCTGTAGGCTTTTCCGTCCCATGTACCTACCGGTGGTTGCAGGTATCCAACCAAATCATCATACTCAATTTGATCCTTCACCCATTCAGGCATTTCGTTCAACAAACCCTGACCAGCGGTATCACCCTCGAAAGGTGCGCCCATCTCTATAATGTCAAAGTCGACAGTCTTAGTAGCAATTGACTGTTGTAGCCTTGGATTATAATCAGCTTGAGCTAAATCAATCCAATTGATCTTCGCACCTGTGTATGCTTCCCAAGGCTTTAAAAAACCTCTGAAAAGAAAGTTATGCAAGTTTTGGTTGTTCAAACCCATAAAGGTCAACTCGACGCCCTTGAATTCTCCCTCTGCAACTCGCTCCTTTACTGGCCCCATGCAAAGTTCACCAACCTTTTGCCACTCAGGGTCACCAGGTGACCCCATCCCTACACCAGGAATTTTCATAATTTCAGCTCGCACACCTCCATGTGCACCAGCAGTGGCGGCTCCTCCTAAGCCACCCATTGCAGCAACTGCACCTAAACTCGCCGAACCCTTCAACATTTTACGTCGGCTCATTTGCGCAGAAACTATAGCATTGTATAAGTCTACTTTCACAGATCTACCTCCCAGTTAGCTCTACTTAATTACTTAACAATAAATTCAAAATCATCTCAAAGAGATTCTCTTGAATACTGATAATATCAGTTTCTCAGTGACCGCTTAACAAGTCAAGAACTAACATGTTAGTATGCTAAAGTAATGGACAGACGAAAAATTTAATATTAGTTGTGAAAAGAAAAACATCAGAAGGTTTACGTAGTATGGCAGAGGTGACAATCCGAGATTTAAAAAAATCCTATGATGACCTGCAAGTTCTACATGGCCTAGACATCGACATACATGACGGTGAATTTGTAGTTTTAGTGGGACCCTCTGGTTGTGGTAAATCCACATTACTAAGAATGATAGCAGGTTTAGAAAGCATCAGCGGTGGATCAATTCATATTAATGAACGCTTGGTTAACAACCTCCCCCCAGCCGAACGAGACATTGCAATGGTTTTTCAGAACTACGCTCTCTATCCCCATAAAACTGTGCGAGGAAATATTTCTTTTTCTCTGCGAATGAAGGGTTTATCTAAAAATGATATTGAGGATAGGGTGCAAAAAGCAGCAGACATTCTAGGCCTGCTCCCTTACTTAGACCGGTATCCAAGAGCATTGTCTGGCGGCCAAAGACAACGGGTGGCGATGGGAAGAGCAATTGTGCGTGATCCACAAGTTTTTCTTTTTGATGAACCACTTTCTAATCTAGATGCAAAACTTCGCGTACAAATGCGAACAGAAATTAGAGAACTACACCAACGCTTAAAAACGACAACTATTTATGTAACGCATGATCAAATTGAAGCGATGACAATGGCCGACAAAATTGTCGTATTACAAAACGGCGTTATCGAACAAATTGGCTCTCCCTTGGACCTTTACGATAATCCTGCAAATCAATTCGTGGCAGGCTTTATTGGATCCCCCGCGATGAATTTCTTTACTGGGGATGTTGAAGTGCATGAGAATAAGTTAGTTGCACGTCTTAATAGCGGTACTCTTCCATTAAATGAAACCAAACATATTTCTGCTGGCCAGAAAATAAAAATAGGTATTCGTCCAGAGAACTTAATAATCACTGACTCAGGGATATCCGCAACAGCGTCTGTAATAGAGCCCACTGGACCCGAAACACATGTTGTCCTTCGCGATACAGAAGGATCCGAAATAACATTAGTTTCAAGGGAACGACGGAACTTCAAGGTCGGAGAAAAACTCCATTTAACAGTGAAACCAAACAATATGCACATATTCGATTCAGAAAACGGAAATAGTATAACTTGAACCATTTATTTTAGGAGGCCACTAATGCTCAAAAGAATAGATAACAGATTAAACGCAGAAGTACTTCATGCCTTGCGTTTGATGGGTCACGGAGACGTTTTAATAGTGGCAGATACAAATTTTCCATCAGACTCAATATCAAGGTCCACAGTTTATGGAAAACTTTTAAGGATGGAGAATTTAAGTGCTGCTGAAGCCATAGATGCGATACTTTCCGTTATGCCTTTGGATACATTTGTTGATGATTTCGCAGGTAGAATGGAGATAGTAGGAGAACCAGACACCCTACCACCTGTCCAAGAGGAAGTGCAAAAATTAATCATAAAGAATGATGAGAAAAAAAGACCTATGATCTCAATCGAGCGCTTTGCCTTTTATGATTTTGCAAAAACCAGTTATGCCGTCATACAGACTGGAGAACGACGGTTTTATGGATGCTTTATGCTAAGAAAAGGTGTCATACCACCAGAAGAGTGATAAAATGTCAGATAAAAATATAGTAATTCTTGGAGTCTTTGTCGCGGACACAGCATACCGTGCATCGCGCCAACCAAAAATGGGCGAAACAATAATCGGAGATGAATTCTCTTTAGGACCGGGAGGTAAAGGATCTAACCAAGCAGTCGCGGCGGCATTGGCAGGAGGAAATGTACATTTTATATCACGCCTTGGAAAAGACGATTTTGCCAACATGGCTATAAGACTTTGGGAACAATCCGGCATCAAACCACATGTGACTCAGCATTCGGATAGCTACACGGGTGCAGCGTATATCTTCATAGAAAACAGCAGTAGAAATAATGCTATAATCGTCAGTCCTGGAGCGGCTGCAGATATAAACGACGATGATATATTGGCTAATAAGGAATTAATTCAGCAATCGTGCGTATTTATGACACAACTTGAGCAGTCACTCGATGCTGCGAATACAGCTCTATCTTATGCGAAGGATGGGGGGTCAATCACTATCTTAAATCCCGCTCCTGCCCAACCGTTGGGAGAAAATATTCTAAAACTATGTGATTTTGTTACTCCAAACGAAATTGAGGCAGAACAGATTACAGGGATACCTGTAAAATCTGTTAGTGACGCAGAGGTTGCAGCAGATAAGTTAATTGAAAAAGGTGCCAGCGCTGCTGTAATTACGCTTGGGGAACAAGGTGCACTGTTCAAAGATAGTAGGCAAATAATCCATCAACCATCATTTCAGGTTGGACCAATTGTTGAGACTACTGGCGCGGGAGACGCCTTTAACGGAGGACTTGCTGTAGCGTTAGCAGAGGAAATGCCAATTGATAAAGCACTTCGTTTTGCTTGCGCCACAGCTAGTATCTCAGTGACACGACCGGGCACAGCACCATCAATGCCAGATAGAAATGAAATAGACACACTACTCACTTAGCGTAGTTTGCAGTCATAAATGTGAAACTTTTAAAATTATACCGCATCAGATAAATGATGATTGTAGGGTTTTGCAGTCGATGGCAGCTGCCTATCAATCCGATACTCAGGATCACTTAGCTGCCGTCGCAAAGCATAGAACACCTCTCTCAATCCATCTAAAAAACCAGGGTTTGGCTCAGGTAAATCATGCTTAATTAGCCTGTGTAAACGCGGAAGATTATGATATGGAACCATGGGAAACATATGATGCTCCACGTGATAATTCATGTTCCAATATATAAATCTACTAAAGAAATTCATATAGACAGTCCGAGTATTTAACCTGTGGTCAAGTACATTATCAGCCAGACCAGTATGCTGGAGCAAACCTGTCATAATTAAATGCCATGAACCCAAAATGGCTGGACCGACGCCGACAAGCATCAGTGGCAAAATGGATTTTTTAATCAATACTAAAAGTACCACACAAATCACAATTAAAACCCATACTCTTGCTATTCTCTGCGCCTCATCCACATATTGAGGAGGCGTAAACTCCCGCTCTTCTTCATTCAATCCTTGCACTGCATGACGAAAAGTTGCTTTCAAACCCTCAAAGGTGTGTAAACCAAAAAACAGCATTGCAACTTTGATTAAATCTGGCGGCCGCATGGTTACTATCTCGGCATCGCGACCAACAATGATTGTATCCGTATGATGTCTTGAATGACTCCACCGCCATAAAACCGGATTCCGAAAAAGCATAAAGCAAGCTAT
>CABZJF010000013.1:0-43981 GCA_902525915.1 Paracoccaceae bacterium | reverse complement strand
CAGCAACTAAACCCAAATCAGCAACCTGAAAAATTGGTGCTTCTTCATCTTTATTGATCGCAACTATAACCTTGCTATCTTTCATTCCCGCAAGGTGCTGGATTGCACCAGATATACCTACCGCAACGTATAAATCTGGGGCTACTACCTTACCAGTTTGGCCGACTTGCCAGTCGTTCGGAGCATATCCACTATCAACGGCTGCCCGTGAAGCACCAACCGCAGCACCCAATTTATCAGCAAGTTTTTCAATCATTGCAAAATCAGTGTCTGACCCGACACCTCGTCCACCCGATACTACTGCACCGGCAGATGTTAACTCTGGTCTGTCTGACGCTGCGACTTTATCTTCCATCCACTCAGAAAGAGAAGAAACAACCTCAGAGGTTATATTTTCAATATTTGCATTACCAGATGCCGCAACAGCTTCAAAATTTGCAGTTCGAACCGAAACAACCTTTTTCTGATCAGAAGATTCAACCGTTTGTATTGCATTTCCTGCGTAGATCGGCCTTTCGAAAGTGTTGGAATTAATAACTGCCGTGATATCGGTAATTACCATCACATCCAAAAGCGCGGCTACTCTGGGTAGTATGTTCTTAGCAGAGTTCGTGGCCGGTGCGAGTATATGTTCATAATCATCAGATATAGAAACAACTAAATCTGCGATTGGTTCAGCCATGCCGTTACCAAAAACTCCACTATCAATGCATAATACTTTGGCCACGCCACTCAATTTTGCTGCTGATTGTGCTGCACCAGAGCAATCAGATGACGCGCATAAAACATGAACCTCGCCTAGCTCCTTAGCTGCAGAAACTGCTTTTGCAGTTGCATCCTCAGATAAATCATTCCCATTTAATTCAGCTAAAATTAGAACTGCCATTACACCGCTCCCATTTCTTTCAGTTTTTCGACCAGTTCATCCACAGAACCAACTTTTATACCCGCCGCACGCGCTTCGGGCTCTCCAGTATTTTTAATTTTCAGTCGAGGCGATACATCGACCCCTAAATCCTCAGCACTCATGACGTCTAAAGGCTTTTTCTTTGCCTTCATTATATTCGGTAGGGATGCATATCGTGGCTCGTTCAGCCTTAAATCGACTGTTACAACGCTGGGCAGGTTGACCTTTATTGTTTGAAGGCCTCCATCTACTTCTCGCGTTACGACCGCTTTGTCCCCTTCAATACTTAGTTCTGAAGCAAAGGTCGCCTGAGACCACCCCAAGAAAGCTGAAAGCATTTGCCCTGTCGCGTTCAAGTCATTATCTATTGCCTGCTTCCCACAAATAACTATGCCTGGTTCTTCTTTTTCAACAATATTTTTAAGTATTTTTGCAACTGCCAGCGGCTCAATATCATTATGCACATCGTCAGTCGCCACAATTAATATTGCACGATCTGCGCCCATAGCTAGTGCAGTACGTAAAGTTTCTTGCGCTTTTTCCACGCCAACAGAAACGACTACCACTTCACCCACTTTTCCCGCTTCTTTAAGTCTTATTGCCTCTTCAACCGCAATCTCATCAAACGGGTTCATGGACATTTTTACATTTGCAAGGTCAACTCCCGCACCATCCGCTTTGACGCGTACTTTGACGTTATAGTCAATCACTCTTTTGACAGGTACAAGCACCTTCATTGTCATTTATCTCCTTGTATCGCCAATTACATTTTCAGCCAAACTTACCGAACTATGCATATCAAAGTACACCTGCGGTAAATAGCGGAAAAGCGTCGACTCGTTATCAATCGACGTCGCGTAACATTATTTTATTTCGATTTCAAATACCAAAGAGTCACGGCAGTTCTTATCGATTTGCCCCAGGGATCCATTTTAAATCATCAACTCCATTATTATTTGCAGCTCGAGATGCAACAAAAAACCAATCTGAAAGTCGGTTCAAGTATTTAGTTGCCTCTGGATTTACATGATCATGAAACGCCAGCTCTACTGCTAAACGTTCTGCTCTTCGAGCGACCGTACGACAAACATGCAGATGCGCGGCAAGTTGACTTCCCCCTGGCAAAATAAATGTTTTTAGTGGTTCAATGGGCTCATTCATAGTGTCAATTTCCTGCTCGAGCCTCTCCACTTGCGAACGGACTATACGCAACACTTCATAATCAGCTTCTCCATCCTTATCCATATTTGGCCTGCATAAATCTGCACCCAGATCAAAAAGATCATTTTGAATAGACGATAACTTAGCAGCCATATCACCTGTAGAAACAAGCCTTGCCATTCCAAGATGAGAATTCAATTCATCAACCGTTCCATAAGCTTCAACTCGCAAATCATATTTGGCTACGCGCTCAAAATTTCCCAGAGAAGTCTCACCATCATCTCCAGTTTTTGTATAAACTTTGTTTATTGTGACCATTTTTTATCCCCTTGATCCGCTTAAATACACAAATAATAAAATGATTGCGACTGCTAAAAACTGAGCAAAAATTCTTAAACGCATTAGTTTATTTGCATATTTTTTATTGAACTCACCGCCTCTTCCAAAACCACCGATTCCAATCATTAGAACAATAAGAACAGCAGCCATAGAAAGAATGACGAGAATAAATAATGGATCTTGAGACATGAGATTTCCTAAAAGTCGGTTATATCACTGTGAACTTAGTGGTAATTTGGCAAAAGTGAACACGTGATGCTGACTTAAATAAATTAAATTTTGGCAAGCAATTTTTCCAACCAAATAGTTGGCAATATGCGACGCATCAGAGCCATGAAATACGTTGGTTTCGTTATATAGTATGCAGGTGCTGGTTTTTGACTTTCTAAAGCTAATACAAGTTTTTTTGTAACCGCTGATGCAGGTAGTTCGAATTTATTTATAGAACTTTTTTGTCTCAGACGACCAATGAGCGTCGCTTCGTAGTGTTCCGCTCTTTTCGAATTTTCCCAGTCAATCCATTTTTCGAAATGTGGTATAGAATTTTCTCGAATTTTAGAAGTTACAGGACCCGGGTTAATTAATATTACTTTAACCGGAGTGTCTTGCATTTCGAGCCTGAGTGTTTGAGTGAGCCCTTCAAGAGCAAACTTTGTCGCATTATAAGCACCGCGCCATTTCAAAGGCACGATACCGAGAACCGATGAACAATTAATTATTCTTCCATATCCCTGAGCTCTCATGATAGGAATGATTTCTCTTGTTAATTCATGGTAACCAAAAAGATTAGTTTCAAATATCGCTCTCAGAGCATCTCTCGGAAGATCTTCTAAAGCGCCTGGGCATGCAAAAGCACCATTGTTAAATAGAGCGCCCAAAACACCATTGTTATTATTAAGAATATATTCAACACCAGACTGGATCGAGGTAGTATCATCATAATCCAACCTAAAACTTTCTAAGCCCTCTTTACGCAGGCTCTCGCAGTCCACCTCATTTCTGCAAGTTGCAAAAACTCTCCACCCTCTTGCTTTTAGTCCATGTGCAGCATCATATCCAATCCCTGAAGAGCAGCCAGTGATAAGAATAGAACGATCCATCAAGTAAACCTTTCGTACGCTTTAATGTTAAGACGATAAACCCAAAAATATTGGAAATATTTTTTTGAATTCATCAGTCTTCTCCTTTACCCCACTGTTAAGCTTGTTTATCAAACAAATTATGAATGAAGCATCAGATGACTTGAGTGATAAAAGTATTCTAGCCGAACCGCTTAGCCGCGCCATCGGTGAACGTTATCTCACTTACGCCCTTTCCACAATAATGAATAGAGCCCTTCCTGATGCAAGAGATGGCTTAAAACCAGTTCATAGACGCATTCTATATGCAATGCGTGAATTAAAACTTACTGCAAGCGGTGGATTTCGTAAATCTGCTAAAATTAGCGGTGATGTTATGGGTAATTATCATCCCCATGGCGATGCCGCGATATATGACGCAATGGCCAGGCTTGCTCAAGAATTTAACGTTAGATACCCACTAGTCGATGGGCAGGGTAATTTTGGTAATATAGACGGAGACAACCCGGCCGCTAGCAGATACACAGAAGCAAGGATGACTTCTGTCGCTGAAGCTTTACTTGATGGATTAAATGAAGATGCCGTAGACTTCAGGGAGAATTATGACGGAACTTTGTCCGAACCTATAGTTTTACCTGCCAGCTTTCCTAACTTACTCGCAAACGGATCAAGCGGAATCGCAGTGGGTATGGCGACTAATATACCACCTCACAATATTTCAGAACTTTGCGATGCGTGTATCCATATGATAAAGAGCCCCGAAGCTCGCGTTGAAACATTAGTGAAATACATTCCTGGTCCAGACTTTCCAACCGGTGGGATTATTGTTGAGCCTTATGAAAATATAATTAATGCTTACAAAACTGGCAGGGGCTCGTTTCGACTTAGAGCGCGTTACTCCATAGAGGATTTAGGGCGCGGTCAATGGCAAATAGTGGTTACAGAAATACCATTTCAAGTTCAAAAATCAAAACTGATTGAGAAAATTGCAGAGCTCATTCAAACAAAGAAAATACCAATATTAGAAGATGTTCGAGATGAAAGTGCAGAAGATGTTCGAGTGGTACTGGAACCAAAGAGCAAAAATGTAGACCCAAACATTCTAATGGAGACGTTATTCAAAATTTCAGAACTTGAAGTTCGCTTTTCCCTCAATATGAACGTTCTCATAGATGGATTAGTACCAAAAGTTTGTAGTTTGAATGAGGTGCTCAGAGCTTTTCTGGATCACAGGCGCAATATTTTAGAACGTAGATCCAAGTTCCGGTTGAACAAAATAGATATTAGACTGGAAATATTAGAAGGTCTTATTATAGCTTTCCTAAATTTAGATCGCGTAATTGATATCATTAGATATGATGAGAATCCCAAATTAGCACTTATGTCAGAAGACTGGGGGAAACGGCACGAACGGGCTAAAGATGAACTAGACTATAAAAGGCCTGATGTCTCAATCGAAGGTGAGCTAAGCGAAGCACAAACTGAAGCAATTTTAAACATGCGACTGCGCTCTCTTCGCAAATTAGAAGAAGTAGAATTGGTTAAAGAGCGGGATAGTTTGATGGAAGAAAGAGCAAACTTGGAAGATTTGCTCGCTGATACAATGCAACAATGGAATAAAATTGCCGAAGAAATTCGCGAAACAAAAAAACAGTTTGGCCAGAGTTTTGTGGCTGGCGCAAGACGAACTGATTTTGCAGAGGCACAAGATTTCGAAGCGGTACCCATCGAGGCAATGATTGAAAAAGAGCCAATAACAGTAGTTTGCTCAAGCATGGGATGGATACGAGCTATGAACGGGCACATAGATCTTGAAAGAGAGTTAAAGTTCAAAGATGGCGATGGTCCCGGAATTATTTTTCATGCTCAAACTACTGATAAACTACTTGCATTAGGGTCTAATGGCCGATTCTACACAATTCTTGCTTCTAATCTGCCTGGCGGACGGGGCATGGGTGAACCAATTAGGTTAATGGTCGATATCCCAGACGACGCCAAAGTAGTGACTATAATACCATATATTTCCAACCAGAAACTATTGGTTGCCTCATCGGCTGGGGACGGTTTTATAGTCGGACATGACGACGTAATTGCCCAAACTAAGAGTGGAAAGCAAGTTCTAAATGTAAAGGATAATGCCACAGCAAAAGTCTGTTGCAATATTAATGGCGATCATATTGCAGTAGTTGGAGAAAATAGAAAAGTGTTGATCTTTCCAATTTCTGAACTTCCAGAAATGGCTAGAGGTAAGGGTGTACGACTACAAAAATATAAAGATGGAGGCTTGTCAGACTTAACCACTTTCAATCTTTCAGACGGACTAACTTGGTTAGACCCCGCGGGACGAACGCGAACTGAATCAAACCTAGCGGATTGGATGGCCAAAAGAGCTAGTGCCGGACGCATGGCTCCAAGAGGTTTTCCTAGGGATAATAAATTTAAGTAATATTTATATACGTAAAAACATACTACAGAGTTGTTTTTCTTTACACTTTATTCATTCCGCGGCCATATTGCTTTTAACCTGCCTCAGCGCTTCTAAGATAATTTCTGCAATACTTTTACAATCATCAACGTTAAGTCGAGCCGGAAGCCGTACATCACATGCGTTCATTAACATTCCTCGCGTTTTTGGTAAATTAAATCTTTCTGGTAAAAAATCCCAATTCCAAAAGGCCCTGGCATTATCCTTTGAATTGCCAAAAACCTGAAGTGCAACGCCCATTCTATTTATAAGATC
Organism: Paracoccaceae bacterium; assembly: GCA_902525915.1. Lineage (GTDB taxonomy): Bacteria > Pseudomonadota > Alphaproteobacteria > Rhodobacterales > Rhodobacteraceae > Salinivivens. The sequence continues at coordinate 37,755 of CABZJF010000013.1, read as the reverse complement.
ACAAAACTGACTAACCTCCAGCGGCGTTAATCCAACAAGATTGAATTGTATTGAGTCTGGGGCACGAGCTTCATGCTCAAATTTGTCAGGAACATCTATCCATTCGCTATGACTCAGCTTTTTCGCAGCAATATCGTGATTACGGCGTCCTTTCTCAATTCTTTCATCCAAATAAGGTATCTGTGAATCTACGATTAAAGCAGACAGATTATTCAACCGCATGTTGTAGAGCGGTAATTGATTTTGCCATTTCTCAAAAAACTGTCTTTCGCCATGATGTTTCTTCCAATTATGCTCGTAGGCACCAGACATCACAACAGCTTTAGCAAAGCAGTCTGGATCATCTGTAATCAACATCCCACCTTCACCAGAGTTCAATAGTTTGTAAGATTGGAATGAAAAACAGCCAAGTAGCCCAAAAGTACCAATATTTTTACCCCTCCAAGTCGTACCTAGTGAATGAGCCGCGTCCTCGATAACAGGCACACCTAATTTTTCACAGTGTGATAAGATTTTATCCATGTCGGAAGTATGACCACGCATATGACTTATCAGTACAGCATCCACAAGTTGAAGTTTGACTAAAAAATCATCCAAATCGATACGATAATCCGTTCCACACTCACATAACACAGGAATACAATTCGCATGCACTACTGCTGATGGTACAGCGCCAAAGGTGAAAGCTGGTATAAGTACCTTGGGATTTGCAGGGAGATCTAAGGTTTTCAGGGCTAAAAACAGAGCTGCTGAGCATGAAGATACAGCCAGTGCATACCTTGCACCAATCTTATTGGCAAAATTCTGTTCTAATTTGAATACAGCCGAGTTGTCATTAGTGTAGCGGAATAGGTCACCCGTTGATAATAAATTTTCTATATCCGACCGCGCTGCTTCTGGGATAGGTTCAGCCTGGTTTATTTTTGGAATATTTCCCAATTTAAAACTCCCACAATCTTTAAACTCCCACAATAAGGATAACCGTTAAAACAAATCGAAGCTAATTAGTATACAGCCAATTTTAAAAAGCATCCTGCTGTTTTGAATAATTATTACTTAAATGCGGACTGTAAATGATCTTTTAAACTTTTTTGATTTTTACGGGATGAGTTGAATTTCATCAAGTTAGTCATGATTTTTATGTTTAAACGCGGCAAAATGAACCAGCTGGCCATACAGTGGGTATATTTCTGGACCTATTTTAAAAAATGTTTTAGCGTCTATTATATTGTTCATACAAAACAACTTTATAGCAAGGTATTCTCATGGATGGCACTTTGAATCAAAACGACATTAGTCATGTTGTTGAGGCCGATAGGGCTCACATCTGGCACCATTTAATACAGCATAAACCTTTCGAAACTGGTGAACCAAGGATCATCGTTGAGGGCAAAGGTATGCGAGTTTGGGATCAAAATGGCAAAGAACACATTGATGGCGTTTCGGGAGGTGTGTGGACGGTTAACGTAGGATATGGCAGAGAAAGCATAGCAAACGCAGTGCGCGATCAATTGCTAAAATTGAACTACTTTGCTGGTGCAGCTGGATCAGTGCCCGGAGCTTTATTCGCTGAAAAACTAATTGAAAAAATGCCGGGACTATCCCGAGTTTATTATTGCAACTCAGGATCTGAGGCCAACGAAAAAGCTTTTAAAATGGTCCGCCAAATTGCTCATAAAAAATATGGTGGTAAAAAAAATAAGATACTCTATCGAGACCGTGATTATCATGGAACGACAATAGCTGCACTTTCAGCTGGTGGGCAGGATGAGCGAAATGCTCAATATGGGCCATTCACTCCAGGTTTCATCCGTGTTCCTCATTGTTTGGAATATAGGGCTCAATGGGATTTGAGCGGCGAAGCATATGGGAAGCGTGCTGCTGATGCGATCGAGGAAGTTATTTTAGCAGAGGGTCCCGACACAGTGGGCGGGTTGTGTCTTGAGCCCGTAACAGCGGGCGGTGGAGTAATCACACCCCCCGAAGGATACTGGGACCGAGTCCAAGAACTATGTCAAAAATATGATATACTTCTTCATATTGATGAAGTTGTATGCGGCCTTGGCAGAACAGGTACATGGTTTGGATACCAAAACTATGGAATTAAGCCCAATATGGTCACAATGGCAAAAGGGGTAGCTTCTGGCTATGCTGCTATTGCATGTTTAGTTACCACCGAGGAGGTGTTTGATAGTTTTAAAGATAATCCTAGCGACAAAATGAATTATTTCCGGGATATCTCTACCTTTGGTGGATGTACCGCTGGACCAACAGCAGCTATTGAAAACATGCGAATAATTGAAGATGAAAATTTATTGGAAAATACAATCAAAATGGGTGCTCGAATGATCGATAACCTTAATCATCTGGCAGAAAAACATCCAGTAATTGGCGATGTGCGCGGCGCGGGATTATTTTGTGGAGCTGAGTTGGTTAAAGATCGGCATACAAAAGAACCTGAGGATGAAAAATTAGTTCAAGCTGTGGTAGCTGACTGCGCGGCACAAGGTGTATTGATTGGGGCAACCAACCGTTCACTTCCGGGCCTCAATAATACGCTATGTTTTAGTCCAGCACTTATTGCAACTCCCGATGATATCGACCAGATCACCGACGCAGTAGATAAGTCACTTGCGAAGATAATTGGATAAAGACCATTATAGCGGAACTTAAGGCGGTTCAATCTGAATAGTTTTAAAAACAATATATTTTCAATAACTTATACCCATCGCTCTGGGAGCGCTAGGGCAGTGAGGAAAGGAATGTTATCTGAAGTAAAATGAGTGTACCAGTCGAAACATTTTTCATGGATGAAAGCGTTGAGGGTACTCTTCAATCTCGGTTACAACAAATAATTGCTAGAGGGATACTATCTGGAAGGTTCAGGAAAGGAGAAAAACTCCCTTCCACCAGAAAACTTGCTAAACACTTGAGAATTAGCAGGATAACTGTAACCCTTGCTTACACGGAACTACAATCTAATGACTATTTGTCCTCTAAAGGCAGATCCGGTTTTTATGTTTCACAAAATGCACCCGAAGCCCCTCAATTTAAACTTACAAAGTCGCAAAACCCAGAAACACTAGTTGACTGGAGTAAAGCTTTAGGTCAACGGTTCAGTGGGAAATTTTTATCAGAAAAAAGAAGTGATTGGGCTGGATATAAATATCCATTTATTTATGGGCAAGTGGACGCAAATTTATTTGATCATGCAAATTGGCGTCTATGTGCGCTGCAGGCTCTCGGAACTAAGGACTTTAGAAGTATGACATCCGATTTTTATGATCAGGATGATCCAAAACTTTTAGAATTTGTTGCGCGCCATACCTTGCCACGGAGAGGTATCATCGCAGATGAGGATGAAATTCTTATAACTTTAGGTGCGCAAAACGCACTATGGTTATCAACTCAGATTTTGTTAACTCAGAGAAGAAAAGCCTTGATTGAAAACCCATGCTACCCAGCACTCCTAGATATCCTGAGCCAATCTAGATGTAATATTGAGGCAGTAGACGTCGATCACCAAGGTCTGCCACCTGAAAAGCTTGATGATGACATCAATGTAATTTTCACAACTCCCAGCCACCACTGCCCCACAGCCGCAACGATGCCACTGTCCAGACGTAAGCATCTGATTGAGAAGGCTAGAGAGCTTAATGCAATAATAGTAGAGGATGACTATGAATTTGAAATGTCATTCTTAGAACCGGCATTACCAGCGCTTAAATCCTTGGATGAAGATGGCAGGGTAATTTACGTGGGGAGTTTCTCAAAATCACTATTTCCTGGAATGAGACTTGGCTATCTTGTAGGTCCCGCCCCATTTATAAAAGAGGCCAGAGCCCTTAGAGCATCAGTTCTTCGTCACCCCCCCGGGCACATTCAAAGAACTGCAGCATATTTTCTAAGCTTGGGTCACTACGATGCTCTAATTAAAAGAATGTCGAAACAGTACGAAGAGCGACATCTGGAGATGGAGAAAAGCCTGATAAAATTTGATTTAACAATTGCTGGAAAAGCAAAACATGGTGGGTCTTCTTTTTGGATTGAAACTCCAAAACATATAAAAGCTATCGAATTGGCGCAAAATCTACTTAATATGAATGTAGTGATCGAGCCAGGCGATCCATTCTTTGTAGGAGAAAATTATCCCCAAAATTTCATTAGATTGGCTTACTCGTCAATACCGACCAGCAAAATTGCACCAGGTATAGAATTGATTGCTCGGGCAATTTCAGATACTGGACCTATAACGACATAAATTTTGGCCCTATTAGTATCTTGAAAGAGTAGTACATAACATCTTGAAATAAAAAACACAATGACCCAATGATTCCAATTTTGTAGGAGAAAGAATATGAAAATGACAACGGAAGAAGCGTTTATAAAGGTGCTTCAAGCTCATGGAATACAGCATGCTTTTGGCATCATCGGTTCAGCATTTATGCCAATTTCAGACCTATTCCCAACAGCTGGTATTAATTTTTGGGATTGTGCTCACGAAGGCTCTGCTGGAATGATGGCAGACGGATACACGAGAGCAACCGGGAAAATGGCTGTAATGATTGCTCAAAATGGACCAGGAATTACCAACTTTGTAACTGCGGTTAAAACAGCATATTGGAACCACACACCCCTTCTTTTAATAACCCCACAAGCAGCGAATAAAACAATAGGACAAGGTGGCTTCCAAGAAGTAGAACAAATGAAATTGTTTGAGGACATGGTCGCCTATCAAGAAGAAGTTCGAGACCCAACTCGTATAGTTGAAGTTCTCAATCGTGTTATAATGAACGCAAAGCGCGCTTCCGCTCCGGCTCAAATCAATATTCCGCGAGATATGTGGACCCAGGTAATAGACATTGATCTTCCTGCGATGGTTGAATTCGAGCGCCCAAGCGGTGGTGATAATGCAATTTCAGAGGCTGCTGAAATGTTATCTTCTTCAAAAAACCCTATAATCTTGAACGGAGCAGGAGTTGTTTTATCTGAAGGAGCGATAGATGCATCAAAAGCGCTCGCTGAGCGCCTGGATGCTGCAGTATGCGTCGGATATCAACACAATGATGCATTTCCCGGTTCACACCCACTATTTGCTGGTCCCTTAGGGTACAATGGATCCAAGGCTGCAATGGAATTGATCAAAGATGCTGACGTTGTTTTATGTTTGGGAACAAGATTAAACCCATTTTCTACACTGCCAGGCTACGGGATCGATTATTGGCCAGAAGACGCAAAAATAATTCAGGTAGATATTAACCCTGACAGAATAGGTTTAACTAAGAAGGTGAGTGTAGGTATCATTGGTGACGCGTCACTGGTAGCGAGCAAAATTCTATCGAAGCTATCTGACACTGCGGGTGATTTTGCTCGGACTGAAAGAAAACAAAAGATCGCAGAAATAAAATCCCGATGGGCACAACAACTAAGCTCTATGGACCATGAAGAAGATGATCCCGGCACAACCTGGAACCAACGAGCACGGGCAGATAAACCTGACTGGATGTCCCCGCGAAAGGCATGGCGAGCTATACAAGCTGCGCTTCCCAAAGAAGCAATAATATCTTCCGACATCGGAAATAATTGCGCTATTGGAAACGCCTATCCAACATTCGAGGAGACAAGAAAATATTTAGCACCAGGCCTTTTTGGCCCATGCGGTTATGGATTACCATCAGTCGTTGGCGCCAAGATCGGCCGACCAGACGTTCCAGTAGTAGGTTTTTCAGGAGATGGCGCCTTTGGAATTGCCGTAAATGAATTAACTGCAATTGGGAGAGAAGAGTGGCCAGCTGTAACACAGATCGTTTTCCGAAACTATCAATGGGGTGCGGAGAAACGAAACTCAACACTTTGGTACGACGACAACTTTGTTGGTACAGAGTTAGATACTCAGGTTTCGTATGCTGGTATTGCCAAAGCCTGTGGTCTACAAGGCGTCGTAGCAAAAACAATGGATGAACTGACCGAGGCACTTCACACGGCGATCAAAGATCAGATGGAAAATGGGAAAACGACGTTAATTGAAGTAATGATTAACCAAGAACTGGGCGAACCCTTTCGTCGTGATGCAATGAAGAAACCAGTTGCAGTTGCCGGTGTTTCTGCTTCAGACATGCGCGAACAAGCGGTTTGAAACAGTAATGCAACCGGGTCTAAAGCGACCATTGGATCTGGCTATGGAAATAACCAGATCCAGCCCATTAAAAATCTCTCTGAGTGAAGGCGCTGAACCAAGAGTGGTTGAAGCGGCAGTGAAGGCGGTAAACCTCGGCATAGCCAAAATAATTTTAGTAGGACACTTAGGTAAAATCAAAGAACAGCTTGAACAGTACTCATGTTCAAAACCTGATCATATTGAATTGCACGATCCAATAACATCTCCATTGAAAGAGGAATTTTCAAAGTCTTTTTATAGCTTGAGAAAACATAAAGGAATTTCAAGGGCTGAAGCTAAAAAACAAGTTGCATCAAATCTTGTATATGCTGCCTTACTTGTAAAACACGGATACGCTGACGGCACTTTGAGCGGCTCAGTAGAGACTACATCAAATGTCGTAAAAACAGCTTTATGGGTAATTGGAAAAGCGACAAACGTGAATACAGTTTCAAGCTGTTTTTTAATTTTTCCAAAAACATATGAACCTATGATCTATGCAGATTGTGGCCTGGTTATAGAACCTAATGAAAGTGAGCTAGTAGACATAACAATGGCGGCCAGTCAAACTTGCAGAGCCCTTTTAAAGTCCGACCCGAGAGTTGCATTACTATCTTTCTCGACCAAAGGGAGCGCAAACCATAGAAATATAGAAAAAACAGTAGGAGCACTGAAAAAATTAAAAGCACTCCTGCCTGATTTACTGATAGACGGAGAACTACAATTCGACGCGGCGATTGATTCTGTAGCTGGAAGCAAAAAGGCACCCGCCTCAAAAGTTGCAGGAAATGCAAATGTAATGATCTTCCCAAATTTAGATGCAGGAAATATAGCATATAAAATCACGCAAAGGCTCGGTGAAGCTGAAGCATACGGGCCAATTCTCCAAGGATTAGAAAAACCCGCGAATGACCTATCACGCGGTGCATCGCCGCATGACATTACTCAAATGATAGCAGTTACTGTACTTCAGGCGTCTGCACGATTACAACCTGAGTCTAAGTAAGTCATTTTTATTAAAGCCAAGCAAAGGGTGTACATGAAGGACCAACCATATTTGGACACATCACCAGAGGTAAGCGACGAAATTCGCAAAACCACTTGTTATATGTGCGCCTGCCGCTGTGGCATAAATGTGCACGTAAAGAATAACAAAGTGTCTTATATTGAGGGAAATAAAGACCATCCTGTTAATAAGGGAGTGTTATGCGCAAAAGGGTCTGCTGGGATTATGCAGATAAATGCACCTTCGCGACTAAAATCTCCCCTTAAACGGGTTGGGCCAAGAGGGTCGGGTGAATTTGAGGAAATCACATGGGAAGAAGCTTTAAATTTAGCGACTACGTGGTTAAAGCCTATCCGTGAAAAAAATCCAGAAAAGTTAGCATTTTTTACTGGTAGGGATCAATCTCAATCCTTTACATCTTTTTGGGCACAAAACTTTGGCACGCCTAATTATGCGGCGCATGGTGGTTTTTGCTCAGTTAATATGGCTGCAGCAGGCATCTATACAGTGGGTGGTGCGTTTTGGGAGTTTGGACAACCAGACTGGGAGCATACAAAGCTTTTTTTGCTGTTTGGGGTCGCAGAGGACCATGATAGCAACCCGATAAAAATGGGCATAGGAAAACTAAAAGCCAGAGGAGCAAGAATTATCGGCATCAACCCGATAAGAACTGGGTATAGCGCTGTCGCTGATGACTGGGTGGGTATTACACCAGGAACGGACGGCTTATTTATAATGTCACTTATCCACCTTTTGTTAAAGGCGGGGAAAATTGATTTAGCGTACTTAAGCCAATTCACAAATGCACCTGTATTAGTGGATAATGACACGGGCCTGTTGTTAAAAGATAAAAATAATAAGGAGCTTGTGATAGATCAAAAGTCTGGAAAGCTCGTTACCTACGACACGAAAAATATAAGTCCACGCCTAACCGCAAGCCATAACGGTCACCAAACAGTATTTTATCATATGATAGATAAATACTTATCAGATGAGTTCAGCCCTGAATCAGTTTCAGAGCGAACGGGGATCAAGGCTGGGAAGATTAGGGCTATTGCGACTGAAATTGCTAGAGTGGCATTTGAAGAAAGTTTCGAGATCGCTGAACCGTGGACAGACTTTAGAGGTAAAAAGCATAAAACAATGGTTGCAAGACCAGTTTCTTTTCACGCTATGCGTGGAATATCAGCACATTCCAATGGATTCCAAACTTGTAGGGCTTTACATGTCCTGCAAATTATTCTTGGAACGGTTGAAGTTCCTGGAGGCTTTCGATTTAAGCCTCCTTACCCTAAGCCGAGTTCGATACATCCAAAACCACACTGTAAAGTAACGCCAGGGGCTCCTTTAGACGGCCCTCACTTAGGTTTTGTTCATGGACCTGAGGATCTATGCCTTAAGCAAGATGGTTCTCCAGCTCGCATTGACAAAGCATTCACTTGGGAAAATCCTATGTCAGCACATGGGCTGATGCATATGGTAATTTCGAATGCACATGCTGGTGACCCTTATAAAATTGATACCCTCTTTATGTACATGGCAAATATGAGTTGGAACAGCTCGATGAATACAAAAGGTGTCATCGAAATGCTAACCGATACGACTGATAGCGGCGATTATGTAATACCTCACATTATTTACTCTGATGCTTACAGTTCAGAAATGGTTGCCTATGCAGATCTGATTTTGCCAGATACAACCTACTTAGAACGACATGATTGTATTAGCTTACTCGATAGACCTATTTGTGAAGCTGATGCTGTCGCGGACTCCATTCGGTGGCCAGTAATAAACCCGGACAGAGATGTTAGAGGGTTCCAAAGTGTGTTGTGTGATTTGGGAGCACGGCTAAAACTACCCGGTTTTATAGATGATGACGGTAATGCAAAGTTTAAAGACTATGCAGATTATATAGTAAACCATGAAAGAAAACCTGGGATTGGCCCGCTAGCTGGCTGGCGTTCAAAATCAGATACGGGTAAGGGACCACCCAATCAAAAACAACTCGAACTATACATTAAAAATGGTGGGTTTTGGACCAAACATGTGCCCAAAAATGCTAGATACTACAAGCCATGGAATCTTGGATACCAAAATTGGGCCGTAGATACAGGGTTATATGATAGTCCTCAGCCATATTTATTTTCGTTATATGTTGAACCGATGAGGAAATTTCAATTAGCAGCTATGGGGCATGGAAAGCGGCAACCACCAGAACACCTACGTGAACGTATTCTAACGAGTATGGATCCACTTCCAATTTGGTATCCACCTTTCGAAGAGACAGTAACAGATAATGACGAATTTACTCTCCATGCTTTAACTCAGCGGCCAATGGCTATGTACCATTCATGGGGAACACAAAATGCTTGGCTGCGTCAAATCCATGGCGTTAATCCTCTATATGTTCCATCAAAACTAATGAAATCGCATTTTTTAAAAGACGGAGATTGGGTCCGGTTAACGTCTATTCACGGAACAATAACTGTACCTGTAGCTGAAATGGCTGCTCTTAATGAGCATACTGTTTGGACGTGGAATGCAATTGGAAAACGTAGAGGAACTTGGGCGCTAGATAAGAACGCTCCAGAGGCGACAAAAGGATTTTTACTCAACCATCTGATACATGAGCTTTTACCCTCAAAAGGAGATGGTTTACGATGGTCAAATTCAGACCCTATTACTGGGCAAGCTGCTTGGTTTGATCTCAAAGTTAAATTAGAAAAGGTTAAACCACCTTCTTCAAGCAAACCTGTGTTTCAAGAAATTAAATCTCCAGTGGAGCCAGGACCAAACATTATTCTACAGGGACAAAGTTAACAATTGGCATTTCTATTAAATATCAAGTTGGAAATGACTATTAGGCATTAGCATGACGACATTACCAGAAAAAACAGAAAGAAAATTAGGCCTTGTGATTGACCTGGATACTTGCGTTGGGTGTCACGCATGCGTCGTTTCTTGCAAAGGATGGAATACTGAAAATTACGGCGCACCACTCGCTGATGTAGATGCTTACGGAAAAAACCCTGAAGGAACCTTCCTAAATCGTGTTCACTCGTATGAAGTCACACCAGAAGAGGGAACTCCCCAATTAGTACACTTTCCAAAGTCTTGCCTGCATTGCGAGGATGCCCCATGCGTTACAGTTTGTCCCACTGGGGCAAGTTATAAGAGATATGAAGACGGTATTGTACTTGTTAACGAAAGAGATTGCATCGGGTGTGGTTTGTGTGCGTGGGCATGTCCATACGGCGCACGTGAAATGGATAGCGTCGAAAAAGTAATGAAAAAATGCACCCTGTGCGTAGATCGAATTTATAATGAAAATTTAGAACCAGATGATCAAATTCCTGCATGTGTTCGTACTTGTCCCGCCGGGGCTAGACACTTTGGCGATTTCAATGACCCTGAAAGCCAAGTGAGTAAATTAGTAACAGAGCGTGGCGGAATTGATTTGATGCCAGAACAAGAAACAAAACCAGTAAACAAATATTTGCCGCCGCGAGCAAAAGATACTTTGGAAGAAATAGATATACTCGCACCATTGCTTAAGCCTGTCGCAGAGAAACCTGATACTTTCATTAGTTGGCTGAATAAACAATTGGATAAGATTTAATGCACCCAACACCATCCGTAATAATATTTACAGCACTTTCTGGTCTAGGATTTGGTCTTTTAGTATTTTTAGGCTTACAAATGCCTGATGTGACGGGTGGTGTTGCATTTATCTTTTTTGCTATCGGATTTGGGCTGGCCGTTGGTGGTCTTATTTCATCAACTTTCCATTTAGGACGGCCTGAAAGATCACTAAAGGCATTTAAACAATGGAGAAGTAGTTGGCTCAGCAGGGAAGCTATAGCAGCAATTTTTACACTTTGTGTAATGGCAATTTATGCGATAGGCAGAATATTTTTCGACTATGACATTCGAATACTTGGAGTTTTAGGCGCAATTATGTCTCTTGTGACAGTATTCACTACTTCAATGATCTACGCTCAATTAAAATCGATACCAAGATGGAACACAAAATTAACTCCTGTATATTTTTTATCATTGTCCGTGGGCGGTGGTGCACTTTTGGCAGGCCAAATTAAAGTTTGTCTTTTCTTACTTATCATTGCAGGCTTATTTCAGTTGATTGTATGGATCAAAGGTGACCGGGCATTGGCGTTATCTGGGACCACTATTGGAAGTGGTACTGGTTTGGATACCCTTGGCGACGTTCGTGCTTTTGAACCGCCACACACTGGTACCAATTATTTGCTAAAAGAATTTGTTTACATTGTTGGTCGTAATCATTCCGCGAAGTTGAGAATAATAACACTTATCTTAATGATTGGGACACCGGTTTTGCTGCTTTCGTTACCGTTTTCCCATCTACTCGCTGCACTAGCGGTTATAAGTCATATAGTGGGATTGTTCATTTCTCGTTGGTTATTTTTTGCCGAAGCTGAACACGTGGTCGGGTTTTATTATGGGAAACGATGAGGCCCATCTAAACTTTTGCGAGCCCTATCCCTATACGCAGAAAACGATATTTAATCACAGATATCAAAACTACGGAAGCAACTCGCTTAAATCGTCTTACTGATCTAATGAAGTTTATTTTCGATTTCTAAGATTCCAGCGTCAATTAGTTTATTGGACTCGGCTGACGTAAGCTGTTTCGCAACCACTTCACTTGCAGCCGCTACAGCAACCTTAATTGCAGCATCTCGCACTTCTTTCTCAGCAGATGCGTGTGCTGTTGAAATACGCTCTTCAGCAGCGGCCATACGCCTTGCCACAGAGTCTTTGAGGTCAATCTTAGCTTGCTCAGCTGCTGCAGATGCGTCAGCCTTTGCAGTTTCCAGAATTCGTTCTGCTTGCTCCATTGCCTCTTTCTGTTTGCGCTCATAAGACGCCAGAAGAGACTGAGCTTCGTCTCTTAAAGACCGCGCTTCATCAATTTCTACCTGAATACCAGCAGATCGCTTATCTAGCATTCCCCCCAATAACTTTGGTACTTTAAAATAAAAAAGAATTGCTACGAATAATAAAAACGATAATAAAACTACAAAATCCGTATTTTTCAATGAAAAGAATGGACCTGATGCAGCAAATAGCGGACTCGCTGTAACTAAAAAAGAGAGTAATAAAGTGTAACGCATATCTAGCCCTTCATTTTTGAGGAAACAGCAGCATCGACTGTTTTAGCGTCTGCTTTGGCACCCAAAGCTACAACAATTTCTTTAGCAGTATCTTTTGCGACCTTCTCAATGCTAGCCATAGCGTTCTTTCTAATTTCGGCTATTGATTTCTCACTTTCACCGACCTTAACGCTTATCTCTGCATCTGCCTTGTTAATGGCAGCCTGCAATTCTTTTTTCATTTCTGCTTTTGAGGCGTCCAATAAACGTGAGGCCTCGCTGCGTGCATCATTTAAAGCCTGCGTGTAAGCGCGCTCCGCCTCTTCTGCTTTTGATTTTAATTCTTCAGACGCGGTTAAATAATTGGTAATTGTGCTTTGCCGGTCTGCCAGCACTTCTGCAATGCGTGGCAACGCTATTCGTGAAAGAATTAAAAAGATTATTACTAGCGTAACAACTAGCCAGAAAATTTGGTTGGCCATCCACTCACCACAAAGTTGCGGCATACCAATGGCACTACCGTACCCGTCAATACATTTACTAGCAACCTGATCTGTACTCGCAGCCATAACAAACTCCTGTACTACACTTTTTGCAGGACAGAGCGCAGACTGGCTCATGCCCTTGCAAAGTAGAAACCTTAGACGGCAAACATTAACAACAATGCTACTAAGAATGAAAAGATTCCAAGTGCTTCAGCAAACGCTATACCAATAAACATTGTGGCCGTTTGGCCAGCTGCTGCTGAAGGGTTTCTGAGTGCGCCAGAAATGTAGTTGCCTACAACATGACCAACACCGATAGCAGCACCACCCATGCCAGTACAAGCTAAACCTGCACCCACATAAGCACCCATTTGAACTATATCGCCTTCCATTCGAATTCTCCTTGATTTTTAAACTGATTAATGATGAGGGTGAAGTGCATCTTTAAGATACACACATGTTAAAATCGCAAAAACATACGCTTGTATAAAAGAAACCAACGTTTCAAGGGCATACATTGCTGTTATAGCCACCACAGACAATGGCGAAATCAATGCCACACCTGCAAATGCTGCAAAAACCTTTATAACAGCATGCCCTGCCATCATATTTCCGGCCAGTCGAATTGAATGACTAACTGGTCTAACAAAATAAGAGATAATTTCTATTAGGGCCAATGCCGGACGAAGTGCTAATGGCGCTGAAGATATCCAGAAGAGAGAGAAAAACCCAATGCCGTTTTTCACGAATCCAAGGACTGTAACGGCAAGAAAAACAGCAATTGCCATCACTGCAGTGACCGCTATATGAGATGTTGTCGTGAATGACATAGGCAAAAGACCTAGGAAATTCGATAGAACGATGAACATAAACAACGTCATTATGTAAGGAAAATATGGAACTGCGTCACGTCCCGCTACGTCCTCTACCATTTTATGCACAAATCCATATGCAAGCTCACCAATAGATTGTGCTCTACCTGGAACTAGCGCTCTTTTGGATGTCCCTACCAACATAACCAAAACAAGGGCAACTACACTCAAACCCATCCACAAAGTCACATTTGTAACAGTGTACCAATGAATAGGACCTGACCCAAACAGAGGTTCTACAATAAATTGATCCATTGGGTGAAATACAAGTCCATCCGACTTTTCTGGCGGTTGCGCTGCTGCGGCCACTTATTTATTCCTTTCACTTTTCTCAGATCGATTCATGACCTGGTCTTTTTGAATCTCTCGCGCCGTTGACAACATGGTTCTAACACCCGCCACAAAACCAAGCAGCGTAAAAACAATCATTAATATGGGCAACGTCCCAAATAAAACATCTAATCCATACCCAAGACCGAAGCCAATAGCCATGCCGCTTACCAGCTCAATTACCATCCTCCAGGCATGTTGCAACCCCGAATGGTGGTCTTCAACCTTTGGCTCAACCTCATAGCTCTGCTTTGCCGATTGAATCCTTTGCCCTAGGTCTCTTAATGGATCATTGTCCGACATGAACGAATTTCCAAATTTACCTCGTTATTATTATTTCATTCGATTACTGTCAACCTGTGGTTTAAGCTTATCCGTCAAATTTTAACCGATTGTTTTTATTTGGTTTTTTAACAAAAAACTGTAGCCACCTGCGACTTTTTCAATAAAGTTGAAATTTTATTATATTTAACCATATGGTTAAGTATTGATAAAAGGACCAGACCAGCATGCAAGCAAAGTTAAACGAATTATTCTCTGCACTCTCAGATGCTACACGCAGAGAGATACTTATAATGTTGTTGGAAGACGATATGGCAGTGACAGACGTTGCACATCCATTTGATATGTCGCTGCCAGCCATATCTAAGCATCTAAATATACTCAGTAATGCAGGTCTTATTACACAAGAACGACGTGGAAGAGTGAATTGGTGCAAACTAGAGCCAGATGGACTTCGAGACGCTAGTGTTTGGATGCTTAGTTTTGGTCAATTTGATATACCAGATATTGAAGACCTTGAAAGGCTAATTGAGTCACACATCGACCTTACACAAAAAAATTAGTTGCCATTAAGTGAATAGAATGAAAACTTTACTTTGCTTCAAGCCTTGACTTGATACTCAAACTGGAATAATCGGCCAACAATTCAGGGAAGTGTGAAACTTCCGGTTCTGTCCATGATGGAATCGACCCCCGTCAGCGAGTTTCGCCCACGGGGGCGTTTGTTGTTTCGCATTTGGAGTACTAAAGGTGTAGAATAGTTTTGAAAAGGCCATTACATGTTTGAAAATTTGGCAGAACGATTATCTGGCGTATTTGGTCGCCTGACTAAGCAAGGTGCTTTATCAAACGATGATGTGGTGACCGCACTCAGAGAAGTTAGGATTGCACTTTTAGAGGCCGATGTTTCCTTACCAGTCGCTCGAGATTTTATAAAATCTGTTGAAGCTAAAGCAACTGGTCAGAATGTAACAAAGTCCGTCACACCTGGTCAGCAAGTGGTAAAAATAGTTCATGATGAGCTGGTAGCGATGCTTAAGGGCACCGGTACTGATGAAAGTTTAAAAATTGATCATCCACCTTCACCAATACTGATGGTGGGCTTGCAAGGGTCCGGAAAGACAACCACGTCAGCGAAATTAGCCAAGCGTCTTAGAGATAAAGATAATAAGCGCGTTTTAATGGCTTCACTTGATGTTAATCGACCCGCTGCAATGGAACAATTACAAATCCTTGGCTTACAAATTGGCATCGATACACTACCCATAGTTAAAGATGAGGATCCCTTAACCATAGCAAAAAGAGCTAAGACTCAAGCAGCGCTTGGAGGCTATGACGTGTATTTATTGGACACTGCTGGCAGGCTACACATTGATCGTGAGCTAATAAGTCAGGCAGCAGTAATCCGCGATATAGTAAAACCACGAGAAACCTTGCTCGTAGTTGACGGATTAACGGGACAAGACGCTGTCAACGTGGCTACAGAATTCAACGATAAAATAGGTGTTTCAGGTGTTATACTGACAAGAATGGATGGCGATGGACGTGGAGGAGCCGCTCTATCGATGCGTGCCGTGACGGGTCAGCCAATTAGGTTTGTGGGCGTTGGCGAAAAAGTCGACGCTCTTGAGACCTTTGAACCTGAACGAATCGCAGGTCGAATACTAGGCATGGGTGATATTGTAGCCTTAGTTGAAAAGGCTCAGGAAACAATTGAAGCCCAGCAAGCCGAAAAAATGATGAAGCGATTTCAAAAAGGTCAGTTTAACATGAATGATCTTAAGTTACAGCTTGAGCAAATGATGAAAATGGGCGGCATGGAAAGTATTATGGGAATGATGCCTGGTGCTGCAAAAATGGCTAAACAAGCTTCCGAAGCAGGTATGGATGATAAGGTATTTAAGCGTCAAATTGCCCTTATTAACTCTATGACAAAAAAGGAAAGAGCTAATCCTCAAATTTTACAAGCCAGTAGGAAGAAGAGGGTTGCGACAGGTTCCGGCATGGAAGTTAGTGAATTAAATAAGCTTCTAAAGATGCATCGTCAAATGTCGGACGTAATGAAGAAAATGGGTAGAGGTGGCATGCTCAAACAGGCCATGCGTGGAATGTTTGGGAAGGGTGCTGACCCCGAAAACTTTAATCCTAAAAACATGGATGCGAAAGACCTAGAAAAAGCTGCCAAACAATTAGGGGGAAGCCTTCCATCGGGGAAATTACCTGGTTTAGGTCTTCCACCAGGTCTCTCAGGTTTTGGTAAAAGAAAATGATTACCTTTTTTACTATAAAATGGTCTTTAGGTCGGGCTTTACTAGATTTCTCCAGAGCAAGAAACTAATATAATGGCACTTACAAACTCTCCAGTCATAGAAACTCAAAATTTAATTTTACGTGGACCCGAAAAGGTCGACATAGAGCCGACCATAGCTTTCTTACAAAACGAAGAGCGCTCGATCTTTTTTGGTGCTTTGTTAAACCGCGGAGATGCATGGCGCTGGTTTGCATTAAATATTGGACACTGGCATCTGCACGGTTTTGGCTATTTTACAATAGTAACGCAGGGAAAAGAGATAGCCGGTCTCTGTGGGGTGTGGTTTCCCGAAGGTTGGCCAGAACCTGAGTTAGGGTGGGTTGTTTTCGAAAATTTTGAAGGTAAAAGTATCGCTTTCGAGGCTGCAAAAGCTGTGAGATCTTGGGCCTATTCTACGTTAGGGTTTACCACGATAACAAGCAACATTGTACCAGACAACAAACGTTCAATTGCTTTAGCGAAAAGACTAAATGCTACTTATGAGAAAGAGTACCAGAACGACAATATGGGTCATTGTTACATGTATCGTCATCCCTCTGCTGAAGATATGAGAACTAATTAAATTTATTATGACCAAAACCGCAGCATATTACTTAAATTTTGATTTTTGCTCTACCTTAAGGATCTAAGACATTGGCAATGGAAAATAACTCAGAAAGAGCTGAAAGAATTTTAAAAGATCATAGGAAAAGTATAGATCGGCTCGACGCAATATTGATTTATACTCTTGGTGAAAGATTCAACCATACAAAGGCTGTCGGTAAACTAAAAGCCGAACACAATCTTCCACCATCTGATCCACTTCGAGAAGAAGAACAAATCAAACGACTTTCGCAACTTGCACTTGAAGCAGACCTAGACCCTAAATTTGCAAAAAAATTTCTTAGTTTCATCGTTGAAGAAGTTATTCGTCACCATAAACAACAACAAAATTAATTTAAAATTTCTGAAGGAGATAAACAAATGTCAATGAAAATTCGCTTAGCCCGAGGCGGCAGTAAAAAGAGGCCATTTTATAGAATAGTTGCTGCAGATAGCCGTATGCCACGGGATGGTCGTTTCATAGAAAAGCTTGGGACGTACAACCCACTTTTGCCCAAAGACAGTGAAGATAGGGTAAAAATGGACATGGATAGAATTAAACATTGGCTGGGTCACGGAGCTCAACCCACAGATAGAATAGCACGCATGCTAGAAGCAGCAGGCGTTCTACCAAAAACTGAAAGGAACAATCCAAAGAAAGCAGAGTTGGGCACGAAAGCAAAAGAGCGCTTGGAGGCAAAAGCAGCAAAATCTGAAGAAGCAGCCGCAGAAGCACCAGCAGAAGAAGCAGCCGCAGAGGCACCAGCAGAAGAAGCAGCCGCAGAAGCACCAGCAGAAGAAGAGTCGGGAGACAATAAGGAGGCAGCCGCCACTTAAAACAAAAAGATATGGTTTAACCCATATCTCATCCATGCTTATGATATTTTTAGGCTAAATGATCTTACTTATAGAAATAAATAAAGGTAAATGATTGACAGACGGGTCTAAATTAATATGTGTTGGCGCTTTGGCTGGAGCTTTTGGAGTAAGGGGAGAGGTGAGACTTAAATCCTTTACTTCGAACCCAGACGATATAGCTAATTACGCTCCATTACTTACAGAGAACGGGGATAAATGTTTCGAGATTGTGGTCACTGGGCGGTTGAAAAATGGCCTGGCGGCCCGTCTCTCTGGCATAGTGAATAAAGATCAGGCCGATGACCTAAAAGGCACAAAGCTTTATGTTCCACGCGATCGTTTACCATCGTTGCAAGAAGATGAATTTTACTACAGTGACCTTGTTGGAATGATAGTTTATGACACTGGAGGGAACGAATTAGGCAAAGTTCAGGCTGTGTTAAACCATGGAGCCGGAGATCTTTTGGAGATTAATGGAGTAAATTTGAAAACAAGTATATTGATTCCGTTTACCAAAGAAGCAGTCCCCACAGTAGACATCGCTGATCGCCGCATTGTAACTGATCCACCAGATGGGCTATTGCCAGGAGTTTAGAATGGTAAAACAGCCAAAATCGCACGGACTTAAAAGGATAAGTTTATCCGAAAAACCGACATCACTAATTACTAATAATGAGGTTATAAAAGGCTCATGGAATGTACAAATCATTACTCTATTCCCTGAGGCATTTCCCGGAGTTCTAGGTTTAAGTCTGACCGGAAAAGCTTTGCAACATAGAATTTGGACTTTATCTATTATCAATCTGCGCGATTTTGGAATTGGGAAACATAAAAAAGTTGATGACACTCCAAGTGGTGGTGGTCCCGGACTAGTAATACGGGCGGACGTTCTGGGACCAGCTATAGAAAAAGCATTATCTCGCGCAGAAACCTCTACGCCATTGGTATACCTATCGCCTCGTGGAAAAACTTTTAATCAGTCATTAGCACAGAAATGGTCAAAGACTGGAGGCATCATTTTGATATGTGGTCGGTTTGAGGGAATAGATCAACGTGTTATAGATCACTACGGGGTTGAAGAAGTTTCTATGGGTGATTTTGTGATGACAGGTGGTGAGATTGCAGCTCAGGCTATGATCGATACCACTGTTCGATTATTACCAAATGTATTAGGGAATCAAGATAGTCTCATGACTGAAAGTCATAGCAGCGGCCTATTAGAACATGATCAATTTACACGCCCAGATGATTGGAAAGGGCAAAAAGTACCGAAGATACTTACTTCTGGTCATCACGGCAAAATCGAATCTTGGCGAGAAAATCAATCTAAATCAAATACTAAGAGATACAGGGCTGATATGTGGGAAAAAGCTAACCCAATAAATACTAAGGGTTAGAACTTATCGGATAAACGTTTATCTAGGTTTTACAAAGTGCTTGTATTTTTCATTTGCGGCTACTATACGCTGTCCAACCTGAGTGAGCTTTATGTATGCATTCTTGGGAGCAATGAGCTTAATGCTTTCTTCGGCAGAAAAGGGCGAATTGTGATGAATTAATAATGGTTGTTTTATCTCTGGCGGACTGGCTTAATGTTGGGATCCGAATGAAGACCAAGAGCTCTTGAACACTTCAATTTTGTGGGCAAACCACATATCGACAGGAGATCACAATGGATCTTATCGCTAAACTAGAAGCCGAACAGGTAGAGGCGCTTGGGAAAAAAATTCCAGATTTCAAAGCTGGCGACACAATTCGTGTTGGTTACAAGGTAACAGAAGGAACTCGAACAAGAGTTCAAAATTATGAGGGTGTTTGCATTAGCCGGAAAAACGGCAGTGGAATAGCCGGTTCGTTTACTGTAAGAAAAATTTCATTTGGTGAAGGCGTTGAACGTGTTTTCCCCTTACATTCTACGAACATTGAGAGCATCACTGTTGTAAGACGAGGTAGAGTGCGCAGGGCAAAACTTTATTATTTACGCTCTCGGAGAGGTAAATCCGCAAGAATTGCTGAAGATTCAAATTACAAACCAGCCGATAATCAAGCCTGAGGAGTGCAGCTATGAAAAAAGATATACATCCAGACTATCATTTTATCGATGTAAAGCTTACCGATGGCACTATTGTGAAAATGCGGTCTACCTACGGTAAGGATGGAGACACACTTTCGTTGGATATTGATCCCAGCTCGCATCCAGCTTGGACGGGCGGCAATACTCGTTTAATGGATCAAGGCGGACGCGTGTCAAAATTTAAGAAAAAGTACGAAGGTTTGGGATTTTAATTTAATATTCTCAAAAGGCCACCATCGGGTGGCCTTTGCTACGCTGATAGTATGAGTTAAAAACCCTTATGCTATCAACTAACTTCAAAGATATAAAAAATGCTAGCTCCAAAGTTTTGGTATCCAGAAAACAATGAAAAAAGTTTTTCTAGCCTAGCACTTGTCCCTTTCGGGCATATCTATTCACTTCTTTCAAAGTTAAGAATGTCAAAAGCTGTAAAGAAGCAATTTGATATTCCTGTTGTTTGCATAGGAAATCTAAATGCTGGCGGCACAGGAAAAACTCCAACAACCATTTCAGCAGCTGAGTTTTTAAAAGACAGAAAGTACAATGTTCATATAGTTTCCCGTGGATATGGGGGTACTGCCATGGGGCCTCTATCTGTCAATGACAAAGAGCACTCAGCAGATGAAGTAGGCGATGAGGCCTTGATGCTATCAGCCTTTGCACCCACATGGGTAGCCACAAAACGCTCAGATGGAATACAAAGCGCAATTAAAGAAGGTGCTGACATAATTTTGTTAGACGACGGTTTTCAAGATCCAAGTGTTTACAAGGATCTGTCTATTTTGACCGTAAATGCAAAAAAAGGCTTCGGAAACAACCGATGTATTCCTGCTGGACCATTGAGAGAAAAACTGAGCAGTGGCTTGGAGCGGGCAGATGTTTTAATTTCAATCGGGACCGAAACATCTCAGATAACATTCAAATCCATATATAAAAACTACATTAATATGCCATTAGGAATAGCAAATCTTGAGGTTTTAAATACCGGGTTATCTATAGAAAATATGAAGGTTTTGGCATTTGCAGGAATTGCTCATCCAGAAAACTTCTTTGATACACTCCGAGCTCAAGGCGCAGAGATAGTTGACTATCAGGCTCTTGCGGATCACCAGAAACTTTCTTCAAAAATTATGAAGCGCTTGATCGTAAGCGCTCGAGCAGAAAATGCTCAACTTATTACCACGGAAAAGGATTATGTGCGATTACCAAAGGAGTTTAGAGGCGAGGTAATGACCTTGCCAGTTAGAATTAAATTTAATGAAAATTTGAGCTGGGAGAAAATTTTCAAACCTATTTTATGTTGTCAGGGAAAATAACAGAATTATGTTCGCCCAAATTTGGGGACGGCTTATCTAAAACTAAGTCACTTTCGCTGAACTTTATTGGGCTACGGATACTGGGTATACCCTCCAAACTAAGCTTCATTCCACGATGGATGATATGCTCATCTGCAAAAACTTCATCTAATGAGTTAATCGGTCCAGCTGGAATACCATTTTCCTCACACTGTTTTAATAAATGCAACTTTTCCCAATTTCTTGTTTTTTGACTAATAATATCGTCTAGCTCATATCGGTTTTCCACACGCTTGGCATTAGTTTCATATTTAGGATCTGTAGCGTGTTCTGGACATTGAAGAATACTGCAGAGCTTTTGGTATTGTTGATCATTACCCGTCGCAATTATGATATGACCATTGGAACATTCAAAAACTTGATAGGGACTAAGGTTTGGATGAAAGTTCCCAATTCTACCTGGAGGGCTTCCGGTAGATAGGTAATTCATGCCCTGATTTGCTAAGATGGCCACTGCAGAGTCTAAAAGCGACATATCAATATGCTGGCCCCTACCTGTTTCTTTGCGTTGGTGAAGTGCTGCAAGTATGGCCGTTGAAGCATATATGCCAGTAAAAATATCTGTTACTGCAACGCCTGTCTTCAAAGGACGTCCACCTGGTTCGCCTGTTATTGACATCAGACCGGACATCCCTTGGATTATATAGTCGTATCCTGCTCTAGTGGCATACGGACCATCCTGACCGAACCCCGTTATTGAGCAATAAATAAGCCCTCTATTAATAGCGTTCAGGTTTTCATAGTCTAAACCGTATTTCTTTAGACCCCCTACTTTAAAGTTCTCAATTAAAATATCAGAATTTTTTACCAATTCCTTGATGCGATCTTGACCTTTTGAGGTACTTAAGTCGACAGTTACGCTTTTCTTACCTCGATTGCACCCATGAAAATAAGAAGCTGAAATGTCATTCTCTCGCTCAATAAATGGCGGACCCCATGCCCGCGTATCATCACCTTTTTCTGACTCAACCTTGATTACATCAGCTCCAAGATCCGCCAGTAACTGGCCCGCCCAGGGTCCGGCCAGAATACGAGCTAATTCAACTACTTTTATTCCTTCAAGTGGGGCTGCCATTACTGGGAAATTTTACTTTCTATAATCGATGAGAATTCATCATAACCCATATTTGAAAACTTTTCTCCATTAATTACAAAAGATGGAGTAGATTTGATTTCATCATTTGAAGCGTTTGTCTTGAACCACTCAACAAGCGCGCGTAATTTTTCTGTATCTTCGAGACAAGTATTAATTTTCTGGTCGTTTAGCCCAGCAACTCTCGCCAATTTAGATAGCTCGTTTACAATTGCAGCATCATCACCAGCTCGTGTCCATTTTTCTTGAGACTTATATATAAGATCTGTTAAGCCAAAGAACTTTTCTGGACCTGCACAACGCGCTATCATAGAAGCCCATAATCCATATTTATCAAAGTAAACCTCCCGGTATGTGAAACGGACTTTACCCGTTTCAATATAGTCTTTTTTTAACCTCGGATAAATTTCGGTATGAAATGTGGCGCAATGCGGACATGTGTACGAAGCATATTCCACAATATGTACTTCTGCCTCCTCACTGCCTAGTGTCATCTCAGCGATAGTTACCTCAGCATTTTCATCAGCAAAAGCTATTAGTGATGAGTAGTTTTTGTGATTTTTTCCAATCGAATTTAAATTTGGCTGCTGTAACCAAAAGATGGCGCCGATCACTAAAAAAAATAATCCTGTAGTTCTTATAACTTTAAATCCCATACTATTGCTTTCTAGATGATTTACTTTCCTCAGATTTTGTTAATACTTTTTCTTCCAAGTCTGCAAGAGCTTCTCTTAAGTCTTTGTCTTGCACACTTTCTACCTGTTGACTTGTTTTTACCTTCTTACGAATAATTGACGAATTTGGATCCCAATCCTGTCCCTCACTAGACACACCAAGCTTTGTAAACTCGAAGCCTATTCCGGCGGTCTGTGTAATATTTATTCTTGTTACTGCACTATATCCATATGCGGCATTCACCTTTTCTTTGATTTGAGTTTTCATCATTTCAACCTCTAAAGCGTGAGGGCCTGTCGTTAGTATCGTTAGGGTAGCTCCTAATCCGCCGGACGAAAAACTAATTTTTACTGGATATGTTTTTTCTGCAAGGCCATTACCTACAAAACTACTCCAATGCGTAAGGAGCCTAGTTTCAGAAAAACCCCTTCCCTCACTAGCTTGAGTTATCCTCCGCTTTAGAAGCTCAGACGTTCTTTTAAATCCACCAGATTTTTTACCCAAGTTTTGCATTTCAACATTCCTGCTTTACATATACCTTAAGCAAAAAACTCATTATGACAAAAAATATAAGAAAATGAACTTAAAAGTAAAAGCTCCACTACTTTTAAATTGGTATGATACAAACGCTCGAGAAATGCCATGGCGTATAAGTCCCTCAGATAGGATAGCTGGTGTTACCCCCGATCCCTATCATGTATGGTTGTCAGAGATAATGCTTCAACAAACTACTGTTGCTACCGTTAAAAGTTACTTCATTAAATTTATTAGTAAATGGCCAACACTAGAAAAGTTGGCGCAGGCCGATGAAGGTGAAGTTACAGGAGCATGGGCTGGGTTAGGATATTATGCAAGAGCCCGTAACTTACTTAAGTGTGCCAAAATAGTATCTTCTGATTACGGTGGTAAATTCCCAAGCGACTACAAAACGCTTCTTAAACTGCCAGGTGTAGGCCCGTATACAGCAGGAGCTATTGCTTCTATCGCCTTCGATAAAGAAGAGGTTGTTGTCGACGGTAACGTAGAAAGAGTAATTTCTAGATTGTTTGATATAAAAATACCTTTGCCAGAGTCTAAGCAGGAGATAACAAAAATTGCCAAAAACTTAACGCCTTCAGTTAGACCAGGCGACTACGCCCAAGCTGTGATGGATTTAGGCGCAACCGTATGTACTCCCATTTCACCTAAATGTTTGGTTTGTCCGCTTCAGCAGCATTGCCTCTCCTACAAAAATGGATCACAAAATTTAGTACCTTACAAACGCAAGAAGGAGAAAAAGCCAACCAGATATGGATATATGTATATTGTAAAACGAACTGATGACGCCTATCTTCTAGAAAGGCGGCCAGACAAGGGTTTATTGGCCGGCATGCTCGGATGGCCTACTTCCGAATGGTCACAAAACCCCGAAGAGTCTCCCCCAATCGTTTCTAAATGGAAAACTTACAGAACAAAAATACGCCATACTTTTACGCATTTTCATCTTGAAATAACGCTTAAGACTGCTTTCGTTAATCTCAATTGCAAACCTAAAAGAGGTTTTTTTGCACTTGTAGGTGAATTTAATTCTAACGAATTACCAACCGTTTTTAAAAAAGCTTTCGACGTTCATCAAGACACATAGACAAAACTAGACCGCAACTATTTCATCACGAATTTGTTTACGCAACTGGTCAATCAAAACCCTTTTACCATCCCGCTTGAAACACCAATAAGTCCAACCGTTACAACTCGGAGTACCCTCCAGTTTTGCACCTACTTGATGAATGGAACCTACCACACTATCGCCAGCAAGAGTTCCGTCAGCCCTTACTTTTGCTGTAAAACGCCCGTTGTTGGACATGAGCCGTTCTCCGGGTCTAAGCATTCCTCTCTCTAACAGCTGACCAAAAGGTATTCGTGGTTCTGAACGCTTCCCTAATGAAACCTTCAGAGACGAGTTATCTAAGGGTCTAGTATTTTTAATTCTCTTTTCTGCTACTTTTGCGTAACTTTCCTCACGCTCCAACCCAATAAAATTACGACCTAGCATTTTGCACACTGCACCAGTCGTACCCGTGCCAAAGAAAGGGTCTAGAACAAGGTCACCCACATTTGTTGTCCCGAGCAAAACACGATAAATTAAACTTTCAGGTTTTTGGGTTGGGTGAGCCTTTTCACCTTTCTCATTTTTCAAACGTTCGTGACCAGTGCATATAGGCAGCGTCCAGTCACTTCTCATCTGCGTACCCTCATTAAGCGCCTTTAGTGCCTCATAATTGAAGGTATATTTTGACTTGTCAGATTTAGATGCCCAAATTAAGGTTTCATGAGCATTTGTAAAACGCATACCCCGAAAATTAGGCATTGGATTGGACTTTCGCCACACAACATCGTTTAAAATCCAAAAGCCTTGATTCTGAACAGCGGATCCAACTCTAAAAATATTGTGATAAGAACCAATGACCCAAATAGCTCCATCTTTTTTTAAAATTCTCCTGGCAGCTGACAACCAAGCATTCGTAAAGTCATCATAAGCTCTAAAACTATCAAATTGATCCCAATGGTCGTTTACTGCATCAACGCGCGAATTATCTGGTCTATGTAAATCGCCTTTAAGCTGAAGGTTATATGGTGGATCTGCAAAAATTAAATCTACTGAACATTCCGGAAGAGAATTCATTAATTCTACGCAATCTCCAACCAAAATCCGATCAGTTGGAAGGCTACTCGCCATCCGCTGCAAAGGTTTACTCATTTTACTGCCTCATTAACCGGCGCTTATACGCTCTTTAATTGTCACTAAAATGATTCATCGACACGAATCCGTCAATTCGTTTTTGAATTAAATCTCTGATTGTTTTAACCACACAAGATCTTGTGTATCGGCTTAAATGAACGTCTATGATGAGGGGTAATACCATACTTATGTATTGCATTCATGTGACACTTTGTGGGATATCCAGAATTCTTGGCCCACTCATAAACAGGAAAGTCTGAATCCAGATCACGCATTAACCTGTCTCTAGTTACTTTTGCAATTATTGAAGCGGCTGCAATTGATGCAACCTTACTGTCTCCCTTGACTATTGCGGTGGCCATACCACCTAATCGTTCCGGAACTTTATTTCCATCAATTAATATGTGGTTTGGTGTCACGTTTAATTTAAAAACAGCATTTACCATTGCCAACAACGAAGCTTGCAAAATATTGAGTTTATCAATTTCTTCAGGTGAGACGTGTGCAATTGCAAAAGTAGAAGTATACATAAGCTCTTCGTATATTTTTTCTCTTTTTTTCAAACTTAATAATTTTGAGTCATTTAAATTTTCCGGAATATTTAGCGGGTCTAATATCACTGCTGCGGCAGTGACAGGACCTGCTAAAGGTCCTCGGCCAACTTCATCAACACCTGCAATTATTGAGTAACCACTGTGGATTAAATCTTTTTCTAATAAGAAATTTGGAGACACGTTTAAAATTCTTTCACAATCATATAATCCAATCCTAACTCTAATAGATAGAATAATAAAAGTTGATTTTACAATCAAATTACTACCGCATTATGGACCAAACCTTTACCCTCTAATATGGGAAATATATTTGACAGTCTCGCCACAGAAGTAATAGATTTATTTACCGCCTGCATCGACGACGGTGTGCTACCAATATTATAGATGCAGCTTTCTTAGGTCAGCGGGGTAAAAACTTTACAGGTAGTAAAGAAGATTTTTTAGTTTCGGCACGAGCGGGCAACGTAGTTTGATGGCCGATCAAAATATTTTTTAAATACATACTTGTTGGCGACCCCGGCAGGATTCGAACCTGCAACCTGCCCCTTAGGAGGGGGCTGCTCTATCCAGTTGAGCCACGGGGCCTTTGGTAAGGTATAGATACAAGAAGCTTCAGTCACAATAGCAGTTAGGTTTATGCTTCGTTCTGAGGATTATAGGATTCTGGTAAATTTAGCAGAGTTTGTCTATCTAAATAATCCCTCAATAAATAATTAGATCCTCATTTTACTTTGACTTGTAATGTTTGATCTGTTTGATCTACAACTAAACAATAAAGATTATCTCACAAAGAAAAGGACAAGATTTGGCATCAACGAGCAAACGCCCACTTACGCTAAGGGATGTTTCAGAAGCTTCAGGTGTTTCAGAAATGACCGTTAGTCGAGTATTAAGAGGAAGAGGCGACGTTTCTCAAACTACGCGAGATCGAGTTCTACAAGCTGCAAAGGATTTGGGTTACGTACCAAATAAAATAGCCGGGGCACTGGCAAGCCAGCGTGTAAATCTGGTGGCCGTAATTATTCCAAGTATGTCAAATATGGTGTTTCCCGAAGTCATGATGGGAATAAACTCTGTTTTGGAAAATACTGATCTACAACCTGTAGTGGGAATTACAGATTATATTCCTGAAAAGGAAGAAACAGTCCTATATCAAATGTTATCATGGAGACCCGCGGGAATAATTATTGCTGGGTTGGAACACTCAGAGACATCACTGCTGATGCTTAAGAACTCTGGAATACCCGTTGTTGAAATTATGGATGTTGACGGTGATCCTATCGATGGAATGGTTGGGATATCACATAGGCGAGCGGGTAGATTAATGGCTCAGGAAATAATTGCATCCGGATACAAAAAAATCGGTTTTTTGGGTACAAAGATGCCACTAGACCATAGAGCACAAAAGCGCTTCGAAGGTCTATCCGATGCACTCAAGGCTAATAATATGGAAATAGTTGGAACAGAGTTTTATTCAGGGGGTTCCGCCCTTGCAAAAGGCCGAGATCTAACTGAGTTAATCTTGAACAAACATAGTGATTTAGACTTTATTTATTACTCAAATGATATGATTGGCGCAGGGGGCTTACTTCATTTACTAGATTGCGGGAAAAATATTCCGGAAGAAATAGGTTTGGCAGGTTTTAATGGTGTAGAATTATTGGACGGATTACCTATGAAACTCGCTACAATGGACGCATGTCGTTATGAAATTGGGCAAAAAGCTGCTGAAATTATTGCGGCAAGACTTTCCGAGACTGCTACTGCTGAGGGCCAAATAATTGAGTTAGAACCAAATTTTAATCGTGGCGAAACAATACGCAACAACGAAAATTGAATATCAGAAATTTATTTTCCGAAATAAAATTATATTTACTAAGCTTGAAGGCGAGAAATTTCTTCTTTGATTTTTAATTTCCGCTTCTTCATCTCCGTAACATATAGATCATCAGTAGCTAAGCCTCTTTGGGCCTCTTCTATTTCTTCTGAAAGTTCTTGATGTTTTTTACGAAGGGTGAGGACATGGGAAGAAACTGTCATCTATTATCTCCTGTAAAAACTTACCTCTTAAGTTGAGCATATAAATGTCTTCATGTCACCTCCGAACTTTCTTTAAACTAAAATTTTTAAAGATTTCTTGCATTAAGTTAATAATTTTTGATCCAAGAAGTTAATTCCCCTCGGCCACGCAAAATATCTTCGACCTTATTGGTGTAATCATTGCAATCGGCAAAATGCTTAACACCCTCGTGCAAACATAAGGGTGATTCTAACCGCAAAGCTGCTTTGCCAGATTTTCTCATGTGAATTATTATGAGCTCAGCATCTCTACCTGCCCTCGGCACAATAGGTGTTAAAACGAAGCTTCCAAAACGAGCGTTTAATAAAGGGAAGAGTTTATCAAATCGGTCAACCCGATATATTAAATGAGCCCAACCTTTTTGCTTCAGCCGCTGAGCCATCACCAATACCCAATTTGCTAACGGGGTAGCTATTATTCGCGAAGTATCTCGCCCTTCATTAAATGAAGAAGTTGAAGCTAGCCTATCAAAATAGGGAGGGTTTGCAATAATATGATCAAATTGCATCTGCCTCAAAAATCCAGGCAAATTAGCAATATTCGCATTTATTATATTTAAATCCAGGGAATTTAATTTTGAATTCTCACTCGCTAAAGCGGCATAGTCACTTTGGATTTCAATCCCATAGATATTCAATCCAGAAATCCGCTGGGAGAGACATAAACTTGCGACCCCTACTCCACAACCAAGGTCAAGTATATCTTCGCCTTCATAGGCATTTACAGATGCTGCTAGCAAGACAGGGTCAACACCAGCACGATAACCTCGCAAAGGTTGCTTAATTTTAAGCCTGCCCCCTAAAAACTCATCGATAGAAAAATCATTCACCATTAGAAAAATCTGCATCCACACCATTCGAAATAAGGGCTTCCAGCGCCGCGTCAAATTCTTGATCAACTACCAGAAGTCGACGTGGAAGAACTCCATATAAATTGCTTATATTTACGTCCGCTTCAAAGCTAGTTATACCAACGCTGTCTAATACTGTCTTGGCATAAAGTATAACGGTCGGATCCTGTGTTCGCAGTAGCTCTTTCATTGGACAATAGTAGAAAGAAAATTAAATTATGTCGAGTTTACACTGAGGATAAAATGGCGTCAGACCAAAACAATCAAAAGCCGCACGATTTGCTTTCTGAACTTCTAAAGAAAGAGCTAGATGCAGTAGATAAATTAATTCATGAACGGATGATATCAGAGTATGCACCTCGAATACCGGAGATAGCATCACACTTGATAAACGCAGGCGGTAAAAAGTTAAGACCGTTATTAACCTTGGCATCAGCTAAAATGTGTGGATATGATGGGCAATATCATATTCACTTAGCCTCAATTGTAGAATTTATTCACACTGCAACTCTTCTTCACGATGACGTCGTAGACGAAAGTAAAAAACGCCGGGGAAAACCTTCCGCTAATCTTTTATGGGATAATAAATCTTCTGTTCTAGTTGGGGATTACTTGTTCTCAAGATCCTTTCAGCTAATGGTTGAGACAGGATCATTGGAGGTTCTAAATATTTTAGCAAATGCATCTGCTACTATAGCAGAGGGTGAGGTTCTGCAGCTAACTGTTTCGCGGGATATTAGTACCGATGAAGAAATCTACTTAAAAGTTATACGTGGCAAAACAGCAGCACTGTTTTCTGCCGCCACACAGGTTGGCGCTGTAATTTCAGGGTCGGAGGAAACAATAATCAATGCTCTTTATAGGTACGGGGATGCACTAGGAGTTGCATTTCAAATAGTTGATGATCTTTTAGATGTCGTTGGTGATAGTAGAATAATCGGCAAAAATAATGGTGATGATTTTCGCGAACGCAAGCTAACTCTACCTTTTATTAAAGCCATTTCATCTTGTAATCAAAACGAAAAAGACTTCTGGAAGCGAACCATTGAGAAGGGCGATCAGACATCTGAGGACTTCAATACAGCACTCGAATTAATGCAAAAATATGAAGCAATAGAAAGAACGAGATTGGATGCCCTAAAATGGGCAAAAACAGCAAAGAATTCTTTGGATGCCGTTCCTGATAATAATATAAAAATAATACTAACTAATTTAGCAGATTACGTTGTAGATCGTGTCAAATAAGTTGACCTTTTTCACACCAGAAAGATGGACAATCTTTTCCAATTTTATCTTTTGCATCCTGCAATAGGTCAAAATTTTCGAATAAGGCAAAACATGTAGCCCCTGAACCAGACATTCTAACGACCTTTGCGCCATCGCAAGTAACAAGTTTATCCAGAATGAATCTAATTTCTGGAACGAGATTTATCGCAGAAGACGTGAGATCATTTCGCATTGAGTTAATCCAATCAAACCATAAATTGAGCTTGTCTTCCATGAAAGTATGCGACTTAACTCCAGAGTTGTTTTTCTTTTTGACAGCATTGAATACCTCGGACGTCGAAAGGGCTTTACGAGGATTAACTAATAGAATTCCAACGTTTGGAGCAGGAGATAAATTTATAATCTTTTCGCCGACACCCATCATTCGAACAATTCCTTTATGCATACAAACTGGCACGTCAGCACCCAATGAGATTAGTTTGTTTATCGGAGGTTTTGGCTCATCATAAACTTTAGAAATCAGCCGGACTGTTGCAGCGGCATCTGCAGAACCGCCGCCAATACCTGATGCCACTGGAATGTTTTTTTCTAACGTTATCTGAGGAAGTCTTACATTACTGAATATTTCAGCCGCTTTGAAAACTAAATTGTGATTGGAACTAGGGAGATCTTTTGCGAAGGGTCCCTCGATATATAATCCACTTGATCCTCCTGGTGTCATGCGTAACGTATCCCCAACATTTACAAAAGAAACGATACTATCGAGCAAATGGTATCCATCACTTTTTTGCCCTACAAGGTGCAATGACAAATTAATTTTTGCTGGAGCAAATTCATTTATCATTAGCGTATAATTCAGATGTTGGCTTTAAACCTTCATTTACAAGAACCCTGTCGAGACCAATCCTTAATTTTTCTCTTATTCTAGTTGCATCCTTTAGTTCAGGATCGAAGGATAATGCCCGTCTCCACTGGAATTTTGCCTCCAGTTGCCTACCCACTGCCCAGTACAAATCACCAAGATGATCCGTAACAATTGGGTCCACAGGCATTAACTCAGCGGCCTTTTCCATATGTGGAATTGCAGTCTCATACTTACCTAATTTAAAAAGGCCCCATGCTAGGCTATCCACTATGTAACCACTTTCCGGCTGTAAGCTGACCGCTTTTTCTATCATTGTCATTGCTTCATCAAGCTTTTCACCTCTATCAATTAAAGAGTACCCTAAATAGTTTAGGACATTTGCCTGATCTGGATTGATAGTGAGAGCGTTCCTAAAATCTGATTCTGCTTTATCCCATTCCTGCAATCTTTCATGGGTTATACCTCGAGCATACAAAACGACCCAGGAAACATTATTATTTTCTCTATATATATCAACGGCTCTGTCATATGCTATTTTTGCTTCGCTATAGCGTTCTTCCCGTCGCAGAAAGTCGCCCAAAGAATTATGAACAATGCCAATATCCGAAAACTCTCTAGATAAATAATATAAAACCTCAAGAGCAGCTTCAGTCTTTCCTCCATCTCGAAGTGCGCCAACGCGACCCAACTCCGAACTTAAAAAATAAGAGCTTGATGGAGAAATTTTTGCATACTCTGCTACTGCTAAATCATATTGTCCCATTTGCTCCAACAAATCAGCAGCTAACAATATAGCCTTCTGACTATTCTCGTTGAGGTACTGGGCGAGGCGAACATATAAAAGTGCAGTATTTGGATCTGCATCGTCTTTAAGAATGTCAGCGATTGCATAAAAGGCGTATGCAATACCTGCTTCAAGTGACAGACTTTCTTCAATAGAATAAGCATTTGGATGATCTTCAATTTGCATACGCAAATTTGCTGCGTCAGAATTTACCCCATCACCAAAAATCTTCGAAAAGTACTCAGTGGCTTCCTCTTTATTATCCAGTTTTAAGAGCAGTTGGACTTTCAATGCTCGCGCATCGATAGAGATTCGGTTTGAGTTTTTTTCCAAGTCCCCAATGGTATTTAATGCATTTTCATATCGTCCATAGGCAGCCAGCATTGATGCTTTCTGCATTTGAGAGAACTGGGCAAGTGAGGAACCTTTACCTATCTCATCAAAAATAGTTTCTGCATCTTCAAAATTGCCCAGAGCAGCGAAGGCCCACCCGGTTACTATTTTGTCCAATAACGGGTTTATCCCTTGCTCATTTTCAATCTGTTGTTTTGCATTATCGAAATCCCGATTACGTAATTGGATTGCAATCTTTACCATGTTTGATAGTTGGGTTTGAACGCCTAACAAGTCTAAGTTATCTGAGGAAATCTTGGCTGCACCAATATCCCCTAGCGACACTTGTACACTAATTAGACCATTCAATAGCTCCGGGTTTTCAATGTCATCTTCAATAGCTCTCGATAAATATGTTGAAGCTGCATCGAAGTCTTTTGTAGAAAGTGCATGGCGGCCTGCTAAATATCCTCCAAAACTAATTTCTGCTCTAACCATGCCGGCTATACTTAAAATGATAAGTAGGAAAATAGAATGAGGTAAAAATTTAAACATTTTTGCTTTCTAGTTATTTTTTCAAAAATTTTACAGCAGTTTTTATTGAAAATTAGTGAATTTGCATCGTAGGTTATGTACTCACGAGAAAAGCCCGTAATTTACATGTTGGGGTAATTAGGTCCATCCCCCCCTTGGGGCGTTGCCCAAGTAATATTTTCACTGGGATCTTTGATATCGCAGGTTTTACAGTGAACACAATTCTGAAAGTTAACTACGAATCTATTCTCGTTATCTTCTTCTACAACTTCATAAACGCCAGCTGGACAATACCGTTGAGCTGGCTCAGAATATATAGGTAAATTAATATTAATTGGAATTGAATTATCACTTAGTCTAAGATGAGGTGGTTGAGCTTCTTCATGATTTGTCATGCTGAACGATACATTTGTGAGCCTATCAAAACTTAGGATACCATCGGGCTTTGGATATGAAATTTCTGTATGATCCTTCGCTTTTTCTGTACTCTGTGCATCTGATTTTCCATGCTTTAAAGTTCCAAACATTGAAAACCGAAAAATAGATTGAAACCACATATCAAAACCACCAATCAATAAACCGGCTAGTGGGCCAAACCGACCGTTTAAGGGTGCTACGTTTCGTACCTTTTTTAAGTCCTTACCAATTGGGCCTTTTTTGAGTCTCTCTTGATACTCATGCAAAATATCCCCTGCTCTACCATCACTGATTGCCTTAAAGGCCGCATCTGCTGCATCAATGCCCGAGTGCATAGCATTGTGGTTACCTTTAATTCGAGGAAGGTTCACTAACCCTGCAGAGCATCCAAGAAGCGCACCTCCTGGAAAGGCTACTTTTGGAATTGATTGTATACCTCCCTTGGTGACGGCCCTCGCCCCGTAGGCCACCCTTTTTCCGCCTTTGAGCATCTTTGCAATTTTAGGATGATGCTTAAATTTTTGAAATTCCATATAAGGAAATAAATATGGATTCTTATAATTTAAATCTACTATGTAGCCGACGTAGACTTGGTTGT
Source organism: Paracoccaceae bacterium (assembly GCA_902525915.1). Taxonomy (GTDB): domain Bacteria; phylum Pseudomonadota; class Alphaproteobacteria; order Rhodobacterales; family Rhodobacteraceae; genus Salinivivens. The sequence goes on along the minus strand of CABZJF010000013.1, from coordinate 3,582 downwards.
TGTCCAAATGGTAAACAAACGAGCCACCAGAATTCTTAAACCCAAGTGGCCAGCCAAGTGTGTGTGTGACTTCGCCCTCATTATGGTTTTCTGGCAGTACCTCCCATATTTCTTTCATTCCAAGTCCAAATTTCGGAGCATCACTATCCGTGTCCAAAGAATATTTTTTTATCAGTTTTTTTGATAATGAGCCCCGAACCCCTTCTGACAAAAACACATATTTACCATGTAATTCCATGCCTGGTTCGTACGCATCGGTTGGCTTGCCGTCCGTCCCCAGGCCAAACTCTCCTGCAACAACGCCCTTTAGTTCATCATTCTCACCAAAAACCAGATCTGAGCATGCCATGCCAGGAAATATTTCAACACCCAATGCCTCTGCTTGCTCCGCCATCCATCTACATACGTTACCCATCGAGACAATGTAATTACCATGATTATTCATTAACGGCGGCATCAGGAAATTTGGAAGTCTGATTTGTCCAGCTTCACCCAGAATATAAAAATTATCTTTATTTACTGACACAGTTATCGGAGCATTTCGCTCCCGCCAATCAGGCATAAGTCTGTCTAAACCAGATGGATCAAGGACTGCCCCTGATAATATATGGGCACCTACTTCCGAACCCTTTTCGAGGACAATCACATTTAAATTTTCATTCAGATGCTTTAACCTAATTGCGGCAGAAAGGCCCGCTGGCCCTGCTCCAACGATAACAACATCACATTCCATCATTTCACGTTCTATGGCCGCCACTTATAGGTCTCCACTTTAGATTAAACTTCCTACCATTATTTATGGTGCTTATTTATTGGGCGTCAATTGTTGTTATATTTAAAAATAGCTTTTGCGGCATTGTATCTCAAAATATAAGGAAATTATTATTAATTTGGTTAATAACATGAAATTTCTTGCCCAGTTACACCATTTGAAGAAGAATTCACACATTATGCATTGAGCAAACATGGTTTAGTAAAGTAACATGTATGAAAACTAATGATTATGAAAGAAAATGTGAATGGAAAAAATACCCATTACACCTAAGGGACATTCAGCCCTAGAGGCTGAGCTTAAACTTTTAAAATCCGAGGAACGTCCTGCCATCATTAGAGCCATTGCGGAAGCAAGGGAACACGGTGATTTATCTGAAAATGCAGAATATCATTCAGCAAGAGAAAAACAGAGCTTTATTGAAGGGCGAATTAAAGAACTCGAAGCTATCTTATCTCTTGTGGACGTGATTGACCCACAATCTTTATCAGGATCAATAAAATTTGGAGCAACCGTTACTGTTGTTGATGAAGATACGGATGAAGAAAAAACTTGGCAAATTGTTGGCGAGCATGAAGCAAACATTGAAAAAGGTCTGTTAAATGTAAAATCACCAATAGCGAGGGCATTGATAGGTAAAGATGCGGGCGATAGCGTAGAAGTTAGAACACCGGGTGGTGAGAAATCCTATGAAGTTTTAAGTGTCAATTACACTTAACCAAAAAGTTTCTATTCTCCAACTTTGAGCACTATCTTTCCAATGTGTGCCGAACTCTCCATTCGTCGATGCGCTTCTGTTGCTTCCTTCAGAGAAAACTCACTATCTATCTCCGGCTCAATATTTCCTTTGCGCAGTAATGGCCAAACCTTCTCTTTTAATTCACTTGCAATCTGCGCTTTTTGGAGATTGGACTGCGGTCTGAGAGTGCTTCCAGTAAATGTAAGTCTACGCATCATTAACTGGGCAAAATTTACTTCTGCTTTAGCCCCCTGGAGAAATGCTATTTGAACTAATCTTCCATCCTCGTTCAGGCACTTCAAATTTTTAGCAATATATTCACCGCCTACCATATCTAAGATTACATCCACTCCACCTATTTTTTTAATTTCCTCAACAAAATCTTTTTCATTATAATTTATCCCAACTTCAGCACCTAATCTTAAACAGGCTGCTAGTTTCTTATCACTTCCAGCAGTAGTAAAAACCCTAGAACCCATCTTATTTGCAAGTTGTATTGCGGTAGTACCAATACCTGACGACCCTCCGTGAACTAAGAAACGCTCTCCTGCTTTCAATTTTCCACGTAGAAATACGTTTGACCAAACCGTAAAAAAAGTCTCAGGAAGACAAGCAGCTTGTTTCAATGAAAAGCCATCTGGAATTGGTAAACAATGAGTTGCTTGTGTTGTGACATATTCAGCATATCCACCGCCGGGAAGTAGGGCACAAACTGGGTCACCAATACTGAGGCCGCTAACAGCATTACCTATCTTAACAATTTCGCCAGCCGCCTCTAGCCCAGGTAAATCTGAAGCATCGATCGGAGGCTTGTAGAGACCCGCCCGCTGTAACGCATCTGGTCTGTTTACACCTGCATAGCAAACCTTAATTAAAACTTGCCCAGTTGAAGGTTCTGGACAAGTTCTTGATGATAATTTTAATACCTCTGGACCACCCGGCTTCGTTATTTCAATTACTTTCATTGATACCCTGACAAATTATCATTTATTGCATAAGCTTAGTGAAAATTACCTGGCTTAGGTGTTTTGGACTCGACAGGAGCCTTGATATTAGAAGCTGTTTTAATAATAAAATCACTAAATGGCTTAAGCGTTGGATTGGCTTTGAGAGTACTCTTTAATTTCTCGAACCTCATTACATCTGCCAAACGTCTATCTAAAAATTCCCAGGTTTTCTCACTTTCAGAAGAATTGTCACCAAGCCAAAATAATACTACTGCGCCATACACAGCGGAGAGTGTGGTTCTTTTGGTGTACCAGTTAATGTCATTAGAAGTATCATCTGCTAGCTTCCATATGATGTCTGCCGTTTCCCAAATTAATTTTAAGCCAGTAATATTGTTGGGAGGAAACGCAAACAAAGTGGTGGCACGTCGGACAAGTTCTTTTTCATCAACAAGTTCAAGTCGATTTTTTATTAAACTACCTACTTTATCTCGCAGCCTTGCATCATCCCACTGTCGCGACCTGTTTTCGTCAAATAGCTCTTGATCACATAACCGGTGGTAATAAATAGCAAGGTCCAGTCCACCACGTGGACAATAAAGACGAGCAATTTGAGGATCCAAACCTGCATCTTCACAACTTGCATTGAAAGTAACATCTCCCCAACCATCAAAGGGAACATGAAGTTTTGCAGCAGATAAAAGCTTTTCTAATGTTTCTTTCTGTTCTGTCATAACTATCTTTTGTTCTCAATTTTATACTATGGACAAAATTTCAATTTCTTGGTAACCAACCACTTCCTGCGATAAAGCGCAACTCAAAATTGGAAAGGTGGTGACTACCACATGCAGGTAAGTGTAAGAGATAACAACGTAGACCAGGCTCTTCGTGCTTTGAAGAAGAAATTACAGCGAGAAGGTGTATTTCGGGAAATGAAGTTAAAACAACATTTTGAAAAGCCCTCGGAGAAAAAAGCCCGTGAAAAGGCTGAAGCGATAAGAAGAGCTCGAAAGCTGGCGCGTAAAAAAGCACAACGTGAAGGAATGCTTTAAATTATTTCACTCAAACCCCCACCACTGAAGGGGGTTTTTATTTATCTTAGCAAACTCAATATATTTTAGGAA